>CALAMC010000117.1 GCA_937925655.1 uncultured candidate division Zixibacteria bacterium | reverse complement strand
CTCCCATATCTATCCCCAGAATTGTCCCGTTATTTTTGGCATCAACCATAGGAACTCCCTTGACAAAAAGAATAATGTGAATATCTTATAATTGAATGTACTTAATCGGCGGTTACCTGTCAACTCCCAGTAAGGTAATTGTCGCGCGGGGTTAATTCCACGGAATCCCCCTTACGCTCGAGTTTTTCGGGCGTTTTTTTATGCCCTCCCCCCCGCCTTGACATCCCCGGACAAAAAAAGTATATTCACCCCGCCCGATGCGAGAGTGGCGGAATCGGCAGACGCGCTGGATTTAGGATCCAGTCCCTTACGGGGTGGGGGTTCAAATCCCCCCTTTCGCATAAAATTGACACGAAAGGACTGACGGTTTGAAAGCTACCATAAAATCCTCCGACGGCCTCAAGCGCGCCATCGAAATCGAAATCCCGGCCGATATTGTCGACGCCGCCTTCGCCGAACGCTACCATAAATACCGCAAGGAAGCCAATATCAAAGGATTCCGGCCGGGCAAAGCGCCCCTGGCCATTATCAAGACCAAATTCCAGGAGGCCATCCGCGATGAGGTCATTCAGGAACTGGTCAACGATTCCTATCCGCAGGCCATCAAGGAAAACGGCCTCGACGTGGCTTCGCCCCCGCGTATCCCGGAAATCGACCTCAAGGAAGGCGCGCCGTTCAAGTATGTCGCCGAAGTCGAAGTTATGCCGGTGATCGAAAAAGTCGAATACGCGGATTTGACCCTGCCCAAGGAGAAAATCGAGGTCAAGGACGAAGAAGTTCAAACCGTGGTCGATTATTTGCGTAAAAAACACTCGGAATTGCGGACGGTGACCCGTGCCGCTCAAAGCGACGACGTTCTGACGGTCGATCTGGTCAAACTGGACGACCCGGATAAAATTCTCGACGGCGACAGTTTCGAAAACAACGAAGTCGAGCTGTCCAGCCAGTACACGGTCAAAGAACTGCGCGAGCAACTTCCCGGAATGAAAGCCGGGGATGAAAAGGAGATTACGGTCAGCTACCCGGCCGATTATTCGCAGAAAAAATTCGCCGGGAAAACGGTCAAATTCAAATGCACGGTCAAAGAGGTCAAAGAAAGAATTTTGCCGCCGATGGATGATTCTTTTGTCAGGACGATCGGCGAACAGGGCACATATCTTGAACTGCGTTTGAAAATCCGTCAGGACCTGGTGCGCCAAAAAGAGCTCGACCTCGAGAAGTTTTATCATGAAACCCTGCGCGATCAGATTCTAAATAAAAACGAGATTCCCGTTCCGCAGGCGATGGTGATCAATTACCTGGATTCGATGAAAGAGGATTTTCGCAAAAACCGCCAGCCATACGATGAAAAGACGTTCGACATGCAGTATGGCCTTCTGGCCGAAAATTCGCTTCGCTGGGATATGCTGATGCACAAGCTGGCCGAACAGGAAAAAATTGAAGTTTTGCCGTCGGATACCGAAAATTGGATTAAAGGCTTTGCCGAACGGTATAAAATGGAGTTTGACAAAGCCAAAGAGGTTTTGTCCAAGTCCGGACGAAACCAGGAGATTAAGGAAACCATTCTCGAAGACAAGGTGTTCGACTTTCTGAAGAACCGGGCGAAATTTGTGGACGCTCCCGCGCCCGAACCGGAAAAGGACACGACGGACAATAGCACGGAGGAAAAGTAATGACTTTGGTACCAATGGTGGTCGAACAGACCGGACGCGGCGAACGCGCCTATGATATATACTCGCGGCTTTTAAAAGACCGAATCATATTCATCGGCGCCCCGATAGAGGATCATCTGGCCAACCTGGTCATCGCCCAGCTTCTCTTTCTGGAAGCCGAAGACCCGGAAAAGGACATCTACATCTACATCAACTCCCCGGGCGGATCGGTCACGGCCGGCATGGCCATTTATGACACGATGCAGTTTGTCAAGCCGGATATCGCCACCACCTGCATGGGTCTGGCGGCGTCGATGGGCTCGTTTCTTCTGACCGCCGGAACCAAAGGCAAACGGGCGGCCCTGCCCAACTCGCGCATCATGATACACCAGCCGATGGCCGGAACCCAGGGACAGGTGTCCGACATCGAAATCATGACCAAGGAGTTCGTCAAAACCAAAAAGCATCTCAACGAACTGCTGTCGTACCATACGGGGCAGCCGATCGAGATAATCGAAAAGGACACCGACCGCAATAATTTCATGTCCGCCGACGAGGCCATGAAATATGGATTGATCGACAAGATTTACGAATTCGGTCGCAAAGAAAAGAAATAGGTTGATATGGCCGACAAGCCCACGAATAAAAAATCATCGGACGATTCGGGCGGTTACGGTACTCATCATCGCTGCAACTTCTGCGGTAAACCGGCCTCGAAAGTGAAACGTCTGTTTGCCGGTTACGAGGCGTTCATCTGTAATGAATGTGTGACGTTGTGTCATGACATAATGGAGACGACACCCGACGCCGGTGACGCCCAGGAAACATTCGAGGTCCCCAAGCCGACCGAAATCAAGGGCTTTCTCGATAAATATGTTATCGGGCAGGAATACGCCAAGCGCAATGTCGCGGTGGCGGTTTATAATCATTACAAACGTATCAACGACCTGGCCGCCGGTGGACGCGAGAAAAACAGGGGCTCCGATGTCGAGCTGGAAAAATCAAATATTCTTTTGATCGGCCCGACCGGCACCGGCAAGACGCTTATCGCCCGGACGCTGGCCAAATTTTTGCAGGTACCGTTTTCCATTGCCGATGCTACGGTGCTGACCGAGGCCGGGTATGTCGGCGAGGATGTCGAAAATATTCTGGT
>CALAMC010000116.1 GCA_937925655.1 uncultured candidate division Zixibacteria bacterium | reverse complement strand
CAGTTTTCGGGGGGAAGGTCAATCATTCCCACGGCAAGCCGTGGGCGACCGGGCCCAAAAATCATTTCCCTTGACCGTTTTCACGTTTCCTATTAAATTAGTAGCAAGGCTGGGCTGTAATTCAAATTCCGAACAGAATTCTTTTCAGGCAACAACGTTGTCAGTTTACGGGAGCGTAATGCATACCGTAATCATGTCGCTTGAAAGGGATGACTTTCAGCGCGCGAATAAGGTAATCGAACAGGTAATAAGGACAAGTCAATAATTGACTTATTCTTCACTTGTTTATCAAATCAGGCTCTATATTCGTTGAAGGAGAATTGTGATATGTACAACAAATCAGTATATATGTGTGTCGTATTATTACTGATAAGCTTGCCCGGCTTATTATTGGGCGCGGAGATTTCACTGTCGATCAATGACCAGGGCGGCAATCCGGTATGGGACAAAGAGTTTGTAACGTATGTAAAGGGCGATCAACTTAAAATAACGGTCAATACCACTTATGATTGCGTAATGACACAGAAAGACAAAGATGGTGCTATTTTATATACAATTGATCCGCTGGTCCCGGGTACGGGTATTTATGCAATAATGGACGGTGCCGCCAGCCAATGTGTCAGCAGAAAATCATCGCAAGGATTTGCCCCCATGGAAGAAACCTGTACGTCCATGAATCAGAGATTAGGCGTTCCCTCGCTGAATACTTATGGTGTAATGGGTTTGATTCTACTTTTGGCGGGCGCGGCGGTCTGGCAGTTGAAAAGGATGAAGAGGGCCAATCTCATTCGAAGTTAGTATTTCGGCTTTTTCAAACGCCCGAGGGTAACTTTGCCGGGCTTGAAAATCACGGTATATTTTTCATCCAAGATGAGGAGAGGGAAAAAACCTCTCCTCTGATAAAATGCGATCGGTAATATCGGAATTTTCCGGATAGCCAATCCGGAAGTCAAGTAATTTGCATTTTCAATCAAATTCTTCGGAAGATTTTTTCTTCATGAGGAATCCAAATAAATCCTTATGCACTCGCGGATAAAATATCAGCCACAATGGCAACGGTAAAGCGTCATTGAATAAAAAAAACGAAAAGGTTCTGCGAAAATACGATCGAGTATACCCAAACTGTTCGGAATAATAATAAACTACCCAGGATAAGACCAGATGCATCATTGCCAAAATCAGAAGCCCTCCCAATATCGCCGCCAAGAGCCGTTTCCAATTGTTCAGGGCTCCCGGTGTTGCCAGCACCAGGGCCAGGTAGGGAACAATATTGGCAAAATGATCCACAACCCGCGACAGGAGCCATTTTTTGACGCCCACCCATTGAAAGAAAGGAACGACTACCGGCCAGAGTATGCGCGGATAGATATTCTCCAGTTTCCAAAACCACAAAAATCCAAGCGCGAATGATATCAGACACAGTTTAATCAGAAACAGGAACAGGTTTTTTTTCATGATAGACTACCCAATACAACCATCCCGCCCAGACGGATGATATCATTATTATGAGGGTTCCCTGCCAGAAGTACAGGTGCATAAAATCGAAAAGCCTCTGCGAATACGCGCCGGCCATGAGCAAAAATATTATCCTGATCACGTTGAATATATAAATGGCCGGAATCCCCAGGGCGAATCCGATCAGCTTTTTCTTGATCGAAGTTGAATAGGCCAGAACGGCGGCCATATAAATGAAAATCTCGAAAATGCCGGTGCATTCATCGATTATCTCCACCGGAAATCCCCTGTAGATAATGATGGAATCATGATTTGACACCTGCGATGAAAATATCGAAAGAACGCCGCCCACCAGAGAAGCCGTAGAGCTCATGAGCCAGAGTATTTTTTCGTGATAGCGGCTGAAAATCTGGGACGATATGACCCCGACCACTAAAAGCATGACAATAAAGAGGATAATGAATCTGGCAACGGGCGATAGTTTCCTCCGTGAGGAACCCCGTTTTTCATTCCCGGCGTTAATATTATTCGGCGGTTTGTTCGCAATGGCGGCCATATTTGCGGTTTCTTAAAATAACTGCATAACCAATAATCATATTAAAGCGGACGCTGTCTTTTATTTATTGAAGTTGCCCGACTATGCTGCATATTTTGTCCGTATAGATACCGACTGACACGGGTTTTTGACATCGAATCTTTGTATCTATACCAACAATTGCCCTGTCTGATAATATGCTTAATAAGGCCTGCTTGTCAATACCAATAAGGGTATATTGTTTTGACAGGCAGTAGGTCAGGCGCACTTGGCGCTTGACATATTGTGGGCGGCAGACGCCCTCGTCTGCTCACTGAACCTTAACTGCTTAATTCGAGGTTTCAATCAGACAAGTTTTCGGGGGGAAGGTCAATCATTCCCACGGCAAGCCGTGGGCGTCCGAGCCCACAAGGCCTTCGTTGAGTCGGCCTGATATTACCTCAACTCACTTATATCAGCACCGGGTGGATAAATTAATGTCAATTGATCATTATCAAGCCAGCCGTCTTTACGAATTATGCCATCGAGTAATTTATCGAATTCATCGATGATAGCATCAACGGCCTTTTTGACTTTTTCTGCATCTTCCGGTCTATAATAATATGGATCTTTTGAAATTCGAAGCTGCCTATAGATTAAGTGCTTTTCTTTGACTTCTATTGCTTTCCCCGTTACATCTCTATAAGTTAAATTTCCTGGAATATCAATGGGAAGTAGGCGATCTAATGAGTTGCGGTCAATAGACTTGTAAAAAACTACACGATCGTGTTTTGGATGCACCATATCATTTCTTATTTGAATCAATTCTTTTAAATAATTCCACGGGGATTTTGATTTATCCATTTTTTTCCCGCTTTTAGAATATAATAATGGCAGTAATTCCCATTTATCCATAAGAGCAAATTTGTCTTCTCTCTCCAATATAAAATCGCGAATGTCCTCAGGCAAAAACCGCGCCATTGCTCTATTAATAAGCCCTTCCAGAGATAAAATAAATAGCAAAATGGCTGTTCTACATAATTGAGTACATTGAAAGGATTTAATAATTTGCGGGTCTTTTGCCCGTGCCAAAAGAAATTCCGCATCCCGTCTAAGGAATCTATAACTGTTTAGAAATGATTGAAAAATTGGAGTTTTAATGTCATTCTTATTCATATGACCTCCCGGCTTAATAAACCCTCGGACTACATGTTTCAATTTGCGAATAAAGCCCAACCGGTAACCCACCCGCTATGAAAAAAGTCAATTGCTTTTTAGCGGGTGGGTTACAAGACGTTCTTTCGAATTCAGACATTTGTGATCCTTTTCGAACTGGAATAATATAACATTTCATTTCGCTTTTTCATAAAGAAATTGGCTAGTCCTCCCCCCAAAAATATTTCCCTTGCCATATCCCATTTTTATTTATTAAACTTCAGCCCACGCAAGGAGACATATGACCGACCGGAAAAATAAGAATAAATCGTTTCTGGCGCCGCTGACCCAGAATCTGCGCAAGAAGTTGTCCAATACCGACGTCCGCGTGCGCCGTAAAGCGCTCCATATCCTGCTGGTGATTATCGTCGTCTTCACGGTCTATTCGTTTTTCTCGGGGCCGACCGGCTTTATCCGCATTGCCCGGCTCCATATTCAAAAAAACCAGCTGGAACGACAGAACCATGAGCTTCTGGCCGACCTGGTCGATGCCGAATACACCGCCAAGCGTCTTAAAAGCGACATGAAATTTATCGAGTATATCGCCCGCACCCGTCATTATTTCGCGCGCGAGGGCGAGGTGATCTACCGGCTCAAAGAATAGCCCCGTCTTTCTGCCATGCCCAATGTCAAATCAGAGGGAATAATTCTCCGGACCGTCAACTGGAAAGAACAATCGCGCATAGTCACAATTTTCACCGATAATTTCGGCAAGATTTCGATTGTCGACAAAGGCGGCCGGTCGTTTAAAAGCAAACGGGGGCGGCTGGTCGATTTCTCGCGGCTGGAAATATCCTATTTCATGTCCGAAAAAAGCGAGCTGGGGTATCTCAACGAAGTCGATGTGCGCGAAGTATTTACACTCGAAAAAGAGGGCACGCTGGGGCGCTTGACATTCGCCTCGGCGGCGATTGAAATTTTAAACGACCTGCTCCCGGAAAACGAGGCCCAGACCGGGCTCTATCATCTGACCATGCGCTTTTTGCGCCTGATGGATGCGGCCGCCAAACAGTCGCTGGTGGCACTTTTTCTGGCCTATTTTATCCGGGCGCTGTCGTATCTGGGCTATGGCCCAAATTTTTCCGGGTGTGTCGGTTGCGCCGGGGAGGCTCTGACATACTTCAACGCCGACGGCCAAAACTTCGTGACCATCTCGCCGGAGCGGGGCGGCATTGTATGCGGCGCTTGCCAAATACCGGGAGAATATTATATTAAGCTTTCGTCGGCGCGGCTCGATATATTAAGTCAGTTGCAGACGGCCTCGCTGGCCGAGGCGGCGGCTGTCGTTGTCCCGCTGGCGGTCGGAGAGGAATTGCTGGAAGTATTGACGGCGTTTATGAAATACCAGACCGGTGCCAAAGATTTGCGCTCGCTGGAATTTCTGGAAAAATTGAAGAACACTAAATTTTAAAGACACTATTTGAAACGGGAAGATCATGGCCAAGAACACCAACGACAAAATGGATAGACTGGTTTCGCTGTGCAAACGGCGCGGGTTCGTCTTTCAATCCTCGGAAATCTACGGCGGGCTTAATTCCTGCTGGGACTACGGGCCGCTGGGGGCTGAACTCAAACGCAATATCAAGACTTTCTGGTGGAACGCCATGACTAACCGCCGCGATGATATCGAGGGTCTCGACGCGGCGATACTCATGCACCCCGAAGTCTGGCGCACGTCGGGGCATGTCGATGAATTCACCGACCCGCTGGTCGACTGCAAGACGTGCAAATCCCGTTTCCGCGCCGACGAACTGGCCGACCCGACCAAATGCCCGGTCTGCGGTAACAAGACACTGACCGACCCGCGCAATTTCAACCTGATGTTCAAAACCTTCATGGGGCCGGTCGAGGATGTCTCGGCGGTGGTGTATCTTCGCCCCGAAACGGCGCAGGGGATATATGTTAATTTTCTGAACGTGAAAAACTCCTCGCGTCAGAAAGTGCCGTTCGGAATCGCCCAGATCGGCAAGGCTTTTAGAAACGAGATTACTCCGGGCAATTTCATTTTCCGCACCCGCGAATTCGAGCAGATGGAAATGCAGTATTTCATCAAGCCATCCGAGGATGACAAGTGGTTCGAATACTGGCGCGAACAGCGCTGGCAGTGGTACCGCGATTTGGGCATCACCGAATCGAGAATGCGCTGGCACGAGCACGGGCCGGGCGACCTGGCGCATTACGCCAAGAAGGCTTATGACATCGAATATGAGTTCCCCTTCGGGTGGAAAGAGCTCGAAGGCATACACAATCGCACCGATTTCGATTTGACCCGTCACCAGAACGCCACCAACAAGAAAATGCTCTATATCGACCCGGTCACCAACGAGCAGTATATACCCTATATCATCGAAACCTCGGCCGGTTGCGACCGAACTCTGTTAACGGTACTGGTCGATGCCTATGAAGAAGACGAGACGCGCGGGGAAAAATCGGCGGTCCTGAAATTTTCGCCCAAAATCGCGCCGATAAAGGCGGCGGTGTTACCTCTGGTCAAAAAAGACGGAATGCCGGAAATCGCGAATAAACTTTACGAAGAGTTAAAGAAGAAATTCAAAGTTTTCTACGACGACTCCGGTTCGATCGGCCGCCGTTATGCCCGCATGGATGAAGCCGGGTGCCCGTATTGTATCACTATCGACGGTCAGACGTCGGAGGACGAGACGGTGACCATCCGCGACCGCGACTCGATGGAACAAACGCGGCATAAGCTGGCGGAAGTGGGGGATTTTTTGGCGGCGCGTGTGAAATAACAGTAAGTACAAGCAGATATATTTTCCCCTACTGCAACAGCAGCATCTTTTTACTTTCGCTGTAGTTGTCGGCGATCATACGGTACATATAGACACCCGAGGCGGCGGGTTGGCCGTTGTCATCGACACCGTTCCACTCGGCGGCATACTGACCCGGAGCCTTCGGCTCGTCGACCAGCGTCGCCGTCAACTGCCCCAGTATGTTATAGACGTGTATCGTGACATGGGCATAAACCGGGACCGAATAATTGATGGTCGTGGTCGGGTTGAACGGGTTAGGGAAATTCTGGGAAATATGAAACTCGTTCGGAATGCTGGTCAGCGCATCATCGTCGTCGATATCCAGACTGAAATCGAAGTAGGTTTCACCGGATGCGCAGTTGGATAGATCGGACAGGTTCAGAGCGTCATCGGCCGCCTTGATGGCGACATAATAAATCTTGGCCGGGGTAAGACCGGTCAGAGTGATACTTTCCGTTTGCCCAGCCTGTTGCGGGATGGGGGGGCTGACCCAGAGGTCAGCCTCGCCCCAATTGGATTCAGTGATACTGTCTGCTGAATAAACGATCAGATAATAACTGGCCCGACCGTTATGGCCGTCGTCGCCCGGCGCCGTCCAGGTCAGGCTCAATTCGCCGTGCTCTTCACCGGGCACCGCGGTCAAATCATCGATGGCCGCCGGCGGCGTGATGTCGGTAGTCGAGGTATCGACCACGTTGGAAAGCCCCGACCAGTTGGGCACTTCATCCGCCACGCGTATCGCAAAATAATACCTCGTGCCGGAACTCAAACCGTTGATCGTGAAGGTTTCGGTGGAGCCGGAGACTTTCGGTGAGGGCTCGCCGGTCGCCTGCGTGGCCGAATTCCAGTTGCCCATGGTAATCGGCACGGTGGCATAGCGGACGTCATACTGCGACGCCGTCCCGACAGTACCATCATCACCGGTGGCAGTCCAGGTGATAGTCACGCTGGTGGCATCGGCCGCGCTGACCGATACATTGGCAATGGCGCTCGGAGCATTCGATTCGGCGCTCGTGGTTCCCGAAACGACATTCGACAACCCCGACCAGTTGGGCACTTCATCGGCGGTCTTGACGGCGAAATAGTACGTGGTGCTCGAATTAAGGCCGGTGACGGTGAACGACTCACTGCTTCCGGCAACCTGCGGCGAAGGTTCTCCCGACGCCTGCGTGGCCGAGTTCCAGTTCAAATCGGTGATGGGCGAAGTCGCATAGCGGACGTCATACTGCGAGGCGGTACCGACGGCGCCGTCATCGCCGGGAGCGGTCCAGTTGAGCGTAATGGAATTTTCGCCGGTGCCGTTGACGATCAGCGTGGCAATGGTCGACGGCGGCGTCGATTCATTCAGCGTCGAGCGGCTGGCGATATTGGAAAGGCTCGACCAGTTACCCGCTTCATCGACGGCTTTAACGGCAAAATAGTACAATGTGCCGGGGGTAAGCCCGGTTACGGTGAAGCTCTCGGCACTTCCCGCGGTCTGGGGCGACGGTTCTCCGGTCACTTGAGTTGCGTCGTTCCAGTTGGAGGCATTGATCGTGGATAATGAATAACGGATATCATAAGCCGTGGCGGTTCCGATATTGCCGTCGTCACCGGGCGCGGTCCAGGTCAGGGTAATCGACGTCTGGGTCGCCTCCTGCGCCGGCAGGCTTTCGGCAATCACGGCCAGGGCAATGAATAACATCGGAACGAAAGACATTATCTTTCCGAATTCCGGCGCGGTCGTGCACAGGATCTTGCTTGCAGTTCTCATTCAATACCCCTTACAAAATGTGGCTGTTTCAATTAGCACCGGGTTTTAAGTCAAAAACCGCGCCGAACCGACGATTAAATTGTAAGTTGATATTTATTGAAAAGTTACATGACTCCGGAAATCGGGCAAAATAGACAAATCCGTCCATTTGCCTGTTTCAATCTGGAGCAATGTTCAACGATTGGACAGCGATACTCCAATCGTGCAAAATCCTATCAATTGGACGTATTGAACAACAGGGCGACTCGATTATTGTCGCGATCGACGACAATGACGTCTTTGAATCCATCACCATTGAGGTCGGCGGTGGTAACGGCGACCGGGGCGCCGCCGAGGGCACGGTTCGCGGCCGGATTGAAGCCACCGGCGCCGTTATTGGCCAGGAATGATATGGTTCCCGACAAGGCATTGGCAACCAGCAGGTCGGGACCGTTGATCAAATCCAAATCATCGACATGAAGACCGGTGCACCCCGAACCGGTGGCGTACGATGCCCGGGAATTGAATTGCCCGGCTCCGTTATTATACAGTATCATGACATTGCCGTCGTTGTAGTTCGAAACGGCCAGGTCGGTATCGCCGTCACCGTCGAAATCGGCGGCGACCACGTCACGGGGCCGCGACCCGACCGTATAATCGGTCCGGTTCTCGAAATTACTGCTGCCGTTGTTAATCAGCACGGACACGCTGTTGGCACCATAATTGGCCGTGACAATATCATAATAATCATCATCGTTAATTTTCGCGATCGTCACACCGAACGGGCCGGAACCGACATAGTACGATATCGGTTGTCCCAATGTACCGTTGCCGCTATTCAGACGAACCATAGCCGTGTTGGTCTGGGAATTGACCACCACCAGGTCGGTGTCGTTGTCGTTGTCGATATCGGCCAGCGCCAGCGAGCGGGGGAGATCATCGGTACCATAATTGACACGATTGCCGAAAGCGCCGCCGCTGTTCAAATACACCGACACGATATCATCAAGATTGCAGCTTACGACAAGGTCGGGCCGGGTATCGTGGTTGATGTCACACGCGGCCAGTCCCCAGGGGAGTTCGGCGGTCGCCACCTCGACCGGCATGGCATAGGTCCCCTCGAAATCATAGGTGATAATCATCAGGCTGTCGTCGAGGGCCGCCACCGCGGCCAAATCGCAGAAACCGTCGCCGTTGAAGTCGGCCGCGAGAACGGCACGGGCCCCGGCGATGCCCTCATATTCAAACCGCGGTGCAAAGGTGGTGGCGCTCTGACGCATGAATATGGACAGGTTGCGGGAATCGAGGTTGCCGACGACAATATCCTGCCCATATTGATTGTCGAAATCCCCGACCGCCACCGCAAAGGGTTTTTCGCCGGTCGCGAAAATATCCCGACGGGTAAATTCCCCGTTGGCATCGGTGTAATAAATATAAATCGTATTATCGATGGAATTGGTCACGAGAACGTCGTTATTTGCGTCGCCGTCGATGCGGGCGATCGCCACCGCACGCGGACCATACCCGGTAATATAATAGTGCGGGCCGGTAAAACCCCCGGCGCCATTGCCGCGCAGGACGGTTAAATCGGCCGACATATAATTGGCCACGACCAGGTCCAAAAAACTATCGTTGTTGACATATCCGGCAACGATACTGCACGGGCCGTTGTCGGCCGCAAGTCGTCCGCCGCCGACAAAGGAGGTGCCGGTGTTACGCAATACGGCGATACTGTCGGTATCGTAGAGAGTCGCGAATATATCGATATCACCATCGCTGTCATAATCGAAGGCGGTTATCGAAGTCGGTCCGAGTCCAACCGTGTAATTGGTGCCGGAGCCAAAAGTTCCGTCGCCGCGCCCCGGCAGAATTCTGATAATGCCGGGTTCATAAAGCCCGACCGCCAGGTCGATTAAATTATCGTTGTTATAGTCGGCGGCGAAAATGGCCTGCGGAGTTACGCCAACCGAAATAATGGCCTTGCGCGTGAAGACGGCATGACCATCATTTAAAAATATATATACCGCGTTGGATTTGTTGGCCACCACGGCGATATCGAGATCCCCATCGCGGTCGAAATCGGCCATGCACAGAGCCCGCGGCTCGTTGCCCGACCGGTAGGTGTCGGCCTGGCGGAAACCGCCCGAACCGTTATTATAGAGAACGGAAACGGCCTCGCCGCCGAAATTGGACAGCGCGATATCGATTGTACCGTCACCGTCGAAATCCGCGGTGGCGATTTCCTGCGGGGTTTTGCCCGCCCGGTAATAAACGGGATTATCCAAAAAAGTAATATCCCCGCCGTTGGGGTCGACACCGCCATTGCCGTTGTCGCCGCATCCGGTCAAAAAGGTGACGGCCAGCAGGGCGGTTATGATGCAAAGTCTCTGTAGTCCAAACGCCATTTTATCTCCTCGGCGGGCCGCTTTCTATAAAACGCCCGGTTGTTAAACACAGGCCGCCAATTTAACACAAAAACCGGCCAAAAAGAAGCCTTTGGGCAAAGAAAATTGAAGATTTTTGTAACCGGAATCGAAACAATTGACATATTCAGCGGTATAGTTATATTGCCGATAGAGATAAGGCAATAAGCGGGTCTTCACGCTGTTTCGAAAAGTATATCTTTATGGGGGTGTAAAGGTTTCGACGGGATAGGTGAGGGTCTGTCGGCGTGCCGAGATTATCGGATAACTCGTAAACTATCCGGTAACCAACAATAACTGGCGAATACAATTACGCCATGGCTGCCTAACTAAGGCTTGGCCCGCTCGCCCGGTCTGCCGTCTTTCCGGACCGGGAGTGAGCGTCGAACAGAGAGACTAAGCCGGTTGACGCCTTTAAGGCCGGACGAAAATCACAAAGGCTGGCTTTCTTCCTGGCCTGCCGTTCGGCAGGGGGGAAAGCGAGAATAAAAGGACGGCTACGCACGTAGAAGACATTCTGGCGTCTATTTCGGACGGGGGTTCGATTCCCCCCACCTCCATTAAATCATAATTACATATATATTAATAACTTACAGTATTTTCGGGTTCGGTGAAACAACCACCATGGAATTCTGTATAAGTCAATTATTTGCAGTAAGTTACAAGGTGGCTGTTTTAGCCTGTGCCGATTATTTTTTTCGATACAAAAATGCCGGCAGTTATCAATATCTGCCGACATATTCGGACATATTGTTGCCAGATAGTAATAACTGATGACAGATTGTTTGGTGTGGAAAATGCAATTTTCTCTTGACTTCTGTACTCATATTGAGTTCATTTGTTCCGATATTAGATATAAGTGTTTCATAAACAGAATCGATTGTTCCAAAAATGTGTGCAAAAGAATCAAATAAAGAATCATTGTTCGGTGTCGGTTCTGGTATTGGTGAAGCGTTGTTTCCCAAGATTCGACGAAAGGTTCTGGCTCTATTCCTGCTGAATCCGGATAAACGATTCTACTTCAGGGAAACTGTAAGATTGCTAGGTGATACACCCGGTTCGCTTCAGCGTGAACTAAAGTCACTGACCAAAGCGGGAATCCTCTCAATGGAACCTATAGGCATTCAGAAATTCTACCAAGCCAATACGGAAAGTCCTGTCTTCAGTGCGTTGAGACAAATTGCCGAGAAGACTTTCGGAATCGTCGATGTGTTTCGTGATGTTCTTCGCAGTCATGTAAGTGATCAAATTGATGTTGCCTGGATATATGGTTCTGTAGCCAATAGCAGTGACACCGGCTCCAGCGACATAGACCTTATGGTTATTGGATCTTTGTCGTTCCGTGAGTTGGTATCGGTTTTGAAACCATTGGAAGAGACCATGCAACGAAGCGTGAATCCGACACTCTATTCTTCTGATGAGTTCAGGAAAAAACTGCATGAGAAGAATAATTTTATCCTAAATATCATGGAATCAGAGAAATTGTTCATATTAGGAAACGAAGATGACCTTGCAGGACTGGTTAAATAGCAAATGGCTTAAAAGGCACACCACTAATCATCAGGAAATAAAAGACCTGCTTGAAAAAGTCGACCGGGATATCGCAGAGGCCGCCAAGGAAGAGATCACCCTCGACTGGAGACTGGCTATCGCATACAATGCTTGTCTCGGTTGTGCCACTATTGCATTACGGGCGAGCGGCTATCGCATTCCCGGCGGTGCCGGTCAGCATTACAGGACTATTCAATCGTTACGATTTACGATTGATCCCGATGCTGATATTATCATTTCTTTGGAAGCAATAAGCAAAAGGAGAGCTATTGTCAGTTATGATGCAGCGGGTACGATCACTGAGGCAGAGGTCGAGGAGGCAAGAAGTCTGGCAAGAGAATTGCGAGAAGCGTTGCTTGATTGGCTAAGGGTCGAGCATCCAGAACTACTGCAAGACTGATTGGTTGCGATGACTAACTCAGACGCTGTTAAGTCGATCAAATCGAGACTAACTGGGCTGAAACGCGGACGCCGGTTTATCGATTACTATGAGTCAGGGCCGTATGCCCGTCAACTTGAGCGTTTACTGGATGAAATTGATCGAACTGCCGATGACCCGCGCCAGGGTGTCGAACTGGTGGCGGCCTTTATCCAAACCGATGACGCCGTGCTTGGCCGCGCCGATGATTCGGACGGCTCGATCGGCGATGTGTATCGGATATTTGCCTGTGACAGCTTTGTTCGCCATGCGTCTCAATGTGAAGACAAAGAGTGGCTATACAACGTCGTTCTGAAGCTGTCTGCGGAGGATGAATACGGCGTTCGCGATTCTGTTATAGCCAATGCGGCCGAATTCTTTCCCGAGTCGTATCTTCGCCGCATGGTCGAGGAATTCTGGCTGTTAGGCGAGAAGGAGGCCGGAGAACTCAAGAAATATCACTGGTATCTTGCTATCGAGTCTATCGCCAAGCAGTTGAAGGATCCTGAGCTTTTCGAACGTGCCTGTCGCGCCAAATGGCCCGAATTACCCGTGGCAGGACACCTTGACATCGCGGAAGTGTATTTCGAATGCGGTTACCCCCTTGTCGCGCTTCAGTGGCTGGACAAAGTTTCGCCTGAGGAGACATTCCAGCTTGACGAACGCGAGGAACTTCTCCTGAAAATACTGATAGAGCTTGGCGAAAAGCGGAGGGCCGAAGAGGTTGCATGGAGAATTTTCCGGCGTTCCAGAAGCAAGGCAAGATTGTCTTTGCTTTTGAACGTTATCGGCGAGTCTGAACAGGAACGCATAGTCGACAGCGAGATCGAAACTATCCTGAAATCTCCGACGTTGGATTATGTCGACGCATCGTTCTTGTTTGAAATGGAACGCCTAGCGGATTCTGAGCGGTATTTGCTCAAGCGTTCTGCTCAACTCAACGGAGATTACTACTACCAATTACTGCCGTGGGCAAAGACGTTCGAGAAACAAGAAAGATTTCTCATGGCCAGCGTTATTTACCGTACCCTCCTGGAATCGATCCTCAGACGTGCCAAGTCGAAGTACTACACCTATGGAGTACGGTACCTTCGTAAACTCGACGAGCTTGCGCCAAAAGTAATTGACTGGAGTCGGCAACCAAGTCACGACGACTACAAAGTGAACTTAAGGCTTGAACACAAACTGAAGCGCAGTTTCTGGATGCGCTACGAACCGTGACTACTTAAACGATTTCGGAATTGCTCGGCGTGAAGCTGTCCACGATCTACCAGTGGACCCACATCGGGTATATTCCGCATTTCAAGCCGGGGCGGTTTGTCCGGTTCAGGGAAAAAGACGTTGTGAAATGGCTGGAATCGAAAAGACGAGACGGGCGAAACTCACGAGCTGCCAGTATTGAGTTCTAGCCCATAGGCAGGGGCGCCCACGGCCTGCCGTGGGAATGATTGTTTACTTTATTAAGTCATGCCGCGATTGAAGCATTTCGACAAAACGGGAACAGCTCGATTCATCACATTTAATTGCTATCGAGATGAACCGGCTTTGTCAAATGAAGTTGCCAAATCGGTCCAGGATCAATATGTATTATACCGTAATATTTGTATTGGGGAAACCCACGCCAAAAGGCCATTTGAGAAAGCCCGTTCTGTCAGGTGACAATCCCGACAAGGTCAGGATCAACACCTGACGGAACAAGTTGGTGCCTCTTTTTCAACACTCCCCAAGCCGCAGGCGACACCGACAATCCGATTATTTATGAAGAATTCGGGAAGGTTTCTTTTTCCATTTTAATCTCAACCGACGTATATTCCCCAAAATATAAAATCAAACTGGAGATATATAATGCCTGACGATAAATGGACCGACCATGTGGCCATCGCGATCACCGTCACCGATGCCGACGGCATAATCACCGAAATGAACCCCGTGTCGATAGCCACGTTTGCGGCCGATGGAGGCGCCAAGCTGATCGGGAGCGATGTGTTTGCCTGTCATCCCGAACCGGCGCGAACCAAACTGGCCGCCATGTTCAAGACCCGCGAATCCAATCATTACACGATTCAAAAGAAAGGGAAAAAGAAAATTATCCACCAGCTACCGCTTTCCAAAGACGGAGTCTTTTGCGGGTATGTGGAAATTTCCATCCCGATCCCGGAGCATCTTTCGCATTTCAACCGGGACTGATCGCAAATAATGTCGTCGCGCCTGGGTTTCGACCCGCCAAAACCGACAAAACTTTCGATATCTGCAACTTCTCAAAATTCCACAGCCGGCAGTTGCGGCTTCCATGAATATTCTATATTATCCGGCAATTGTTGCGCAGAAATTTTGAGACTTAGATTATGGTCCAAGGTTACGCTATCTTACTGATTTCGCTGCTTTCGGGATATCTGCTCGGCAGGCTTAAATCTCTCCCGCAAGCAACACCATCGGTATTGTACTTTTTCGTCATCAATATCGCCCTGCCGGCCACAATATTGGTCAGTATCCGCAATATCACTATATCTTATGACCTGCTGATTCCCGTTGCCGCGCAATGGGCATCATTGCTTGTCACAGCGCTGATTGTCGTCGCCGTCTCATCGTTTTTCAAATTCGATCGGCTGACCACCGGCACCTTGCTTCTGGTTGTACCGCTGGGTAACACCGCCTTTCTGGGCTTGAGTGTCATCCCGGTATTTTTCGGCAAAGACGGAATCCCCTATGGCGTCATGTATGATCAACTCGGTTCGTTTCTGGCGCTGGTGACCTATGGCACAGCCGTGGCCGGCGTCTATGGCAAATCCGGCCGTACCGATATTAAATCTCTGATTACAAAAATCATCACATTTCCTTCACTTATTTTTCTGGTAATCGGTTTCCTGTTGAAAGATCATGCGATTCCACAACCGTTGAATGGTCTGATATTATTATTATCAAAAACACTTGTGCCTGCGGCGATGATATCGATCGGGTTGAATTTATCATTCAAATTGAAGTCGCAGTTGTACAAACCGCTTTTGTCGGCGCTTCTGATAAGATTGATTTTTACTCCGGCGGTTATATTGATATTTTTCTATACACTGGGACTGACTTCCCTGGCGGCCCGGATTGGCGTATTCCAGGCGGCGATGCCCTCGATGATTATGGCCGCCGTTCTGGCTTCGGACAAGGGACTCGACAAAACTCTGGCCACGGCTATCGTAAGCATCGGTATCGTTGCCTCTCTGGCCACCCTGCCGTTGATATACTTCCTGATAGAGCTGTTGCTATTGTAATTTTATAAACCGGATAAAAATTAACGCATATCACCGCCGACCAGTCGGGGCGCTTGCCATTTTTACATCCCAAGGACTTGATTTTCCTGACGGCTTTTGCATATATTTGGCCGCTATGCGGGTAAAACCATGAAATCTTTTCAAAAAAAGAAAACAGCTGTAAATATAATTGACTGGAGGAAGTCTCTCATGAATTTTTCCAAAGTGTCTGTCACGCTGGCAGGTCTGGCGCTTCTGCTGTCCGCGGCCCTGCCGGCGGCCGCGCAGAATATCGACGCCAAAGAGTACTGGCTCGACAACGGCATGCAGGTTTTGATGGTTGAGCGGCATGAAGTCCCGACCATCATGGCCGCCATTTTCTGCCGGGTCGGCTCGGCCAATGAAACCACCGGTATCACCGGCATTTCTCATCTTTTTGAACACATGATGTTCAAGGGAACAAAGACCATCGGCACCAAAGATATCACGCGTGACCTCGAAGTTATGGCAAAGCTCGACTCCTTGCGCGCCCTGATGCGTGACGAAGAACGCATCATGCGCGAAAATATCCGCCGCGGTCTGGCTACTGACATGCTCGACCCCCGGACCAAAACGGCTCGCTATCGGGAAATCGAGAAGGTCTTCGACAGTCTGATTCTCGTCCAGCGCGAGCTGATTATCAAGGACCAACTCGACGAGATCTACACAAAGAACGGCGGCTCCTTTTTAAACGCTTTCACGTCACCCGATTATACCGGCTATTTTGTCCGCCTGCCCAAAAACAAAATAGAACTGTACATGTGGCTCGAGTCCGATCGCTTCAGCAACCCCGTTTTCCGTGAGTTCTATTCCGAGCGCGACGTCGTGCGCGAAGAACGCCGTCTGGGAGTGGAATCCACGCCGACCGGCCTCATCGAAGAAGATTTCAATGCCATGTTCTGGAAATCGTCGTCGTACCACTGGGAAGTCATCGGCTGGCCCTCCGACCTCGGCGCCATCACCAAGGAACAGGCCGATGAATATTTTAATATATACTATGCCCCCAACAACCTGACTATGATTTTGGTGGGCGATCTCAATCCGGACGAAATGATCGAGATGGTCCGGAAATATTTTGAACGCATCCCCCGCGGGCCTATACCGCCTCCGGATGTGGTCACGCTGGAAGAGAAGCAGTACGGTGAAAAGCGCATGATCGCCAAGGCCGAAACCACGCCGCAGACCACGATCGCGTACCATACCGTGGCCTGGAAACATCCCGACAGCTACCCTCTGGAAGTCCTGGCCGGAATCCTGAACGATAAAACCGGCCGACTTTACAAGAAGCTGGTCGAAGAAAAGGGAATCGCCAAGAGCTCCGGTGGCGGGGGTCGTGGCGGTGATCGCATCGGTGTCGGCGCCGGCCAGGATTCACGCAAGTATGCCGGTGCTTTCGAGATTTCGGCGGAGGGCATTTCCGGCGTGCGGGCCGAACAACTGGAAGAAGCCATTTATGAGGTCATCGAAGACCTGAAAGCCAACCCGGTACCCGAACAGGAACTCCAGAAGGTAAAAAATCAAATACGGGTTCAGACCATACGGTTCATGGATATCATGTCGGGACTGGGGATACTCTTCTACCTGGGGTCAAACGCGGCGCTGGGCGACTGGACCGAGGCCAACAACAGCCCGGCCAAACTTGACCGGGTCACCGCCGAGGATATCATGCGGGTGGCCAATACGTATTTCGCCGACGACCAGCGCAATGTCCTGATCATTAATAGCAAAACCGCTCCGGACGGTGAAAGTGGCGGCGAAGCCGAAGACCCGGAATTCGCGCAAGCGGTGGCCATGATCAAATCCATAAAGAATCCGGGACAGCTGGAGCAGATGATCGGTATGGTGTCGGCCCAGATGGACCAGGTCACCGACCCGGATGATAAAGCCCAGATGGAAAAACTTCTTAAAATCGCCAACGACCATCTGGAATCACTTAAAGCCGCCGAAAACAAGTAGACCTGCACGTAGGAGGATACGATTATGAAGAGAACATATTTTACGTTCAAAGGTCGGTTGGCGGCGTCGGCCGTATTTTTGGCGATCGCCCTGACCTTGTGCCTTTTCCCGCCCGCGAGCGCGGAAACGATTGTCGATCACCCCGACAAACTCACGTTCAAAGAACTTATATACCAGCCCCCGAAACCCGATGCCTACCGTACCACCCTAAAATCGGGCGCGGTTGCGTATATCGCGGAAAACAAGGAACTGCCCACCTTTGACCTGACCGTCATGATACGCACCGGTTCCATGTATGAACCGCCGGAGAAAGCCGGGCTGGCCAGAATGACCGGCTATCTCATGCGCAACGGCGGCGTCGAAGGCATGACCGTCAGCCAGCTCGACGAGCGTCTCGCTTTTCTGGCCGGTGATATTTCCGTCCGTATCGACGGGTCCTCGGGCACCGCCAACCTGTTTTGCCTGTCGAAGGATATCGACGAAGGTCTTAACCTGCTGGCCAAAGTACTGCGTTACCCGGTTTTCGACCAGGCGGCACTGGACCGTTATCGTACCGATATCCTCTCCGAAATGGAACAGCGCAACGCCTCGACCGATGCCATCGAATCCCGGGAATGGCAGTTCTTGATGTACGGTGATCATCCCTGCACCATTCCTTCCCGCCAGACCGAGCAATCGATCAAATCGATCACACGGGAGGACATGATCGCTTTCCACAAGAAGTACTTTTTTCCGAAGAATTTTATTTTTGCCGTAGCCGGGGATTTTAAAAAGTCGGACATTGTCGCCAAATTGAATAAAATGCTCGCCGGCTGGCCCGACCAGACTCTGAATCTCCCGAAGATTGCCGATCAGATTGCCGACCCCAAACCCGGCGTGTACATGATCAAAAAAGAAGATGTCAACCAGTCCCGCGTTCGCATCGGCCATATCGGCGTCAAAAGGGACATTCCCGATCAATATGCGCTCATGATAATGAACGATATTCTGGGCGGCGGCGGGTTTACCTCGCGCATTGTCCGCCGGGTTCGTTCCGATGAAGGCCTGGCGTACAACGCCGGCAGTGCTTTCGACCGTCCGGTTCAGTACCCCGGCACCTTCCGCGCCTGGTTTCAGACCAAACACGAAACGGCCGCGTTCGGCACCCGGCTGATGGTCGATGAAATCAATCGCATCCGCACCGAAAAGTGCGAGGAGGAAATAGTCGAAAACTCCAAGAATAGCTTCATCGCCGACCTGGTCAACCCGTTCAGCAGCAAAAAAGCTATCGTGAGTACGTTCGCCAGTGACCAATTTACCGAACGCCCCGACAGCTACTGGCAGGAGTACACCAAAAATTTCAAGGCGGTGAACCCCGATGCCGTTCTGGCGGCGGCGCAAAAATATCTCCACCCCGACAAGCTGGTCTATCTGGTGGTCGGCGACCCCGATGCCGTTCAGGCGGGATCGGAAAAGCACCCGGAGAAATTTTCCGACTT
>CALAMC010000115.1 GCA_937925655.1 uncultured candidate division Zixibacteria bacterium | reverse complement strand
CTGGTCGATCTTGACGAAGAAGAAATCAGGGGATTCTATCGCGGCTTCTCCAATGAAGCCATCTGGCCTTTGTTTCATGACCTTCTCGATCATTGTATTTTTGACAATTCCCATTGGGAAATATATCAACGGGCCAATTATAAATTCGCCGAAGCGGCCGTTAAATTCGCGACCGCCGATAACTTTATCTGGGTCCATGATTATCATTTGATGCTGGTCGGTCATTTCCTCAACGATATGGGATTTTCCGATCGGGCCGCCTTCTTTCTGCATATCCCGTTTCCGCCCTATGATATTTTCGCCCGATTGCCTTGGCGGCAGGAGATACTGGAAGCGCTCTTAAGCTACCGCCTGATCGGCTTTCAAACGGAGAGAGACCGTCGGAATTTCATTCGGTGTATCCGGCAGTTATTACCCCGGGCACATGTCAGCCAGGATAAAAAATTCAATATAATTAACCATGAAGGGGACATCAGTTGTTGTGGGGCCTTCGGGGTCAGCATCGATTTCAAATATTTCAACAATTATGCCAAATCGAAAGAAGTCGCTGATTCCGCGTGGTATTTTCATGAGAAATTCCCGACCCAGAAAATAATTATCGGTATTGACCGACTCGATTATACCAAAGGCATTCCGCACCGGCTCCTTGCTTTTGAAAACTGCCTTGAGCGTTACCCCGATCTTCTTCATAAAGTCGTTCTGGTACAAATAGTTGTGCCAAGTCGTGGAGAGGTCCCCGAATATCGGCTTATGAAAAGCCAGATCGACGAAATGGTGGGGCGGATTAATGGAAAATTTACATCAGAAGGCTGGGTGCCGATTCATTATATTTTCGGAACTCTTTCTCCCGCAGAACTTTTGGGGTATTATAAAGCATCCGAAATAGCCTTGATTACGCCTCTCAAAGACGGTATGAATCTGGTTTCCAAAGAGTATTGCGCCTCCCATTGCGACGGCGATGGGGTTCTAATCTTATCCGAATTTGCCGGGGCCGCCAGTGCCCTGAATGGCGGCGCCATCCTGGTTAATCCGTATAATGTAATAGAGGTTGCGGATGCCATCTTTTATGCTTATTTTATGGATGAAACGGAAAGACGAAACAGGATGCGAAAAATGAGAACGCAAATAAGCCGCAACACGGTCTTCAAATGGGTGGACCAGTTCCTGACGTCTTTTTGCAGCGCCCCCGGACCGGTAAAAGGGCATTGGCCGGATACAGCCCGGACAATCGAATAATCCTGCCATTCGACTCCCGGATAAATTCGGGACTTTGAATGAAATCCGATAATAATGTTGTTGCGCGGCCTTGCCGCGAATATAGAAAGGAGACAGATATGGCTGTCATGACGTCCCCCAAAAAAAATGTCCTCGGTTACTCCGAGTTGAGCGATAAAGAAATAGTCGAAAATGATGCCCTCTACGGAGCAACGCACTATGGCCGCCTGAAAACGATCGTACGTAAAACCGCCGGTGCCTGGATGTACACGCAGGACGGCAGAAAAATTCTTGACTGTCTGGCCGCCTACAGTGCCGCCAATCCCGGCCATCACCATCCCAAAATCGTGCAGGCTCTGGTGACGGCTCTTCAGAACGGCTATGGTTCCGTTATATCCAACGTCGTTTATACCGATGTCATGTCGTTGTTTTTGAAACGCGTTTCGACCCTGGTGCCGCAACTGGCGCCGCGCATTTCTAAAAACGGAAACAAAACCCTTCCCAAAAACGGCGGGGTCGAATCGGTCGAGACGGCTATCAAGTTGATGCGCTATTACGGCTATAAGCAAAAAGGTATCCCCGACGGCAAACAGGAAATTATTGTTTTCGACAACAATTTCCACGGCCGTATGATAACCGTGGTTTCGTTTTCGACCACCCAGAAGTACAAAGAAGGTTTCGGGCCGCTCACGCCGGGATTTTTCAGCGCTCCCTATGGTGATCTGGCCGCCGTCGAAAAACTCATTAACAAAAACACTTGCGGCATTCTGGTCGAACCGATGCAGGGCGAGGGCGGGATGTATATCCCTCCGGACGGGTTCCTCAAAGGTCTGCGCGAATTGGCCGACAAGCACGACCTTATTTTGACCTTCGACGAAATCCAGGTCGGGCTGGGTCGCACCGGTAAAACCTTCTGTTTCGAACATGAAGGTGTCGTGCCCGATGCCGTCATACTGGGCAAAGCCATCGCGGGCGGGATGGTGCCGCTGTCGGTCATGGTCACCAACCGCGACCTGATGGATTTGACTTTCAAACCGGGCTCCGATGGCTCAACGTTCGGCGGCTATCCGCTGGCCTGCACCGCCGGGCTGGCCGCGCTCGACGTTATGATCGATGAAAAACTGGCCGAACGCTCGGCCAAAATGGGCAAGATTCTGAAAGAAAAAATAGATAAAGTCTGCGCCAAATCGAACCATGTTAAAGTGACCCGTGGGCGCGGGCTGTTTATCGGCATCGAAGTCAAGAGCGGCGATGCCATGCACTTCTGCCATAAACTGCTCGACCTCGATATGCTGGCCAACGACAGCCATGGCCACACCATCCGCATTTCGCCGCCGCTGATTATCAACGATGCCGAAGTCGATTATATCGTCGAGCGGCTGGAAAAAGTGCTGGTGGATAAGTAAAGATATCCTATCCTTTTTATTACCCTGGGCGTGCCCGTTTTCGGGCACGCCTTTTTAATATATAATATTACCCCTTTAGCAGGCTTAAACGAGGAGGGGGTCAAAATATCTTATATAGTCTGGTATTTTAGAGCTCGCCGCTTAAGATTTTGCTCAGCATTTTGGGTAGGCTTTCGGCCAAAGTCGTTTTCGCATCCTCAACCTTATATTCGATCACTCGCTGAAATTGAATATCATAAGGAATTATCTTGGCGTCCTGCGCGAGAATTATAACGTCCTTTCCCAATGTTTGCGCAATGCCCATTTCATAGAACACATTGGAATTGTGCCCTGTGCATTCTGCTATTACTATTGATGCCTCATTCAAAGCCGTCCATATGCCTTCAATGACGTCGCGTTTTGTCAATTCATCGGGGCGAAAGACTTCAAATCCGCATATTTTACATATATTCCGGACTATTTCGTGAATATCGTTAGACCAACTTTCTCGGAATGGCATAATCAGACAGCATTTTTTGCGTTCCGTTTTAAAAGTTCTCCCACGCCATATCGGATAGACTTTCATGCTGACTAGACCCTTTTCCCGGAACTGAAAATCAACCTTGGAAGCCAGCCCCTCCAAAATATCCGACCTCATTAACCCCTGGGAACGCCTAATATATAACTCCAGATTAATATAATATTCCGATAATCCCCGCAACATATCAGCTGTGTCGGTCACGTCGTACCATCCTTTGGATTCACTCCATAGATCGTCACTCCATTCAATCAGTATCTTATTGAAAGTCAGATTCTCAAATAGCGGGACAATCCTTTCGGCATTTGAAGCCAGTCCGTGGAGGATAAAACCATTGATCCACGGTTCATTCGACCAAATTGCTTTTCTTTTCATAGTCGACTTCAGTTCATTTAGAAGCCAATCGATACTTTCATCAATGGCTTTATTAAAAATTCTGGTCCGTGTCGGGGCCGGCGTCCGGTTTTCTTTTGCCGCCGATAAAGTGGATAATAATAATCCCATATAGTGCGGCGATATGAGCAAGCCGTCATCAAACCGTTTTCCCAGCGTCCAATCGATGCCTTTTCGGATTATAGTCTTGTCAACGTCCGTATATTTCCTCAGCATTATTAAAGCCCAAACGCCCCAAAGGGTTTCCCATGGCTCACTTTCAAAGCTATGGCCGTCTTCGTCATACTCATAAGCAAACCAATTGGTTATTTTATCCAGATGCCCCTGAAATCGCTCGCCGCCTACACTTATCACGGCGATGGTGGCGAGAGCCGTATCCCAGGTTTCTGAATTCCAGCACATTCCCTCCTTTTCCTGTCCGTCGTCTTCTATCGTTTCGCGCGTTGCGTTATTAATTATTTCACTGGCGCAATAATCCAGAAACCGTGGCTGGGTTGTTCCAAGACCACAATTAAAGAGCGCCCACGTGCAGGAGGCATCGGTACGAGTATCGACCCATGTCCCATGCTGGCTTGATTTGCATAAAAACTCGGCACCACGAATTACAATTCGCCGGAGCTCTTTTGCCACTTCCTCGTGCTTTTTTGTTATCATGTCAGACCTCCCGACCATAATATTAGATACTTGATACTGTACGGCAACCTGGCCAAACACATCAAAGTTGAAACTTGCCGGATTTTTTGATTTATGAAATAATAATGGGGAATAGGTGGAAAAACAAGCAAAAACGCATTTTCCGAATGAGTCAAGCAAATTGTCGCACAATATAACGGCTTGACCGTCATGCTGTTATGAATGGCGAAAATAACGTGACATATAATGTCTTTTCATTAAAATATTTCGTGATACTGAAAAAATAGGGATTTGGCGCAATCTTAGTCCGAGGGTGCCATTGTCCTGGCGGGGCCGCTTAAATTAGCATAATGCGTTTATCCGAGTCGGGTATTATTGTTCGTAGCCTTGACAAAAGTTCATGTATTTGTATATTTGTTAAAGCCATAAATTTCGAGGAGGGTTGTATGGCAATTTCAATACCCCCAGAAGAATCATTGGAGTTGTTTCCTGTTCTGGTCGGAGTAACGGGACACCGTGATCTTATTGACGATGTGAGCATGATATCACAATTGAAGGGCAGTATTACCGAAGAATTTCGGCAGCTGAAATCCAACTATCCGGATTGCCCCATCATTCTTGTAACGGGGCTGGCCGAAGGTGCCGATCGTCTGGCTGTGAATGCGGTCCGAGAACTTGAAATTGCGGATATAAAGTACGCCGCCGTTCTGCCGATGCCGAAAAGCGAATATGAAAAGGATTTTAATGACGCAAAGTCATTATTGGAATTTCGGGAGCTTTGGCAAAAAGCAGAATATAAAATCGAACTGCCCATCCTGGACACCCGAGGACGACCGCTGTCGGCATGGACCGTCGTGGATCGTAATCTCCAATATGAACAGCTTGGATTGTATTTGGCGACCAACTGCCATGTGCTGATAGCGCTCTGGGATGGGATTGATTCGGCCAAACCGGGAGGAACCGCTTATGTGGTTAACATGCGCTTGGGTGAAAAATTGCCACACAACCCGGCTTTGGTGCTGCAGCAAAAAACCAAATCCATTGGATGTGTAACCCATATATTAACCCCCCGGAAGAGTAATCCTCGTATAAACGGAATCCCATTTGAAAGCAAGATATTGCCCGAGGGTAATTCCCCGGAGGCGCGAGAAAGAGCTAACGTATATGAAAAAATTCTTCAGAACATTCAGGATGCGAATAGGGATATCATTAATCAGGCGACTAAATATAAGGCAAAGATCGAAGAAAGCATTGGTTATATTATCGAAAATCCCTTGCCGGCGTCGGCTGACGACAGGCTGGATGATTACATATTTAAATATGGTATTATGGATTCTCTCGCCATAAGGTTTAAATCGTACCGGTTCTGGATGCTTAAGGTTTTTTTTGGTCTGATCCTGGCGGCGTTTATCTGGTTTGAGCTGCACGTTGAGATTTGTCAGGAAACAAATCCCGTCTGGGTTGTGGGATATCCGGCCTTATTCGGGGCCGCTGCCATTCTTTATCTTGTCATAAAAAAAAGGCGTCTGGATGAAAAACATGAAGATTATCGCGTCATTGCCGAAGCTCTCAGAGTTCAGATATACTGGCGGCTAGCAGGCATGAATTGCTGTGTTGAAAATCATTGCATTCCAAAACAGATTGGTGAACTTTCATGGATAAGACTTGCTCTATTTGGCTGGAATGTGCCACACGTTTCTCCTGCCCCGGTCAGTCCGCCCGAAATTAACTATGTTCAATCTGCGTGGGTTAAGGGACAAGGAATATGGTATGCGGACAAGAGCGGCGAATTTAATCGTCTTGTCAATAAAAGAGCGATGTATGTTATGATTCTTATGATCGTCAGCGTGGCCATTGCGTTATTGTTGATACCGATGTCATTGTTGAAGCAGGAAATATCCCATGATTTATTTGAAATAATCTCCATCGCATTAATTGTCTTAACCGGAACCACGCTGGTTTCTGCCGCAGTTCTTCATGGATATACGGAAAAGCAGGCGCTCGCGGAACAAAGCAAACAGTACGAACATATGGGGCACATATTTCTAACATCCTATTCTGATATTGAATGTCTGCATGACGCCGGATACGTAAGCGATGTAACCGAGAAATTATTCATTCTCGGAAAGGAAGCTCTTACCGAGCATTGTGACTGGCTTATTATGCATCGGGCCAGGCCTTTGGAAGTGACTCCGATTTAGCAGGCCTGACCGTTTAACTGATCGCCTGGATTGAACGATATTAAACAAGGAGAAAGCCTTGGCTATAATCATTAGACCGATGACACGGGAAGATATTCCTTTCATTGTTGCCATAATTGCGGATCATGATGGCTTTGACGGACCCCGTTCACAAAAATATTATGATGCCTATTTCTCGAATCCGGAAAGATTGCAAAATGAGCGGGAGCAAAATTTTGTTGCCACCGACGATGAAAATGGCCAAGCCGTTGGCGTATGCGGGTTTGGCCCGGATAAGTATGATACTCCCAAAGTCTTGTGGCTTAATTGGCTGTATGTTAGAAAAGATTATAGAGGAAGGCGAATCGGGTTCATGCTCCTGAAACATTCGCTTGATATATTATCAAAAATGTCAATCTCAAAAGCCTATCTGGATACCTGCAACTATCATACATATCAAAAAGCCATTGATCTATATGTCAGAGCCGGATTCAAGACGGAGGGCAATCTTGTTGACTATTATGGAGATAACGATAATATGGTGATTATGGGTTTGGAAATGAGTAAACTAAAACAAATGTGAAAATCCATCATAATTCACTATTTGTGAAATTCGCCAGCCCCTGTCTTCCAGGAAATATTTTACAAGGAAAAAATTTTTCATTTTTTTAAGAATTATTAAACAAATGCCCGGCTGGCTCGTCAATATCTGTGAC
>CALAMC010000114.1 GCA_937925655.1 uncultured candidate division Zixibacteria bacterium | reverse complement strand
TTGTCGCTCTTTTCGTTACGAGCCCAGCAAGTCGTTTCCAGATCGACGATGATCATAGTTTGTTTTTGGGTGAGAGTATTCATTGTTTTGCTGTCAGGAGCGCGGGGCTTCTGACTTACGACTTATCCCCTTCTCCGTTATATAACCCGTCACCAATTCATGGGGCGTTATATCAAAAGCAGGGGCAAAAACTTCTATATCGTCGGGCGCAATCCGCTTTCCATGCCAATGGGTCACTTCTTCCGAGGCGCGATCTTCAATCGGGATGTCATTGCCGGTCGCAATTTCATCATCAAATGTCGAGTATGGCGCCGCCACATAGAACGGGACACCGTGACGATTCGCCTGCACGGCGATATTGTACGTTCCGATTTTATTGGCCACGTCGCCGTTTCCGGCAATCCTGTCGGCCCCGACCAAAACGCAGTTGATTTTGCCGCGACGCATAAGTTCACCGGAAGCACTATCGACTAAAAGCGTCACCTCGATTCCGGCCCGCTTCAATTCCCATGCGGTCAGGCGGGCTCCCTGCAGAAGCGGGCGGGTTTCATCGGCAAAGACTTTAATCTTTTTGCCCTGATGGTGCGCCGTGTATATCGGCGCCAGGGCGGTCCCGATACCGCCGGTGGCCAGCGCCCCGGCATTACAATGGGTCAGCACGGTATCACCGTCTTTCAGCAGTTCCTCTCCATGGCGACCGATGGCGGCGCACATTTTTTCATCTTCTTCATATATCGCGGCGGCTTCATCCCATAATATCTGTCGGAAGCGTTCGATATCATCGCCGTCGTACTGTTTAATATTCCGCAACACCCGGTCCACCGCCCAGCCCAGATTGGCCGCCGTCGGGCGGGCCTTTTTTATTTCATGGCCGACGCTGTGCAGAATCGCTTTCAGTCGATCGATATCGATATTTTTGACGTCAGCCTCAACCGCCACCGCCAGAGCATAGGCTCCGGCGATACCGATTGCCGGGGCGCCGCGGATTTCAAGTCGTCTTATGGCACTTATTATGTCGCGGTAGTCATTATATTCATTATAAACGAGATCGTGCGGCAATCGTGTCTGGTCCAGAATTTTGACACTGCCTTCCAACGGGATAAGGACTCGGAAACCCAGATCTTTCTGATTCATCATTCCCCCATAATCTGCACGATAACTTTACGCTGTCGGTGGCGGTTGTCGAAATCGAGAAAAACGACATTCTGCCACGTTCCCAGTGTTAATTGGCCCTTTACGAAAGGAATCGTTATATCCGGGCCGATCAAGGCCGAACGCATATGCGAAAAACCGTTGCCGTCGTGCCAGGTCAGGTCATGGTGGTAAGGTTTATTCGACGGCAAAATACTTTCAAAAAGATCAGGCAGGTCTTTTAATAGCCCCGGTTCGAATTCAATGGTGGTCAAACCCGACGTCGCCGAGGGCGTAAAAACGGTGACAATGCCTGATTTTATGCCGGAGTTATGCACTCTCCCGGCGATTTCATCGGTTAGATTTACGGCATGACAAAAGCCTTTGGAGGCAAACGATATTTCTCCGGTTACAATCATGCTTTATCGGTACAAACCTCTTCTTATCTTTCGCGTCGAGGTTTTCTCGAACGGTTCGGTGCGAATCTCAAAATTGACAATGCGCTTGTAATCGGCAATTCGGTCGTTGACTACCTTAATTTCGGATTGTATCAGGGTTCGGATTTTTTCCGGCGTGAGATTGGAACCGAAAGCCGATTCAATTTGCTCCAGGGCGGGGAAAATAATGGCCCAGACCTCTTCCCCGGATTTACCAGGGCGCGTCCGCCCCGTGACAATGGCTTCCGCGATAAGCGGCGACAGACTCAACTCGGCCTCGATTTCTTCGGGATAGATATTTTTGCCGGCGCCGGAGACGATAACATTTTTGGCGCGGCCGGTAATATAAATATGGCCGTGTTCGATTTTGCCCAGATCTCCTGTCATCAGCCAACCGTCTTTGAACAGCCTGGCCGTGGCGTTTGGATTATCCAGATATCCGGGCGTGACATTGGGCCCCCGGACGGCAATCTCCCCGATGCCATTCGGCCCGGGGCTATCGATACGCACGTCAAGGCCCGGCAAGGGCGGCCCGACCGACCCGAAGCGAATATCATCGGGATGACTGACCGAAATCACCGGCGAGCATTCGGTCATTCCATAACCTTCGAGAAAGGTAAATCCGGCCAGGTTAAACCACTCCCCCACTCGTACCGGAAGCGGCGCGCCACCCGATACGAACATACGGATTGATTCCAGCCCGGCTTTACGGCGAAGCGACGAGAACAGGGTGCGACCAGCCTTGATTTTACCTTTCCAGGCTATCTTGCTGATGTTTCGCATTGCCCCGATATAGATTTTCTTAATTGCCCCCGCTTCCGATATTTTTTTGGCGATGGAGGCATATAGTTTCTCATACAAAAGCGGCACGGCTATCATAACCGTGATTTTGTAATTATTTATATCTTCCTTGATTTCCCTGGATTTGAGTGATCGGGCATAAACTATGGTCAGGCCGCATATCAAAGGTAGAAGAAAGCCACAGGTGGCTTCAAAAGTATGATGCAACGGCAGTATTGACAGGAATTTGTCCTCCGGATGAAGTTGCAGGGCTGAACGTGCCGCCATAACATTGGAAATAATATTGCCATGAGTCAGAACCACGCCTTTGGGGTCGCCGGTCGTGCCCGAAGTGAAAATAATCACGGCCGGATCGGCGGGGGTAATTTCGGGCGGATTATATGCCCCTTCGCGGAAGCATATGGCAGATCTGACGATTTCCTGCATGTCGACGGCTTTTATATCGAGGCCATTGAGTGCGATAAGTGTTTTAACCGGTTCCAGCCATTTGTGAGAACAGGCGATAATCTTAACTCCCGACAGCCGTAAAAGCGCCGCCACTTCCGAGTTTTTTAGATTGTTATCCAGCGGTACCGCTACGGCTCCGGCGGCGAGGATGCCCAGATAAAATATGGCCCATTCGGGGCAATTTTCGCCTATCAGCCCGACGCGATTTTGCTTTGCGATTCCCGATCCGGCCAGTACGTCGGCCATATTTTTGATATTTTCAATTAACGACTTATATGAAAAAATCCTGTCCGGTTCGGCGGCACTTGTCAGGGCCGGCTTATCCGGGTTCCGGTCGGCGGCATAAAACACGGCTTCGTGGATAATATGGCACATATCGTCCCGGACTAACATAACTAAATCTACGCATTCGGGACGTTTTATTCAACCGGTTTAATAAAATAATTAAGGGCCATCCGAATGATGGCTTTCGGATGACCCTTTCGAAACAAAACAGGAGTACAGGAAATTTACTCTTGCAGCGAAACCTGTTTGGTTATTGTTATATTGCCTCTCGCGTCAGTGTCTACGACCTGGATGATGACCTTCTCATCCTCGATGGCCGGATCCACGGCCGGAGCATTGTAAATAAACCCGGTCGCTTCGCCATAACCATTGGTGTACTGGACCCCATTGGAGATAGTCCCGCGTCCGATGACGCTGGCGATCAAACGATGGCCACCCAGCGGATTGCCCCAGCGGTCAGATATGGTAACGAAAAAAGGCACCTGCGTGCTATAGGTTGCTGACGCGTTCATATCTATCGAAGAACCACCCGAATAAGCCGGGCCGGTCCACAGAGTACAGGGATGAATGACCGAAACAAAACCCTTATAGTTGGCGATAATTTCATCGATGGCACCGATACCATCGTCTTCCGTATCGGACAGATCCCAGCTGTAGTCATTATCGAGAATGACCGAGGTCAAAAACGAGGAAACCACCGAGCCGTTACAGCCGTCCTGAACGACGCCGGAAGCAACGGTGACATAATAGCTTTCAATGTCGATTTCGGTCTGGTCCAGAACATAATTGCCATTGAGGTCGCGGACCTCCAGCAGGAATTTGCGATACATTTTGCCATCAGCCATAATCGAACTCGGGAACGGTTCGACATACCACATGGTATCGGGATACCAGCTGTTGATGAAATAGCCGGTGTCGGCCACCGTTCCGCCGGCGGTTTCCGCAATTACTGCAACTATGCCATCGCCGCTGGCCAGATCATAACCGGATAACCACTTCGTTTCGGCAATACCCGATTGGTCAACGGTTCGGTTCATATGAGCCATGATGGTGCCTTCATCGACGGTGAAATAAACGGCAGTAGAATCGCGCACAGGATTGTGATAAACATCCGAGACAATAGCGACAATATCGACGTTAAGGTTGACCCAACCCACAGCCTGAATATTACAGACATCCGCGCCGACCACGATATTAGCCGGCGGACCGGCATGAACCATTAGAAGCGTCGAATTGGACAGGATACTGCCGACATAAGCACGAATGCGTATCGTTCCCGAAATCGTTCCCGATGAAACCGGGCAGTAGGCCTCACCCAGAGCATTGGTCGTAGCAATATACGGCCCATAATCTTCGGTTCCCAGCCTTTCACCGCCACCTGGTCCATCGGTTATAATAAAGGCAATTTGCAAACCTTCGGGGACGCGGTTGCCGTTGGCGTCGTAACCGATAGCGGTCAACGTGGCCGTTTCCATGCCACCCGTGGATTGTACCGCCAAGCTATTGGAATCACTCATAAGATATATACTCTCAATCGCGGCATCGGGCGTTAATTGCAGAGGAATTTCGGCGTAGCCGATGTAACTGCCTTCGGTCACTGTTGCCCGAATATAAACCGTGACGGCCTCTGTCCCCGCGATATACGTAACAGTTGTTTGGCCCTGGGTGCCGGCAACGGTGGCCGTTGACGGAATAATGCCGATCGGATTCCAACTTCCGTTATTGATGACGTCATATACGACGCTGTCAACGCCGGCGGTGAAATAGCCGTTGGCGTCGACGTCGACGAATTTTTCACCGGCGGCGAGGCGGACGGTCGTCCCGGCCGGGGCCGGATTGCCCAGTGCATCTTCAATAGTAACGGTCAATTCCGCCGTGGAACTGCCGTCGGCCAGAAGAAGCGAGGGCGTCACGGCCAAATTGATATTACCCGAACCTGTCTGCTGGCTGGCCTGCACGGTCAGCGAGGCGGTTCTGTATATGGCATCGCTGATGCGGGCGGTGATAGTCACGTTGCCCGTTTGCGATGAAGTAAAAGTGGTGGCGACCAAACCATTGGCGTCGCTCACGGCCATGGCGGGATTGAATGTCCCCGCCGATGTCGGATCGGCCGTGAATTGAACCGCGCGATTGGCCACCGGATTGGAACCGTCGGTAACCTGTACTTCGACTACGCAGGTTCCGCCCACATTGATCGACGACGGACTGACAGAAATAGTGGTGACTTCGATTGATCCCGTCGTGTTCGAACTCGAACTGGAATCGCACCCGGTCAACCATAATGCCGCAAAGACCAGCATTATGAATGCCACAAGGGTCATGAATGATGATTTTTTGGAATACATAGTGACTCCTGCTATGAATATAGTTTGTTTATTTCTGAATCCGATTTTCCTGTTTCTACTGATATTATCGGCCAAAACCGCCTTCATTTAAGCAAAAAAGCCCCGAAAATTCGGGGCTTTTAATGGCACGATGGGAAAATTCTACGGGCCGGTATGGGCCAGGTCCTCTTCGACAATTGTCGGTGTCACGAAAATAACCAGGTCGCGGCTTTCGTTATTTTTCGTATAGTAGCTGAATAACATTCCGATAATCGGCAAATCCTTCAAGATCGGGATTCCTTCATGACTTTCGGTTTCGTCCACGGTAGTAAGGCCGCCGATGACCGCCGTTTGACCATTGTTAACGACGACATTCGTTTCGGCATTATTGGTATTTATTATGATGCCGCTGGCGTCGGGCTGAAGAGAGCTTCTTTCCGGCTTCAAGTGCATTAAAATACGGTTTTCAGCCGTGATATGCGGAGTCACTTGCAGAATCGTCCCGACGTCTTCATATTCAATGACGACGTTACCGGATTCATCAAACTGCTTGACCGGTATTCTCTGACCCATCTGGATGCGGGCGGACTTATTTTCGATGGTGGTAATTTCAGGATGCGCCACCAGTTTGCCTTTGCCGTTGCTCAATATAGCCGATATGGTTGCATCGAGACTCCAGTTATGCGGGAAAAATCCCACGTTGTAGGATATGAATGGCTCCGTCACCTGATTGCCCAATTGGGTCGCGGTTTGGTCAACGCGACGATTGGCATTGGGCGTATAACTGCCTGTGGCCGTCCAGTCCACGCCCAGTTCAAGAGCATCCTTCGAAGAGATATCGAGGATCTGGGTTGAAATTTTTATCTGCCGAGCGGGGCGGTCCAGTTCCTTGATAAAGGCCAGAACTCGTTCCACGTTTTCCGGAACCTCCTGCAATATCAGAGAATTGGTTCTTTCATCGGCATCCACCTTACCCCGCTGGGACATAAGCGATTTGACCGATTCCTTGATTTCCCTGGCGGCCGTATTGGCCAGTTTTATGATCTTGATATCGAGCGGCGCCAGAGTCTGACGCTCCATGTGATGCTTATCCTGCTCCATCTGTTCTTTGCGATATTCTTCCGCGGGCAATACTCGGATATAATCGTCGGCCTCGAAAACAACGGCCAGATTATAGGTGCTGCCGATGATTTTCAGAGCCTGTTCCCATGTGACGTTGCGAAGATTTATCGTCACCGTCCCCTGTACGTTGGGTGCCACCACGACATTAACCTTGCCGTAGTCAGCCAGGGAGCGGATGACCGAACGAATGTCGGCCGCCTGATAGGTCAAATTTTCTATCGGCACTCCGGGATTTACGGGTTTGTCGATATCCTGGGCCAATGCCGACACCGACACGCCGAGGCACATGACCAGTAACAGGGTTTTCATTACATTGCCCATAATTATATTCCTTACCATCGCAACCTGCCTTTCTTATTCATCACCGAGATGCAATGCCACGGTTCTGCTCCAGCCGTATTCATACAGCTGGAAAAATGCCTTGTTTGAATCTATGCGGGAAACGTATCCTTTTTTAACTTTATCGCCTTCGCCGAGGATGTAACCGAAGCCGTCTATATCCTCAAGCAGGGCCCGATTTTTTCCGTTGGCCGATTCGATAACGCCTACCAGCCGTAACGTTTCAATGTCCGGAATTCTCTTCTGCATCTGCGAGTCGGTTTTGCGTGTTTCATCAATCAGCGTTTTGAACGGATCCCGGGACAATTCCCCGTTATATTTGATCACCATCCGGGTCGGAAACTCCGCAACCATGGTTCCTTTTAGTTTGGCCGGAAGAGTCGGTTGACGACGGAAACGCGAGGTCGGTTTGTCTCCATCATCGACAACACCGGCGGCTTCGGGGACGATTTCCGCCGTATCCGGCTGGTTGGAAGCGGCTCCGGCCAGAATCGGCCCTCCTGTCAGAGAGGGCCCTTCGGCCGTTACCGGCTTGGTTTTCTTAAAAGGCGTATCCTGTTCTTTACCATCGGCTTTTGCCGGTTCGGCTTCTTTGTTATCTTCATTGGTTTTGACCGGAACTTTGTCCTTTTCCACGGCTTCGTTTTGAACCGGTGCCGGCGATTCCGGTGGCTTTTGCGTCGCCGTTACTTCGGTCTCGGTCGGTGCGTTTTGCGCTATTTCAATCGGTTTATTCGCACTCGTCTGGCTGACCCATTTTTGTGTCTGGCTCTTATCGAGCTCAAGAAAAGTAGATTTCTGCGTCTGGTAATAGCTTGCGACTTTGGGCGCCGGTATTTTCGGGGAGGCAACCGGTGGCGGATTTAAAACGGCCTGTCCCGCATTTGTTTCTGTCGGAGGTTCCGTCCTTTGAACCATCGGCGGAGTCTCCGGCTTTTGAGCGGTCGGCTTGTTTTGGGCCGGGGCACCCATCAAAGGCGGTTCATTTTTGGCGATTTGAGGCTTTTCCGGGACCGTTTGGGGAGGCGTTGTCAGAGATTTATCCGTCTCTGTTTTGGTTATTTCGCTGACGGTCATCGGCCTGTTTGAGACCGTCCGCTCGGGAATCGGGCCTGCCGACCGTGGCCGACTGCTCCACTGCGGGAACATGGCACTGCTTTTGTCAGGCAGAAAAACCCATACCTGATTGTTTTTCTTTTCAATTCTATATGGCACCGTTTCCTTCAAATCGAACACGACTCGGACGACCTTTTCCGGGCTGACCGCGAATTGGCTGGATCGAATCGAAGCAACGATCGAAGGCGGCAAGTTGACGAATTCTTTGCCGTCAAGGTTGTGAACGGCCGGGAATATATCGACCACCACCCGGTATGGTTTACCGGGAAGCTGTTCGGGGATTTCATGGGTGTACTGGAACGGACCGTCCGCGTATATTTTGCAGACCGTTTCATCGCCGATTTTCTCAAGAGAAATACGACTGATATCGACCTCGGTCGCCCAACCCGCAGTCGTCAGCAGGACGACGGCAAAAACTATATACAGCAAATTCGTTTTCATAATTTTTATCCGCCTCCTATAATACCAGTTCCTGAAGTCGTTCTTCGGCCTTGACATAATATGTGGAAAGCTTGAAGCTGGCCTTGACGGTTGGTTTGGCACCGATTTCGCGTGGACCGTCATCCTCGACCGCGGCAATATTGGCGGCCGTCATCGTGGTCAGCTTCATCTCGGAAATGTTGGCGATAAACGGGAAATTCGCCACATAACCGATAAATTTTCCGAAATCGTGGTAGGCACCGGTCATTTCTATGTTGAAACCGGTTACGTTATAAAATTCCTCGGGGACAACCTCCAGAGGGTCAATTCGCGTGATGCGCGTTCCCGTCAGTGACGATGCCGTATGCAATTGCACCAGAAACGACGGAATCTGCTTGACTTCCGGCAGCAGTTGTTCGATTTCCTGGTAACGGCCCAGAAGATCTTCGTATTCCAGCTTGAGAGCTTCCAGCGATTTGGATTTCATCTCCACGTTCTTCAGGTTGGTAATCATGGAGGAGTACTCGGCCGTCAACTGATTAAGCTGGTTATTATATTTGGTATAAACCCGGTTATACCAAAAATAGACAACCACACCGAAAGCGATAACCGCGATGGCTATTTTTTGAACCTTGGGATCTCTGAAATCCATAATTCCACTCTCTCATCTATGAGCCGCTGGTAACAGTCACCTGTTCCGCGGCCAGTTTTTCGAGTTCCTCTGCCGACAGGAAATGAACCGTGCAGCCGAGTTCAAAGCTATAAACCTTTTGCTTGCCGAGTTCGACCTGTTCGGTTTTGCGTAAATCGACATTATCGAAATAGTCCGACCGCATCAGCTTGATCATAAACGAGGCCAGGGCATTGAGCGTGAACGAAAATCCCTCGATCCGCATATCGCGGGTCGGAGGCAAACCGGCGGCGGCAGTGACCATGGTGGCTGTATCGGGCTGATTTTTGGCTTTATTGGACGTTGTGCTCTTATAAGCGGTGGCCGTCGGAGCGACTTCCTCGAATTTGGCCAACCAGATAAAATCGGGAATGTTGCCGGACAGATTTTCGAGCAGTTTGACCCAGGCGCTCCGGTGGCGGTCCAGTTTCTCGACGGCCGCCATACGGTCGGTAATTTTAGTCTTGATGTCGTTGAGAGCATCGACCAGTTGTATGTCTTTCTGCAGTTGCGAGGTTCGGGCCCGGGCGATTTCCATCTGCCCTTTGAGCTCGCTGATCTGATGAATCTGGTATAATGTAACCGCTCCAATCATGAGGAGAACGCCGATCCCTGCGGCGACGGCATAAACACCGTGCTTGCCGATCGCGAAGCCCCCGGAGCGCTTTTTATACTGCTTGGGCAGCAGGTTGATTTCTATCATGGCCATAGCGCTACCTTGCCTTCCTCATTGCCAATCCCACCGGTACGGTCAGGAGTGGAGCGATTTTTTCCGGTTCCAGATACTGGAACATCTCGGGATCAAAATCTATATTTCGCAACGGATTAAGAATCTCCAGGGGAATGCTTAATTTAGACTGAAGAAATTCCGGCAGGAATGGCACCAGGGCGCCTCCGCCGCAAAGAACCATCCAGTCGATTCGATCGACCCCGGCCTGCGATTTAAAATACGAAAAGGCCAGTTCCATCCCGGATATCAACTCTTCGGTAGCCGAAACAACGGTTGCTTTGAGCATATCCTGGTCGATGGATTCCTTCATTTCTCCTTTGATGGCCTTGTTGGCCAATTCAGCATTAAGCCGGAATTCTTTCTGAATGGCATTATAAATTTCACGGGTTCCCGCAGAAATGTCGCGGGTCGAATGATAATAGCCCTGATGAAGGTATAAAACGTTGGTGACATCATAGCCGATATTTACCAGAACCGTGGTCCGCTCCGGATCGACGTCATAATTGAACAGGTAGGCGTTAAGGGCGGCAAAGGCATCGACGTCGACCACCGCCGGCTGGAGACCGGCATCGTTAATCAGCTCGATAAACGAATTAAGAAATTCATTGCGCGCGGCCACCAGGAGTATTTCCTGCTTCTTGGTTTCTTCATCAACCCGGATTATATGATGATGCATCGTCACATCCTCGACGTCGAACGGGGAGCGCTGTTCGGCCTCAAATAAAATGGCCTGTTCCGCTTCTGAACCGGTTTTCTTATCGATCGTAAATTTATCGGTTATGACGCCATATCCGGATATTGACACCACGACATCCTTGATCTTCGGATCTATCTCATCGATCAAAGACTGGATGTTAAAAATGACGGCCTCGCGATCCTTGATCTCGTCGGCGACAATCGCTTCGGGAGGCAGTTCCCTCATGCCCATGGCCGAAACGGCATAACCGTCTTTGAGACGGTCCAGCTTGACCAGTTTGATTGAATTGGCGCCAACGTCCAGACCGACCGCGGTTTTGTTCCTTTTGGTAAATAGCATATTTGCGTCTCTTTAGTGAAACATTCTTGTTCAATACTTATTATTCTATCGTCATCTATTTCATAAAATTAACATCTATCCGCGTGGCCCAATCGGATAAACCTGGTTAACATTCGGGTATTGGCCGTATTTGCTTTTTTTATCGGCTGAATTGAGCTTTATTTTTACATTTATTAGATATTTTCCAATAAAAAACCCCCGCCTAATGGCGGAGGTTTACCGGAGGATGAGAAAGAGGGAGACCCAATTATAAGGACCAAATGGCCGTCTTTAGCCCTTGGAATTTACCTCTCAACCTGCTCCATTTTGTTCAATATACATGATTTTGCATCGCCCGGTCGAGGCTAACACGTTGACTTGACCCGTCTTATAGGATGACTCCGAATAATAGCGGATTTCTATATCACCGCTTTCAGATGCCGTTCCGTTCGGTTGAAATATTATTGCCGATGTGGTAAAAGTCGTATAACTTCCGGCGTAATTCGCTGCGATACTATCTGTTGCGATGACCGGGTCGGCCCCGATGTCATACTGCGAGGCGGCCGGATTGATGGAGTCCTTAAACAGGGTAATAACCCCGCTGGCGAAATTAAAATCGACGCCGTGAGGAACTTTTTCCGAAATGGCCAATGATCGCGCCGTCCGCAACATAGACGTGATATTTTTGGCCTGACTGCGAAATCGAACCTGTTCAATGCCGCGCTCGAAATATGGACTGGCCATGGCCGCCATAATCCCAACGATTACCACCGCGGTTAAAATTTCTATTAAAGTGACGCCCGCTTGTGACATACATTTCTTCTTCATATCAGCATACCCGATTTAATGTTATTCACTCGCCTTGATATTTGCATAACCAATGCCGAACAAGAGAAAAACGAAGGGCAATATCCGGATAAAGTTATGCGCTTATTTTGCAGGCAGTTATGGCCGCCGATTGGCATTACGATCAATATATGTGATATCGCCTCCGTATTGAATATGGCAGATATATGGGATTTATCCAATATAACTTGACAAATGCCCATTTATGACGAAATTAAGAATTAGACCGAATAATTATGCAAAAATACCCGCCGCTATATACAAACAATAGGAAGTCTATGGAAATGCTTAGATTATTGCCAACCCTTCTAATGTTCCTGGCGGCCTCGATTGCCGCCTCCGAAGTCAGTCCCAATTTGAGTTCATCGGCCTTTATTCGACCCGAACAGACCGAAAAGGTCTATCCGGCGCTTATCGATAAAGTAGCAATAGAAAACCCAGATGCGGTCAAAATATGGGTTTTTTTCACCGATAAAGGTTTTGCCGATAAAGCCGGATTCGAGCAGTCCACCAATGCCTTGAGCTTGACCAACCGGGCCGCCTCGCGGCGCGCCAAAATGGATATCAATGAATTTGTGTTCGCCGACATTCCCGTCTCCGAAAGCTATATCACCGCCATCAAAACGCTCGGCGCCACATTCCGACGGTCATCGAAATGGCTGAACGCGGCCAGTTTCGAAATCGAGACCAGACTACTCGACCAGATTGCGGCCCTTCCGTTTGTCGCCGAAATCCGACCCGTGGCCGGTTTTAAACGAATCGAGCCGGAAATATCGGGCGAAGACAACCTGCGCCTGCCACCGGTTAGGGCTCAAGCCGATGCCCTGAACTATGGCGGTTCGCTGGGGCAGATGAATATGATTAACGCTCCCGCCATGCACCAAAAGGGATTTAATGGACAGGGTGTGGTTGTGGCGATTTTTGACACCGGTTTCCTTAAAGACCACGATGCTTTTGCACCGGCGATTTCCGATGGACGTCTTCTGGCCGAATACGATTTTATCAATGATGATAACAACACCCAGAACGAAGGCAGTGACGTCTCCGGACAGCAGAGTCACGGCACCAAAACCTGGTCGGTTCTGGGCGGGTACGCGCCCGGATATGTAATCGGCCCGGCTTTCGGTGCCACTTTTATCCTCGCCAAGACCGAAGATATTACCAGCGAAACCCCGGTCGAAGAGGACAACTGGATCGCGGCCCTGGAATGGGCCGATTCCCTCGGCGCTGATATTGTTTCATCATCGCTCGGATATATCGACTGGTACACATATGAAGACCTCGATGGTCTGACCGCGCCGATTACGATTGCCGCCAATACCGCCGCCGGCCTGGGCATCCTGGTATGCAATTCGGCGGGTAACAACGGGAGCGCCCCCGGTTCCATCAACGCTCCGGCCGATGCTTTTGATATTCTCTCGTGCGGGGCGGTACAATTCGATAAATCGATCGCCTCTTTCTCATCCCGCGGACCGACTTATGATGCGCGAATCAAACCCGAAGTCTGTGCCCAGGGGGTGCAGTGCGCTATGGCCAACTATACCGCGACCAACGTTTATACGACGGGCAGTGGGACGTCATTTTCCTGCCCGCTGGTAGCCGGCGTGGCGGCCCAGATATTATCGGCCCATCCCGATTACACGCCGATAATGCTGCGAACGACTCTCATGCAAACGGCCGACCGGGCTTCAACCCCCGACAATACTTACGGCTGGGGTATCATCGATGCCGTTAAAGCCTATGACTGGGGTGCCAACTTCACGGTCGATACCTCTTTTGGCGAAGAAAACCTTGCCGTGCAATTTACCGACAGTTCCTCGGTAACCGCTTTGAATCGAACCTGGTATTTCGGCGATGGCGATTCATCCACTGCCGTAAACCCGGCTCATTACTATACTACTCCCGGTACCCATGATGTAATTTTGGCGCTGGAAACACCCGAGGGTACTTACACCCGCATCAAGCAGGACCTCATCACTATCGTCGCCGATACAGTGGCAATAGTGAGTGATTCGGCCTATGCCGGACATGGCCTGGTTATCTCGGTCAATTTAACTAATTACGTGGAATTAAATCGTCTGACCGTGCCCCTGACCTGGCAGAAAAGTGCCCTGGTTAGTTTGGACTCCATTGTGCCGGGGCCCAAAACCGCCGGAATCTGTCAATTGCTTGAATTATACCGCGATGATATAACCGGCCAAATCGCGATTGAAGCCATCGCCGATCAAGAAGCCGTGATTGCCGCCGGGACAGGAGATGTCTTCAAACTGTATTTCTCGACCGACCCGCTGGTATTGTCCGGGACGACCGACTATCTGACGATCGGCTCCGTCGGCGGGCATAACCTTTTGGCGGCCGGTGTCAAATACAGCTATGAGCCGTCCGCCCGTGATGGACGGGCCGTTATTCGCAGCGTATTGCGCGGCGATTTTAACAATTCCGGCAATCTCAACCTGCTTGACATCTTGTCGTTGATCAGTTTCATATATGAGGCCGGTTCCCCGCCGCTGACGGTTGAGAATGCCGACGTGGATGGTAATCTGGAAATCAATCTCCTCGATATACTGGAATTGATTGATATTCTATATTAAGTATTCGGTCAACTGACAGAAAGTGTCGAGCATTAAATCGGGTGATGAAGCCGCAAGCATTTTTTCTCCCCCAAATGGCGACCGGACGCCGATTGTCATGAGCCCGGCGGCACGGGCCGCAATAATATCGTTGACCGTATCACCCACTACAACTGTTTGGCGTCTGACGGCCCTTAATTCAGTTATCAGCCGATTTATCTGTTCGGGGTCGGGCTTGGGATGTGTAACTTCATCGCCGCCTGAAATCGCCGCAAAATAATTTTCCCAGCCCAGTCGGGAAATGATTTCTTCGAGATGTCGGCGGCATTTGGTGGTGGCCACCGCCAGCCGATGGCCCCTGTGAGACAATAATCCCAGGGTCATCTCGACCCCGTCCAGCGGACGGGCCGAGTCCACTATGACCCGATTGCCCAATTGACGGAATATGTTTTTGAATTCGACAAATCTGTCGGGCGGATTATCGCCGTATAACCGTTCGAGGGGATAGCCGATACATCTTTTTAATTCTTCCGCACTTCGGGTGGGCAAACCCAGCCGCGCCAGAGCCTGATTGGCGGCCAGAATTATGCCCGACGATGAATCTATCAGAGTCCCGTCAAGGTCGAAAATTATGTTGCAGATGTTTGCAAATTTTCCGCGTTCGGCGGTCATAATGTAACCTTTTTTCAAACCCCGTATCCCTGCCAACTTCCTGTATAAAAGATGACCAGGACATAAATGCAATTGTTTTTTACTGTAAAATCCGCAGGCCCGTCTTGCCCTGATTTCAGGTTCGACGAATAAACCTTTGTGCGATAAGTAATAAACCTGGCAGGATTACGGCTTAGTCCCGCCAGCGTTTTATAACGTATTGTATATAGTTACAGGCTTTAAAGGTAATCTCGGCTTGGCAAACTTAATGCTGTTTACGTATTGCGGAAAAATAAATGAAACGTTAAAATACATATGAACGTTAAATTATTACGATACACAAACCCTGCCATTGGCTTCGGTCCGTTGCATCGCCATGGGAGTGCAGATGAATTGTCAGCCACGCTAAAGGCATTGGAGGTAATAAATTGAAAAAGTTCACGCTTTCGATACTGGCCCTGACGTCATTTTTGCTGGGGTTAATCTGGGTGGTCGGATCCGGCGAAGCCACGCCTCCGCCCGAAACCAAGACCATTTATTTGAGCGGCACGACGCATATTAACATTAATTCCGAAACCGAAGAGGCCGGAGCCGTCAAAGAGGAAGAATCAAAAGAAACGTTCTTTAAAGAAATCAAGAAATTCAATCAGACGGTTTATGATATCAAAAACCGCTATATGGAAGATATCGATACCCGTAAACTCATAAATGCCGGCATACGCGGCATGCTCGATGAGCTCGACCGCTTTTCCGTCCTGATGGAAAAGCAATCTTATGACCGGCTGATGGAATCGACCAGCGGCAAATATGAAGGTCTTGGGATAGAAATCGACGCCCGCGATAATTATATAATCGTCGTGACACCGTTCGAGGGTTCCCCAGCTTACAAGAAGGGTCTTCGTTCCGGCGACGTTATCGAAAAAATCGAAGGGCAGTCCACCTTTGGCATGACTACCAGCGATGCCTCACACCTGATGCGCGGCCAGGCCGGAACGGCTATCAATATCTCGATTCGTCGTCAGGGCATTCCCGACCTGCTGGATTTCGAAATCGAGCGGGCCGTCATCGAACTGAAATCGGTCAACTATTACGGTGTCGTCAACAACAGCGACATCGGTTATATCCGTCTTTCCCGGTTTGCCGAAGAAACCAGTGCGGAACTGCGGGAAGCGGTCGAGGATCTCAAGAATAAAAATATCGGTGGTTTGATTCTGGACTTGCGCTCCAACGGCGGTGGTCTTCTGCAACAAGCGGTGGAAACGGCCGAGTTGTTTATCGAAGAGGGCAAGTTGGTTGTTTATACCCGTGGCAAAAATCCCAATTCGGAAGTGCGCCATTATTCCCGCCGCTTGCCGCTATTCCCGGACAAGCCGATGGTTGTGCTGGTGGATGAGGGCACCGCATCGGCATCGGAAATCGTCTCCGGGGCGTTGCAGGACTGGGATCGAGCGGTTATCATGGGTCAGCAAACCTACGGCAAGGGGCTGGTTCAACAAATCTTCCCGGTCGGCGAAGGCGATGACGTCAATCTGAAACTGACTACGGCCAAGTATTACGTTCCTTCGGGAAGATGCATACAGCGCCCGGAACGTCAAAACAAGCCGGGCCACGGTTACGATGAAATGGCGGAAGAAGCCGACTCGCTCACCGCCGATACATTGAAGGTTACCGAAAAGGAAATTTATTATACCAATGACGGACGAGTCGTTTATGGCGGCGGCGGGATCACCCCCGATATGGAACTGGAACCCCCGGCCTATTTGAAACCAATCGAGATCAATCTGGAACGGCAGTCATTATTTTTTGATTTTTCCGTCAAGTACGTGGCCGCTCACCCTGATCTCGGACTGGATTTCGAAGTGACGGATGCCATGATTGAGGAATTCAGGAAGTTTATCAAAGAGAAAAATTTCGCCTACAAGACGGCCATGGAAGTATCTCTGGAGAACATGAAGAAAGTGGTGGATGAAGAAGATAAGGGCCCGCTCTTTTCGGAATACATCAAGGAATTGGAAACCCAGATAGAAAAAGAAAAAGAAGCCGATTTTGAAAAATCCCGGCCGTATATCGCCAAATCAATCAAGCGGGAACTGGTTGCCAATATCGGCGGACAGCGCGGAGTGTATGAACAGGTTATTCTAAAAACCGATCCGGCCGTGCTGAAAGCAGTGGAGCTACTCAAAAATAACAAGGAATACGGCACCATTTTATCGGTACAGAAGACAACCGGACAAAAATCGGACGAAGGCAAAAATTAATCCGGCATCAAATGTTATCAACGCCCCGATCAAATTCGGGGCGTTTTTTATTTGAACTCAAGATTGCGAATCAGCCAGCGGTCGCCTTTTTTGCCCAGAGTAATCTCGACGGGGCGGCCGGCGTCATCCTGCGTGGCCATGACGACACATTTAACCACTGCCCTGTTTTCGGTATAGAAAAATTCTCTCTGCCCGAATGAATAAAAATCGTTGCCGACCCCGTACACGGCGGCAATAATGGCGTTGCCGTCAAGATTTTTATCGAGCGCCTCGACCGCCATAAGCGAATCGACCCGAACCGGATTTTTGTCGTAAATGGCCTCCTGGAAAGCGGCCAGGACGTCCTTTATGGCCGGGATTTCGTCGCGCGACGGGTTTTCCTTGCCGCATGATGCCAGCAACAGGGCCAGAACGGCGGTCACATAAATCACATTCTTTACCATTGAACCAATGCCTTTTGTAAAGAGTAAGTGCCAAAGCCTTCTTTCTCAAGCAGTCCCATTGATTCCAGTTCTTTCATGACTTCGCCCACCACAAGATTCCAACACCAATACTTGACGCCGCGCAAATAACGGCCCTCCTCGCGGGTATTGAATTCCATCTCCACGGCCTTCTTTAGATTTTCGACGTGCTGTATCGCACCGTCCATTAGCATCGATACCGGAATTTGCGCCTTTTCGTCCGTATAAGTATAAAAAACGGCGGAGCTGTCGCGGAGGAAAGACCAGTCTACTCTTTTGTGCGCAAGCAATCTCTCCCTATAATCTGGACCGCACAAAATCGGCATATGGCCCGTGCCGCAATGCATTTGATAGGTATCTTTGTCGGCAATAAAGTAATAGAATCCGTCACCCGTATTTTCGGGCGGACCGCTGACAAGGTGCATGAAGTCGGCCATATAAGCATTGCACGGGTCGGACAACTGAAAGATATTAAAGGCATTGCCGTTGTTGACGAATTCGCGGCCCAGGACATTCCATAAAAACAGGCACAAGACGACCGGGTGTTTATGATGCAGAATCGATCCGGGGTCGATGATATTGTCCTTCTGTGCCGTGACCACACCCTGTTCCACCAAAGCTTGCACGGTGCTGTCATACGCGGGCAGATTCTTTTTTAATACTTCAATCAAACCCGCCACGGCATTATTGATTTCCGGACGCAGCCTTTTAACCCGCTCATCGGTTATGACGTTGAACGTCAGGACGTGACGGTCGCCCTCCTTTTTGACATAACCATAGTTGTCCAGCGTATCTATCCCCTGCCGTACAAATTTTTCGGTTGCCCCGGTTAACATCGCAATTTCATTCACGCTTTTGCCTCGATATAAAAGAAATGCCAGGATCCGCCCGAAATGATTGTCGAAAACGGTCGTCCTGTCGACGTAACCCGGAACCATCAGGCCGCCGTCAATGGCCTCTTTCAAACCGGCGGGCACGGGAAACGTATGCGAAATATCATGGGAGAAAATTCTTTGCGACTCCAGGAGTATATCCAGAGTATCGACGACCGCATAGACGCCGACATTGATATGGCAGGTTCCGTAATTACCCACGACACCGATCGGCAGTTCCATTTTGGCCGTCGCGGCCGGCTCCATAAAGATTGATTTCTGCATCATCCGCCGCGGAGTCAGCTCTTCCCCGGAATAACTCAACCGGACCACGGCCGTTAAATACGCCACATCGTCCATGTTATTTCTAATATTGAACGAAACCGTTCGATTGCCCCAGGACATTTCGGAAATGGTCACACCGGAAATGTCGATGTCGGCGGCCCATACACAGGCCGACATTATCACGCCCATCATTGTTAGAACCGCAATTCGTCCGGTCTTTGTCATGACATGACTCCTTATAATCAATTAATATATTTTCCCGCCAACTGCCCGCAGGCGCCGCTGATATCCAGCCCCCGGCTCTTCCGTACTGTCACCGCCGGGGCATGCGGATACAACTCCTGTGCGAACCAGTTTATCTCATCCTCGGTCGGCCGCCGGTACGGCAGGCCCTCGACCGGGTTATAACTTAATATATTTATTTTACAGGGGATACCCCTGACCAGCCGTGACAGTTCCCGAATATCTTCATCGCCGTCATTGAAATCGCCGATTAAAACGTACTCGAAAGTGATCCGGTTTTTTCTCTTGTGAGCGAAATACTTGGCGGCTTCGGTAAGTTTTTCCAGCGGATACTTTTTGGCCACGGGGATTATTTTACGTCGTTTGTCGTCATTGGCGGCGTGAAGCGATATAGCCAGATTGACTTTCAGCTTCGTATCGGCCAGACGATAAATTTCCGGGACAATTCCAACCGTCGAGACGGTCACCTTGCGGGCCGAAATCGATAGTCCGATTCCCGATGAGATAATTCCCACCGTACGAACCAGGTTTTCAAAATTCAGAAGCGGCTCACCCATGCCCATGAAAACGATATTGCCGAAAGCGTCATCCCCGTCACGGCGGCGAAGATAAACCAGTTGACCGACAATTTCGGCCGTGGACAGATTGCGCTTAAAGCCCATCATTCCCGTCGCGCAGAAAGTGCATCCCAGAGGGCAACCGACCTGGCTGGAGACGCAGACGGTGCGCTTATCGCCGTCCTTGAGCAGGACCGATTCGATTAAGGAGTCGTCGGTCAGACGGTACAGGAACTTCTCCGACCCGTCGGACGAAACCAGGGTCTTTTCCGGAACCATGCCGATAAAGGAAAATTTGTCGGTTAGAAGTTGCCTTAAGTCCCGCGAGAGGTCGGTCATGCGTTTAAACTCGTGTTCGCCCAGCTTATAAAACCATTTGAACAGCTGTTTGGCGCGGTACGGTTTTTCACCGATTTCGAGCATGACGTTTTCCAGATCGGCGACGGTATTTCCAAACAGGTTGATTCGTTCCATCGCGCCCAAATTAATCAGAATTTTGAAATTATCAAGCGCTTTCAGAAGATGAATGGAATGCATAAAAAAATGGCAGGAATCCTGCCATTTTCATAAACGTAATGCGGTGAGAAAATACTACTTGCCCATTTTGTCGATGGCCTGGCTAAGCTTATCCAGCTTCTTATTGATGGCGTCGATGTCCTTCTTGCTGGCCAGTTTGAGTTTGTCCACCACTTTGCCGACTTCCTTCTGGATATTGCCGGTTTCCTTCTTGACCTTTTCCGCAAAAACGGTGGTCTGCTTCTCGGCTTTCTCCAGAAGCTCCATGACGGCGTCTTTGCGCTGCGACTTGGAAATTTCGCCCGCCTTGATTAGTGAATCGATCACCTCTTCGGCTTTCTTTTTCGTCAGGTCATAAATGCCCAACGAGGCCAGATACGTGTTCTTCAGAATCGACATGGATTTCTTACCTCCTGAACTTATAGCGTTAATCAAGACATTTTTGGCTCGGCTCAAATCCCGCCAGCGGTTGACATCCCCGGCGATCACCTGAGCCAGAACGGCCGGAGTGATATCGTAACCGGTGACCGAATCCACCACCTTGAACGAAATGTCGCTGTCGATGATGGCGATCAGCTCGGCGTGAGTGATATACCTTTTGGCTTCGGTGTCATAGAGCCGACGGTTTTTATAGCGTTTGATCAGTTTCATAAATGGTCCTTCTTGCAGGGCACCTTTTATTACAATATAGTGCGCCGCACAATATTTTCAACAAAAAAAAGAGGAAAAAGTTTCAATGACGGGAGGTCGACATGAGAATAATATTGACGATTTCCAGGAGCCTTTCGCACGAAAACGGCTTTTTGATGAACATGTCACCGCCGACTTTGAATGACCGGCCCATATCCTCGTTCATGTCTTTGCCGGTCAGGAAAACCACCGGAGTATTGGCCAGACCGGGATCGCTTTTTATTTCGTTGCAGATGCTGTAGCCATCGGTGCCCGGCATCATGATATCCAAAAGGATAATATCAGGGCGAATCTCCTTGGCCTTCTGAACAGCGTTTTTGCCGTCATTAGAAATAATAACCTGATGACCGGCGTTGACCAGAAACGCTTCGACGATTTCGGTTATCTGCGGCTCGTCATCGACGACCAGAATTTTAGTAACTTTAGTTTTTTGCCCTATTGCCAATTAAGTTCTCCGTTTTTCTTTTGGCACTTCTACCTTGAATTTTTATCGGCATAACCGGCAAAAACATTAAGCAAAATCCCTTAATAAAACCCTACGGCTTCATACAGAATCGCTCGGAATGTCATAAGAACATCCATATCAATCACTTAGTAAAATTCCGGGCGGCGGTCCCCGAGCAGGTCATTGCGCGGAGTGATGGCCTTTTGGTCGGCCCGGGCAGGGTCAATATCGCGGGCGACAAAGGCCGTTTCATCGCGTCCGAGTTCTGCCAGGATTCGCCCATCGGGGCCGATAATCCGGCTATTGCCGATAAAAGTTAGGGCCGCGCCGGTCCGGTTTTCCGTTCCGATGCGGTCGGCGGTTATGGTGTAAACGCCATTTTCCAGCGCCCGGGTGACCATGGCGTCGGGACAATGGGGCAAAACCAGGTTTGACGGGTGGCAGATAATCTGGGCACCCAAAAGAGTCAGCTTGCGGGCGGCTTCGGGAAAACGCCAATCAAAGCAGATCATCAGGCCGATTCGAGCTCCTTTGAAATTAAACGTAAAAAAGCCGGTGTCACCCGGTTCGAAATAAGCCCGTTCCATATCGAATAAATGGGTTTTGCGATAAACCTGCCACCCGCCGTCGGGCAATACAGCCATGGCCGAATTATACAATCGGTCATTTCCGCCCACTTCCGGAAAACCATAGACGATCAGCGCCTTTTTTTTGGCCGCCAATTGACTTATTTGCCTGAAAGTCAAACCCTCCCCCGCCCGGTCGGCCAACGAGGCGGCTTCATCGGCATTTTTGAACTGATAACCGGTGGCGAAAAACTCCGGCAGGACCAGAATGTCGAAAACCTTATCGTTAACTGCCGCCAGCACCGTCTCGACATTTCTATCGATATCTCCGAAGGCGGGCGCAAACTGGTATACGGCAACTTTCATTATCCGTCCTTTTGTTATGTCCAAAATATATAGTTAATAAAACAATTGCAACGGCTATGGCACCCCGATATATTAGCCTGCATGTCGGAAAAAGAAGAAAAAATCAGGGTGATTGTCACCAATCGCAAAGCTTTTCGCGATTATGAGATAATCGACCGGCGTGAAGCCGGGATATCGCTGGTGGGGACCGAAGTGAAATCTCTCCGGGCCGGCAAAGTAAACATTTCCGACAGTTATGCCTCGGTCGAGGAGGGCGAAGTGATTCTGCACAATCTGCACATTTCGCAATATGAGCAATCGGCCCGAACCAATCATGACCCGACCCGCCCGCGCCGGTTGCTTTTGCACAAGCGCGAAATACGAAAGCTGTTTACGGCCACCGCGGAGAAAGGATTTACGCTGGTACCGTTGAAAATTTATTTCAAGGGCGCACGTGTTAAAATCGAACTGGCACTGGCACGTGGACGTAAGAAATATGACAAGAGGGAAATCATGGCCAAAAAGGAGGCCGACCGGGCCATGCAAAGGGCCAAAAAGAAAAATTTGTGATGCCCATACTCATTAAGAAATGCTTTATTATTGTTTTTCTGTTTCTGGCGGCGGCAACGGTCGGCGCTGCTGATATCGACCTGTTGATCGCGGGCGGCAAGGAAAAAATCGGGTATCACAGAGACGGTGATATCGATTATTTCTCTTTGTCGGAATTTTCCTCGGTTCTCGGCGACAATATTTCGTGGGATATGGTCGGCTTGTCGGTGTTGTACCGTGCTCAAGGGCATAGCATAACCATTTTCGCCGATTCGCCGTATTTAAACGCCGATGACTCGGTCCTTAACATCATTTACCCGGCCCTCTTGATTAAAGGGCAAATATACCTGCCATGCCTGACTTTTATCCCCATCCTCGACAATATCCGCTCCGAGCGGGTAACCTGGGATGGCGAGCGCAAAGTCATCCGCGTCGATTCCGAGTATTTTACGGTGACCGACCTGGCCATTTCGGCCAAAACCAACGGCCTTCTGATTGAAGTCTTTTTATCAAAACCAAAGGACTATGAAATTTATGTTTCCGAGGGCAACTGGCTGAACATTACCATCCCCGACGCTACGGTCAACCGCCGCCAACTGCTTTTGCGCCGTGACCGGGATTTCGTGCGCGATATGAATGTCTTCCAGTTCGAAACCACGGCCCAGATTTCATTGCGATTCAAACAGCCCATTCAAAAAATAAGCAGTCGCCTCGCTCAAAATCCGGGCCGCATACAGATTTCGCTTCTGGATACGGCCGCCGTGCCCATCGCCAGCCAGGCCATCGGCAAAATTGGACCCGATAATAAAATTGACAAAATAATAATCGACCCGGGTCATGGCGGCAACGACTACGGAGCCATCGGACTGGACAAAACCCGGGAAAAGAAAATTGTCCTGGATATTGCCAAAAGACTGGCCAAACTTATCAGAGAAGAAAAGCTGTTCGAAGCGGTCATGACCAGAACCGACGACGTTTATATTTCACTGGAAGAGCGAACCCGAATCGCCAACGAGTCGGCCGGCGACATTTATGTATCCATCCATGCCAATGCTTCTCTTAATCGTTCGGCCCGGGGCTTTCAGGTTTTTTTCCTGGCCCCGGCAAAAAACGATGAAGCGCGAGCCGCCGCCCAACTGGAAAACGCTTCGTTCGCAGAAGAGCTGGGGGCATACGTTTCGGGCGAAGAAGATAATTTGAGTTTCATTCTAAGCGACATGATTCAAAACGAGTTTCAGGAGGAATCGGCCGACCTGGCCGCCATGATTGACCGCGAATTCAGGAAATCTCTGTCGGATAAAACTAAAGCCCGCGGCATCGATCAGGCCGGATTTGTCGTTCTCAACGGCGTTTATATGCCGTCGGTTCTGGTCGAGGCGGCGTTTTTGTCAAACCGTCAGGACGAGGATCTGCTTAACGATAAAGACTATCGACAGAAGGTGGCCGAGGCCATTTATGAGGGACTAAAACGGTTTAAAACCAAATACGAAAGTTTGCAATGATGGCTGAAAACATAAAGCAAAGACCGATCGGCATATTCGATTCCGGCGTCGGCGGCCTTACCGTAACCGCCGAAATAATGAAGCGGCTGCCCGATGAAAACATTGTCTATTTCGGCGACGTGGGACGGGCCCCCTACGGCGGTCGCTCTAAGGAAACAATTATCTCGTTTACCCGCCAGGACATAAACTTCCTGCTCGAGCATCAGGTCAAATTCATCATCGCCGCCTGCAATTCGGCCACCGCCGCCGCGCTGGAGACGGTGGTTGGGGAGTATGATATCGATATTCTGGGGGTTATCGAGCCGGGTGCCAAGGCCGCCGTCAACTACACGGCCAATAACCGGGTCGGTATCATTGGCACGGTCGCAACCATCTCGTCCGACAGCTACGCCAAGGCCCTGCAGAAAATCAGCCCGGATGTCAAAGTCTTTTCGCTGGCCTGTCCCCTGTTTGTCCCGCTGGCGGAGGAAGGCTATATCGAAAAAGAAGCGACTCGGCTGATTGCCCGCGACTATCTTAAAACCCTGATCGACGTGGATATCGACACCCTCGTCCTGGGCTGTACTCATTATCCCCTGCTGAAAGGGGTCATCGGTGAGGTCATGGGTGACAGGGTTCGCCTGGTCGACTCGGCCGAAGAAACCGCCCGCGAAGCCGCCGCGGTGCTTGGCGCCAAAGGACTGCTTCGCCCCCGGGGATCGGAAGTGATACATAAATTTTATGTCTCCGACGTGCCTGATAAATTTTCGAGCGTGGTCGAGCGGTTTATCGGCTATCATATCAACAATATCACCCGCATCGACATAACCAGATACTGATTATGGGACCGGCTATAATCATAATAATCGCGGCGGCGGTCGTCATCGGGCTGGTGCTTTACCTTCATTACTTGATACGCAAAAGCCAGACGGCCATGTTACAGCAGTTCAAGACCGAGGTTATGTCCGAAATCGGCAATTCATTCGGGTCAGCCTCACTTGAAGCCCTGAAAAATAATTCCCAACAGTTTCTGACCCTGGCCGAAACCAAGCTTAACGAAAAAACCCGGGAAAACGTCCAGACGCTCGAAAGCAAAAAGGAACTCATCGACAACACCCTGGCCCAGATAAAAACCGAGATGAACAATGTGGAGCAGTTGATTAAGGCCTTCGAAAAGGACCGCGAACAGAAGTACGGCGAAATCAACAAGGGCCTGCAAAATCAAAGCGACCAGGTCTTGCGGCTTGCGGATGAGGCCAAAAATTTGAATCAGTTGCTGTCAGGGACAAAAAGCCGGGGGCAATGGGGTGAGCGCATGGCCGAAGATATTCTCAACGCCATCGGGATGGTTGAAAATATCAACTATATTAAACAAACGCAGGCCGAGGGGACCAAAGGACGACCCGACTTCACATTTCTTCTCCCGGACGGATTTAAGGTCAATATGGATGTTAAATTCCCGCTCGACAACTTCAGAAAATATGTTGAATGTGAAGACAAGAATCTAAAGGAAGGCTATATGGCGGCTTATATAAGAGACGCCAGAAGTACGCTCAAGAATATCGATGCCCGGGAATATATAAACCTCGAGCAAAAAACGCTGGACTTCGTGATCGTTTTTATCCCGCACGAACAGGGCTATGCCTTCTTAATGGAGCACGATATCAATTTCATGGACGACGCCCTGAAACAGAAAATTGTCGTTTGCTCACCATGGACCCTGTATGCCTTTCTTGCGGTCATCAAGCAGTCAGTCGATAATTTCAAACTGGTTCAATCGGCCAACGAAATCCTGATGCTGATGAACGCCTTTTATAAACAATGGGATCTATACGTCTCCTCACAGGACGTGCTGGGGAACAAAATTGAAGCCGTCCAGAGCGAATATAATAAAATTATAACGACCCGGAAAAATCAATTGGAAAAATTGCTAAACAGAATCGAAGACCTGACCCGACGGAAAGGCCTGACGCTCCCCGATGAAACGGAGGGATAATTATGGATATCGTCAAACAAAAAATCATGCAGGCGGTGGATATATTAAACGAACTTGATATCGACCTCTGGCTGATATTCTGCCGCGAAACCGACGTCATGGCCGACCCCTGTCTGCCGCTGGTGATCGGGCATAAGGTTGTCTGGCAATCGGCCTTCTTCATTTGCCGCGACGGCGACACGACGGCCATGATCGGCACCTATGATGCGGCGAATTTCGAAAAATCCCGTCGGTTTAAATACGTTTTGCCGTACGTGCAGGACTGTGGCGCTCAGATACGGGAATATCTCGAAAAGCTGAACCCGCGCACTATTGCCGTAAATTACTCGGAGGACGACCCGTCGGCCGACGGCCTTTCGCATGGAATGTATAACCTGCTCTGCCGTTATCTCGAGGGCACGAGTTTGTCGCGGCGATTTGAGTCATCCGAAAAGCTGGTATCACTTTTGCGCGGCCGCAAACTGGGCGAAGAAATCGACCGCATCACGGCGGCGGCCATACTGGCCAACAACGCCTGGCATAATGCGCTGGGTGACATCGCCGTTGGTCAGACTGAAATGGAAATCGCCGAAACCGTCGAAAAGCATATCGCCCGTCAGGGGGCGACCAATTCTTTCGATATAATCGTCAACGCCGCCGATAAATCCGACGCCGGCCACGGGACGCCCGGAACCGCTAGGCTGGCTCCCGGCGACCTGCTCCATATTGACATGGGCGCCCGTCTCCAAAACTACTGCTCTGACATTCAGCGCCTGGCCTATTACCGGCGCGTCGGCGAAAGTGGCGCCCCAACTGTTTTGATCGAGGCTTTCAATACCGTCCGGGATATCATCACCGAGGTGGCCGGGCTATACCGTCCGGGGGCGATCGGGCATGAAATAGACGCTGTCGCTCGACAGAGGCTTCGTGAACGGGGATATCCCCTGTACGAACACGCCCTGGGACATCAGATTGGTCGCTCGGTTCATGACGGTGCGGCCGTAGTCGGCCCGAAATGGCCACGTTATGGCAATACCACTTCAATTCCATTGGAGTTGAACAATGTCTTCACGGTCGAATTCGGCATCCCGCTCGATGGCATCGGGTATGTCGGGCTGGAAGAAGACCTGGTCGTTACGGAAACGGGCGGACAGTTTTTATGTCCGCGTCAGACAGAGCTTATCATCGTATGAAGAAACTATCAATCTTGATTTTGGTTTCTGCCATCCTCCTCCAATGCGGTCCCCCCAAAACGGTCGAGGAAGTCATATATCGGGTCTGCGCCCCGGAAAATCTGACCGCCCGGGCCGGCGATCGAAGCGTCTTTCTCAAATGGGAAACCCCCTGCCCGGACAGCATCCGGGTGGCCGGATATAATATTTATATCTCGGATATTCCGCTGGATAAATACCGCTATAAAGAACTCCCAACTCGGTATACATCATTTAATTCTGCCCCTTACCCCGGCGACGCCGACCCCGAAAGGAACTTTGAAACCATGGAAATAACCGGGCTTGAAAACGGGGTGAAATACTACGTCTCGATTAGAACCGTTTACACTGACGGCATCCTGTCGGCGGCCTCCAATGAAGTCGAGGTCATCACCCGACCGGAAGGGCAATTCGATCTGGCCTATCGCTATACCGGGCAAAACGATGGATTTTCGTTTGCCGAGGGGATAGCGGTACCATCCGATGGCGATAAAAACGACCTTTACTTTTTCGTCGCCGACGGCATGGACTTTCTGGCGTCACCGCACCGGCTGAATGGTTTCATCCGGCAGTCGGCGTTTTATTCGCTGGGCGCTACAACCGACATCTATCAATACCAGACCATCAATCTGGATATCGAGCCGGTGGATAGAATCCCTATCCAAACGGGTGAAAGCTATCTGATTAAAACGGCCGACGGCAATTATGCCAAAATCCGCGTTGAAGGCGCTGATGGTTTAAACAAACAAAGAGTCCTGCACGTAAGATACATATACCAGACTATTAGAGACCTCATGCGCTTTTAAACCGTTTACGGGGGACTGGATCTTATGTGCGGTCTGATGCTGAATCCGGACTTGGGGCCGCGTGGAATGGCCTGACGCCTTCTCAAAAACGGACCTTTATTATAATTATCGCCACCGCCCTGTTGTTGCGGCTGGGAATGGCATTTTATTCTGATAATTTTAACCATCCCGACGAGAATTTCCAGATTATGGAACAGGCGCACCGGATTGTCTTCGGCTACGGCTTCGTTCCTTGGGAGTACCGCCTGGACGCCCGATCGTGGATTGTGCCGGGGATCATGAGTCTGTTTTTATATCCATTCAAATGGCTCGGACTCGACCGGCCCGACATTTATGTGCCCGCCATTCGAATGGCCATGGGAGTCATTTCTCTGTTTTTCGTTTTCCTGGCGTATTTTATTGCATCCCGCCTGCATTCGTCCGGGGCCGGATTATGGGCCGCCTTTCTGACGGCCGTCTGGTATGAAATGGTCTATTTCGCGGTCAGGCCGTTGAGCGAGGTCTGGGCGGCGCTGTTATTCTTATGGGGTGTGGCGCTGATGGTTTCGGAACCGACTAACCGCCGCTTTTTCTGGGGGACCTTCTTGATTTGCATGGGTATGGCCATCCGGATTAATTATATTCCGGCGGGCATAGTCGCAATTATCCTGTTCATATCGTGGCGCGATAAAAAAATGATCCGGACCGCGGCCATATCGATTTTGGCGTCCATCATGGCTATCGGCCTGTTCGAGCTTGTCACCCTGGGCAGACCCTTTGTATCATACCTTAATTTCATTGAAGCCGACAAGACATTTTTCATGAAAGATGCGCTCGGCACAGTCTTCAGCGTGGACTATATCTATTTCCTTGGTTATTCATCGCTATTTCTCTTCTGGGTCATCTGGCTGGCCGGTCTGGCCAACTGGCGACAATCCGGGAAGCTGGCGATTATCTGTCTGATCATTATTCTTGCTCACATTTTGCTCCCGGCCAAAGCCCACCAGATAGATTACCGGCATGTTTTCCTGATAATACCCGTGACCCTGACCATGGGCGGGATCTTGATTGCGGGATTTCAGAAGTATTTGCGGAACTTCGGCCTCGGGCAGGCCCTCAATACGGTAATGATAATGCTTGCCCTGGAAATCAACTCGGCCGGGGCAATGGCCTTATTGCCGGGGCAAAAGGCCATGTATTCCGGAAAGACAATCGAGGTTTATGAAAAGCCTATCTTTTATAATAATCCTCATTTACAGGCTTATTTATATTTATCGGGACGGCAAAATATCGCAGGTGTTTTTGACAACTCCGACTGGTGGTTTCGTAGCGGCGGCTATTATTATTTAAATAATAATGTCCCGGTCTATTTCGCCAATAACCCGCCGGGCGACCCGGCCTATATCAGTCATATCATTTCCCGCAACAAAGACCTTATCCCGGCGACATTCAAGCCGGTAAAAACGTTCGATGATTTCGTCATCTACGAGCGCATTGACCATGATTTCCCATATAAAACCGACCGTAATTACACATATGATATATACCAGGGCGGCATCGACGACAATCCGTCGCTTTTAAGCAAAATCCAATAAGCCATTATATATTAATCGCTTACGCTTTGGTTTTCGAAGTCCCTTTGACTTTTGGCCCGATTCCACCGGAACCATTTTCATTCATTCTGGTTTTAACAATCAATAAGAGCGAAAAAAACAATTTCAATGCTGTTGGAGGCTGTTATGAAAACAAGAATTTTTATCGGAATCGCCGCAGTTCTGCTTTTTGCGACCGATTTTTCTTTTGCCGCGGAAAAATTCGTGCTCGACCCCGCTCATTCTATGATCGATTTTTCCGTGCGGCACATGGTTATCACCAACGTTAAAGGATTTTTCGGGCAGTTTGACACTGACATCATGTATGATACCGCCGATTTCACCAAGTCGTCGGTCAAGGTAACCATTCATGCGGCAAGTATCAATACCAATAATGAAAACCGCGACAATCATCTCAAAAGCGCGGATTTCTTCGACGTCGAAAACTTTCCTGAAATAATCTTTACCAGTACCAAAATCGAAAAAGCCGACGACGGCTTCATCATGCACGGTGATTTGACCATGCGTGGTGTCACCAAGCAAGTGAAATTTCCCTTCGTTTTCAACGGTCCGATAACCGACCCGTGGGGCAAAGCCCGTTTCGGAGCGGAAGGCAGTTTAACAATCAATCGTCAGGATTATGGGGTCAGTTGGAATAAAGTCCTCGATACCGGCGGCCTGACCGTGGGCAACGACGTTAAAGTCAATATTCAGATCCAGGCCGTTAAGGCCGAATAAACACCGGGCCGGGGCAGACGCTCCGGCCTTTTCATTTGCACTGTCGCCCCCGTGTACTTACTTAACAATCAAGATACCACAAGCACCGTGTTTGGGCGGCAACGCCGGCCAGAGTAAAACCAGCCGATACCAGCAACGTAAATATAGACAAGTAAAAATAACTGCATGGAGCCTCCGCCTGTTTTCGGAATTTCGGAGATAGTCATAATGGATTATGGTGATTCGGGTGGCAGGGATAAATTATTCCATACATTAAGAATCGTGGTAATGTATTGAATGCATTGGAATTCGTCCTCCGAAAATTATTGCTTTATCCCCGAATATTTCTTAATTATAAAGCAGAGTTAAAATCCGTTAAGGCTATAATTTGAAACAATTGATTCTTATCCGTCATGCCAGCGCCGAGTCAACCGGCCCAAGCGGCGATGATTTCGGCCGCCTGCTTACCGATATTGGTCGGAAAGAATCCTTAATCTTGGCCAATAAACTGGCACGAGTCAACCTGTCTCCGGGCATTATAATATCCAGTCCGGCGCCCCGGGCGCTGGAGACGGCCAACCTTGTGGCCGAAATTATTGGATTCCCGGTAACAAATATCAGGCAGGATAAGTCCATTTATCAGGAACATTCCCCTCGTGATTTACTGCATTTGCTGGATGACCTCGACGAAAGCATCCACACAGCCATACTGGTCGGCCACAATCCGGCCTTATCCCATTTCGCCTGGTTCCTTTGTCCTCAATTCCGTAATAACATGGCGAAAGCCTCGGCCGCCGGATTCGGTTTTGAAACAACCGAATGGTCTTCAATTATACCCGGCCGGGGAATTTTGCTGTTTTACCTGACGACTGATTAATACCCATCGTGTGATGACCGCCATGGCCAACCGCCTCGATATATTTACCAGAAATCCTGAATGTACTTCATGAGTATGACGGTGATAAACTGCAGTCCAATGGTGTATAAAACCACTTCATTGTATTGGTGCGGGAAGCGCCTTTTTATCTCAAAGGCAATTGTCATGCAAATTAAAGGTATGATGAATATCCACAGCCGGGCCACTTCGCCCTTGGTTTGCCCCAGAAAGGCCATACATCCCACAGCCAGAGCCTCAATAACGGGTACCCACCGGGTTTTGCCTGATTTTTGCCCGTCCCCTTTTCCCATGGCGCCGCCGACCGACGCCAAAAACCAGACCGCCAGTGGTAATCCCAGCCAGCAGGCAAATTCAATCAGGTTCAATAAACCGAACTTTATCGTTTCGGACAACTCCGGCTGCCATAACTTCCAGACCCGATGGTACATCATGGCGTTAGCGTACCTGGTCAGGGCGTCATAATGGAACAATGCATAAAATAAACCATACATCAAAAACGTCCCCAGAACCGAAAGCGCCGCACCCTTCCACCTGAATTGCCCCTGACCGTACAGTATGATCATGGCTATCGATACCGGCCAGACAACAACCAGCGAAAATGATATATACAGCGACAAATAAACCAGAACCCCGCTGGCAACGGCCATAACATAGCTCTCAACACGGCCCGCCCGGAGAGCCGTCCCGATTGTCAGCACAAACAGCAACGGAAACAGCACCTGGTCGAGATGCAATATAACCAGCATTACCGAAGGAATAAATAAGTACAAAACACCCGCCATAACCGCCGTCTCATGATCATACATCCTCTTCGCAATCGAATACATCGGCCAGATGACCAAAAAAGCCAGAAGCGGCCAGACCAGACTGATAAACAAAGACAGTTTCAACATTCGACCCTGATAGGTTTCCGACGGCGATATAGCCTCCGTGATTTTCTGCGACAGCACATAGAACAGCAGTTGCCCGGGCGGCTTGGTTGCGGTATACCTTAGGTCGGGGTTATTTTCGAGAATTGTTTCGTAGTCATTAGTTATAGCCGATATACTTGGCCGCGCGCCGGCGAGTTTGACAAATTCGGCATGACCGAAAGTTAAAAGCCGTACCCGGAATCCATCGATACCGCGACCATCGAGAAAACCGATCCCGAGATGCAAAAAATACCCCAGCAAAATCAGAACGGCCAGAGCAAGGCTTCTTCGATCATGATACTTATACACCAGCCACAATCCGCAGACGGCGACCAATAATAGCGGCCCCAGCAGCCAGAAACTTCCCGGCGGTTTATCAATATATTGCATGAAATGCCAGAAATAACCCGGTGCGACATTAAAAAATGGCAATCGAAAAACCAGGACGGTCCAGTAAAGCACGGCCAGACCGGCTATGATAATCAAAATAATTTTACTTCTCATATTCCGTAAAATACTGCCTGAAAGGTATAACCGGCAACCAATAAAAAAAGCGGAATCGAAACCCGATTCCGCCCCGGTATTGACACGGCATACTCTATTTTTTTATGTATATGCCTCGCATGGAAATAAACCAGTTTTCACCATCCATGGAATTTTCCATTATCCACTTGAATTCTTTGTCGGTTATATCGTAAGTCGTAGTGCGGGTGAACATTTTCTGCCCATCCATCAGGTCTTCGCCGCCCATGCTCCATTTGCCGTCTTTGAATGTTCCCGTGTACATCGACATCCGCGCCGCAAAATTATCCACCCAAATTTGCTGCCACATCTTGGTTTCGCGGTCGAATGTAACCAGGCTCAATCCCTGCATTTCCATGCCCATCATCATGCCGGTGAAGGTCATCTGGAGAACGGCGCCGCCGCACACCAGTGAATACGAAACCTCGGCTTCGTGGTTGGTCCAGTCGGCTTCCGGAGACATTTTCATCTGACCGGCATAGTGCCAGTCGCCGACCATGACGGCCATTTGCTTAATTTCTTCCGGCGGGCCGAAATTAGGCATCCCTTCCCCGACCGGCATCGTGCTTTCCTGCGCGGAAGCGATTGTCGTCATCAGTACGACTATCGCCAGCACCAATAAACTTTTTCCCCGTAGTTTCATGAAATCCTCCATAATCAGTTATTTGGTTTTCCCGATGTTAGGCAATCATAATTTTGTTTTCCGTCACCGCTGAATGTATATAAAATCCGCGAAAAAGTAAATCACGTTTTAGCTTTGGTGTTTTATTTCCCATTGCAATTTGAAAAATATATTCATATATACGTCGAAAATCATGATAAATATGAACTATTATGGCTCTCGTTTCGGGGGATCAAAAATCGCCACTAATTCGAAAGATTAAATTCATTGACACAATATAGATATCCCGATTCTATTTTAATAGAATCGAAAGTAGTCTATTTCGAGATTCTTAAAAATTCCGCTGCCCGGGAGGTGGTTATGCGAATTTTCCGAAACATCATTTCGCGTCTGGTATTGGGAATGGTTTTTATGTTCGTCATTAACGCCAATGCCGCCAATGTTTTCATCGACGCTGAAGTGACGTCTCAAGGGGCTAATCCTGAAGTAATAAAAGCGGGCGACGATTTCACCATTGACATCTATATGCAAAACCTATCCGGCGTCGTTTCGATAATATAATCCCTCTCCCTGAAGGCGGGGATGATGGAATCCCGCGAACAAATCCAAATCGCCGTCGTTGTCGAAATCGCCAAACATGGTATGCACGCTGAAAACCGTGTCATTCACAACGTAACCGTCGGTGATACCGGCAAAGACACCTTTCCCGTCATTCCTGTAAAGGCGATTGTTAGTCCCGGTCGGACGCGGCGCGAATCGTGCCGTGAAGAGATCTTCGTCGCCGTCATTGTCATAATCACCCCAGGTTGCACCCAAAGCTCCCCCCTCTTTCGACGGCGCCGCCTCCGTGATAAGGCTGAATGTCCCGTCACCATTGTTATGATAAAGAGCGTTCAATCGCGGTTCAGACGGCCACCAGCGGGTGACGAACAGATCAGGATATGCGTCATTATCATAATCCACCCAGGAAACTGCAAACGAGCAATCTTCATCGCTGGCAGGAGCGACGTCAGTAATTGAAGTAAAGGGGTCTGATGCAAAATCCCCGCTAAAAGAAGTCGTCGGGTCTGCGGCCATTAGAAAATTGTTTTCTCCCAACATGCAACAGGTCAGGATTACGACAAAAAAAAGACGGGTATTTTCTTCAAGGATTTCGGTTTCATCTATCCTCCGGGCTGCCGGGTATATTTGTATTAAATCCCGCCCATTTTATCGGGGTTACCAATCGGGATCGTTTTCCATTTGACGAATATTATCGAGACTATGTTTAACAGATCCTTTTTTAGAGGAGTTTGGGCAGAAAAGATATTTTACACCCCCGGCAGGACTCGAACCTGCTACCCTCTGCTTAGAAGGCAGATGCTCTATCCACATGAGCTACGGGGGCGTAATATTTAAAACAGGCCACTTGGCATCAGGAATTTACGGGTTTAGCGGAGCCTTGGCAACAGGTTTTTGGACATACTCTCCGAAAGCCACACCACCATCGGTTGAAACGATATCTATCCCCTGACTTTGTTGAAATCAGTCGGTCAAACTGTATAATGCAAAGCGACTGATTCCGAGCAATCATTAGGCAATTAAAAGGACCTTTATTTAAAATGAAGCCGCAAATCGAGCATGAGGCGGTCATAATCAAGTTTTCGGTCAAGGCCGACAGCGCTGTGATAATACACCGCGCCCACTTCCGTGTTGGGACCCATCATATACGAGAGACGGCCTTCGAATCCCTTTTGATCAGTACCTCCCCCGCCCAATAGCCCGTCGGCAAACCGCCCGATGACCATATCGCTTTCCAAATAACGATAGAAGTAGCTCAATTTCCAAGTTCCCGGTCCGCCCAATTGCCCGGCGTGAAAACACATTTCATAACCGGTATTATTGCTGTCGGCGGCGGCGTTGTGGGCATAATCGAAGGCAAACACAAGTGGAATGGCGTTAAAACTATAATCGAGTTCCACAAAAAACTCGGCAATATCATAATCCCACAGGTATCGGCCTTCAGCGTCGAGCGTATTGCCGTATCCTTTAGTGCTGTCAAAAAACGGCTTAAACCCCTGGGCATTGATGAAACTGAAATACGATGCCCCCCAATGCAGCTTGCCCTTATTACCGCCGAACGGGTAGTTGAAAACGCCCTGTATCCAGGTCGTGTATGAATCCCGGCCCTTTTTGCGCTCTTCAATCCAGAACCCGGCGAGATTGATTTTGAATTTCAGTCTGTCATAGTCGATGGCGTATGAAGCGGCCAATCCCTCCGGCATGGTATTTTTATCCCAGACCAATCTGGCCTCACCCGGCCGAAAGAACGGGTCAAGCATTTTTCCGCCCCAGATTTCCAAACCGGTGACTCTCGACGATTTATAATCGAAATAAGCCAGATCGAGGAATATGTCTTTTCGCGAAAAACTCCCGGTCAGAGTTTGATTGACGGCGGCAGGGTCTTCCCCGCCGAGGCCGAATCGTAATACGGCAGAAAAGTCTTCGGTAACCGTGCCCAGGACTTTTAGCCGAGCGCGGATACGGTGACGGTTCTGCGAATAGGCGGTGATTTCCTCGGTGGCCGAGTTATATTCTTCGGCGTCTATGGTTTCATGGCGGTAGCGCATGTCGCCGGAAAATTTGACATTATCCGGCCAGCCCTCTGCCTCCACTGAAACGACCAGTAAAGAAAACAGCAAAACAAGATATATACTTAATCTCACGGCATCCTCCTCGTAATGCGTTTTTTTTGACCGGAGAATATACAGGGAGGATTTTTAATGTCAACCGCCGATTATGATATTGCCTGAATTACAAAAAAAGTCATCCAGGACTAATGAGTGTCATAGATTCAGGGATTTTTATTCGATTCGTTCCGGTTTGACCGAGACGGCGAGGATTCATTTATTCCGGTGATCAGTCGGGCGGTTCGGTTAAATGTGACATAATTCCAGGCCCATTGGATAAAAACCAACAGGCGGTTTTCGAATTCCACAAGATTCATGAGATGAATAAACAACCAGAAAAGCCATCCCAAAAGACCGCCAATTTGAAAGCGGCCGATTCTGACAACGGCTTCCGAGCGCCCGATGGTGGCCATAAGGCCAAGGTCGCGATAGTGAAACGGTTTTACTTGCCGGCCATTAAGACGGGCAATAATAACGGCGGCGGCATATCTCCCAGCCTGAACGGCTACGGGCGCCACTTCCGGTAATGGTTTTCCGCTATTATCTTCAATATAAGCCAGATCCCCGGCCACTAATATTTCTGGAAATCTGGCTACGGATAGATCCGCACCTACCTTGATTCTTCCCGCCCGGTCGGTTTCGGCCCCGGTCCGCATGGCCAGAACTTGGCCCAAAGGCGAAGCTTTCACGCCTGCCGCCCAGAGGATGGTTCGGCTGTGCAAGGTTCTTTCACTTTCGCCACTGCCAAGCTTTATATAACCGTCACCGATTTCAGTCACGCGAGTATCGGTCATGACCGTCACGCCCAGTTTTTTCAGGGCGCGGACGGCTCTTTCGGCCAGCCGGCGCGGAAAGGCCGGAAGAATTTTGTCCCCGGCTTCGACCAGAAAGATACGGGCCTGTGATGTATCATAGGATTTAAAATCATGGCGGAATGCATCATGCGCGATTTCGCCCAGAGTCCCGGCCAGTTCAACTCCGGTTGGACCGCCACCGATAATTATGAAATTTAGCCAACCGTCCCTGGCCTGGTTATCCGTTTCCCGTTCCGCCATCTCAAAGGCCAGAAGAATGCGTTTTCGTATTTCAAGCGCATCTTCAATGGATTTCAGCCCCGGGGCATACTCGGCCCAATTATCATGCCCAAAATAATGAGGACCGGCCCCGGCCGCGACAATAAGAAAGTCGTAACCGACCTCTCCGTCCTGCAGAACAACTTTCTTTAGCTCCGGCCTAAAATCAACCGCTTCGGCCATCATAACGCTCACGTTTTTCTGACGCCGAAGGATTTGACGCAACGGTGACGCAATATCGGCCGGAGACAGCGCCGCCGTAGCCACTTGATATAATAGAGGCTGAAACAGGTGGAAATTGCGGCGGTCAATAAGAGTAATATCGACCGGGGCGTTTTTCAATGATTGGGCCGCGTGAAGCCCGGCGAATCCACCCCCGATAATAACCACCCGTGGTCGTATGCCACTTTTATTCATACAATAACTCCTTGGTCATCAATAACATCCGCCCCGGCCAAAGGTTCTATAAATTATATGGTCAGCGGAATCAGCCAAATCGAATTTGTCACTTGACTTTGGAATTGATATTTAATACGGTATGCCCAAAATGAAGGAAATTTTTACAGGGTAAAATAATGTCTCACCCTATAAATATAGACCAAAAGGGCAATATATCCATTACCCTGAATCTTAAACTGGTATTTCGCCTGGTTGTCATACTGGGCCTGACGTTTGGAGCGTACTATCTCCCGTTACCCGGTTTGGAAGAAGGTAGTCGGATTTGCCTGATGATATTTATCGGCGCGGCGGCCTTATGGGTCACCGAAACCATTCCCCCGTTTGCCACGGCCATAATGGTTATTGTTTTAAGCGTGTTTCTGCTGGGTCAGCCAAGCGGGCCGCTCGGCTTCGACCCGTCGGGGTACGAAGTATTTATTAACCCGGTGGCCTCGCCGGTACTGGTGTTGTTCTTCGGCGGATTTATCCTTGCTATGGGCGCTACCAAGCACGGTTTGGACGTCCGTTTGGCCCGCGCCTTTATCAAACCATTCGGAACTCATCCCCGTATGGTGCTTCTGGGTATCATTATAACCACCGGTGTGTTTTCCATGTTCATGTCGAATACGGCTACGACGGCCATGATGATTGCAATCATGACGCCGTTGTTCAAACATTTCGAAGGCCGTAACGCCTTCAAAAAGGCCATGGTTCTGGCGATCCCCTTTGCCTCCAATATCGGCGGCATCGGGACCATAATCGGAACCCCGCCCAACGCCGTCGCGGCCTCGGTTATGGCCGGGCTGGGCCATCCCATCTCTTTTTTCAAGTGGATGTTGATTGGCGTACCACTGGCCGGTTTGATGCTTATCGCCCTTTGGTTGGTCCTCATTAAATCCTTCAAACTCCGGACCGATCGTTTCGAAATGATGTTCCCGGAGCAGCTGGAAGTGACCTGGGACCTCCTGGTAGTCGTAATCACTTTTGGCATTACGGTTGCCTTGTGGATGACGGAACCATTGCATGGCCTCCCGGCGGCGGTATCGGCGTTATTACCGGTTATGGTTTTCACGGTTTTCGGAATTCTCGACCGGCATGATTTGAAACGGCTCGACTGGGATGTATTGATACTGGTCGCGGGCGGATTGACCCTTGGCGTGGCGATGAAAGTCTCCGGGCTGTCCAATGTTCTGGTTCATCAACTGCAATTTTTACATCTGGGCCCACTCGCCCTGCTGATTATCATAATCATATTTGCCATATTGATATCGAATTTCATGAGTAACACCTCTGCCGCCAACCTGATAATTCCCATCGTAACCGCTCTGGCGGCGATCAATCCTAACGTCGGCGCGATGGGCGTCGCCTTTGCCTGCTCTCTGGCCATGTGCCTGCCGATAAGCACTCCCCCCAATGCCATTGCCTTCGCCACACAGGAAATTGAAACGCGCGAAATGGTCAAATACGGGGCAATCGTTTCGGCCATCGGTGTCGTGCTGGTTGTGGGTCTGATGTTTCTGCTCATGCAATGGAGCACTTTTTAGTCCCAAATCTTACACATTAAAGTAGAGTATAAGATTCTTTAAAAAACTTGTTGGTTGAAAGAAACCATCCGGCTATTTTTATTAATTAAATTTCTCAATTTAACGCAGGGGTTTGACCGGATGGATACTTTAATGCTTTCGCGGATCCAGTTCGCCCTGACCGTCGGGTTTCATTACATTTTCCCGCCGCTTAGTATCGGCCTGGGATTGATTCTGGTCCTGATGGAAGGATTGTACCTTAAGACCAATAACGCCCTGTATCACCAGATGACCCGGTTCTGGGTTAAGATATTCGGCCTGATTTTCGCCATGGGAGTGGCCACCGGAATCGTCATGGAATTCCAGTTCGGCACCAACTGGTCGGTCTATTCGCGCTATGTCGGTGATGTTTTTGGGAGTGCTCTGGCCGCCGAGGGCGTCTTCGCCTTCTTCCTCGAATCCGGTTTTCTGGCGGTATTGCTGTTCGGCTGGAATAAAGTCAGTCGCGGCTGGCATTTCTTTGCGACCATCATGGTATGTTTCGGGGCGCACTTTTCCGCCATATGGATTGTCGTGGCCAATTCATGGCAACAGACTCCCAGCGGTTTTCACATCGTCGAACACGCCGCCGGCGCCCGTGCCGAAATTGTCGATTTCTGGGCCGTGGTTTTCAACCCGTCGTTTCTCGATCGCATATCCCACGTCTATGTTTCGGCCTGGTTGAGCGCGGCGGCTTTCGTCTTGAGCGTCAGCGCCTGGTACATCCTGAAAAATAAACACCTTGATTTCGCCAAACGCTCTTTCAAGATCGGAATCGTTTTCGCGGCGGTGGCTTCGATACTGCAGCTATACACCGGCCATGAAAGCGCCAAAACACTGGCTCATACCCAGCCCGCCAAACTCGCCGCTTTCGAAGGCCATTGGCCCGCTTCCGAACCGGCACCGCTGTATTTATTCGGCTGGGTGGATGACGACAATCAGAAGACATACGGTCTCAAGATTCCCGGCCTGCTAAGTTACCTCGTTTTCGGTTCAGCGGATATGCCGATTACGGGCCTCGAAAATTTCAGTCCCGAAGACCGACCGCCGGTCAACGTGGTTTTTCAATCATACCATATCATGGTGGGAATTGGCTTCGCTCTGATACTTCTTAGCTGGGTGGGCCTTTTGCTCTGGTGGCGTAAGGCCCTGTTCAAAACGCGCTGGCTTCTGTGGGTATTCGTCTTTTCCGTGTTGGGGCCGCAACTGGCCAATCAGCTTGGCTGGGCATCGGCCGAGGTGGGCCGTCAGCCTTGGATTGTTTATGGTCTGCTCCGCACGAGCGAAGCCTTTTCGCCCATTGTCACCAGCGGGCAGGTTGTGTCGTCACTTGTCATGTTTTCAGCCATATATATTCTTCTCTTGGCCCTGTTTATCTTCCTGTTGAATATGAAAATACAGCATGGCCCGTCGGATGATGACCTTAAAACGGAGGTGGCAACTCATGGAATGGCTTGATCTGAATAGTATCTGGTACATTCTGGTCGGCGTACTTTTTTCGGGATACGCTATTCTCGACGGCTTCGACCTTGGCGTCGGCGCGTTGCACCTGTTCACGAAGGGTGATACCCACCGCCGTCTGATGATAAACGCCATCGGGCCGGTCTGGGACGGCAACGAGGTCTGGCTGGTCACCGGCGGCGGGGCCTTGTTTGCGGCCTTCCCGATCGTTTATGCCACCGCCTTTTCAGGATTTTACATCGCCTTGATGCTTCTTTTGTTCGCACTTATTTTCCGCGCCGTGGCCATAGAATTCCGCAGCAAAAAGCCCGAAGCGGGCTGGAGAAAAACCTGGGACACGAGTTTCAGCATAAGTAGCGTCTTATCGGCCCTTCTGATCGGCGTGGCGCTGGGCAATATCGCCCGGGGTGTCCCTCTGGACAGCGCCGGTGAATTCGCGGGAACCTTCTGGGGTCTGCTGAATCCCTATGCCATCCTGGTCGGTCTCACCACCGTCGCCCTGTTTGCCATGCACGGTGCAATTTATATACTTCTTAAAACCGAAGGGGACCTTCACGATTTGGTCCGTTCCTGGATTAACAGGCTGATCTTGATATTCATCACGTTTTATGTGCTTACCTCCGTCGCCACGATACTATTCATGCCGCTGATGACGGAGGCTTTCAGGCAATCGCCCATATTATTTGTGCTGCCCCTATTGAATGCGCTGGCGATAGCCAATATCCCCCGTGAAGTGCATCATGGCCGGGACTGGCGGGCTTTTTTGTCTTCGTGCTTTTCGATGATATTTCTTCTGACCATTTTCGGGATTGGCATGTATCCGTACCTGATCCATTCCATACCCAATCCCGAGCATAGCCTCGATATTTATAATGCATCGTCGTCGCAGAAGACATTAAAGATCATGTTGATTATCGCCCTGATCGGTATGCCGCTGGTGATTGCCTATACGACGGCGATTTATCGTATATTCAGGGGAAAAGTGAGGCTGGATGCATCGAGCTATTAGGCGGCGCCTGGATGTGTTAATGGAAGAGGACTGACCGATATGATTGACTGGTTTTCGAATATGAGCCCCATTATGCAGGCACTGACGGCCACGCTTTTCACATGGTTTATGACCGCACTGGGCGCGGCTGGAGTATTTCTGGCAAAGGAGATGAAACGCAAAACGCTGGACGGCATGCTGGGGTTCGCGGCGGGGGTTATGATCGCGGCCAGTTTTTGGTCTCTTCTGGCACCGGCAATCGAGATGTCCGAGGGCCAAACCATCCCGGCCTGGATTCCGGCAGTGGCGGGCTTTTTGGGCGGGGCTCTATGTCTGCGCATAACCGACCTGCTATTACCCCATTTGCACCCGAGTCTCAAAGGAAGTGAACCGGAAGGCATTAAAACCACCTGGCGACGAACAACTCTTCTGGTTCTGGCCATCACCCTTCACAATTTCCCCGAAGGTTTGGCGGTGGGCGTCGCCTTTGGTGCCGCCGCGGCCGGGGCGGAATCGGCCACGCTGGCCGGAGCGGTGGCACTGGCGTTGGGGATAGGAATTCAAAATTTTCCCGAAGGTCTGGCGGTATCCATGCCGCTTCGGCGTGAAAATGTCTCGAGACCAAAAAGTTTCTGGTATGGTCAGCTGTCCGGAATTGTCGAACCCATCGCCGGTGCAATTGGCGCGGCTCTGGTCATCATTGCCCGTCCGATTCTCCCCTATGCTCTCGCTTTTGCCGCCGGAGCCATGATTTTCGTGGTCGTTGAAGAACTGGTGCCGGAATCGCATCGCGGCGGACATAATCACGCCGCCACTACGGGGGCGATACTGGGATTCGCCGTTATGATGACTCTCGACGTGGCCCTGGGATAACGATTATGCAACAAATGCCAAACCGACCCTACACGCAGAGTGTGGTCGGTTTTGTTTTCCGGTGACGGTACAAATAATCGACTGCCCCATAGAAACACAGGACAATTACCGTCATGACAATAATCATGGGATTCAAATCGGCGCTCTTAAAAAGATTGGCCATATAATTGACCAGATCGAAATTCATAAGCGCTTTTATATACCCGTATCCATAAGAAAAATCCGGCAATGACTTGGGAAAGGCCCCAAAATAATATAAAACTCCCCAGACCAGCGCGGCCGCACCGATAATATACAAAACCGGTTCCCATATGCGTCGCGGTTCGGGCGATACCGTTTCGGCGCCTACGCGCGACATCACCGCCTCGGCAAAATTATAGGGCAACCTGAATTCCGAATCATCTTCGAGAGCTTGATATACCAGTTTGTATTCTTCGACACGGGCGCGGCATTCGGCACAAAAATCAAGGTGTTGTTCCGCCTCGGGCGTTCCGGTACCATCGAGATAATCCTGAATGGCGCGGTCGTCAAGATGTCTTAATTCCATAAATCCTCCCGGCTATAACGAGCCAGCAGTCTTTCTTTCAGCATTTTTCGTCCGCGGAATATATAGCTTTTAACTGTCCCTTCGGGGACTTTCATAATATCGACAATCTCATCATAGGACATACCATCCAGATGATACAAAGTCAGGGCCGTTTTATAATATACGGGCAGTCGTTCTATTTCATCTTGTACCAATCCGGAAATTATTTTTTGTTCAACATCGACGTGCGGCGATGGCATGCGCGGATAATCTCCGTCGGATTCGACATGATCAAGGACGGTTTCTTCGACCAGCGGGATGTTTTTTTTCTTTATATGGCTCAAGCCGATATTGTAGGCGATCCGCGCGATCCAGGTGGATAATTTGGCCTCGCGCCGGAATTCACGTAAATTTCGATACACTCTGACAAACACCTCCTGACATAAATCCTCGCGGTCCTGACGGTCGGCGACCATCCGGAATATTATATGGCTGACCAGACGCTGGTTTTGTTCGACCAGTTTCCTGAATGCCGCTTTATTGCCGCCCAGGATTTCGTCGATCAGCGCCCCGGATTCAGGCGGACCATCACTCATATATGGATTTGACCGAGTTTTTATTAATTTGTTGCAGAATAATTCTTTTAAAACCCTGCAACAATTCCCGATTGCGGCAGTCTAACCTGACAAAAGCGAACAAGAAAGGAGAAAATAATGTTTGAACCCGATTTTATAGGCCCGCTAAGTTTCTTTGTGGCATGCATTTTCATCGTTAAAATCGTCCTCGATTATCGCCTTAAACGTAAACTACTGGAAAAAGGTGAAATTGACAAAAATATAACCCATTTGTTTTTTGGTCAGGCCGAGCATTACGCGCCATCGTCGCTGAAATGGGGCCTGGTTTTAATCGGCATCGGGCTGGCTGTTGTGGTCGGGCTGATGATGCCCTATGATTACGACCGCGGCGAAATAACTTTCAGCTTGATGCTAATCTTCGCCGGGATCGGTTTGTTGATATACTACTTCTTTGCCAACAAGAAGATAAAGGAATTACGGGGCCCGCAAAAATACAATTCTCCTTCTCCACCCAACGTGTAGCCACAAGGTGGAACCCTGATAAACCCCCCATCTTAGGGGGGTTTTTATTTTTTCACACATCCGGGAAGAAATCCGTCTTAAAAGTGTAATCCCCTCAGAAGTTAATCGAACCAAATCACCAGTTAAGGAGGTGGATTATGCGATCCATAGCCAAAACCGCAGTCATCCTCGCCGCCATTGCCGCCATCGCTATCCCTCTTATGCTCCTTGCCGGAACCACCGGTAAAATTAAAGGGCTTGTCACCGACGTTAATACCGGAGACCCTATCGCCGGGGCTTCGGTGCAAATCATCGGAACCACTATGGGCACCATGACCGACCCCGACGGGCGATATACTATCGTTCTGGTGCCGTCTGGAGTATATACTTTGAAAATCTCGGCCGTCGGGTATAACACGGTCGAAGTCTGTTCTGTAAACGTATCCGTCGACGTATCAACCGAAATCAACGTTAGTATGACACCCGCGACGGCTGACCTCGATAAAGTTATAAAAATCGTCGCCGACCGGAGTAAGATCGATATTTATAAAGTCTCCAGCGAGGTCATCATATCCAAAAATGCGATCAAAAGCCCGCCGGTGAAGAATCTGGACGAGTTGCTTCAGCAAACGGCCGGTGTGTCCACTGATTCAAAGGGCGATATCATCATCCGTGGCGGTCGTGCCGGCGAGGTGGCATATATCATCGAGGGTGCCGCTGATATTGATTTGCTTGGCGGACGTGGCTCCAACGAAATAGTCGTTCAAAAAAGACAAAATATCCAGCCCAAAGTGCAAGCCGATTACTCCTATTGTTACCCCTCCCCTGCTCATGGCGGAACCAGCATTGTCAACGGCGAACCGTTTGACGCCATGTTTTTCAAAAACTACGGGGTCAATCCGTTTGTCGATACCGAGGATGATCACCTGTCCACTTTCGCCATCGACGTGGACGATGCTTCATATATTATGGCTCGCTCATACCTTGAACGCGGCAAACTGCCGCCTGATGATGCCATCCGCGCCGAGGAATTCATTAATCATTTTGATTATGAATATACCGCCCCCGAAGAAGCGCCGTTTGCCGTTTTTGTCGAAGGCGGGCCGTCCCACTTTGGACAAAACAGCCGCCTGCTTCAAATCGGTATTAAGGGCCGCGAGATAAACCCCCGCAATCGCAAACCGGCCAACCTTGTGTTTGTCATCGATGTTTCCGGTTCGATGGCCACCGAAAACCGCCTCGGTCTGGTCAAGCGGGGTCTGCAGTATCTGGTCAATCAGCTGAAAAACCGTGACCGGGTCGGCATCGTCATCTATGGCTCACGCGGGAGTGTCCTGTTGCATCCGACTTCGATCGACCGCCGCGAAGAAATATTGCGGGCTATTGAAAATCTCGCACCGGGCGGTTCCACCAATGCCGCCGAAGGATTGCGCCTCGGTTACGATATGGCCGACCGCATGTTCGACCGGAATAAAATAAACCGCATCATCCTTTGCTCCGATGGCGTCGCCAACGTCGGCATCACCAAAGTCGAAGACCTTTTGAAAGACATCAAAAGATACGCCGACAAGGGGATTACGCTGTCGGCCATCGGATTCGGTATGGGCAATTATAATGATATTCTCATGGAAAAGCTGGGCGACAAGGGCAACGGGCATTATGCGTATGTCGATGATATTGCCGAAGCCCGGCGCGTCTTCGTCGACAACTTGACCGGTATGCTCGAAGTGATCGCGCGCGATGTCAAAATACAAGTCGACTTCAACCCCAATGTCGTGCGGTCATACCGCTTGATCGGTTATGAAAACCGTGACGTGGCCGACGAGAAGTTCCGGGATGATAAAGAGGACGGCGGGGAAATCGGCGCCGGACATGACGTCACGGCTCTGTATGAAATCAAACTGCATCGTAATTTCAGCCATGAGCACGTCGCCAAAGTCTACATTCGCTACAAGGCCCCCAACGAAATGAACCGTGCCGATGAAATCGAATTTACCGTAGACCGCAGCGATTTCAATAACTACATGAATCAGTGCAGTACGCAGTTCAAACTGGCTACGGCCGTGGCCGAGTTCGCCGAAATTTTGCGCAAATCGTACTGGGCCAAAGGCTCGAACCTGACCGCCGTAGCCAACCTTGCCCGGGATGTCTACAACTCCCGCCCGACCCCGGAAGTCATGGAACTTTTGAATATGATCTCGATGGCCCGGCAATACGAAGAACAACTGGCCGAAAACGAATAACATCGTGCAATCCTGAAATACAAAACCCCCCGTCATCCGGGGGGTTTTTCTTTACAGCCCGTCTGTTCGTTCCTTTTTTATTCACCACCAAATTGTATGGTTTCGGGATTATGTGCGATAGGCGCCTCCTTTGTTTTTTGAGGATTCACCAGAGTCTTGACCTGTGTTCCCGATTTAATCAAGATGCCCCGGTCGCCGGTGCCGGCCAGGACCCGACGGCCGAATCTTTCAACGGCCGTGGCCGGGATATTTTCCATATTCCCGACCGGCCGAAATTCACCGTTAAAATACGTAGTCACGCCGTTGTTGGTACCGATCAGAATTACCCAGTCGGAGGCATCGATATCCATAACCCAGTCCGACGGCAATCCATCCTCGGCCGTCAGCTGCCGCCAGCTCCCGCCATTGTAGATAAAAAAACCGTCATCGGTACCGACATAGAGATAGCCACGATTAAAATCAAGCGCGCGAACTTTGTCGAAAATAGTCGTGTCACGATACAGGTAACGACGACTGAATTCTTCCCCATTCCAGCGATACAACCCCTGCCCGTCGGTGGCCACCCACAGGCCGTCGTCATCGGCCGCCATGCGAACCACGGCAAAATCGGTCGTGACGGTCATATCACCGACGTAACTTCTGGAATACAGACCGCAATCGGTTCCGATAGCCAGTATGAATCCGTACGGGTACAACTCATTGATGACGCCCTCGAATTTGGCGTCCACGGGGATTAGAGAATTGTCGGCTACGGTATAGAGCCTGGTCCCGCCGACATAAACCTGATTATCGAATCGCGCCACGGCATTGAAGGCTTCGCCGGTTTCAATGAAAACCGGTTCCCCCACAGCAAAATCAAAAATGACAACGCCGCCGTCATAAACGGCATACATCACGGAATCGAAAACCAGAAGATCATTGATGCCGTCAAAATCGGTAACATCCCGAGTCGGCCGAATCTTTTCAACGACCGGCTCGGCTTTGGCGAAGGTGGCATCGATAAACTCATGCGCCACGCTGGTGGCGATGGTATCGACTGCCTCGGCCATTGCGTTGCCTTTGGCTTTGGCCTTATCGTCGCTACAGCCTGCAAATGAAATCAGGGCCAATGCCATGATGGCGCCGACGGCTTTGAGATTCATTGAATTTTTCATTACTCCTCCTTTGTTTTTTGGTTCTTGGCCGGTTTTATATGATTAATATTCAAAGATTGTGCCGATTGTCTATGTGATTGAATGATATGGTCTTATACAACACTGCCCAAAATAAATCAGATAAAATTGTGTCAACATTGACACATTAAGCCGATATATTTGTATAACCCGATGAGAGAACCGGGATTTTTATGTGTCATTCTTGACACAGGTAATTAGATTGTTTAATAGATATTATTCAAACCGATTGAAGTGATGAGAACGAAAAAAATAGAGACCCGCAGATTAATTAATATTCTCACAATTGCTTTTGTACTGGCGATCGCAACACATGCGATCGCCGCCAATATAGAAACGAAGATTCTGCAGTTTAAAGACAACCGATTCTATTTTGCGGCCGGACGGGAAGCCCTGGTTTATCCAGGTTGTGAGTTTGTCATTTTGAACGGGGATGATTCCATTTACTCTGGCAAGATTGAAGTATCATCGTTAGGTGTAAGTTATAGTTACCCGGTCAATTCAGATTTCGGCCTTACCCATCCCGACGGCATGACGGCGGCTATTAATACTGTCGATAGCGACAGCGTGTCGGCCATAACGCTGGGCGCTGTCTATTTTAATCAGGCACCGTATAGCCCGGTTTTCCCCGATTTATTCGGTTTTTATGCCGAACCGCAGAAAACAAACGTCTTTTTCACCGAATCGGGCAATGCCATTATTATCAAGCGCTACATCTCTCCCGCCGAGATGCAGATTGATTTCGAATCCGGCGTCATCGACGGCTATTTTTCGTACAAATCGCCGCGCAACTGCGAACCCGATATATCGATTATTTCCGCTCCCGCCCCCTATTTTGTCGCGTTGTTGCCCAATGTGTCGACGGTTTACAACCAGCGTGGTCTGATGACGACTTCGCTGTACTATCGGGTGGACGACGGCAATATCGGCAACCTGTTTGGTGGCGACGGTGTCACGGCGCAAAATTGCCCGATGGCAATCGCCGACAATTGCCCAAGGCCACTGCCCCATGATCCGATCCGCGGTCAGCAATTGTTGAATGTCCTCAAACCGATCGACGGTGCCGTGCGGATTTCCTCGACGGAAAGGGAATTTCAGCCGACAGCCATGTTTTTTGCCGATATCCTGTGGCGCGATAAGGTTGAAACGCGCCTACAATTGGGCCGGAGCGGTTCCGACCTTTATATCGCACCGGTCCCGGTCAGGTCCGACAGCCTGTCGTTGAGTCTGGAATATATCGCCGCTTTTCTTTCCCGGGATACCGTTTCGGGCAGAACCATCAATAAAAATCTACAATTGCTCGACAATTATATTAAAGAGATAAAAACCCCCAATCCCGATCGCAAGCAGGAATACACCGCCAGGGGCGCCGAGCTTCTCTGGCAGGATCTGGGCGTATTCCCGTTGTATCGACCCCGGGTGTATTTTGTCCACCGCGACCATATCGGAATGGCGGCATTTAACGAAGACGGCCAAATAAATCTGCGCCGGCTTGTCAAACTTAAATTGCCCGGCATTTCGAGATATTGATATGACCACAACCACACGAATAAGGGTCTATTTGATTCTGGCCGCCGTGTTGCCGCCGCTTTTAATCCTGCTATCCCTGCACTTAATAACGAACGAACGCATCGCCGAATCGGCCCGCCGCAACGCCGATGAAAGCATACAATCATTCCGACGGTACGATCAGGTTTATCATGAGCGGATGCGCACTTTCCACAATCAACTGGTACAGATGCCGCAGATCAGGGAGGCCTCCATGAGATTAAAATCCCGACCGGGAAGGCCGGTCGATTTGGGCGCTCTGCCGCCGGGAATAGACTTCATGGAAATATTATCCCATGATCTAAAAGTATTGGCTTCGGCCCATCGCCCCGGACTGGTCGGCGGACGAATAGCACTGGATACGATTAATATGAGACATTCGGGATATTCGGCGCGCGTCGAATACGATATTAACGGACCGCACGCCGCATATGGATATCTGAATAATATCGATGAAAACCTGTTATTATATTCCGGGACATATATTGACAGCACTTACCTTAATTTGCTGTCCGAAGTCACCAATGCCGCTATTGCCCTGGTCATGGCCGATGATTCATCATCGCAGAGATTTGATTTGAGCCGCCTCGATGTCCGCCAATTGTACGAAAAAGATTCAGAGTTGATCACGGTAATATCCGGAGGAAAGGCGGCCGGATTTTTTATTACGGCGGTATTCGATGCCGTGCCGGCCAGCCCGATTTTCCGATCGCTTTTTGAAATTACTGCCCTGGCGGCCCTGATATCTATCATCCTGGCCATAATAATGGGTATGTACATTACCGGCAAAACCAAAAAAGAAATCGATAATCTTATCGCGGCTTCCCGACAAGTGGCCGAGGGCGATTGGACGACACCGGTCATGGCGTACGAAGAGGGTGAATTTTCCGAACTCGCCGATTCATTCAATGCCATGAAAAGCAACCTCAAAACGACACAGGCGCGTCTGACCACCGCTGAAAAAATCGCCGCCTGGGAAGCGATGGGTCGCAAGGTCGCCCACGAAATTAAAAATCCGTTGACGCCGATTTCAATCGGTATCGACGATCTCAAAGCGGCCTATCGTGACAATCCCGATACCTTCGAGTCCACTCTGGAGCAAACGGTCAAAACTATCAGACATGAAATCAATCGCATGAAACGCCTGCTGGATCAGTTTTCGGCCTTCGCCAAAATGGCTCCGCCGAAGATTGTCGATACTCCGGTTAAGGCGATACTGGATGAAATCGCCGCATTGTATAAGACGCACATCGACGACGGGCGTTTAACCATAATCACGGAAACGTCGCCAAAGTATATAAAATGTGACCCGGAACAAATCGAACAAATGCTGATTAACCTTATAAAAAACGGGCTGGAATCGGGTCCAAACAGCCGGGTCGAAGTTTTGTGTGACAGTAACCTGAATACCATAACATTTACGATTCGTGACACTGGCCCCGGATTCGAAGCCGGAGTACTTAACAGCCCGTTTGAACCGTATGTTTCCACCAAAAAAGAAGGCTCCGGGTTGGGATTGGTTATTTGTCACCGTATCGTGCACGACCATGGGGGGACAATCGAATTGCGTAATCGACCCGATGGAGGTGCGGAAGTGCTTATCGTACTTCCCCAATAGTTTATGGCCAGAATATTAATCATAGACGACGAAGAAAATATCCGGTCGTCGCTGAAAACTGCGCTGGACAGGCGGGGTCATGACGTGGTAACGGTCGAGTCATTGGGCCGGGCCGAGGAATTTATCAGGGCACGCTTCGATATTATATTTCTCGACGTTGTCCTGCCCGACGGCAATGGTATCGATTTTTTAAAAACAATTATCACTTCTAATCCACAACAGTTGATAGTCATGATTTCCGGCCAGGCCGATATCGAAATGGCGGTCGGGGCTATTCGCGGCGGGGCGTATGATTTCATAGAGAAACCTCTGTCGCTTGACCGGGTGCTGATTACCATCGACAACGCCCTTACCAAGGGGCGCCTGCTCGACGAAAACATTCGGCTGATAGACAAAGCCTATGGCGAAATTGTTGGCGATTCTCCGCAGATTAAAAGGCTCATCTCCGACGTGCATAAATCCGCTCCTAAAGCCTCTCGGTTTTTAATTCTGGGCGAGAACGGAACCGGCAAGGAATTGGTGGCCAATTTGATTCACCGTTTGAGTCGATTCTCCACTGGCGCCTTTGTTCCGGTCAATTGCGCCGCGTTGCCATCGGAGTTGGTGGAATCGGAGCTTTTCGGACATGTTCCCGGGGCGTTTACCGGAGCATCAAAAGCCAGGATCGGACGCTTTGCAAAGGCCGACGGCGGCTCGATTTTTCTTGATGAAATCGGCGAAATGCCGCTCGAAGCGCAGGCCAAAATGCTGCGCGTCATCGAAACCGGCGAAGTAACTCCGGTCGGTTCCGACAAAGCCCAAAAAATCTCCGGCAATATCATCGCCGCCTCCAACCGTGACCCGGATCGTATGGTAGCCGAAGGAAGTTTCCGACAGGATCTGCTATATCGCCTCAACGTGGTGCAATTTCATATCCCGCCGCTCCGGGAAAGAACCGGGGATATCCCGCAATTATCGGAGTATTTTTTAAAGCGCTTCGCCGATGAAACCGGCGGCCGGGTCATAAAGCTGGATAAATCCGCACAAGCACTTCTGGCAAAGTATTCCTTCCCCGGCAACGTCCGGGAACTCAAAAATATAATGGAACGGTTGAATATTTATTGCGAAACTGTCTCCGCCGGCGCCGCTGACCTCAAACCTTTTCTGGGCGATACCCTTTCATCCGACTCGAAATTGAAAGAGGCGGTGGAAAACTTCGAACGAGAATTCATTGCACGGGCTATCGCCCGTAATGCCGGCAATATGACCGAAACCGCCCGCCGTCTGGGTCTGGAAAGATCTCACCTATACAAAAAAATGAAGAAATTCGGTATCAATCAGCCTTGATATGATTCGCTCTTTTTTCTATACTCCGGCAATTGACAAAATAAGGGGATATTTATGACCGCAATAGACCTGGCCCGGGCATACTATCAGGCCTGGAATGATCATGATGCCAAAGCGATTTCCGGCATGTTTATAAGCGACGCCGTGTTCCATGACCCATCGGCCGGCGCCATACAGAAAAAATCGGCCATTATTGAATACGCCAAAATCATGTTTTTGGCCTTTCCCGACATAAAGTATGATGTTACCGCCCAGCATGATACCGGTCAAGGGAAAATCATCACCGAATATACTATCACCGGCACCAACACCGGGCCGCTTCCGGGCATGATGCCGACGTCGAAAACCATGAAAGTCGAGGCGGTGGACATCATGGAAGTGGATAATGGGAAGATCAAATCTTTAAAAGGCTTCTTCGACCGTCTGGCCATCGCCGAACAACTGGGCTGGGTACAACAATAGCTGTCTAAAAAAAAGAAGCGGGCCGGAGAGCCCGCCTCTTTAACCGCTATGATGGATCCTTGTCGTTCTGCGACAATGCTTTCATTCGGAATAAGGCTTATTCGCCGTTTTCCCGAAAAACAATTTACCGATTACAATCTCCGCCGGACAGAACCGTGTAAATGACGACTGGATTAAATTAAATCCGACAAAGGCCGTTAATAAAAACCAATAATGAGAAATAAAATACCCCAGCGCCAGTGAGGCAATAACCAGAATCCCGGCCAGAAGTCTGATACTGCTTTCAAGAGTCATAATTCTCTCCTAATATCCATAAGTAATTTTTATATAGGCGTTATCGTTCTTTTGAAAGGCCCCGAACGCGGTATATTCATATTTGCCGTCGAATACATTAGCCCCCGCCACCAGGGTTACCGCATCGCTGTACTTATAACTTACCGAGAAACGGCCATAAAAATCTTCTTCGTTGGGCGAATAAAAACCGAACGCCGACAGGGTGATTGTCTCCATTTTCAGCAGTTGCGTTATACGACCGGTCATCAGATGGTAAGTTTCATCCATCGGCGTCATTTGCGGATCCATGAAAGCGACATATGCATCATAATCGAGCATGAGGTCGTTTTGGTATTGCATATTGACGGTCAAATTGGAGCCAAGTTGTCTCTCGAAGCCAATCATGCTCTTGAACGATGAATTGGGGATAGCCGGCTTTTCGCCGCAGGCGTCCTCGCGCGAATCATAATAGCCTCCTTCCAGCCAGGCAATCCCGCCCATTATGGGAAATCTGACCGAGGCCCCGTAAACGTTCAATTTCGGGTAGTACGCCCCGCTATCGTTCATACCCATCGGATTCTTGAAAAACCCATGGTATGCGTATAGCGCCACGTCGGTTGTCCCGAAATAACGGCCGAAACGCCCGGCAAATTCACCGTTTTTAAATTTGGCTTCGGGCATAATACCCTCGAAGTATGGCTCGCCGCCGACAATGGTCCCGGCCATGGGACTGAAATAACTTAGGCGCTCCCCGGTCGGGATCCGGTTGGGCGTAAAACGCGGCGTATACGCGAAAGTAAAAGACCCCAGCCGATTGTAATAGGACATGCGCAGGGCGTTATGCGGCGCCTTGAGATACTGGTCATCGCGCCCGCTGAAAAACGACTGATAATCCTTGGCAAACATATCATTGATGAAAATCAAGTCGCCCGTACCCCAGGTGATAATCTGGCGGCCGATTTTAAAATCCAGGTGACGGCCAAGGCTGAACTTGGTGTAACCCTCTCGCAGTTCCATGTCGAGCGACGGCTCATGGTAATCATCGTAGGTGAAATCGAGGCGACCAAAAAACTCCGCGGCGTCGCTGTATGACTCCAGTTTCAATTGTAGGCGTGTCTCCGAGGCCGTGAGTTCCGTCGGCGTCGGATTGTTTTTGTCCAATCCCCCGCCGTAAAGGCCCTGAACAAATCCGCCCAGGTTTACCTCATTGGCCACCGCCGATGAGAACACGGCCGCCGTCAAGATCAAAACCGGCATGAATAAAATAAGTCGTCTCACCGGAAATTCCCCCTACTTGATAAATTGACGGGGCGGGTTTTTGAGGAACCGTTCGGTAAATACATCCTCGCCCACACCGGCGTTGTAAGTAATATTGGCAAATTCCACAGTCGTGTATTGGCCTTTTTTGACATTCTCCATTTTACGCAGCGTGGCCGTCATAATACCCTGAATATCCTCGATCTTCTCCGCCGTAAAAACGCGTTCCAGTTCGTTTTTGCCGTCAAAATATTCTTCTTTCAGCGGCAAATAGCTTTCCTTGTCGATATACGAGACCTTGCGAGAGAATCCTTTATAGGCCGATTTGGGGACCGACTCTATCACATACACGGTCCTTTCGCCCATTTTATCCTCCCGGACCAATTTATGATTATCCTCGCTCCAGTGACGGCCGGAAACGTCTTCGTACGTGAAGTCCGACCCGACAAAGCTGGAATTTTTATCGTCGGCCGATATGCGCTTGACCAGATCCACCGAGGGCACATAAAGCCAGCGGTTATCGGAAGCGTCCGGCATTTTGTGGACCATGAAAGTCAGTCGGGACACGTCGCTGGGCTTTTTGAAATAGGTATAATACATCTGCTTGCCGCCTTCTTCCTGATCGAGGCGAAGCATGGTGAATTCCCGGACGCGCTGGTTGCCTTTGGAATTGACGATATTCATGTTCACTTCGGCGATACCATCGTCACCGGCATAAAACAACGCCAGGTGCGATTTTTTCATGATATCTTCCGCCTGTTCCTGGGCCGTCACATTAACCGAAATAAACATCATGACGGCCGCCAAAACCGTGATTGACTGGAATCGTCTCATTTCTCCTTACCTTTCTTTTATTGCATTACTTCTTTTTTTTCGTGAATGGAATCAACCGCCATATCCGGACAGATTCTCTTCTGCATAACGATGAATATCGAGGGTAAAAGTAACATGGTTACTGCACCGGAAACGACCATGATGGCGAAGAAAAACGAACCGACCGTGATGTAAGGCACCAGCGTTGAGAAAAACATCGGAACGAAACCGATGGCGATCACCAGCACGTTGCGTGAAATCGCACGCGCCAGCCCCTCGAACATCTCCGGATAGGTCTTTCTGAAATCACCGGTCCGGGCGTGGATATATTTCGATCTCTGTATGAAATGTATGGCAAAGTCGATGGACAGACCCAGCGTCAGCGACGACAGGACGGCCACCGGCATATCATACGGTTTGCCGATAAACCCGATGGCACCGTAAATGGCCATGATCGTGATGCTCAACGGGAGCATCGAAATCAAACCCAGAAGGGGCGAACGGAAGAGGAAAACCATCATGATGAACACGACCGCAAATGAACTCAACAGGGCTGAACGCATGCCGCCCACCATTTTCTCCTGCCAGACGACATTGACATAGGGCAGGCCCGCCCAATTCATGGTCAGGTGCTGTGGCGGTGGGTTCTGGGCGTAATATTCCTCGGCCTCATTAACCACCGACATGACCGATTGATTGTCGCCTTCGCGCAGTTGCACCCAGACATTGAGTTTATTGTAATCGGTGGTGACGAATTTATAAAGATCATCGGGATCGCCGCCGGAAATCTCGAACAAAAACAGGTTTTGGGCGACTTCATCCTGTTCATCGGGAAGGGCGAATTTGGACGGGTCGCGGTCGAATAGTTCATAGCGAACTTTCTTGACAATATCGGTCAGACCCGTCGTTCCCCCGACGACACGGTTTTTTTCGAGATGTCTTTGGAAGTTTTCGATATATTTCAGCGTTGCCGGGTCCTTGAAAGCATCCACATCGTCGCTTTCGAAAACGAGATAATTCATGTACGTCCCGGCCAGATGCTTGTTGAGCGCCGCATCGGCGACACGGAGCGGGTGATCCTGCTTGAACCATTTGACGGGGTTATCGTTGACGGTAATCAGGCTCAAACCGATGGCGGCGACAACAACAACCACTCCCGAACCGGCCAGAATGGCTTTATAGTACTTTTTATTGATGTCCCGAAAGACATGCATCAATTTCGACAACGGTCCGCGCTCTTTCGCGGTGCGACCGAAATTGCGCAGCGTCTTGTCTGAAAGGAGGACGGCAAAAGCCGGATTAAACGTGATCGACAGAAGCCACGCCACGAAAATTCCGAAAGCCACGAATATACCGAAGACCCGTACCGGCGGAATCGGTGTCAAGGCCAGCGATCCGAAGCCGACTATGGTCGTTATCGACGTGAATAAAAGCGGTATAAACAGATCGCCGATAGTGTTGCGTATCGTGGACTTTTTGTGTTTATGCTTCTGGTATCGTTCATGAAATTCGGATATGATGTGAATCGAATTGAGTACGGCTATCGGTATCAGAAATATCGGAATCATCGAACTCATGATATGCACGGTGTTACCGGTCAATATCAGAAGGCCCATCGCCCAGATGACGGAAACTATCGCCACGATCATCGGGGCAATGACCACCTTCAGGTTCCTGAAAAACATCAGCATCAGCAGTAAGATAATGAGCCCGGCCAGCGGTGCGCTGACGGCCATCTGTTTGAACATTTCCGCGCCGAAACTGTCCTCGGCCACCGGCAGGCCCGCGATGAAATACTCTTCGCCGGTCGAATGCTTCTTTGTTATTTCTTCAATTTCACCGGCAATTCGGTGCGACATATTTTTCGATTCGATGGGGATAAACATGGCGATGGCCTGACCATCATCGGACGCCAGCTTGCCTTTTAATATCGGGTTATCCTTGATACGACTCAAAATAAATTCGGCCTGCTCATTGCTTTCGGGCTCGGTCTCGAGGAGTTTGCGGACCGTCAGGATGCCGTCAATCTGGATAATGTCATCCACCGTTGACGGGGCCAGGATATCATCGACAATAACCCCGTCGATTTTGGATACATCCTCTATTATCCTATAGATATTGGTCAGCTGTTCTTTGGTGAAGGCTCCCTTTTCATTGACAACCCCCACCGCGATGAAATCATATATGGAAAAATCTTCTTTGGTCTGATGGTCAAAAAGGCGCACGGGTTCATCGGCTTCCAGCATATTCTCCGGATCGGTATCGATCTTGATGTTGGGCAACTGGGCCGCAAAGAAAGCCGTTATAAGAATTACCCCGATAATCACCGACCAGGGATGGTTAATCGCAGATTCCGTAAAAAACTTCTTCATCAGTCCATTCCTTTCCATTTTTTTGTGACTAATAACCTTTAGATTGAAAATGGACTAAAACGATTCAAAAAATTCTGATTTTTTATTGGATTTATAAGTTATTTCGGGACAAGCAATTATAAAATAGGGGTGATCGGAAACGACGTCCGGCTGTTATTTGCCGAATTTCTTTTCCCAGCGCTTTTTGAGAGCGGCGTTGAGTTTAGATTCGATTTCGGGCGGGAGTTTTTCTTTCTTCCCCTCACGGCAAAGAACAACCGTTTGCCTTAGCGTATCGACCATAATTCGGCAATTATTGCAGGTCTTGAGATGCTCCTCAAGTTGCGCGCACAGTGCGGTATCGATTTCGCCGTCGATATAATCGGCAATTTCCTGAATATATTTGCTGCATGCTTTCATCCGGTACCCCCGGAAATGTTTCGTTTCGGGGTGGCTTTGTCTCGAAAAGATTCGGTCAATGTCTCGCGCAGTGCCAGGCGCGCCCGCAAAATTCGGGACTTGGCCGCGGGGACAGAGATTTTCAGTATATTGGCGATATCCGCCACCGGCATATCTTCCATATATCGCAAAACAAACGGGACGCTGTAGATCTGCGGCATTTCGGCCAGAGCGGTTTCGATTATCTCATTAATCTGTTTTTGCTCGAAAATTTCATGCGGATCACCCCAGTCGAATAGCTGCGCCGATATCTCGCCGTGCCCACCCGACGGGAGGTAATCTTCGAGCGGCTTTAGAGGCATTTTGTTTTTTTCGCCGACGCGGGCCCGGAATGTGTTGAGCGCGATGGTGTAAAGCCATGTCCCAAACGAGGCTTCCAGGCGGAACTTGTCTATATTATCAACCGCTTTCAATAACGTCTCCTGCAAAATATCCTCGGCGTCTTCCCGGTTGCCGGATAGTTTCAGCGTCAGCCGGAAAATCTTGTCTTTGTGGGCCTCAATCAGGCGGCTGAAAGCCTTAAAATCACCCGCCTGCGCCTTCTGTATGAGTTCCTTTTCATCCATTAGATTCCAATATACCCCAAACGATTCAAAAAAACAATTTACGGGAACGTTAACCATTGAAAAACATTATTTACTTTATAAAATGACTATTACCATATATTAATGTGGCAATAATGAAAGACCATATCACTATCGGCGTCAGCGCCTGTTTGCTGGGACAGAAAGTCCGCTTCGATGCCGGGCACAAGCAGGACCGGTATATCACCGACATCCTGGGCGGATATTTCAAATTCGTCCCGGTCTGTCCCGAAGTCGAGGTCGGCATGCCCACCCCGCGCGAATCGGTGCATTTGGTTGGTGACCCGGAAAATCCCCGCATGGTCGGAGTCAAGTCCGGCGAGGACTGGACAGCACGCATGCATAAATATAACGCCGAACGCCTAAAACGACTGGAAAAGCACAATCTCTGCGGCTATATCCTTAAAAAGGATTCGCCCAGTTGCGGTATGGAACGAGTACGCGTCTATGGCGACAAAGGCATGCCCGCCCGAAACGGGCGCGGGATGTATGCCTCCGCCCTGCTTGCATATTTCCCCTTGCTTCCGGTCGAAGAAGAGGGCCGTCTCCAGGATGCCCGTCTGCGCGAGAATTTCATTGTCCGCGTCTTTGCCTATAAGCGTCTGCAGGATTTATTCGGGGGGCTTTATAAGCGTGGTGATATAATCACCTTTCACGCGAGACATAAATATCTTCTACTAGCCCACAGCCCGGAACACTACCGCACTTTGGGGCAATTGGCGGCAAATATCAAAAAGTATAAACCGGCCGAGTTCATAGATAATTACAGCCGACTATTTATGGAAACGCTGTCGGTGAAAACAACGGCGCGGAAAAATGTCAACGTCCTGCACCATATCATGGGTTATCTTAAACAAAACCTCGACGCTTCCGAAAAGAAGTACATCCTCGACGTTATCGAGGACTACCACAAGGGATTGGTGCCGTTGGTAGTTCCGGTGACGCTTATCCGCCACTACATCGAGAAATTCGACATCGAGTATATCCGCGACCAGATATATTTAAACCCGCATCCCAAAGAATTGATGCTCCGCAATCATGTCTGACGGCGCTATTCTATAACCGTTTTCTTTATATTTTTTATCCAGTCGAGAATCTCTTTGCCGAATTTCTCACTCCCCGGTTTTCCGGCCAGAGCGAACATGGCCTTTTTGTATGCTTCAACCCCCGGCTGAATAAACGGATTATGTCCGGCGAGATATCCCGACAGCGCCACCGAGTATTCCATCAGATAATAGAACTGCCCGATATTGAAGGCATTGCGGCGCGGAATATTGAGCGTCATACTGGGCACCCCGCCCACAAAATGCGCATAGGCCGGGCCATCGATCACCAGGTCGTTGACAAAATTCATATCCCGCCGGTTATACGGAAGATAGTTTAAACCATCAAGATCGTTTTTTTCCTTAGGTATCGTCACCCGATTATCGCTTTCGACCAGTCGGATAAATGTCTCCAGGATATGGCGCTCCCCATCCTGCACCATCTGGCCGTTGGCGTGGAGTTTCTCGGAATACATCGACGGCGACACCCACATCCCATAACCGTGATGGCCCTCGCTTTCCGGAAATAGCTGTTCCATCCAGCGGGTCAATTGATATATGGCCGAGGAATTGGTGGCGACCACCTCCACCTTCTTGCCTTTTGTCCATGCCAAATGTCTTACCGCGGCGTGCACCATAGCCGGATTTTTCCAGAATTGATCCGTTTCCAGTATCTTTTTCATATTTCGAAAACCGGCCACGAGCTCATAGATGTCTATACCGGCTACGGCCAGCCCGAACAATCCAACGTCGCTTAACACCGAAAAGCGCCCGCCGACATTGTCCGGCACGACAAACGTCTTATACCCCATCTCTTCGGACAATTGGCGTAATGCGCCTCGAGTTTTATCCGTGGTGGCAATAATGTAATTGACCGCCTCGTCACCGTATTTTTTATCGAGCAGGCGGCGCATTATTCTAAAAGCAATCGCCGTTTCGGTGGTCGTCCCGGATTTGGAAATAACATTGACACCGACCCGTTTGCCCTCGAGTATATCGAGCGTATCGCGAAAATAATCCGGATCGGTGTTCTGCCCCAGAAAATAAATCTGCGGCGCACCGCCGCGCTTGCTACGTCCTAATTGATTGAACCAGGTATGGCACAGTGCCCGGAAGGTCGCCTCAATACCGAGATAAGAGCCACCGATACCCAGTGACACGAAGATGTCGATTTTGTTGGTCAGTTTTCGGGCCGTGGCCGCAATCTCGTCGAGATGCTCCCGCGTGATTTCATCCGGCAAACTCATCCAGCCCAGCATCGGCGTTTCGCCGTCTTTGCAGTCGCCCTGCCCGTCTTGAAGAAGGCGATGCTTTTCGATAACGGTCGAGGAAAAAGCTTCCAGCTCTTCCCGGCTGATGAAGGGATGGCCATGTCTTTCGTTGATTATATATGAAATATCCAGCGTCAATCGGTTGTCTTCAATAAATGCCGGTTTGGGCTTGAACATACGGGAATAATCAAGGCGAGTCATCTGTCTTTTTATCGTTCCGTTTATGTTGCTTTTGGATGTCATATTTCCCTCTTTTTCTTGCATTTTAAGGGAAATAAGCATTACATAAAAATGATGCGCAAGATTTTAAATGAATTGAGGTTCCTACGGGCAGACGGGCGACGGCCCCGGCGGGAAGTCATATAAATATGAAACCAGATATAGAATATCTATCAGGTTGATGGATCCGTGTCCGGACGGTCCGTCGACATCACCGGCATCAAACGGGTCGGGGGCCGGGCCGGGTGGATCGGAATACACGAAATCAATCAGGCAAAGAATATCAATCAAATTGACATAGCTATCACGATTGGCATCACCGCATAAATAACTTTGCAGCATCTGCACCACCACGGAATCTATCAAAGAGAAGGCGCCCCACTGGCTGTCGGCATCCATCGCCCGCGCCCGGTAATAATAGATACCGTCGGCTTTGCCTGAAATCAAAATCGACGTGTCGGTCAGAACCGAAGAAATCAGATATTTTGTTTCGTACGTTTGCACCGGCCAGAGATTATCGATTCGGATGCCGCTTCCCGCCACGGTTACATGAAAATCCCGATAACTGATTCGAAAATATACATTCTGCCCGACATAATCCGCCAGGTCAAACAAACCGGCCACCCAGAAACCGTCCGTGGTTCCCGTAATGCCATACCCCCGGTTATAACCATGCGGATTATTCATGGTCGTGATGTTTCCCGGAATCGGGCTGAAATTCATGCCATCGGTCGATATTTCAACATAGGCATAATCCACATCCTGATTCAACACATAGCGTGTCCGGAATTTAAGAGAATCGCCGGGTTTGACGGTGTATGGAGCAATGGTCTGAAAATACCTTTCTATGGTCGTGGCCGGGCCCGAATAGGCGCACATCGTCGCCATATAACCCACCCCGGTCAGAGTAAAACCGAAGTTATCAACGTTTTCGTAATCGTTGAGCGAATCGGTAATTATAACGGGATTGCCATACTCGATTAATTCGTAGGCCACCGGCGGATTATCCGGATCATGGCAATGCCAATCAACTTTATAGGACCCCGAATGGTTAATTTCGGGCATTGCCAGACCCGGGGAAGCCGGCGGCAATGCCCGTTTGATATTGCCGGCCAGATCGGTCAAGTATAAATTGACCGGGAGATTTTCCGTCACCAGAGGCAGTATTCTATCTTCCGGTGGCCAAAAACCGTCAAGATAACTTCCGACCTCGATCGTTATGGATGGAACGCGGCCTTTCGAAACCATGTCTCCATAGCACCAGTCATCGCATCCGCCGTTGGTGGGGTAGAGGGCCCAACCCGGTGATGGATAATAAGCATTATATGAATGTATGATGGAGCCGATGGCATCGAAAGTCGCGTCGTCATCGCAATACAGCCCGATTTGATACGACCAGGGAAAAAGTACCAGGTCGCCATACGAATGATAATTGACGATCAGGCTGAAATCGTGCGCAATAATGAAATCGCGAAGCGCCCGCGTCTCCGGCTCGGAAAAGGCGCCGGCTCCGCGATAGGTTTCGTTACCAGGCACCGACGATGAGCCGATGTCATCATGGCCCCACATATACCCGAAATTGCGGTTGAGATCGACGCCGAATGAGCCCTCGCCGTTGTCTCGACGGTTTTTGCGCCACAGACCGCCGCCCCAGGGCGAGGTGACTTCGTTGTGATAATAGCCGTCGGGATTGGCCACCGGTACAAACCAGATTTCGCGATTATCCACCAGATAAGTGACGGCGGAATCTGATCCGTAATTATCGGTCAGATAATCCATATAGTACAGCAAGACTTCCGGCGTGATCACTTCGCGGGCATGGATGGCCGCGTTGAAAAATATCTCCGGTTCGTCCTCATTGAGCAGAGGATTATCGGAAATTTTATAAGCCCTGATATTGCGCCCCTCGATTGTCTGACCGATAGTCAGGGCCGGGGCGACTATATCGGGATAATTGACGACCAGGTCGGTCAGATAATTTTCTATTTCGGAAAGCGTCTTGTAACCGCCCATGGCTTTTGACGCCAGGCGTGAACGATAGAACTCTTCGAGGTTTTCGTGGATAACCCTGTAGTCAAAGCCCAGCCGGTCGAGAAGATTAAACTCTTTTTCGCCGGCGATTATCTCGATGAAGGCGGAGTCGGCCCGGATGATATCGAAATTGTACTTAAAAACCGCCGCCCGTTGTTCGGAGTTTTCCAAAATAATACGAACCTGGCTATGGAACTCCGTCCCGGAGCCGCAAACAGGATTCCCGGGCGCCAAAGCGAGCAGTCCGCCTATAATTATATATCGCAAAACCATAGCCGCAACCCCACATGCGACCGGGGTCGATTTCTCGACCACGAATATAATTATATATCAGCCGTCCGTACAAATTCGATCAGTCGGCTGCAACCTCAAGGGCAGGCCGGGGCCGGGCCGGGCGGAACACCGTAAATGTAGTCGATTATATATAGCACATCCAGCAGGTTGACTATACCGTCACCGGTAACGTCGCCAGATTCGAGCGGTTCCGGGGCCGGGCCGCGCGGATTGCCGTAAATGTACTCGATTAAAAATAACACATCCAAAAGATTGATATTGCTATCGGATGTGACGTCGCCGCAAATGTACGGCAAAGTAATATTGCCGTTTTCAAAGACCGGCGTAAAATTCATTATTTCCCAGTAGAACGTGGGATAATGTGTCATATATCCATCGATAACCACAGGTGCCGACTGACTGGAAGTTGCCCCCGATGGAATGCGGAAATATAGTTTGAGCACCGGCCCATACCCGGCCGGCAGGTCGGGCGTAGCCGGCAAAATATTGTATAGAGTGAAGGTCGCCCGTTTCCCCCAGAGGTCCGAATGAATCAGCGCCAGCGTGTCAAAATACTGGGTGCGGCAACCGGATTTGCTGTACGACTCCAACGAAACATTCATGCTTCCCTGCCCGTATTCGACCGGTATCTTGATTTTTTCCAGCGGCACCGTATTGGAAACGTAAATAGGCACTTCGATCAGCTCGCCCGGCGCACCCGATATGCTCCCGGCGATCATGGTGTCGGCCAGCGCAATGATGCAATTGGTTCGATTATAGACGGAGGTGTCCGCTCCCACCACCACTCGGGCGGCCACGTCATAGCGACCGGGCTCGCCGTACGTGTGCACGGGAGACTGTACGTAAGCCGAACCACCGTCACCGAACGTCCAGATCCATTCATCGGGCTCGAGCGTCGTGATACCGCTGAAGGCAACGTCAAAAGGCACCTGTCCCCAGGCGACATCGTGCGTGAACATGACCCCCCGATCGGGCTCGATTCCCGTCAGCATCCATTCTACATACGAAGAACAGCCTTGCCAATTGCAATACAGGTTGTCTACGGTGTACCAGGCGTTGTGAGAATCGGCCCAACCGTAATTCATGTGTACCTGGTATTGTCCCAGAACTTCCCGCCAGCCGTCGCAAACAATCGAGTGGCTTTGAATTTGATATTGTATGGGTCGACTGGACTCGATTTCCTGCCGAATCATCGTGGCCCAGTTGTACAGCGAATGCTCATAGCGCTCATATTCTTTGACCGTATTCATATAACGGAAATAATTGGGATATACATTGACGGCATTCGACATATAACTGCCTGATCCGCAAACGCCATAATCCATATCGAAGGCAATGCCGACCTCATAACACAATTCGGCCAGGGCCGCTTTTTGCGCATCATCACATCCACCGAGACAGTGATTGGGTATGTTGTCCCAGTCATAGGGGTCGCTGAAATCCGCCGATAATGTCGCTCCGGGCGATGAACCGCCGCAGGAATTATCGCCCGACCAGTAATAACTGCGGGACCCCTGCCCTTCCGGCGGCCACCGATGATAGTACATTATCTGTGACGCCGCCGTCGAAACGCACCCGACTACCGTCCGTCCGCCGTCACCGTACGGACACATATTATTGTACGGCGCTCCCTGGTGCCAGCTCGATGTCAGAAGCGGCCCGACATCCTCGGCGCTTTTGAAGTCTTTTGCCGCCAATTGATTCAGGAATTCTTTATCGTCGAGTAAAAATATTTCCCATTGCACCTTGCCGGAAGAATCGAACAACTGCGGGCCCTTATCGACCTGCTCCGCTTCGAGACTGCCATATATTGAAATGTACAGCCGGGCCTGATAGGCCAGAACGTCTTTTATCATGGCCCCGAAACCATCGGAATCATCAAGGTCAAGAGTCGAATTATCGGAATAAGCCTTTATCGGCGATTGCTCCATGAGCACCGGGACGACAATATATCCCGATGGGACAATATCAAAACAGACGCCCAGCAACGTGTCGTTGACCATAACATCACGTGCTTTATCAATCGTCGGGGAATCGGAATTGGCCCATCCGCCCTTCTCATGCACGACGTAATTCAGCATGTTACGGCAGACCTGTTGCGACTGTTCTCGGGAAGCAATCGTCCCATGTGCCTGAAAAGTAAATCCGCCAACCAGAACAAGGACGGTTATTAACGCGGTGAATTTAAAAGACATATTGGCCTCCAAAAGCGGGCGGTAGCGGCAGGGCATGTTTTCTAATCCAAATATACAAGGTGTTTTAATTTTGTCAATAAATACCGGGCGGCCAATTAATATATGATATTGAATAGTATAGATTTAACTGATGCTTAATAAGTTAAAACTGGGCCGAATCAGCCTATTTTGGCGAGGATCGCGAGGTGCCCATCAGGCGGCTTATCATGCTCAATTCCGGAATCTGTTCCATGATTATTTTAAACAGAACCAATAGCGGAACCGCCAAAAACATACCCCATATACCCCAAATATAACCCCAGAACACGAGTCCAAAAATGACGGTCAAGGTGTTGAGGCGCAACCGATTCCCCATTATGATGGGTTCCACCACATTACCCATGACATTTTGGATGGCCACCAGGCACAAGATTACCAATATCATTATTCTGGCCGAATCGAATTGAATGACGGCCATTAAAAAGGGTGGTATAACGGCAAAGATTGACCCGATGGTCGGGATAAAATTCAGGATGAAAGCCAGAAGCCCCCAGAAAAAGGCGAATTTAATACCGAAAATAAGGCAAATGACCGCTGTCAATAATCCGGTGATAAAACTGACGGCCGTCTTTACTTTCATATAAGTGATAATCGATTGCTGGATGCTTTCATAATTATGAACGAAGCGACTGTTGATTTTATTGCCGCTGACATACTCCAGAAATACCCGGTATCGCGGCATACTGGCCAGAAGGGCTATGTAATACAGAACGAAAATAAAAAATGACGTGGTGAAATCGCCAATCTTTGTGGCGACCCGCCCGGCCAGAGACGATATCGTCTGGGGATTCAACTGCGACGTAATAAATTCAAAATCAAAACTGGTCCCGAAATATCTCTGGGTAACCGAATCTATCCGGGCCAATACCGAATCCAGTTTCAGGCCGAGGCGGCCTAACAAGTAACTTTGCTGTGCGTTTATTTCCTGACCCGTCTGCCACGCTATTTGAAAAATGATAAACAGGATGAACAAGGTAACGATGGCAATAATGGGCAGGATGAGCCATCCCGGAAATTTTTTCTTTCGCAAATAGAGCGCAAACGGTTGAAACAGACTGGCGCATAGAAAGGCCAGAACCAGAGGAATCAAAAGCGAAGACAGTGCCGAAATCAGGTAGATAATCAGAATAAAAAAGAAAAAGATGAGAATGCTTTTTACGGTTTTATCTTCCATTAATTCCGTCATGGCCTTGGTCCGAAAAAATTATACGTTGCTTTTCCAATTTCAATAAAATCGCAGATTAAGTAAAGAAAGAAATTCAAAATTCGATTCTAATTATAGCCTCGACCGGTCAGTGCTCCCCGACCGCATTTGTTACCCGGCTTATTATATTACTCAATTCGCTGGCGCGATACGGCTTGGCGATTCGTCCCGAAAAGCCATATGCCTCATAGTTGGCCATGACCGGATCGTTGGAATATCCGCTGGACACAATCGCTTTCAGGCCGGGGTCGATCTCCTTAAGTTTGAAAATTATATCTTTGCCGCCGATCCCCCCGGGAATAGTTAAATCGATTATGGCGGCGTCAAAAGCTTCACCCCTGTCACAAGCGTCTCTGAAAATGCAAATCGCCTCTTCTCCATTGGCAATGGCCCTGACCTCGTAGCCCGTCTTTCCCAAAATATCTTTGGCCAGCTGGCGCACCCATTCGTCATCGTCAATAACCAAAATTCTCCCTTGCCCATCGACCAGTTTGTCCGACACGGAGACCGACTCATCTTCGGCCTTCTGCGTGGTCGGCAAAAAGATGGTGAAAGTGGTCCCCTGGCCCGGCAACGAATCAACTTCGATATGACCGCCGTGCTTTTTAATTATGGAATAACAGCTGGCCAAACCGAGTCCATTGCCATCGGGTTTGGTCGTGAAAAACGGGTCGAATATTTTGCCCATGTACTCCGGGAGGATACCGTGTCCTTGGTCCCGGATCGAGATTTTGATATAATCTCCCGGATCGAGTCGAAGACGGGCCTGGCATATATCGATATTAGAGGCATGGACAAAAATAGTCCCGCCTCTGGGCATGGCTTGAATGGCGTTTATAATCAAATTATTGATAACCTGACTGAACTGGCCGACATCCACCTCGGCCTTTAATAAATCAGCGGCGATGTCATATTCGCCGACGACATTGGCGCCGTGCAGAGAAAATGACACCGTATCTTTCAGCAGGGTGGCCACGTTAACGACCCTTTTAATCGGCTCGCCGCCCCGTGAAAAGGTCAGCAACTGCTGGGTCAGGTCACGGGCGCGCTCCGAGGCGTTTTCGGCCTTTTCCAACAGATGGATTATATCCGAATCCGGCTCAAGGCGGAGCTTGGCCAGTGATATATTGCCCAGTATGGCCACCAGGATGTTGTTGAAATCGTGGGCGATACCTCCCGCCAGAATGCCGATTGATTCCAGCTTTTCGGATTTCAGCAGCTCTTTTTCCATTTTAAGGCGATCGGTAATGTCCTCCGTCACCTCAATTATGCTTTCGACTTTACCGTCGGGCCTTTTTATCGGGGCGGATAAAATGCGGAAATTTCTTGTCACGCCATCGGCGACTACCATTTCCGTTACGGCTTCATGAATCTGACCGTCTTCAAGCGTCTTAAGCACGGGACAGCCGGGACACGGTTTTCCTCCGGGGGGATTGAGATATGATTCATAACAGCGTGGTTTACCGGAGATATCGATTTGGGGGAACCACTTTTTCATCTGCGGGTTGATGGCCTGAATCCTCATGTTCGTGTCCACCAGAGAAATACCGACAGCCATGTTATCCACGACACTTCGGTACCTCTCCTCACTTTTACGAAGCTCTTCCTGTACCCGATGCTGCTCGGTAACATCGCGTAAAACCACCATGCACTGCGTTTCTTCCGAATGAATAAGCGTCGCCGTTAATTCACCCACGAAAACCTGTCCGTTCCGGGATTCGACTTCTATTTCATACGCCGGAATAAGGTCTCCCTTCATTCTATTTTTGAAATTCTCCTTCATTATTTCACGACTGTGCGCTCTGATAAATGGCAACTCTAAAGCCAGCTTTCCTACCAGGTCTTCGTCGCCATATCCGAGCCATTCATGGATGCGCCTGTTGACAAAGATAATCCGGGATTCGTGATCCAGCAAAAAGACACCATTGGGCGATAATTCATACAGAGACTTATACATCTGCTCACTTCGACAAATCGCCTTTTCCGCTGTTTTTAATTCCGTGATGTCCTGAACTGTGCCATAAATCTCGGTAATTTCATCCCGGTCGTCATAGCGAGGAAACCCCATGGTGCGCATGTATCGCACTGACGCATCCGGCATAATCGTTCGCACGACGAGATCGAAAGGAGTCCCTTTGATGCAATCAACCACCGCCTGGTCCAGAACCTTCCAGTCATCGGCATGAAACAAGTCCTTGTTACGTTCATAGGGGGGAATGCCGTCCGCGGGATTAACACCCATAATTTTAAACATCATCCGGGACCACTCTGCCCGACCCGTCGTGAAATCATATGTCCAGTAGCCGACCCGGGCTATCTCCTGCGCGGCTTCGAGCGACTCGTTGAGATGTCTCAATTGCTCTTCGAATTTGGCGCGCTCGGTGATATCTCTCAAGACCAGCTGAACGATGGGATCTTCGACACCGTAATTTATCAGCCGGGCGTTGGCTTCAAGAATAACCCGATCGCCCCGTCTCGTTATTATGGTCAGCGGAAAAGGATCGAGCTTCTCCCCCTTTAATATACTGTCGAAAACCGCCGAAGCTTTGTTGAGTAGATCATCCGACAGCAATCCCGTCTGGATAAAGGATTTGCCGATCAATTCTTCTTTCGAATAACCCGAAATCTGTTCGGCCATGGGATTGCATGATATGAAGCGCCCATCTTTATCAAAGGAGATTATTATATCAGGCGATTCCTGTACCAGCCGCGAGTACTTACGTTCACTGGCTCTTATCTTTTCTTCGGCCTGACGGTGTTCCGTGATATCCCGTACATTACATACCATGCCGCCAAACTGACCGTTCTCCAGCCACGGAATCAACCATCCGGATTGTACGGAGGGACGACCCGAGGGCGTGACGACGTCCGTTTCAAACTGCTGTGGTTCAAGATAACTTCTGGCCCGGTCGTAATACTTGATGAAAAATCCAATTGTCTCCGGTGGAAAATCCCGATAAATGCTTCTACCCAAAATGTCAACGGCTTTGACCCCGGCGATCTTTTCCATACCGGGATTGACATAAATGATGATGTCGTTTCTATCCGTTACAAGAATACCGTCGTGGATATTTTCGAGTATGGTCTGATAGAAGTCCTTTAATTTGATTATTTCCTGATCGACCAGTTTATCAGGTTTTATCGGCGAGACATCAGGATTCACCATGCTGACAAGCTACCCATCCGCTTTTGTTCGTTATTGGTGTTCGGCCCTGATCGCACGTGCCCCTGCGGTTATTTTCTGATACAGACCAAAGGTGCTCGTCATAGAACCACATCAGAATTAACAGGCCCCGTTATTTATACTAATATCGGCAAATTGCCGTCAAATTCAACCGTGACAAAAGGATACCGTTGTGAGGAAAAATCGTGGCAACCGTGCGCAGAACTCAAAGCGCCAACGCCCCAAATGCGGCCGGGAGCCCAAAAGACTTAATTTCAATAGCCCTTGACCCCCGTCAAGATTAGCCATGGCTCAATTGAATTCACGCGTCCGCCCCGGTGGCGACTTTTGAATCAGTGAATCTAAATTATTGTCAAAATGCTAAAGATGTGCAAGAATTTCCGAAGGGATTTTCTCCAGCGAAGCCACTTTCTCAATCGCCCCCATTTTAATCGCTTCTTTGGGCATTCCGAAAACCACCGAGCTGGCTTCATCCTGCGCGATCGTGTATGCCCCGCTGTTTTTCATATCCAGCATCCCTTCCGCACCGTCGGCACCCATACCGGTCAATATTACTCCGACACTGTTGGAACCGGCATATTTAGCGACCGATTTGAAAAGAACCTCCACCGACGGGCGATGGCGATTGACCAGAGGCCCGGTACTGACTCTGACATAATAATTGGCCCCGGAGCGATTAAGGGTCATGTGATAATTGCCGGGGGCAATCAAAACCTTGCCCGGGACGACCGATTCGCCATCCTTGGCCTCCGCCACCTCAAGCTCGCATATCTCATTTAGCCGATTGGCGAAAGATTTGGTAAAATTTTCCGGCATATGCTGGACGATGACGGTTCCGGCCGTGTTGGCCGGCAATACCGATAATATCGCCTGAATAGCCTGCGTCCCTCCGGTTGAAGCGCCGATGGCCAGAACTTTGTTGGTGGTTTTGGCCAGAGCCAGTTTCGGGCCATGTGCCTGACTGCCGATCGGGCCGGTTTGTTTGGTCAGCTTGACCTGCGAGGCGGCCTTGATCTTTTCAATCAATTCCACGGACATGTCTCCCACGGAATAGGCCGTTCCCGGTTTGCACATGACGTCGACGGCACCCGATTCAAGCGCCTCCATCGCCAGTTCCCCGCCCTTCGGCGTCAGGGAAGATACGACGACGGTGGGGACCGGGTAATGCTTCATCAACCGCCGTAAAAATGTCAACCCGTCCATGCGCGGCATTTCTATATCCAGCGTCAGGACATCGGGCTTAAGTTCGACTATTTTATCGCGCGCGATATACGGATCGGGAGCGGTTCCGACAACTTCGATCATGGGATCACGACCCAACTCGGTGGAAAATATTTTTCGCACCACCGCGGAATCATCAACCACCAGTACTTTAATGCTCATAAGCCCCTGCTTTTATCATAAGAGTGGTTATAACCGGAGAATTCTCGGCCAAATGGCATGAATAATCCTTCTGCTCGATGGTGGAGAAAAATTCTTCCCGGTTAAGTTCCGTCACCTGCGGCGCCGAAAGATTGAACAGAGCCTTATGGCCAAAAAGCTTCGTCAGAAGTTGCCCGGTGATGATATTTAGCATCTCCTTGACGGCGTCCAGGCATTTATCACGGTCGGCCCCTGATATGTCTTCCCCAAGAATATTCGACGATAATTCCCGGCACATGTCAAGCGGCATCACGATGGAGACTTCTCCCTCGGCATCGCCCGAAAACGATATTTGCACGTGAACCAGTTCCAGATCGTCAAAACTGATTCCGCCCGCCAGGTCCGCCGGTTCGAGAAAGAGAAAGGCCGTTTGCTCGAAAACTTTGACGACTATCTCACTTAGCGATTCCCTGCGATTTTGATCTATCATTGGCAACCTCCAGAATTTTTTCTATAATCTCACCGATATTTTCGGGAGTGAACGGCTTTCTTATATATTCTCTGACGCCTTTGCCTTTAAGCTGTTCGATTCGGGTCTCGCTCGCGTCGGTGGATACGACGATAACGGGAATATCTTTAAGAAGGTCATCGGCCGTCATGGTGTTGACCAGTTCGATTCCCCCCATGACCGGCATATTTAAATCGGTCAGCACCAGGTCTATCCAGTTGGTATGAAGACACTCCAACGCCTCCTGACCGTTACCCGCCTCGAATATCTTATTGATCGGCAACGATGTCAAAGACAAAGTCTTGGTCAGAATTGACCGAATCGTTTTCGAGTCATCGACCAATAGAATATTATAGGCCATTATGTTTTTACCTCCCGTCCGCTATTTTCCGTTGGCATATCTTTAACAATGTTTTCTATATCTTCCATGGTTAAGATGGTCTTGCTCAAGGCCAGCTCCAGAATGGCCGAAGTGGCATTAACCCTCGCGACAGCCTGCTCACTCATGCGATATTGAAGCTCATCGCGACCATACCCGAATCCCTCCATCAGCGACATCGAATCTGCTATGTGCACGATATCGAGAGCATTGGAGATTTGTGGAGCATCGTCCGGGTTATGATGCCACCTGATGCAATCGATTATCGTATCCGGGAAACGCCAGCGTTCCGCGATAAGCGCCCCCAGTTCGGCATGGTCTATGCCCATGATTTTGTCTTCGGCCTTTTCAAAGGGGATTTCCTGTTCGTCGACGATCGACTGGATTTCGCCTAAATGATCGACCAGATGCTCACCGAGGACTATTTTGCCCATATCGTGAAGCAATGCCGCGGTATAAATAATGCCGACGTCACGGATCCGCAGAAGAGTGCACAATGCCTCCGACATCAAAGCCACCGACAACGAGTGCTTCCACAACTTTTCCTCGCCGAGGTCATAGCCGGCCACCGGCTTTTTCATATTGGAAAAGATTAACGATGAAACGGCGATTTGATATATCCATTTGGTTCCCAGCCGAAAAGACGCCTCGGAAATCGAATTCACCGGACTACGAAACCCGAGAAAGGCTGAATTGGCGGCCTTGAGAACATTGGCCGTCAGCGCCGGATCATACTGAATGATTTTGGCCACGTCGGCCGCACCCGCATCAGGTTCATTGATAACATGCAATAACTTGCTGACCATAACCGGCAGGGTCGGAAAGGAGGATATTTTCGCGGTTATCTTATCTTTCAGGTTCATAATTCCACCTCCCCTTTCGAGGATTTTATCGTAACCTTTCCGGTTCCCAGTTCAAATCGGACAGTTCTGGAAATCACACCGCCCACGTCGGCCGCTTTTATCAGGATATTATTCTTCCAGAGGATTTTACGCAGAATCAGAAAATTCCTCTCGCCGATATTGAAAACTTTATGTTGATCCATAAGCTGTGAACCGCCCGCGACTTTGACCACCAGGCGGCTCTTGGACGCACCCAATTCCAGAACCTTTTTCAGCAATTCCGGAACCCCGGTATCGGCAAACATGGCGGGCTTGACCAGGGCTTTGTCGGGCGATATCTTGGATAGGGGAAGCATATAATGGATCATCCCCCCCACCCGCGTCGCCGGGTCATAGACCGTCATTCCGATGCATGAGCCCAGTGAATAAGTTATAATAATATCATCGGGATTGCTCGATGTCCGAAAATCGGAAATGCCGACCACGTGCACAGCCATGGGACTAGGTCCTCAAATAAATGGACGGTTTAATACACTTGAAGCCGTTGGAAAGACCGGTGATGCTTTCTGCGTGACCTACTATCAGATACCCGCCCGGCCTTAATGCCCGCTGAAACTCCTTGACCATTCCCATACGGACGCTTCGGTCGAAATAAATCATGACGTTACGGCAAAATATGATATCGATCGGATTCCGGATCGGAAACGGCGGCGAGGATAAATTGAACTGACGGAAAATTACCAGGTTACGAAGGCGCTTGTTCACCGAGTATATCGTTTCGCCGTTTTCCCTTCTCTGAATGAAGTACTTCGCCCGTAAGTCATCGGGGACCGGTCGCACCCTGTCCTCGATATAGTCTCCGACCATGGATATCTGCAGGACTTTCGAAGAAATATCGGTGGCCAGAATCTTGACGTCGATTTTGCGATTACCGATCGTCTCCAGTGTCTCGATTGCCATGGTGTACGGCTCTTCTCCGGTGGAGGACGCCGCCGACCAGAAACGCAGCGAGCGATGACCGCGATTCAACCATTCCTTTATAATATTCCGCATAAAATCGAAATGCGTGGGCTCCCGGTAGAAACTCGTCACGTTGGTGGAAATGGCGTCAAGCATGTGTTGAATTTCATCACCGCTCGTATCGCGCAGTACATAATCGACGTAATCATCGTAATCCGGAATACGTAAAGAACGCATGCGCTTGGCGATTCGCGACCGAACCAGGGCCTGCTTGTTATCGCCGAGCGTTATGCCGCTTTTCTCGTAGACGATATCCCGTATTCGGTCAAAAGTCACGTCCTTCATATTGCGGACACAAAACCCCGACGCCTCCCCGCAGTCCCCCTTTTTATCCTTCAGTAATTTCATATTACTTTACGGCCTGTAGAAACTTTTCCAGTTTCGTCTGAATATCCTTGGGATTGAACGGTTTGATGAGATAATCGTTGGCCCCGGATTTTATCGCCTCGATAACCCTTTCCTTCTCGGCTTCGGTCGTTACCATGACCACCGGGACCTTGCTCCCGTCGGCGCGCATCTTTTTAACGGCGTCGATACCGGTCATAACCGGCATATTCCAGTCCATAAGAACCAGCCCGATATTGGTTTCCTTGGCCACCATATCCAAGGCTTCCTTGCCGTTGGAGGCCTCGATTGTATCGTTAACCCCGAGCTTTTTAAGGGCGGTCGAAATAATCTTGCGCATAATTTGCGAATCATCGACTATTAGCACTTGCATGAATGGCCTCCTTTTTGGATGATTGCTCGCCCGCCTTGAAGCATACCGAAAGCGAAAATTCTCCCAGGGAGCTTTCAAACGGGATGGTCAGCCAGACCGTATCGCCGAGATTGGTCAGCCGATAAATACTGCCTCTGACGACGGTGGGAAGACTTAAGGCGATGGCATGGCCCTGAAATTTCGCTTTGGCATTGCCGGCGATAATGTTGACCAATTCGCCCACGCCGTCGATGATGGAGGAATCGACGCCTCGAAATTCTACTCCAACCATCCTGCTGATTACCGCCAGGGCCGTCCTGACCGGCAACCTTAAGGCGACAATCCCTTGAGCCGTGCCGGACAGCCCTATCAGGCCGATAATATCGGGACTGCCACTTTCATCCTTGTCCATTATCGGCTTCTTCGTAACGACCGGACAATCGAGCATATTTTCGAAAGTCTCTGCGACGGATTCCACGAACGGGTTGATGTTTTCTGCTTTCATGAAACTTCCTCTGCTTTATTGGCGAGTTCCGAAGACATGGCCAACTGCCGGCTTACCCTGTCCTGATAAACGACCACGGGGCCGAGCAGGGTTTCGGAAATACCCGTCTGCGTATCGGCCACCCTTAAAGCGGCTCCCGGATACACCATCTGCATGATTATGATACGGGCATCCCGATTGGCGTATGCCTGCTTTCTTAATTCCTTGGATTTTTCTTCTCGCTCCAGAATATCTTCCTCGGCTTCGGCGATTTTAAAGCTCATTTCGGTCATCCCCTCTTTCTGGGCGGGAGTCAAAGCCGCCCAGCTTGATTTTAACCTCTTATGAACCGCCGTTAATTTCTTAATAATATCCTTTTGCCTATCAATGATATCGGTATGATTCTTGATTTCATTTAGCAGAGAACTGTCGACACCCACTACCAGAGACGTTTTGACATTGCCCTTGGAACCTGTTTCTCCAGCCGTGATACCCTTCACACCATAAATTTCACCGCCGACAATCCGTCCCTCGCTGCAATTGACCTCCCCGCTACATCTTATATTTGATTGAAATATCTCGGCCTGCACGTTGATATTCCCGCTGCACTCGACGGTCGCATTCATGATATATTTCGTGATGATATCACCTTTGACAGAAATGCGCTTGTTGATATTTTCGTTTATCCCGCCCCGGGCAACCAGATTGCCGCCGCAAATTATATCGCTGGCGTATATCAAACCCTTGACTTCGATATTTCCCGTCGCCTCGATTTTAAATTCCGATTCCACATTTCCGTCTATCACCAGCTGACCATTGTGGCTGATATTCCCGGTATCTTTGCCGACATCGCCGCGAATATGCATAATCTCGTCCACATCCAGCGACTCGCCGACCAGGCGCACCCGGCCGTCGCACACGGCTCGATAACCCCCGGCTTCCTCATCCCATACGACATGGGGCCCTCCCCGCAGGCGGGCGGCCACCGCCGGCGCCACCTTTATCGCCGCGCCAAAAACATCGCGCCCGTCCTTTCCCGCCACGGCCGGAATCACTTTTACCAGAAGCTGACCTTTCTCGACGGCCCGGTTTTCCACTTTCTGATGAAAATCAATTCTATGGGTCACCGGGTCTATATAATAGCCTTCGGCAAAATAGTCGCCGGTCCATTCCAGTCGGCCGTTGATGGACATAACCGGGGCGACACCCCTGACTATGGGAAAATTAACCAGCTGTCCCGCCGAGGCCGCTTGCGCTTTCGCCTCGCCGATATGCGCGTCATCAATTGCCGCCGTCACTTTAATTTTCTCCAGCTGCAATTTCAGATCTGCCGCGAAACTATCGGACTGAACGGCATCAGCCTGACAGGTCAGATACACGATCATCTTATCTTCCGACACATTCAGGTCAATCCGAGACCCGGCATCGTTTCCCTTATTTTCTTCAAAATCAGCCATACGTGTTCATTTTATCGGGGCATATGTCGGCTGAATATGCCCCAATCCGGGTCGTTGCCGGTTTTGGCCGCCTCCGGCCAAAATCAGCTCACACACCTATCAATGATCCTTTGTCTTCTTCGACAGCGCGCGCAATGTTGCCACCAGAAGTCCGTCCCCAGTTTTCCGGAATATCGTGGCGGCTCGTTTTACCGGCATACGCCGTCATCAATTTGCGAACCTTGGCAAATTTCGGAACCGATTTATGGGTCGATAATCGTTCTCCGCGCGCTGAATTCGTATCATGATCTCTAGACTGCGTCGAAGATTCAGCCGATTTGAATCCATCGACTATAAGCGTCAATTCGCGAACCATTTCCTGCATTTGTTCGGCCTGGGCCGCCAACTCTTCACTGGCCGACGATGATTCCTCGGCATTGGCCGCATTCTGCTGGGTAACCTGATCCATTTGGGCGATGGCAGTATTTATCTGATTGATACCCTCGGCCTGCTCATCACTGGCCGCAGAAACTTCTGAAATCAGTTCCGTAACCTTTTTGATTCCCGTCGTGATTTCTTCCAGAATGGCCATGAATTCCTTGGTCGTTCGCACGCCATTTTCGGCGTTTTTCTGCGATTCTTCAATCAAGGCACTGGTATTTTTGGCAGCTTCGGCACTGCGCTGGGCCAAATTACGAACTTCTTCGGCAACGACGGCAAAGCCCTTGCCGGCTTCGCCGGCGCGGGCCGCTTCGACGGCCGCATTGAGTGCCAAAAGATTCGTCTGAAAAGCAATCTCATCGATCACTTTGATAATTTTGGCGGTTTCGTCCGAGGATCGCTTGATCCCCTCCATCGCCCCAGACATAGAACCCATTGCCGCTGATGCTTTGTCGGCGGCCCCGGTCGCGTCGCTCGCCAGAATATTAGCCTGACGGGCATTTTCCGCATTCTGTTTGGTCATGCTCGCCATCTCTTCAAGTGAAGACGAAGTTTCTTCCAACGACGAAGCCTGCTCCGACGCGCCTTCGGCCAGTGACTGGCTGGCCCCGGCGACCTGCGAAGACGCCGATGACACCTGTTCGGCACCGAGTTTTAATCCATCGATAATTTTATTCACCGGCCGTGTAATCGACAGACTTAACAAAATCCCCAAGGCCAGACAGCATATGGTCCCGATTATCATACCGGCCACCGATATGAAAACCACCCGGGCGGCGCCCGCCTTCGCTTTTATGTCGGCGTCCTGCACCTCTTTTGTCAATGTCGTACGAAGATCCCCTAGTATTTCTCTGACCTCGGCCAGATGCTGATTGGTTTTGTCGTTATAAAACGACAACGCTTCATCCCTTGAGCCGTCTATTGCAAGAATATGCTCCAGGTCGATGGCCGAATTATGAAGCCTCTTGTGCGGTTCTTCAATTCGGGCGAGCAAAGAACTTAATTCTGGAACCATTGCTTCCAGTTCTTTGCGTTTTTCCCCGTAGTACCATTGACCGAATCCGCATTTGTGTTCGTCTTTTTCCACGTTCAATTGACGAACCGATTCATCACCCTGGAATTTACCGACATTTATCGCCCACAGCAAGTGAGCTATTTCTTTCTCGGCCAAGTCCTTTTCATAATTCTGCAAACTCAATAAGTACTCGGACTCGTTTTCAAAATCACCGATGCCTTTCCAGCCGATAAATCCGACGGCTAGAGTTATTAGTGCCACTAATACAAAGCCGCCAATCAACTTCAAGCTCAAACTTAGTTTTTTCACGATGTCTCCCTTTCACTTGTCTAATAACATATCGTTTGGAGGGCTATGGTGATTGGAGCATGGCCCTCGGTTGTCATTCAAAGTTTTCTAAATGTCTCACAAAGTGCGTCGGCTATTTTTTTATTGCAACTGGCTAAAGAACAGCCTTATTATCCTTATTAAACGATAACTTTCTCCGGGACCTCCTTGCTCTGGTTGTTGAGCACTCGGGCTACTCCATTTTGGTTTTTAATACTCTCTCCTGGTGATTTGTCTTTTCCCAAAGCGCTTGTTTGAACCCTCGTTATTCCACCCGTCTGCCTCGAATTATCCGACCGATAGTGCACGGTGTCAAAATCCCTGCGTCTGTCCATCCCCTCGACGATAATTGTCAACTCCCGGACAATTTCCTGCAGCTGTTGAGCCTG
>CALAMC010000113.1 GCA_937925655.1 uncultured candidate division Zixibacteria bacterium | reverse complement strand
ATCGGTTCCATCGGTCCTGACTGGATTGGGGACAATCCGCAATTAAAAAGCTCCCTCGGCAAGACGCAATTAGAACGTTTCAGCCTTTGATAACTTATTTCAGACGAACTGCTTAAGGAAATAAAGATTAAATCGAAAATTTAATGTTTAGCGCATTTTACAAATATTATGTTCCATTTATTAAATAAGGCCCTCGCTGGCAATAACTTGCGCCTTGATAACGACCTTGGGTTGGAGCCGTGGCTTATCAAATAGAGTGGTTTGGCGGACAGCCAGGATTCGCTCCAAGCCTTCTAAAATCTCCGTTTTATCGGCGACCCGTCGGGATAATCTGCGGTAATCCAACCGCTGACGTTTCGATAGCGTGATTCCCAAAACGGTTTTTCTTAAATAGGATATCTTCTGTTTGGTATCATCATCGGATCCCCGGGCGATACTTTTCAAATCCTTAAGAATCGACCTGATAATCGGGTCGGATTCGCCGGTCGCGCGTTCACTTTCACGCTGACGGGCTTCATCTTCGAAAAGCCTGGCTATATTGGTTACCTTTTCGTTAAAGCCCAGGGGAAGCGGCCTTCTCGGTTCTGACGGATTACAGGCCAACTCCTTAAGTATGGATACCTGATCTTGAGATAGTACATTCCCTTTGACATCCGCTCTATAAAGTCGATAAAATTCACCTGCCTTGCAGAATACTATAAATCCCTGTTTATCGATTGCCTTTTTCGCAGATCGAATCTTATGAGGGAGATGTTTTATCTTTTCGAATAATTCTGATTTCGTGTCTTTTATCACTTGAATCAACTGAATCAAATCTTCGAAACTGGTGTCATCCGATTCTTCTTCGAGAACCGATTCATCCCCAGTATAGATCTTATAAAACGAATTCTCATAAAGCTTTTCATTTGGAGAAAGATATTTGGCATCCTCACCGATATTCCTGTGGATTTCCTGAATCCTGTTTGTAACCCTGGCTTCGAGTCCCAAGTGCGTCTCCAGCTTTCTTTCCGGAAAGAAATTGAAAGTCCAAATTGTATCGTGCTCGGTCGTCACGCGGTCAACCCGGCCCAAACGCTGAATAAGCTTCACCGGATTCCAATGAATATCATAATTAATGACCCTGTTACAATCCTGCAGATTTAACCCCTCGCTTAGGATATCGGTCGCCACGAGAATTTGTATTTCTTTGCTTTTTCCGATTTTATGATTATTCGCCCTGGGGGCAAAGCGGCGGACTATATCCAGAAGGTCTTTGGAGCTTCCGGAAACGAATTCGACGTTTTGAAAATGACTTTGCAGTATATCGCCGATATAATTTGCCGTGGCCGAAAATTGAGTAAAAATCAAGACCTTCTGTCCCTGCCATTCCGGCTTACCCAACTCCCGGATTAAAGTCTGCAATTTAGCATCGTTTTCGGGTTTGATGGGCTCAACATATTCAGCTAATTTCTCAAAGATTTTCAAATCCGCGGCAACGTCCTTTTTGAGTCTGACCATTTCAAACTTGGCCGCCGGATATTCCACTCCCAGCTTGTCCAGCATTTCCGATTCCACGTCCTGATCCCCGGACCGCAGGGCGTCCATAATTTCCTCACCAATTGGCCCGGCCGGAACGACGCCTTCATCCAATAGCTTGACCAAATGACGATGAGTTCTGACCAATACCGATAACGTCGTCCTGAATGCCTCGACGCTCGACTCAAGGCGTTTGAAAAACGTCGCCCTCATCAAACGAACCAGATTTATTCCGGCGGTTTTAAGTTGAGCTATCTCCGGATCGGTTCGATGCGCCGGTTTGGCGTAATGCCAAAGGTCATAACGTGCATATCTTAATTTAAGCAAATGCTTTTCGATTTCGTCATATATCCCCGGATAAACGTCGTCAATTGAATAGTCAATCCGTTCCGGCGGCATTCTCTTTGGAAATTGGAGTTTATTCTTCTCCATATCTTTTTCATAGAATCTTTTAATATGACTCCGTGTCCGGCGAATCAGAATGTGTTCCAGCAGTTCCGGCAGGGATTGCCGGTCATCTTCCACTTCTTTGAAGTATTCGCGGAGATTGGCCGGATCGATTGGCAATGCCGTCCACTCATGCGGATGAAACAACTTTATCTGATAATAAACATCCCATGCACTCGTGTTTTGTGGCGTCGCCGTTAACAGAATAACTTTCTTGCCAAAACAAATTTCGGAAAGGTCTTTGTACCTTTGAGTATCTTCATTGCGAAACCGGTGGGATTCGTCGACCAGAATTATCTCTCTGTTCATCAGACGGTCATCTTCCAGAACCTCGTTTAATTTGCCCAACGATACAACTTTGGCGTTGAGGTCAAAATCATCGATGATATGTTGCCACATTTTCATAATGACCGGCGGACTTATGACTAATGCTCGCCAGCCTTCCCTTTCATAGAGATCCGCAAGCAATCCGGCACCCATATAAGTCTTGCCCAAACCTACCACGTCCGCAAGAAATACCCCGCCATATTGATGCAAAATCGTCCGTGCCTGCCTGATGGCATCAATCTGATAACCATACAGCGTTGGGAAACCTTTTTTCTTTTTGCCGGACGGCTCATCCTCGTGAATCAAGCGGTCCTTTACCAGTTCATAAACCACTTTTAAATACAACTCGTATGGCGTCGGTTCGTTGATCGCCCAGGATTCCCGCAACACTTTCATTAGCCGTTCGTCGAAATCGACAGCTTCATCCCAGCGGGCATCAAACCATTCCGACAATCGTTCATGGTTTTCATTGCCGGGGACCACGACATTCAATTCGGTATTTGATGTTATCCCCGCCAGCGAGAGATTGCTCGAGCCGACAATGGCAGAGCCACGTTCATAACGGCCTTCGGGGTAATCGACTATATACGCTTTGGCATGAAGCGTTCCCTTGGTATAAATCCTTACCTTGATCTTTCCCGCTTCAATCATCCCGGCCAGCGTTTTTATGTACTGTTCGTTTTCGTCGGTCTGGGCGATTTCGGCGGCGGCATCGCTTAAGTCCTTCTCATCCTCGGCGATCAGCCCCAGTTCCTGTTCTTTGGTTGCATATTTCTGTTGTTCCAGTCGGGATTTGGCCTCATCCAGCCCATTGCGGCCTTTGGCAAGCTCATCGAGCGTTTGCAGATTGGTCGAACTGCCGATCAACAGCCGCAATTCCTCGACATTTTCGAGTCTTTGGGCGATGGCTTTAAAGCCCGACAAATAGAAATAACCGACCGCGAATTTGGCCTGTTTAGCGTTTTCGAGCATCCGACCGATATGGTCGGTCAGCTTTTGTTCCTGATTGTCGATTATATCGTGAGGCATGGTATTGCTTTCAATTTTTCTCTTTTTTTAATTCAAAACCAATTCGCCTTTTAGGCGGCACGGCGGGTTGCATAAGTTGCCTGATGGCAGAAACTATGGCTTTAATATCCTCGTCATGGCCCGAAACCTTTTTATCCAATTCGTTAAGCTTGCGTGCAAATTCTTTGTGTACGGTAAGCAATTCTCGCATCCGAACGAAGGCTCTCACCACAATAATGCTGGCCTCAATGGCGCGTTCGGAATTTAGGACACTGGCCAGCATAACGGCCCCATGTTCGGTAAAGGCATAAGGCGGGTAGCGGCGCCCGCCCCGACCGGTTTTTGAGATCACAAATTGTGATCTCAAAGCCTTCCATTCTTCATTTGTTAGCAGAAACATAAAATCCGGCGGAAATCTATCCTTATTTCTTTTAAGAGCCTGGACAAGGGATCTTGTCTCAACTCCATAAAGAACGGCAAGGTCAACATCCAGCATAACCCGTTGCCCTCTAATCATATAAATACTATCTTCCACTGTCGTTGTTACAGGTTGTATTTTCTTATTACTCATAATCATCCATCTTTTTTGAGGTCACAAATTGTGACCTCAAAGCCCGGTTGGCATAGAAACCCCGTTCTCATTTTGAGAATAAATGTTCTCAATTTGAGAACGTTAAGCAATATCTTTTGGTCTAATTTGGGGTTTTCCCTTCAAATTCTACCCGTTGTTATTTTTCGATAGCCTCATTACCGAAAGCCTTATTTCGGGAAGCAATTTCTCGAAATCTTCGCCATTCGCAATCTTACTTATCTTAGACACAAGCTCTTTATTCTCATCAATCCAGCGGACAACACAGACGCCATCATGCCATATAAGTTCATGAATGACCTTATCGAGCCAGACGCCCATTGGCTCGCCCTGCAAAATATCCTGAATTGCCTTATCCGCCTTATTATAGAAATTGCGGAACGATTCCCAGCTATTTGAAGAAGTTTTCATATTCATAGGATTTAAACTGCAGAGTCGGCATTCCCCCTATCATTCACTTCTTTTTTGTCATTATCGCAGTTGCATTCGCAAAGCCAACCACCGCTTTTCTTTTCCGCATACGCCAATTTACGGATTTTCCGCCCGTATCTACAGGGTAGCAATAATCCCAGAAGCAAACCTACACAACCCGCCGGAATGATTACACCCAGCACAAGTGCAACCGGTTTTAGGAACGCCGCGGAAAGCGTTACACCAGCAATGGCTACGAGAAAAGCGATCCAGAACACCTGAATAATTTCGGGCGGTTTACAATAACAGCCGTATTTTTTAATGAAATCATCGGGGCATCGCGGCCAATTTACAAGCATTGATTTACATACACACCATTTTGCCTCTATCTTAGCGAGCTGCAATATAATGTAACGATAGTTATATCCCAACGCGAGTGCATAAACTGTGCCGACAGTCAAAAGCAATAATACCCCGACCGTGCCAATTACAAAAACCCCGGAAGACAAATTGACTGAATCCGCACCTGCCGAACTGGCCTTCGCCAGCCATCCGAATCCGGCTAATGCCGCGGCCAGGATGGCCACGAACTGAATAATGTCACCTTCTCTTTGGCGCAGGGCCACAATCATGAGTTGATGAAAGTTCTTTAGTATGTCGCCCTTAATCGAATCTTTATCATGGTTAGAATATTCCGCCATATGCAATCCCCTCCACATCTTTGACATTTATACGCCATGTGAAAAGTAGTTTTATATCATATAATTTAAGTTACTCCTAAATTCTCCAAATGGAAGGATCTGACTTGATAAATTCAGAAAAGTGATCAAAGCTAAGAACACGTGTAGATGATTGTAAACCCCTTTGGAGAACACGCCTTATTCGATGTCGTGCCGCGCGATCAGGATTGACGACCACCAATGATGTAAGATTTCCCTTTTTGACACTGGTCAGAAAAAGCGCAGTAGAATGTAAATCAGTTTCTGGAAGTGAGTACCCTATTAATATGATATGCTGAGTTCCGTGGATTGCGGCCGCAGCTTTCTTCCATAATATCCTAAAAAAGGGGTCATCATAAGCCTTGTGCCACTCTGGCGGAATAATTTTGAATTTAAGATTCCCTCGCTGCTTAGTATATGGGCGTTCTTTAAGCTTTACTTTGGGTGGACTTGTTCTACCTCCCACATCGAAATGCAAAGAACCGTGCAGTTTTAGCAATTGTACTGTTTCTTGCTTATTTGCTCTTTTTTGAGGCTGCCAATATTCATCTCCCAACAATGCACTACCACGTTTTCCAAGATTAAACCCATATCCATATCTGGCATTCCATTTATCGGATCCCGCTGATTTTAAAGCATAGTCTATAACACAATCATAGTTGAAAGTAATAATAGTATCTTTTGGCTGTAAATATTTTTCCACTAAAGCCCTATGACAATCACAATCATTGACCGTCAAGCTTGACCGTGTTTGCTCTCTTTTTT
>CALAMC010000112.1 GCA_937925655.1 uncultured candidate division Zixibacteria bacterium | reverse complement strand
TCCCCCCTTCCCAAATCCAATTGCCGCCGGGATTTAAACAATTTATATTGCCCGGCAAACATTAAGGTCGGATATGAAAAAAGCCGATTTATATGGAAACAATGCATATTTAAATGGGCAATGACCATCCGGCCCCGGAAACTTTTAGATAAAAATGCCGTTTTGAGATTGACACATTTTATCAGGGGAAAAAAGGCCACGAAGTGGCCCAAACAATATTGAATCATATCGAGGTGTTGCAATGCAGGATGAGCTATTAGGCAAAATCAAAAGCAAAAAAGCCCGGGTCGGAATTATCGGCCTGGGATATGTCGGTCTGCCGCTGGCTATCGAATGCGGTCGGGCCGGCTTCGAAGTGTACGGCTTCGACATTTCCGAAAATAAAGTCAAACTCATCAATGCCGGTAAATCGGATATCGACGATGTCCCCGACAGCGCCGTCAAAGATCTGGTGGACAAAGGCAAACTCAAAGCCTTCACCGGACCGAATAATTTGAAAAACTGCGACACCATTTCGATCTGCGTCCCAACACCGCTGTCCAAAACCAAAGACCCCGATGTCAGCTATATTCTCGCCGCCGTCAATTGGGTCCAGCCCAATATGCACAAGGAATTGCTGGTCATTCTGGAATCGACCACCTATCCCGGCACGACCGAGGATATGATTCTCCCGCTTCTGGAGGAATCCGGCCTCGAAGTCGGCAAAGACTTTTACCTGGCCTTTTCACCCGAGCGCGTTGACCCGGGTAATCCTAAATTCCTTACCCATAACACCCCGCGCGTTGTGGGCGGTATCACCCCCAAATGCACCAAAATCGCCAAGCTGTTTTACGAACAGTTCATCACCAACATCTATCCCGTTTCCTCGACCCGCGCCGCCGAAACCGTCAAGCTTCTGGAAAATACTTTCCGCTCCGTCAATATCGGCCTGGTCAACGAAGTCGCTCTTATGTGCGACCGGCTGGGGCTGAATGTCTGGGAAATCATCGATGCCGCCGCCACCAAACCGTTCGGCTTCATGCCGTTTTATCCGGGCCCGGGGCTGGGCGGCCATTGCATCCCCATCGACCCCCATTACCTGTCGTGGAAACTGAAAAGCCTGAATTACTACGCTCGATTCATAGAACTGGCCGGCGATATCAACAGCCACATGCCGGAATATGTCGTCGATAGAATCGGTCGGGAATTCAATCACCGGGGACGGTCTATCAAGGGCTCCAAAATCGTCCTTCTGGGTATTGCCTATAAACGGGATATCAAGGACGTCCGTGAATCTCCGGCTCTCGATGTTTTAAAGCTTCTCGAAAACGCCGGAGCCAAAGTCGTTTATAACGACCCCTTTGTCCCCGAAATTCGCTGGAACGACGGTAAACTGAAATCAGTAAAACTGACCCCGGCCCTGCTCAAAAACGCCGATTTGACCGTTATCCTGACCGACCACAATCGCTATGATTACCAGATGATTGTCGATAACGCTCAATTGATTTTCGATACCCGCAATGCCACCAAGAAAATCAAAACCAAGCGCAATAAGATAATCCTGTTATAAATTTGCAGATTAATCTCATGCCGGGTCCTGTCCCGATCATATCGGGATATGACCCGGCTTTTTTTGGCAGAATCTTTTCCGGCAAATGCCCGGCTTCCTTTTTAAGTTGTTAATAAATAATATCTTAAGGGCCGGGTTCTCCATTTATAAAATTCAGTTAGCGCGGCTTTTTGCCGATAAATTATTACGGACAGAACCTTGCCCTTAAGGCGGCTATACCCTGTGGAAAACACCGACCGCGATATATTAGCGAAGTTTATATCGGAACTGATAAAAACCATTAAAGTGGTTTCCGTCTATCCGGAAAACAACCCTTTGCCTATAAAACTGCGCGAATCGTTCAATGAACGTTTTTCCGATTTTATAGCGCAGTGCGGGAAAATACGTCTTGTCATTGGACGCGACACCATTTCATACGACGGTAAACCGGTCTACCGCGATGCCTCCGATGACGAAAACCCCGCCGCGCTTTTCCACAATGCCGGAATAACTGAAATATCCTTTGGTCCGACTTTTGGCTATGAACAGGCAAATCAGTTTTTGCTGATGATGAAAAAATTCCTTAATCGGGCCGAGGGAGCCGACGACCTGGTCATGCTCCTCTGGAAAAGCAATATCGAGGGTTTCGATTATCAGACTCTGGAAGATTCCATTTTGGGCGTGTATGAAGGGGATTTCTTCACGAGAGAATCGAACGTCGGTGACCCTTTGCCCGATTCCCGATTCATTAATCAATCCGACAGCGGCAAGCTGAATTATAACTCCATCTTTTTTGACGATTCCGACGAAACGGTGGCCGCAAAACCGACTGATAAAACTTCCGTGGCGCATGATGCGTTGGCGCGCGAAAAAATGGGGTGGCATAAAGCACAACATGATACCCGGGAATTATCGGACAATATCGCCCGTCTATTTGATCGGCATTTCCGACTGCAGGAAAGCGACGCTGCCGTTGCCGCCGCCCTTCTCGAAGAAGAAACCCGGCTGGATCTTTACAAACTGGCCGTGGGGCTGACCCGCGAACTGGTTATGCAGGAAGACGATTATGTTGAGTTCATCGAGACGATTACGGTTTGTGAGAAATTCCATGCCGACGTTTTCGAAAGGGGCCGGATAGATTGTGCCGTCGATATCGCCGACTTTATTGTCGGTCTGGAAACCAGAATTCCTGCCGAACGATATCGCTGGAAAGAACGACTCAACACGGCCCGGGCCGCCCTGGGGGCAAAAGATACCTTCGTCCGCTTAGGACGGGCGCTAAATGCGACCCCCGATTTTCCTCCGGAAGAAATCGAAAGGTATCTGGGTCTATTCGGATGGGAAGCGCTGGCTTCAGTGGCCGACCTGCTGGGCGAGCTGCAACACCGAACCCATCGCCTGGCCGTATGTAATTATTTATGCCGGGCCAACCCCCGGCATGTCGATATCCTGGCCAAGGGCATTTATGACCGCCGCTGGTTCGTCGTGCGAAACACCGCTATGATTCTGGCCCGTATCGGCGGCCAACGCGCCCTGACATTTCTGGAAAAAGCGGCCCGCCATGAAGACCCCCGCGTCCGACGGGAAGTGGCCTTCGGATTGATCGAAGCCTCCAGCCCCGGAAGCATCTATCTTCTAAAGGAATTCATCTGGGATAGTGACTCTGAAATCAGTCTCATGGCCGTCGATTCACTTCTTAAAATCGACCAGGCTCTGGCCGTGGACCTGCTTATCTCCGTGATAAACGATGAACGATTCGCCGGTCTGAATGACAGCATTCAGGAAAATATCATCATCGCCTTCTCACGGTCGGGGGAGAAACAGGCCGTCGAGTATCTGACCAGACTGGTCAACCCCTGGAAACTGATGCCGACCTTATCCGATGAGTTTTATCGTCGAGTCGCTTTCCGGGCGCTGGCGGCGAATGCGTCGGATGAGGCCGAAAAGGCCCTCGTGAAATTGAGCCGGTGCTTGAGAAGCAAAATACGCCGTATGGCCAATCAGGCCCGGGTCGAACGTCTTCAAAACCTGCAGGAGTGCAACCCCAATGACCGATAATACCGGATATAGGACATTTGTGGCGGCCTCCGCCGGGGAGCAGGAACTTGTGAACCTGCTGATTCTCCTGTTTCGAACGGCTTCCATCGTCGAACAGAACAACGAATCATACCTGACCAAATCGGAAAAGTTCTATAACCTGTTTCGAAGTCTGACCGAGGAAACCGGTAAAATATGCATCAAAGTCGTCAAGGGGCGAATATTCATCGGTGAAAAATTCGTGCGCTTCGACACCGACGGTATGGTGCGGGCGCGCGTTATCATCGACCAGTGGTACCGACTTGGCCTCGGCGGGATAGTGCTCGATGAATTCGTGGAGCGACGCCAGATCGATAAATTCATCTACCTCATCGCCCGCGCCGCCGGCGTATCCCAGGAAGAGTTATCCATCCGCCTGATCGACCTCGGCGTCGACGGCATCACCCTGCTGGCATCAGAAAAGGAAGACGATAATACCCTTGATAACGATGAAAAAATTAGGCTGCGCCGGGTCGCCCGGGCGACCTTTTTCCGGTCCATTGCCATGGTTGGTGACATCATGGCCCGCGCCGCCGAAGACAAGGACATCGACGTCACTAAAACCCGACGGGTCGTGCATGCTATGGTCGATAATATCATTGAGGATGAATCGGCTTTGATCGAGCTGACCGCTATCCGCGATTTCGATGAGTACACCTATGTGCATAGCACCAATGTCTGTATTTATTCCCTGACCATCGGCATTCACCTCGGATTGAACCGGGAGAGCCTGTCACAATTGGGCTTTGCGGCTCTGTTTCACGATCTGGGTAAAGTGAAATTGCCCGGTGACTTGATCAAGAAACCGGACGTGTTTGATGAGGATGATTGGATCCAGATGCAGAAACACCCCCGGCTCGGTGCTAAAACTATCCTGCGTAATCTGAAACTCGACGAAAATGTCATCCGCGCCGCCCTGGTGGCTTTCGAACACCATATCAATATCGATTACTCCGGATATCCGCTCCTGACCGTAAAGCGGCCGACCAACCTCTTTTCGCGCATCGTGGCCATCGCCGATACCTTCGACGCCCTCACTTCGGGTCGCGTTTATATCAAGTCCCCCATACCTCCCGACGAGGTCATGCGTAAAATGATGCACCAGATGACGGTTAAATTCGACGCCTTTTTGCTCAAACTGTTCGCCAATATCATCGGGGCATATCCGGCCGGAACGCTCGTCCTCCTGTCGAGCCGGGAACTGGCCCTCGTGGCAAAGGCTAACCGCGAACAACCGGTGCGACCGGTCGTACGCCTGATCGGAAACGCTTCCGGGTTGTACGATGAGTACCATGAAATCGACCTGTCTCTGCCGGAACATCAGTCGATAACGGTCGAGCGTATCATTGATCCCGCCGCCCATAATATCGATATCAAACGTTTGATTCTTGTCGATGAACCGTTAAAAGTTGTACGATAACGCCAGGGCCGGGCAAGCATCCTCCGTCGGAACCAGTTTCAGCGAAATCGATTCGTCCCTCTTCGGAAAATGTATCAGGTGAGCATCGACATAGGCATCGAACATGGATATGAATATCAGACTGCCGGTGTACCAGGCAAAGCGGTTGCGTTCGCTGCGGGCGTTCTCGTATTCCCGGAATAACATCCCCTGCTCATTGAGCCCAGCCGATTCGAACGCCTCCCGAGCATCACTGGTTTTGGTGCGATAGTGCCAGTAAGTGCCGAAAGCCAGCGATTCCAGACCGGCAAATATGACGGCCTTGATATATTTCTTATTGCCGACCTGTCCCCAGCCCGGAACCAGCATCGATTTGAGCAGGGCCGCCGTGGGTTTTTGACCTCCAATATTGTCAACACCGCGCTCGGCAAAAAGACTTTTGTACTTTATGTCGGCCATGGCCGAATCATTGTCCATCCCGGATACCCGGACAGAATCTTCGTTGGGCACGGAATCAGCCGTAGCCGGGCCGCCGGCCGTCAATAAAACGATGATGATTGCCGCAACGCGCATGAAGTTCTTCTTAAAGAATGGTACTATCGCTTGTATCCGCGTTAACCACCTGTCGGGTGGAATCCCGGTATCTGCGAGATTGACCTGCCGCACGGGATTCACCCTTCGCCGTCGTCAAAAACCCTGATCCGTTTCGGGAATATCTCGATACCGAGTTCGGGAGCGACAACGTCATGCAGGTCGCCGTCAATGTACAACTTGCGGCCGTCCACCGGCCCGACTACGATTTTGGTGCCGCGATACATGCGAATCGGATCGGTATAAAGGTATTTGTTCTTCACCAGCATACGGGCGTAACTGGAGAATATGGCTTTGCCCTGTCCGATGTCGAAGATGACCTCGGCTTTGCCGTCGTCGTCTATCCCGGCCGCGGATACCGGCAGGCCCGCCGAATAGGCCAGCAAATTGACATTGAACATGATCGGGGAAAACTCAAACGCGAAAGAGTCTATTTTGATCGATAATTGATTGACCTTCACCCCGGCGGCACACGCCGCCGCCGCCCGCGACCAGCCGATTCCAAACCGGGGGAGACGCCTGTCGGCTAAACTGTTGTGAAGTTCAACCGTGAAACCCAGCGCGGCCGATCCGAGAAAGAAATAGCCGCCCGCCAATCCCTGGTCAATGCGCCTGTCCCGACCGCTTAAAATACGCTTTATGGCTTTATCTGTCGATGATGCGCCATAAAGCGAGCGATAGATATTGTTGAATTTACCCATCGGGATTATGCCCAGAGGACAGGTCCGTCTGATAAGATGCCGACCGACCAGATTGACCGTGCCGTCGCCGCCGCAAACAATCATCCCGGCCGGATTAAACTGCAACGCCTTCTTGAGTCGAAAAATCAGTTCCCGGACATTTTCGGCGTTAATAATGAAATATTCGCCGCCGCTGTCGGTGATGGCCGCCTTGACCTGCTCCACGACCGTTTCGGAAAACCCATGGGCCTGACTGTTTAATACCAGATTCAGGCGCTGTTTGCGGACCGGTTGGGGGCCGCGCCGTTTTTTGTAATTTTGCATATATTCAATTATGATCTATTTTTTACCGTATGGCAAGCGCTTACGCCTCATTTTACTCTTTCTTCACGAGTATAAGCTCGGTAACCGGCTCGCCGGTTTCGAAGTCGAGCATCTCGGTCTTAACCGGCGTGTGAAGACCGTCTTTCGTGAAATAAGTGTAGCCAAAGGCATTGATGGCATCGTTGCGGACTTTATGACATTCAAAAGTCCCCGCCGGAACCGTCACCGTAACCAAGCCCATAACCGAATCGGCCGCTGGGTAGGCCTCGTACGGTTTCCCGGTCATCAACAGCAGATTGACAAACGCGAGTTCATTCCTGTACCCGGGCGTGAAATTCTTGTTCCGCGACGTCAAAAGAGAACCGGTGGTCGTGGTTAAACCGTCATAATAGGGCATCGCCCCCGGGACCGCACCCGTATAGTTCGAGCGGATTCTTAAACTGTCGCCGTCTTTGAACGCGCGTATGAATATAGAATCGACCCCACGGGCTTGCGCTATCTCCGGACTGAACTTGTAATAATTTTCCGATTCGACCAAAATCAGATCTTCCCCCTCGAACCTTTCTATCGACGCCATTTTTATATCCTGTTCGATTATTTTAATAACCTGTTCAGTTTCAAATACGACACCCGCCGTATCCAGCCTGGTAATTGTAACCATGAGGCTGTTGGTGACCTTCTTGGGGGTATATACATTGATATTGTAAGTCAATTTTTCCGTGGTGCCTTTTGGCCATACTTTAGCGATGTCTCCGGCCGTGACGGATACGGCCAGCAAAATAAAGGCAATAAGGGTGCGAATTAGCATAAATACTCTCCTGCTGTTTTATAATTATACCCCGGCCTGAAGGCTTCACGCCCAAAAATCCGGGGTCAACAAATCACTAAATTCCGGCCAGCCAGTTTCTTATAAATCCGGCCAGATTGTCCCTGTACCCGACCGCTCCGGCCAGATAGCCGTCTTTCAACCCGACAATTATGTCACCATAAAACCGATCAGTTGTCCGAAATGAATAACTCTCGTCAAAGCCTAGGCTGTCCTTTATAGCCTCCATATTGGCCGTTTTGTCGGCGATTTCCATCCAATGCGCGAATTTGGCCCCATCCGCATCCTCCGATAAAAACAGCCCGAGCGTATCCGTTCCCATAATATATGATTGGGAATAAACTTCCGTCAAAAATTTCTGCCCCAGATACGATTCCGCGAAACACTTTCTTGAAGCCGCGATGGCATTGGCCCCCGGAAAAATGGTGAAGATTTCGGGCAAGGCTACTCTTCCCGGAACCAGCCCGCCCAATTCCTCGGCCAGATTGATCAGGGCCAAAGAACTCTGCGGGGAATCATCAAAGCCTATCAATTTGACGACATAGTCGCCCTTTACGAAAGCTATCAGGCCGGGAGCGACAAAGCCCTCCACGCCCAGCCGGACCAGTTGGGCGTCAACCGGACGGAGCATGGAATACAGACCGAAGGCGTTATCGCCGCCGCGGAATTTATAAATATCGACGACAATCTCTACACCGTCGTCCTTGTAATCGGCCGTGGCGACCGATTCAAAATCATACAGGTAATATATCTCGGCCCCACCGTTGATATACTCCCAGAGCGTCTGGCCGACATAAGTTCGTATCTCGCCAACGCGCTTCAGGGCGGTTTTCATCGATGTCTCCAAAAGAAAATTCTGCGGCGCCGATGCCTCAATTTCGGGTTCCTTCGATCCGCAGGATACGATCGATAAAGCGACCAACCATAATAGTAAAGCCGTTTTTATAAAAAATTTTCCCGTGTCCATGACTTTAAACGCCCTTCCTCTGCAAAAGCAGTTGATTTTCAGGGGAGCGCGATTCCCCCACCGAGGTGATGTATATGGCCGCTTTGTCCTCCACCGGACAGGCATATTCACAGGCGCCGCACCCCGTACACCGTTCCGGATCGACATGGGGCAATTGCACCGTGATTGTCTTTCCCTCGGAATTCGTGACGTCATCCCGTTTTAAATATATGGCTTTGGGAGTGGTCGGGCACCATTCTTCACAGACGATGCACGGGATGTTCATACCCCAGGGAAGACAGCGGCCGCGGTCGAAGAAAGCCGTCCCGATTCGGTTCGGCGGCATGTTCTCGTCCCCGACCTTTTGCCGTAGCGTCAGTTCGATTATTGCCCCCGTCGGACATACCTGCCCGCACAGGGTACAGGTCGGTTCGCAATAGCCGATACGGGCGATTAATATCGGTGACCACAGACCTTCCAGCCCGGCCTCGGAAAGAGTCGGGTGCAAAGCGTTATTGGGACAAACCCGCATACACTGCCCGCACCGGATGCACCGCGCGATGAAATCCTTCTCCACAGCAGAACCGGGAGGTCGAATCAAATATGGACTGGCGTTCTTTTCGAAGGCATCGCCGGAACGAAAAAGCGGCGTCAAAGCCAGGCCGCCGACTATCGATGCCGCCACCTTGCGGCGGGTGACGTCGATTTTCTGCGTGGGTGCCGGATTATCTTTCGTATCCTCGTGCTCCGGGAAAAATTTGAACTTCAGCGACCCGCGGGGGCAGGCCGCCTGACAGTTCAAACAGACGTGACATTCGCTCTGACGCCAGCGGGTGCCGATATCCGGCCCATCCGCCCCCTGGCACGAGTGAAGACAAAGATTACAATGATCGCAGGATGATGCGTCCTTTTCCAGCCCGAATATGGCATAGCGCGAAAATATCCCCAGTAACGCCCCCAGCGGGCAAATCCCCCGGCACCAGAAACGGGTGAATATGCGATTTATTATCAATATGGCCATAAAGAACAGGCCGATGGTCAAGATCGTATGAAAATGCATCTGCCGAAACGGTAAAAATATCGCCGCAAAGACGTCGTACACCCCCTGCGCCAGCGCGCCCAGCGGCCCGATGCCGAATGATTTGACCCAGGCCAAAAGCCCCAACGACGTACTGTGCATGACCGGCAAAACCGCCGTCCCCAGCGAACGGGCCAGAAGCGGCAGAGGATCCAGCAGGCCGGCCTGCAACGTCCCGGTCAAAGCCGCGGCCAGAAAGAAAAGCAGGATATAATACTTGATTCGTTGATACTTTTTATAGCGATTCGATTCGATTTTATTTTTACCTTTTCTTTTCATACGCTCCGACGGGATTTCTGAAATCCAGTGATTGAGTGAACCCAGCGGACACACCCAGCCGCAGAAAAACCGCCCTAGAAATATGGTCGGGATCAACACCGCCAAACACCACAGCAGGCCTTTATATATCGTCCCGTTGGCCAGAAGCGTCGATATCGCCACCAGCGGATCGAATTGCAGCGCGATGGAAACCGGGTATGGCAACATGATATGACCGCTGTTGCCGGGACTAAGATTTACCTCGAAATTGGTCTTCAAAATCAACCAGAAAAAAATTCCGAAAAATAATACCTGCGACAGGCGGCGGAGATTTCGTACCGTTTTAATCGTCATCAGACTACTTCTTTATATCCGGCTTTTTTATAATCGATTTCACCCAGCCCCGCCCTATGAGCCAGGCTGATATGACCGACAATGTCGCCTTTCAAACCCAAAAATTCGCACCCCCGCGAATCGGCCGCAACTAAATCGGTTGAACAGATGACGCTGTTTTCGATGGTCACGTCGGCCAGCGAACCGCCCTGCGGTCCGCCGCGATGCATAACTCGCGTGGCATCGACCACCGTGAGTGTCGGGCGGCAAAAGGCAGTCAGATCGACTATGGACTGATCGATATGCTGGTGCAACTGACTGCGCCGCCCGCCGATTATGCCATAAAGGTTCTTCATCCCGATCGTACACTCCGATAACGAATGGTGCTTGACAATGGGCATGTTGATCAGCCGGTCGGTGCGGACAAAATGCTTCAACACCGGCCATTTACCGAGAATCTCTCCGCCGATATCAAACGTCAAAAAGTCTTCGTCGGCTTCAAGGTACACTTTGGCCCCGGCCTTTTCGGCGGCCTCCTTGATTCCCGAACGTAAAAATGTCCGGCGCGGATCGTTACAGGTGATATCGGAAACGATCACCTCGGCCGCCCCGGCCGACAGGCAGAGCCGAACCATTTCCGCCACCAGGACGGGATTGGTGTTAGCTCCCTGCTCGGGGGTGCGGTCCCAGGCGACATTGGGCTTGATGGTTACTTTTTCCCCGGACTTGACAAACCGCCCGATTCCACCGACAGCATCAAGGGCGCGATTGAGCGCGACAATATACTCCTCATTTTTCGCCAGTGCGACAACAGGGTAATTAATATCTTTGGATATCTCAAAACTGCGGCTTTTGGTTATCGCGGCCGCATAAGATGTCATATCCCGGTCGTGGAAATAAAACCCCGTTGCCCCGGTGACCGCGGCCAGAGCCGCCGCTTTGCCTGCCTTTTTTATGAATTCCCGTCGTTTCATAGCGGTTTTTCCCCCTTTTTTATGGAAGAATATACAGGATAATTATTACCGTCGCAAGCCAGAGTAAGACGTCGATCAAAAGCGGTTTATCGGTCAATAACAGGGTCGTCGGCGATCCGCCCCGTTCTTCCTTATGCACCAGATACAGATAACGAAATATGCCATAAATGACGAAGGGAACGGTCACAAATAAATAGCTCGTGCCCAGTTTGGCGCCGACTTCCGGCGATAGCGTGTAAAACAAGTATGTGATCACCGCCGATGCCGTCACGACACCGATTAACTGGTCCAGCAGGTAAGGTGAATACTTCTCCAGCGAGCGGCGGTGTTCCGATGCGTTCGTTTCCAGCAGTATCAGTTCATGCCGCCGTTTGCCGAAGCCCAGAAAGAGAGCCAGAACGAAAGTCGAAATCAAAAGCCATGACGAAAATTCGACGTTAATGGCGACCGCGCCGGCTAACGCCCTTAATACAAATCCCGCCGCCAATGTCATGACATCGATTATAACTATATTTTTTAACCAGAAAGTGTAAAGCACCATGAGTAGCATATAGCCGAGGGAAACAATCAGAAGATTACTGTTAATCAGGCCGGAAATCACCAGCCCGACCGATCCCAGAACCATAAACAGGGTTGCCGCCGTTCCCGTCCCGATACGCCCCGATGCAATCGGGCGGTTCTTCTTAAGCGGGTGTGCCCGGTCACGTTCGCGGTCGATCAAGTCGTTGAGAACATAAACCGACGATGATAGAAAACAAAATGCCGCCGTTGCCAATAGGCCTTTTTCAACTAATCCGGTCGCCTCGGCCTTTCCCGAAAAAATCAGCCCGGCCAGAACGACACCGTTTTTAATCCACTGCGACGGCCTTATAAGCCTGATTATATCCTTGAACATATATGCTTAAGGTTAGCGACTTTGCCGCCAAAGAGCAAGAAAAAAGGAATCAGAAGGGGAGAGCCGCTTCGATATGAGGATAAAATGCCGCCAAAAACCGGTTGGCTTTGTCAAGGGTCAAATTCAGATTATCCCCGGAAACGGGTATCGTCAGCCGCACTATCGCGGCGTCGGTGGCGTTGAACAGAAGCGAATTTTTAACCAGGTCGAGCTTGAGACCATACTCCGAGCGAATCCCCCCGGAACGCGTTTCAAACCAGTATAGCATCAGCGCTTTATAATTCTGAACCGATATGACCGTCAAATTGGCCTCGCGCGTCACCGAGTCGGTTAATTGAATTTTATAGGGAACTATCTGCTCGATTCGCCAGCCACCGCCGGGAAGACAGTGCTTGGGGGAATGTATCTGACTGCCGTACTTCTGCGATTCGAAATAGGCGATGAATAAATTATACCCCCGGCCGTCGGAATCCAGATAATCGCGGTAGGTCGTCGTATCGGCCTTGAGAATATCATAGGTAAAATCGGCCAGAATCTGCTCCTTGCCGCTGTACTCACCCAGCTCCAGCGGTATCCGGCCGAAATCGGCGACACCTTCCGGTGGATGAGAACTATAACGCAAAATATTGCCGAATATCCCGGCAATGATAATTATGGCGAGTGATATGTAAACGGCCTTCTTCATTTAAACACCTTCTTAAGTATGGCGCCGCAAATGAACAGAAGAATAAAGGCAATCACGAATACCGACAGACCCATTATCGTATGCAACGGCTCCGCCGTGACTTCAATATCGCTGGTATAGGCCGCTAAAGCCGTGACAAAGACGCGGAAGACGTTCCCCGCCACGGCTATCGGGATCGTGCTTAAAAACAGGATAATCTTCCCGGCCAGATTCCTCTGGGTCATGTATGCATATATCGCACCAAGCGCCAATAGCGAAATCAGCGACCGCAAACCCGAACAGGCCTCCGCCACTTCGAGAACCTCTCCCGGCAGATGGATGATATTGCCCTGCCGAACAACCGTCATGCCGATGATTGACAATAGTTTCACCGTTACCTTGCTGGCCAGAAGCTGCATCGGAAAGGTTGCCGAAAAATATATAACATATGGTATCGGGATCATGAACACCAGAAACAGAATTTCAAACCAGGATTTCTTTATAATGGGTCCGCCAAAAATGTACAGCGCCAAACCGAACAGGGTAACCACCAGCGACAATCGGACGGTAAAATATTCCGAGGCCCCGTTGCCGATTATAAAAAGCATCATCCCGAATATGACAATTACCAGCCCCAAACTGTTTTGAGACATCGGAATTTCTACCAGCGCCGCCCGCTTTTTCCACAACAACCATCCCGAAACCAGCGGCACCAGAAAGCCATGCGAATAATTGCTGTCGGAATACCAGTCATAGACAAGGTCTATCAGTGCCGGCAGGTATACCAGAAACAAAACCGCCGCCAGCAGATAAATCGACAGATATTTCTTATTCGTTATCGTCGTCATTATTATCGAACCCGTTGTTTACATATTCGGTAAAGAACGCGCTCCCCTTTATTGCCCTGCCACACCCTTAAGGCTTTTAAAATCATTGCCGGTCGGATTCTGGAATACCCGTAAATCGAATTCCGGAATAATAGCCAGAATGTGGTCGAAAATATCCGCCTGAATCGATTCATAATTGGCCCAGACCTGATCATTGCTGAAGACATATATTTCCACCGGCAGGCCGGTTTCGCCGGGTTGAAGATGGCGCACCAGAAAGGTCATGTCCTGACGAATCTTCGGGTGGTTTTTCAAATACTGTATCAAATACGCCCGGAAGGTGCCGATATTGGTCAACCGTCTCCCGTTGACCAGACTGGAAAAGTCGATCTGGTGTTCCCGGTTAAACGTCTCCAGTTCTTCCTGCTTCTTCTTGAGATACTCACGAATATACTGAATCTTCGAAAACCGCCGCAACATCTCCTCGTCGCAAAATTTCACACTGGTCATGTCGATATTGACCGACCGCTTGATTCGTCGCCCCCCCGACTCGCTCATCCCGCGCCAGTTCTTGAAGGAATCCGACATCAGGGCGTACGTCGGTATCGTCGATATGGTCTTGTCCCAGTTTTGCACCTTGACCGAATAAAGCGTCATATCGATCACGTTGCCGTCGGCGCCGTACTTCGGCATTTCGATCCAATCGCCCTTCCGCACCATATCATTGAAAGACAATTGCAGGCTGGACACCAGACCCAGAATGGTATCCTTGAATATTAAAAGCAGTATGGCCGACATGGCCCCCATGCCGGTAAGAATCACGATTGGCGAATAACCCAGAAGCTTGGAAAAAACCAGTATGGCAATGAGAACAAAGACAATTATCTGGACAATCTGAATGTACCCTTTGATCGGACGCTCGCGGGCCAGGTCATAGGTATTGTAAATATCCATGACGGCGTTCAAAAAGCCGTTGATTATCATCATGATGATTAAATACGTGTATATCACCGAAAAGCCCTGGATCTGCTCTTTTATCGGCGGCAGGGCCCCGGCGCAGGCGTAAATCACTATTATCGGAGCCAGGTGCGAAAAACGCACGAATACTTTGCGATTATGAAGCGCATCATCCCATTTGGTATGACTTCTTTTGACGAAAAAGGCGATTATCTGAAGAATAATTCTCTTGGCGATAAAATTGCACAACCAGGCCAGAATCAATATCCCGGCGATTATGATTACCCAGGCCAGCACCTCCGCCGGCGATAATGCCAGTCCCTGACCCGCCAGCCATTCGGTCACGCCGTCCAGTATCCATTCCGATGAATCCCCGGCGGCATTTAAAACGCGTTCTTCTTCCATTTTTCTCCCGTGGGTATTTGCTCCTATCGATTCATAATAAAATTCTCCGCCAAAGGAAATATAAAATTGGTAACCCAAAAATATTCGATTAGCCGTCTGGCGGCATTCCGGCCGGCTTTTTACTATAATTTAAAGTTCGCTGTCACGCCCGGCAAATTTCCCGATTCCATTTGCGGCCTCAAGATAATTCTATTATACTTATCCTGTCTTTATAAGGAGGGTATTCATGAAATACTGTTTATCAATTGCGCTATTTTCGCTGGTAATCATGGCCTTTTCACCCGTCATGGCCGAAAAGGGATTGGTAATTGAATCCCGGACAACGATCGACTTTATGGGTATGGGGGGAACCACTTCGACTTCGACCGTTTTCCTGAAACCCGGCATGGCTCGCACCTTCGGCTCCACCGAACCCGAAGGTATGATGATCTATATGCCCGAAATGCTAAGCAAGGAAATCAATAGCTTCATCAATCTCGAGAAACGCGTCGGCTGGAATCTCGACACCTTAACCAAAACATATACTGAAGTCGATTTGGCTCTTCCGATGATACCTGATACCGCCGGGGCCGATACAGGATTGGTTTCTTTTAGTTTTCCCAAAGATACTGCGGCCGGTTCATACGTCTGGGAAACGACCTGGGATTCAACCGCCGCCCGCGAACATGTCAATGGATTTTCATGCCGGAAATACATGATTAAAACCGTCGGTCGCTCCTCGGTCGAAGAAACAGATTCGTGCCTCGTAAATACTGAATTCTGGATATCCAATAATATTTCAGGTCGGGATATTTATAAAGCGTATGCGGCGTTTCAGATGGATACTCTTTATCCAAAGGATAGTGAAGTTGGTAAAGAAGACGAGGGGATTACCGACGTTTTGATTCATCATGTCCTGACGATGGGGCGCAAATCCCTTGCCTCCGACGGCGTTACCATAAAATACCGGATTAACGCAAAAATGCCGCTGTTTGATTTACCGTCAGAAGATAAACGACAGGAAATACTGGATGGCATAGATACTCTGGGACTGCCCGATTCAACGGACGCCGGACTTAACGATCAGGTGAAAGGGATGTTGAAAAACCTGTTCAGCGGTGATGATGATTTAATGGATTTTATGAGCATGTCTCATGAAGTGATTAGCATCGAATACCGTGATCTGGACGAAAGCCTGTTTGTGATACCGGATGGATATTCACTTAAAGAAGAGACCGAAATGGAATAATCGCGCTCCTGACAGCTGACTATTGCCCGGGCCCGATCAGCACCGTATATCGATAGGTCTCCCGGCCGTAGCGGCTCATGCGTAAAAACTCCCGAATCGGTATTTTCAGATTCCGCGCCCGGAGAGCATGACCGGCGTACGAACTCTCGTCGGGGTCATTGATATGTACATGGTTACTGTCAAAACCGGTGATCAGCACCCAATGAGGAATACGATCCCCGGTCAGACGATAAGTGCTTATGAGCGTAATCGGCACCAACCCGCGGTACATGGCACAGCGAATATCGTCGAAATTGTAATCATACGTGGTTGCCCCCGCACCCAGCTTCAGCGCCGTTTCTTTCATGTCGGCATGAACCAGTCGGATGACATCGCGCTTTTGTTCGTCGCGCACCGACTTTGAAAAAGGCGTTTTATCCGTCGACGACAACACTCGCGCACTCAAACCGCGTCTTATGGCCGCCAGCGCCAGGCCGAATGGACCCGTTCCCCCGATGCCCGATGTCATGAAAATGAGCGTCGCCTCTTTCCAGATATTGAATTCTAATTCCCGATGCCCGTGTTTTATGGCGTCGAAATATTGCAGAGCCATGATCAGGCAGGCCGGGCCGCATGTGAACTCCAGCGTCTGGGCATAGTACGGCACTTTGAACCGGACGGTATCCTCGATTTCGATATCCAGCTCTTTGACCATCTTATACGCCGTGCATCCATCCTCATAATACTCGGGCATGGTTTCGTGGATTTTGTAGCCATGCTTTTCATAAAAGGGGATAGCCGTGTCATTGTCCGCCCGGACTTCGAGCGACATAACCTTCAACCCGCGCCGCACCGCCTCGAGTTCTCCCTCGCGCACCAAAGCCGCCCCGATCCCCTGGCCGCGAACATCGGAATCGACCACGACATTATACAACCGCCCGCTGTGGCCTCGCCGACGCCACAGAAGGTATATCGCCCCAGCCGTCCGGCCATGGCACTCCGCGATCAATATCGTCGAGCGGGCGTGACCGAGAAGATATTCGATGCGGTGACGTTTGAACCGGTCCGTCGCAAAACCGCGCGACTCCAGATCGAAAAGCGTATCGGTGTCGTGCTGTGAGGCGATACGAATTGTTAAAACCGGTGCGATCATGACGGATTTCCGGGTATCAGATACCGCACCAGACGGTCATAAAGATCGGGGGCTTTGTAGTCTTCCTCCCCGGCATAAATGGTCGGATTGTCGTTCACTTCGATGACCACAAAATCACCGTTGACCTGCTTCAAATCGACGCCGTACAGCCCCTGCCCGACGGCGTTGGCCGCCTCGACCGCCCGTTGCATCAATAGCGGCGGAATTTCCGCTAACGGTGCGGCTTTGATCGAGCCGCGCACCGTGTGACCTTCGGGCGTGTACGTCAGTATTTTCCAGCGCCGTGATGGTATCCCGTACTTACAGGCATAAAGCGGTTCCCCGCCGAGCACGCCGATCCGCCAGTCGAAGACGGACCGAATGAATTTCTGCGCGACAATGCGATCGGCCCGGCGGAAAAAGCGCTTGCCGATCGTAATAAACTCGGCCGGCGTTTCCGCTTTCTCGACATATAATGAAAAACTACTGTGCGGCGCTTTCAATACCATCGGGCGACCTAGTTCCTCCAGAAGCCGGGCGCCGTGCTCGCGCGTAAGTTCCTGCTCCTGAACAAACCGCGTTTCCGGAATCACCACCCCCGCGCGAATCAGATGCTGATACATGCTGACTTTGTCACAGCAGATACGTATGGAATCGGGGTCATCGATGACCCGCACCCCATGCATCTCTGCCGTCCGGGCGGCGGCATAAGCGGCGTTAAGCGGGTCGGTCAGCGCCCGGATATATATGGCGTCATATTCCGGGATACGAAATATATCCGGTCGGAACAGGAAATCCACACGATGGTTGTACTTACGGGCCACCTGCGCGAAACGCATCAGCGCGTTCATTTCGCCGCCGCTGGAGATGTTATATCGCTCCAGATATACGCCTATTCGCCCCATTGCACCAGTTTCTCCAGATGATTCAACTCCCGTTCGCCGAGCTTGTCAAACGGCAGATGCGAAATATCGCTGACCAGAAATTGACCCCCTAACGTTATTATCACCCGCACCTTTGCCAGCGGAATGTGAAACTCCCGCCATATCTTGTCGGATATCTCTCGAAACCGGGGAGAAACACACCAGCCCAAAACCGTCCGGAAATAAACCACCCTCCCGCCCGGCGGCAAAACCTGGCAACACATGGCATATTTGAAATTACGCGTCATCGACTTGGCTATCGATTGTTCGCGCCCCGGCTCATGAACAATCCGGCTTTTAATCATGAAGGGATTGATCGGGTCGATTATCACCGGCGGCTCGAAATAGCTATTGCTGATATAAAACTCGGGTATCGCAAATCCTGCCAGACGCGCCTTCTCCAGAAACAGCGGCGGAACATAGGCGTCGATCATCTCCTGACACGTGGGGAAGATAGTCCGCCCCTCAAGCTCATGATCCTGCGAAGCGTAATAACCCTTTTCCATGTAATTGTAATTGCCGGAGAGATTCACCAATGCCTTGTCGGGAAGATAGGTCGCTATAAAATTATTATTCTCGGCCCGTCGATTCGTACGGCTCGCGCCGTTCGGCGGCTTGGACAAGGCTATGGAAGTCGGCATCGACTTATTCGCACCTTCCAGTATTAAAATTCCGTGCTAAATATAGATTGCTCAAATCTACCCGTCAATAGCAATGGCACGGCCGGAATATTTAAAAAAAACCGGTTCTTACCTGTCCCAATACCCGCTTTTGAACACCATTCTTGACAAAACATGGATTTGCCGTATCTTATATTGTTAAGGCGCTACTTTCCAAACACCTGCGGCAACTGCCTTGCGGGTGACAGAATTCTTACCGGCGGGGGTGTATATGTCTTTTAAGATAAAATCTCGGGTTTACCTGTTAACGGTCATTTTTATCCTGCCTTTTTTCGTCCCCTCATCGGTTTTGGCGACTTTCTCGATCGTCGCCGTCGATACCACCACCGGGGCCGTCGGTGGCGCCGGGGCCTCGTGCATCAATAACTCCTACATCATCAACGATCTTATCGAGGGTGTCGGGGCAATCCACACGCAGGCGTGGTACTTGGCCGCCAATCAGATGAACGCCCGGATGCGTATGCTTGCCGGCGATACGCCCGAACAAATTATCTCCTGGCTTTACAATAACGACGCCGAAAGCACGCCCGAGTATCGCCAATATGGCATCGTCACTCTGGCCGGGCCCGGCGCCTCGGCCGCTTTCACCGGAAGCGCCACCACGATTTGGAGAGAACACGCCACCGGCCCGGGATATTCGATTCAGGGTAATATCCTTTTGGGTCCGGAAATTGTCGCCGGCATGGAAGCCGCCTTTCTGGCCACCACGGGCCCTCTCGAAGAAAAACTCATGGCCGCCATGAATGCCGCCGACATCCCCGCCGCCGATACCCGGTGTGCCTCCTGCAATAAACCGGCCATTTCGGCCTTCATTAAAGTCCTCCGGCCCGGCGATGGCCTCGTCCCATACCTCGCCATCGATATCCCCACCACCGCCTGCCCGGTCAATCCAATGGATTCCCTGCGGCTCAAATTCACCCAATGGCAACAGCGCAAATTGGCCGACGCCGAACTTTCGTCCATCGTGGCCGTACCCGACACCATCGCCGCCACCGGCGATGATACCGCCTTTATAACCATCACCCCGCTTAATTTCGAGGGCAATCCGCCGTCGGAGGGTTGCCAAATCGATCTGGTTCACACCGGAGACGGGGCATTGTCCGCAGTCACGGACAACGGCGACGGTACTTTCGGGGCCCTTATCGTCTCACCTTCTACCTATGGCAAAGATACCATCATGGCCTTTGTGACCGCCGGCGGGGAGACCGTCGAAATTTCACAAAAAGCCGTTGTGCATTATTTCCGGTGCGGCGATGCTTCCGGCGATGGCGTCATAAACCTGCTGGACATACTGTATGTGATTTCGGCCATCTACGACAGCCCGCCCGGCCCGGCCCCGGTGCCGCCCGATGCCGGCGACGCCAACGGCGATGGCAATTTGAATCTGATCGATATTTTGTATTTGATAGATTATCTCTATTCGGCCCCGCCCGGCCCCACCCCGATCTGCCCGGAATAAGCGGGAACAACCTGCGTAGATACAAGATCAGGTCGGGTCGCCCACGGAAACGATTCTATATTACCATATGCGCCGTAAATACATCATCTTACCGGCAATTGACAAGAGCCATATAACTTTATAAATTCAGCCCATGCTTAAACTCGATATTCCCGATTTCGCGAAACTGGCTCTCGAACACCTCGTGCTCGATTTTTCCGGGACACTGTCGGTTGACGGCATCCTTGTCGAGGGTGTCGCCGAGCGGCTGAAACGCATCGGCTCTTTTCTGGAAATCCACATTCTCACCGCCGACACCCATGGCCGCGCCGCCGAACAACTCCAGGGCATGAACGCCGTCGTGGAAATCCTCACCGGCGTTCAGCATACCGCCAAAAAACGCAACTACATCCGAAAACTCGGGGCCGATAAATGTATTGCCGTTGGTAACGGCCACAATGACACCGGTATGCTCGAGGAAGCCGCCATCGGGATATGTGTCTGCACCGATGAGGGTTGTGCCGTCGAGGCCATGCGGTCCTCAAATGTCCTGGTGCATAGCCCGCTCGACGCCCTGGATCTGATTCTCAACTCCAACCGCCTGAAAGCGACCTTGCGGCGGTGAAAAATCCGCCGATGCCCTCACTCCGTGAATATCCGCACCTGCTCGCCGTCAGCGTCATTAACCTCGATTTTCATCTCTTTCAGCGCCATCAATAGCTCATCGATGGAGTTTTTGTCGATGTTATTCAAGTCCAGATCGATTCCCTTTTCACCCAGCTTTCGGCTGATTTTCTCCTTGGCGCTGTCCGGCATGACCGAGCCGATTTTTATGCCCGCCTTGATGATTCCCAGCGGGATTTTGATATTTACCTGCTCCGGTGGACGGCCGTCCTTGCCGACCGAATTGACCAGTATCCGCAAATATTTCGGATCGGTCGAGCCATTTACTTCGCCCGGAGTCTTCTGGTTTTCGCCCGTATTATAATCGAAAGATTCCTTATGCCCGGCGCGATGCGTTTCGACATTGACCTCTCCGATGGCATTCAGCAACTTTTCCGCCTGCTCTACCGTTATTTTGCCGTTCGCCAGCATATCCAGAATTTTGCGTCTTTCCTCACTCATGACTATTCTCCTTCTTCGAGTTTCTTGATGGCATCATCGAACGTTATCTCACCGCGATCGAGCCGGTCAAGAATATCGCTTTCGATATTCTTGTCCACCTCAATCTTAACAAAATCAAGCCTCTCGCCGATATGGTTCAGCCGACTTTTCACCGTCGGATAGCTGATGCCGAAATACTTTTCCATCTGCTTGATCGACCCATGACATTTGACAAACGCCGCAACGAAAGTCTGATCGTCACTGTCAAGCCGGGCCAGAACCGGAAGTTCGAACGACCCCTCAATTGCGATATCCGACTCCGCCAGACGTACCCGCTCAACTCTGATATCCCGGCCACCCGTCAACGATAAAAGTTCTTGCCATGTCTTGGACATGAATTCCTCCGATTTTTTATAAATACGGGGTCAAATTGACCAGATCCATCCGAAATGGCGCCGTTTTTACCCCCATTGCCGGGATCGCGCCGGTCAATAAACGACCGCCTTTTTTAATCGATAAAATGGCCTCTTCGAATGAAACCTTGCCCTGTTCGAGATAATCAAGAATCTCCATAGTCGGGCAATCGAATCTGATGTTAATTTCATTTATCATTTTTGCCTCCACCATTAATATGGTTAATCTATTATAGTATCTATATTAATAATGTCAATATATAATATTAATAATATTAATAAATGTTTCATATTTTTGTGATTTTTTTATGAATAATCCAAGAAAATATTAATCGGCCCCACTAGAATCACCGTTGATTATATTTATCTTGTTGTCTTTATTGAAGATATGTCAGTTATGGTTTCACCCCGACCGACCTTTCTCAAAATTGTCGATTCCCCAAGCTCCCCATTATGGTAAATTGAATATTTGCGACTAAAATTCCCATCATTCGGACTTTCCCGCCCTGCCGCGATTACTATAGTGGATTAGCATAATCTATGATATAATGCGGGTATGGCACTTACCCCGAAGCAAAATGCCTTTAGTATGTATGCTTCCGCCAGATATTAACGCATGAAGTTTTTTAAAAAGTAAACTTGCTCGGCAGTTTCACCATTGCCGATGTCCTTGAACCGACATCTCTGGCATTCATCATTTTTCTTGACTTCGCCTTTGGTTTAAAGTACGTTTTAATTTTGTAATCGAAAAAGAGAGGATTTCCAGCTTGGAAACACGGGAGAATACTCTGGTAGAAATGTCCGACCTGTTCGAAAAATGCTTCAATTTCACCCGCGCCGACGAAATAAAGGCGATGGGGATATACCCCTACTTCAACCCGATTTCTTCGCCTCCGGGCGATGAGGTCGTTATCGACGGCAAAAAGCTGATCATGATCGGCTCCAACAACTATATGGGCCTGACCGACGACATCCGGGTCAAGGAAGCCGCCGCCGAGGCGGCCCTCAAATACGGGTCGGGGTGCACCGGGTCACGCTTTTTGAATGGGACCCTGGAACTGCATATCCGTTTGGAGCGCGAACTGGCCGATTTTTTTGAACGCGAAGCCGCCCTTGTTTATTCAACCGGCTTCCAGACCAATCTGGGAACAATTTCATGCCTCGTCAATAAGGGCGATACTATTGTCGCCGACCGTTCCAACCACGCCTCGATCGTCGATGGCTGTCGCCTGTCATTCGGAAAACTGGTTAAGTTTGCCCACAACGATATGGAAGACCTCGAACGCGTCGTTAAAAACGTCCGGGAAACCAACGGCAAGGGCGGAATACTGATTGTCGCCGACGGCGTTTTTTCCATGGAAGGCGATATTATCAAACTGCCCGATATGGTAAGAGTTGCCCGAAAATACGGTTGTCGGATAATGATCGATGATGCTCATTCGGTCGGGGTGCTCGGAAAAAACGGCCGCGGAACCGCCTCCCATTTCGGACTCGATAACGAAGTCGATATTACTATGGGCACATTTTCCAAATCATTCGCCTCTCTGGGCGGCTTCATTGTCGCTGATGAACGTGTCATAAACTACATTAAGCATATTTCACGGGAATTGATATTTTCGGCGTCGATTCCCCCCTCGGCTACGGCGGCCGTCCTCAAGGCGCTGGAAATCATCCGCACCGAACCCGAACGCCGGGAAAACCTTTGGAAGAACGCCCGACGAATGCTCCGGGAATTCAAGACTCTCGGGTTTGATACCGGCACGTCGGAAACCCCCATCGTTCCCATCGTCATCGGCGACGACCTCGATTGTTTCCGATTCTGGAAAGAACTGTATGACAACGGGGTTTTTGCCAATCCGGTTATCTCCCCGGCAGTGGCGCCCGGGCAGGCCCTGATGAGAACATCTTACACGGCCACGCATACTGACCGGCAACTCGACCGGGTCCTGGAAGTTTTCGAGCGCGTCGGCAAAAAAATGGGCGTCATTTAACCCACTTATGGCCGGTTCCGTAGAAGTAATCGAAGTCGAATCTCCAAAACTTTTGGAGCGTTTTATCAAACTGCCCTGGAAGCTCTACAAAAATGATCCCAACTGGGTGGCGCCGCTTCTGTCCGAACGAAAAGAATTTTTCGATAAAGAAAAAAATCCTTTCTTCCGCACCGCCAAAACCAAATTATTCCTGGCTCGTCAGGATGGGGCCTATGTCGGGCGCATCGCCACCTGTATCAATTTCAATCACAATGAGTATCACGGCGAAAATATCGGCTTCTTTGGATTTTTCGACACCGTCGATGACTATGAAGTCGCCCGGGCCCTTCTGAAAGTGGCCATGATTACCTTGAAATCCGACGGCGTCACCGCCATGCGCGGTCCGGCCAATTTTTCGACCAATCATGAAATCGGCTTTCTGGTTGATGGCTTCGACAGCCCGCCGGTAATCATGATGACTTATAACCCGCCATACCTCCCCAAGTTCGCCGAAAAGTTCGGGCTGAAAAAAGTTATGGACCTCTACGCCTACATGCTGACCGACAAACAGCCGCTCAACGAGCGCCATGTCAATCTGCTCGACAAGCTCAAGACTAAGTACAATATAACCATCCGATCCCTGAACATGGCGCGCTTCAAGGAAGAAATCAGCCTGGTCAACAAAATTTACAACGACGCCTGGCAGAACAACTGGGGTTTCGTGCCCATGAAAGAGGATGAATTCGCCCACTTGGCCAAGGGTATGAAAGACATCGTCGATCCCAATCTGGTACTCATCGCCAGCATCGGCGACGAACCGGCCGCCTTCAGCCTGGCCCTGCCGGATATGAATAAAGTTTTGATCGACATCAACGGCCGTCTTTTCCCGACCGGGTTGATCAAACTGCTCTGGAACACCAAGGTGAAAAAGAAAGTCGACGGACTGCGACTTATCACGTTCGGCGTCGTGCCCAAATTCCAGAAACGAGGTATCGACAGCATCATGTATGTCGAGACCTATCGCCGGGGTATCGCGAGGGGATACAAATGGGCGGAGTTGTCCTGGATTCTGGAAACCAACGACCTGATGAACCGCGCCGCCGAGGCTATGGGCGCCCGCGTCTATAAAAAATACCGCATGGTGGAGATGCCGTTGTGAGAATCAAAACGATCATATTGATCGGGCTTGTCTTTATCCTGGCCCTTTCGTGCAAGAGCCGTCTTCAGCCCCGACTTTATCAGGTGGGCGAATCAATATCATTTCTTCTTAAAGAGGTCGAAAGCTTCTATCGCCCAGGCTACATTCTGACCGATGAACCGCAGACATCGTATATCCGGCCCGGCGACGGGGCCATTCTAATTGCCAAACGCATCGGCCCATCCGCCGGCGAACTGCAAACCCTCGGCAAAGTCTTCACGGTCGAAGAAAAAATCGCTTACCAGATTTTGGTGGAGCTTCCGGCATCAATTCGCAAGGACTCGCTCGATTTGCATGACCATTCATTGTGTCGTCTGGAAGGACGCTTCGATGTCGATGAACGACTGCGGATATATCACTGTATGAAGGGTTTCATGGTTATCGACACCGTCTGGACGTCGTCATTCCGGGCCCGGCTGTCGGGTATTTATGTCAACCCGGAAAACGATACGCTGATTTTCGAAGGCGATTTAAAAGCGCGGCGTCGTAATTGACACTCCCCCTAATTAATTTCTTTTTTAAAAATCCCGTACGTGACATCATCGAACAGTACGAAATGAACCGTTTTTAAATGTGTCAATTTAGCGTCGTTATCGCGTATCGCTTTCTTCATGGCCCGGGCACAGGCCTGCGGCGACAAACCGCCCACCCCGGTCCCGATCGCCGGAAAAGCCAAGGATGTTAAATTCAACCTGTCGGCCAGCAGAAGAGTGTTTACCGTCGTTTCGTAAATAATCTTCTCGTCGGTACGCAGGTCCTGACCCATCCCGGCGGCGTGGATAATGTACTTATAGGGCAATTGCCCGGCAGTCGTCGCGACCGCCTGCCCGACCGAAACAGGGCCTTTTTTGACCGCCTCGTCTTCGATTACTTGCCCGCCCTTGCGTTTGATTGCCCCCGCCACCCCGGACCCCATCCAGAAATGGTTGTTGGCGGCATTGACAATAGCCTCGGCCTTGCTGGCCGTGATATCACCCTGCCATACTTCTATGGATACGTTCATTTCTTTTTAAAATCCAAAAGTTTGATGTGTTTTTCCTCTTTGCCCCGACGGTCACGCGGAAATAATTTGTCGAAAATAACCCCGACGAAATGTCCGATAATTGTTCCCAGCGCCGCCCCGATCATAATATCAAATGGATAATGCACTCCCACGAAGACCCTCGATAAGGCGACAACGATGGCTAACGGAATCAAGAAAATCCAGGATTTGGGCGCAACGACGCGATAAAAAAAGGCCTGCCCGAACAGATTCGCCGCGTGCGACGATGGCAACGAAAAACCCGACCCGCAATTGACCAGAAGATGTACTTCCAGGTCGTGACAGGGGCGCGGCCGCGCAAATACCGACTTCAGCCAGGCGGCACTTAACTGGTCGGTCAGGAGAACCACTATCAATGACAATATAATAGACAGACGAAGCCTGTTGTCTCCCCGCCAGAGCAGTATCAGTAAAACCGCCCCGTAAAATATTTTCAAATGCAAATCAAGTGTGACCAGCGGCATTATAAAGTCCGTCACCGGATTGGCCAGCGATTGGTTGATAAAAGCAAAAACCGAACGGTCAACTCCTTCCAGCCAGAGGATAATTTCAGGCATAATGTCCTCCGCCTTTCCTTATAAAGCCCATGGCCTGATTATATGACGGAAGTCCCGCCCGTCCGCCCAGACGGGTGCAGTTGATGGCCGCCACGGCCGAGGCGAATTCCATCCGTCGCGGCAAATCCCACCCTTTGAGTAGTCCCGCCAGATACGCTCCGTGATAGGCATCACCCGCTCCCGTCGTATCGACCGCCGTAACCCGAAAAGCCTTCTGACGCACGAGGCCGTCTTTTCCACAATACCCGATGGCTCCTTTTATGCCCGATGTAATCACCACCGTCGTCGGGCCGAGCGTAAGCAGTTTTTTCAAGGCGGCTGGCACCGTTCGCGATTTTGTGAACGGTAGGGCGAAATCTTCGGCGCACACCAGATGATCGGTCAATGGCATCAGCGCGGAAACGTCGTTTCGCATCGACCCGATATCGAACACGACCGGGATGCCCCTTTTTCTTGCCCAGCGCGCCAGTTTAAGACAGGCCGGCATATAACGTCCATCAAGATGCACCAGCCGGGGAAGAGGCAGCTCTCTTGTTTTTATGTCTCCCGGCGTAACCCTGATGCCCAAGTCCAGCGCAATCGTTCTCCGCCCCGTTTTCTCTTCCGCCCAGCCGACCGCAATGGCCGTTCTGTCTTTCTTTATTCTTATCGGTGATACATCGACCTTCTCGCGAATCAATTCATCGAGAACAAAGCGCCCGAAGATATCATTCCCGACCGCGCTTAACAGGGCCGGACGATACCCCAGACGGGCCAGCGCCACCATAGCCGTCGGAATCGGCCCGCCGCCCTGTATGACCAGGCCGGTGCAGTCGATTTTCGCCCCCGGTTTGGGGAAAGCCTTAATCTGCATGATCACATCGGCCGGGGCAATCCCCAGCCCCAGACAATCACAGCGCTTGGTCAATACTGATTCTCCCCGATGTGATATCGATCAATTGCCCTTTGAGTAACTCAAGTTTCGACAGCCTTATTTCGATGATTAGACACACTTTGTCGGAAAACTCCGATTGCACTATCGCCGCGTTGGCCTTGTGCACGGCTCTTTCAACCGCATTGTAGTCGGCAAAATCAAGCACCACCTTAATCCGGCCGGTGATGAATTTCTCGACCGCGCCGGCCGCCTTTATGACATCGGCCGCACAGCCGGAATAGGCGTGCGTCAGCCCCCCCGTACCCAGCTTGGTCCCGCCGAAATAACGGGTGACAATGACTATGACATCGGTCAGCCCGGCGCCGTCTATTTGATCGTATATCGGCTTTCCGGCGGTCCCGCCCGGTTCCCCGTCATCCGAATACTTGAACTGCACCTTTTTGCCGATCCCGACTTTCCAGGCATAGCAATTATGCGTGGCATCATAGTATTTCTTGCGGGTACTTTCCAGAATCTCGCGGGCGCGGTCTTCATCTTCGCATGAATACAATTGCCCGATAAAGCGGGAACCCTTGATTTTTATCTCGACCACCGCCTCGGTCGCCGCCGTCATATAGCTGTCGGGCTGACTCATAACCCGCTATACCATAGAACCGGTGATTTTTTCAACTGCGTCATTCATCGTGATGGGGATAACGCCCATCGCCAGAACCTTTTCGATAGTCCTTCTCGATTCATCGCCTAATTCACCGTCGCCAACCAGCATAAACGCCAATTGCCCGCTTTCGTGGCAGAATGTGGCGCAATCGAGCGTCCCCGCCGATTCGCCGCTGATTTCGCCGATAACGACCGTCTGCGACAGCCCCACCGTCAGGCGATTACGGTCAAGCAGACGACCCGCCGACTGCTTCTCATAAGGCGGATATTCCGATATCAACCCGCCGTTTTGCGTCAATTCCATCGCCAGCGGACGGTTTTCTTCGGGATAGATATGATCAAACCCGGAACCGAGAACCGCAAAACTGGTCCCATTGGCCTTGATCGCCCCGATATGCGCCGCGCAGTCGATCCCGCGCGCCAGCCCCGATACGATCGATATTGACTTCTCCGCCAACTTCCCGGCCAGCTCAACCGTGCGCGAGATACCCTCCGAAGTTGCCTCCCGCGATCCGATCAGCGACACCAGCTTTTCATTCCGGCGCGGCAAACGCCCCCGATAAAAAATTATCGGCGGTGGGTCGTTGAGTCCATGAAATCCGGCCGGATAATCATCGTCAAGAATAGTGCAGACGCCAACCGATTGCTCGCCCAGACCGTTTATGAATTCCTCGGCCTGCGGTATATACTTATCACACTCATATATTTTTCGGGAACGTTTCTCTCCGAGGCCGGAAATTTCCTCTATCTCCTCCATTTCCGCCCCGAATATCGAACTTAAGGTCGGAAATCGTATCATCAATGCGCGAAATGTTCGCGGCCCCACCTGCCCGTACTTGCGCAAGGCCCAGATCATCGCCGCATGAGAACCCGTTTTATACTTGTCCATGAAGAGAATAAAAAAAATTGATTAGCCAATGTCAAATTTTGAATACTCGACCGGAATGCGACCTGATGGTCTTCCAGCGTTGTGGGCGGTCGGTTCTCAAACCGAGCGCTATCCCGGCAGGAACTGAATAATAGCAGGTCGGGTTTGACCTTCCCCCGAAAAAGTGGACACAGAAATAAGCATGAGTTATTATGGGAATGATGAAGGAGGTGTCCATGATGGGGGAGAAACCCGACAATTAATGCTACCACCCCTTGGGCGTCCAGAGATATTTTTCTAAATCGATTTTATCACCGAGGCCGAAAGCAATGCCTTCACTCTCCAGAAGTGCCTTCTGAAGTTCATAACCATGCCCCGGTCCCAGAGATATTTTACCCTGGCTATTTATGACCCGATGCCACGGAAGTTTCTCCTTTTCCGATGATGAATGAAGCGTCCGCACCACCTGGCGAGCCGCACGGGGGTTACCCGCATAGGCCGCGATTTTACCGTATGTGACCACCTTGCCTTTGGGAATTCTCTTGATTAGGCCCACAATTTTCTTGTGAAACGGGCTGGTCGATGATTCCGCCTTACCCTTCCGCACGTTCTCTTTCGCCATAAACAAACCATAATTGATACAAATTGCACCGTCAATCACTTCCATCAAAATATTTAAATAGTCTTTTCCCGGCGGCGGTTGTCTAAATTCAAGAAACTCAAAAATCAGTTCCGGTTAAAGGGAGTATGGCTTTATGTTTCAAAAATGTCGCTTTCTCCGAACAATCTGCTTTTTCATAATTTTTGCCTTAATCTCGTTCAGGCCGACCGCATGCAAAAACGTCAATATGCAGAGCGCCTGGACCAACAGCCCGATTACCGTGGACGGCGGTTTCGCCGACTGGGAGGGCAAACCGCTGACCTTTTTTGATGACCAAAAGGTTGCGGTCGGGTTCTGTAACGACGGCGATAACCTGTATATCCATTTCCGCACCAAAGACCAGATGACCGCGTCGATGATTAAAATGACCGGCCTGACCGCCTATTTCGATATCAAGGGCAAAAAGAAAAAAGATTTCTATATAAAATATAACGATGGCCCGGCTGTGAAAAACCCGATGGGCCGCGGTCAAAACCTGCCCCCGCAAAACGATAATTCCGGCCGACAACCTCCGGAAGACAGCGAGGGCAAGGCGAGCCGTCCCGGTGCCAATGCCGACCCGATTTTGACCTGTTATATCAAAGACGTCATTGTCGAAAAAATTATCCCGGTCGATGGCTCCGAAGGCCCCATGGCGGCCTATAAAAAGGACGGTGAATTTTATTCCTATGAAATGGCCATCCCGCTGAAAGCCAGCGGCGTGCGGGACTACGGATTAGGTTTGGAACGCGGAAAACTGCTGTCCGTCGGACTGAAATGGGGTGGCATGCCCGAACGTGAAGGACGCGGCGGTGGCATGAGGATGGGCGGCGGACCCGGCGGCGGAGGACCGGGCGGTGGCGGCGGCATGCCCGGGGGCGGCGGCCAGGGTGGAGGCGGAATGTCCGGCGGTGGCCCGGGTGGAGGCGGCCCCGGCGGCGGCAACCGTCCCGATATGCCCGAAGAACAGGAAATCTGGATGAAAGTAGCCTCATCTTCCGGCCCGACCGCACCGTCAACCGAAACGAAGTTGTAGGTCAGGAGCTCTGCCGAAGGTCGTGAGCGAAGCGAACGAGCTCCTGACATCTTCCCTTGGGTGGCCGCGCCAAACTTGGTTTGGCGCGGTCTTAAAGCAGAGCAATAAATTTAAACCCTCATATTCCTCCTGCTCGAGCCGGGGCAGGCATACCACGATGCCTGCCCCGCAATAATGTACATCATTTGGGTGCCCCACCGCCCGCATGTTCTGAATTCCTATAAAGAAAAGGGTCCCGAATTCTTATGAGGAATTGCGGTGGAATTATTTATAAGTCAATTAAAGACGACGCATTGCCATTAAATCCCCTGCTCCCCCACAATGTCATTCCCAACCTGGCCAAAGGTGCTGAAGAATGAAGCGCGGGAATCCATGTCTTATCGTGATTTTCCTGTAGGTCAAGCGCACTCGGCGCTTGACATTTTTGGCTGCCCGAAATTGGCACCCTGTACGTTGTGCCCAGTCGATCCTCCGATCGACCGGGTTTCTTACATTTGGCGAGATCAATCCTGCTTTTAATCCTAAAACTCATACTCCCCATATTCAAACGAAATCGGTGGCGGCGGCCCGGGCGGATTGTCGTATATATAACTCATTAAATATAGAATATCCATGAGATTTACTTCGCCATTTCCGTTCGCGTCGCCCATAAGTTGATGTGGTATCGGTTCTGGACCCCGGGGATCGTGATATAGATATGCAATTATGTACAAAATATCCAGCAGGTTTATACATTTGCTGTTATTTGCATCACCTCTGCTTACGGCCAATAAAGCGCGCATTGGGTGAACCATACCATAACCATATTTAGGATCCGGCGGACTGGTTATAGTATCATATAGTTTATTGTATGCAGAGTTCTTTATAACGTCATACAATTGGTCATATGCCAACTCCGGCCTGACCGATAAAACCAGCGCCGCCACACCGGCAGCAACCGGCTGTGCCGCCGAAGTCCCACCAAATTGGCAATTAAAATCATCGTTGTCGGGTTCCCCGCACCCCTGTTCGTAGTGCGGGCCCTCGGCAGTGCTATTGTATCCGGCATCTCCCAATAGATCATCCGTCCAAATAGAATGCATATCTTTTGTCCCCGACGGTGCCACAATGTCCACTTTCCCTCGCCAGCTGTACCACCAAAGGCTGTCGTCGGGATGCAGTGCGCCGACAGACATTACTTCCGGATACATTGCGGGGTATGATGTTGCGTCCGATGGAGTATTCCCGGCGGCAGCAAAAATTCCGCAGCCCTTTCCGTCTCTGCCATAGGTAATTGCCTGTTCAAATGCGAAATGCAGTCTGTCACTGGGATTCGGTCCGCCCCAGCTGATTGAAATAATGTCAGCTCCATTATTCCATGCCCATTGTACCGCCAAACTCAACCTTTCATTATCAACAAACGCATAACCCCTGCAATTGGGGTAGTTAATCCATATATACATGGTATCGATTAAAATATCAGCAAATCCGGTTCCCATTTTTATTGGCAAGATTTTGCATGACGGCGCGATTCCATAAATGCCAGTGTTGATATCGTTGATAAGGCCTGTATCTCGATTATGAGAGGCCCCAACAATTCCCGCCATGGCTTGGCCGTGCCAGCCGACAAAAAATCTGGGGAAATCACACGGCAATGGGTCTTCGTCCATGTTCGCAAAGTCATACCCAATAATAAGTTGATCTTCAGGTATATCATGGTGCGGACCTACTCCCTGGTCAATTATTGCTACGGTAATATTGGTATCGCCAGTTGTTATTTCAAAAACCCGATGGTTCATTGAATCCGGCGAACCAGCATAAGCCCTGAATATTCTCTCCATTCCCCATTGTTCATTCCAATAATGATCATAAATGGGATAGCCCAACCATTCAAAGCCGCCTAAGAAATTGGGGTGACAGAAATCTGTTTCATCTAGCTCATAGTAAATATTGGCAATTTCAAGAGTCGAATGTTCGGCGTCATCCATAACGCTCAAAAGAAAGAGCTTGGGTGTCATTTCGTTTTCGTAGAAAATTTCAACGTCATAATAAGCATTCAGGCTGTCAATAAAATCATAAGAGACATTATCCCCGAATTTGCAGCATATTGTTCGACCAATAAATATTGCTGAATCTTTGATGTTCTTAAAATATGGATTCACCAATGCGACGCGGTAATCCTGCAATAAGGAATCCATAAACGCGTTTAAATTGCTCCCGGAATTTATTTTGGCCACCCTGAATTGGTCTTGGGCAAAACCGGTTTCTAATGAATCGATTCTTGGATATTGCAGAAAGAACACGTCATAATTAAATTGATAATCGTTGTCAAAAAGAATCAAAACCTTTGTGGAATCAATGTACAGCGGTATCTGCCTGTTATCAGAATAATAATACTCCGCATAAGTTTGGACCGAAAAGGCCAAAACCAAAATACTTGAAATTAGTGTTATCGTTTTCATGTTATTACTCCATAATCATAATAAATAGGAAGCGTTTGATTCCGGTAATTAATGATTTCTAATATAAGATACCATTTCTGGCGCAGTACTTGGCCGTCACATTACCGGGCAAAAAGCCGCAATCATAGACACCAATAACCTGGAATCCCTTGGCATCGATCAGGCAAAAAGTTGTATAGTCATTCATTATGTTGTACGGTCGAGCCAATAGATACTTGCTGTCATGGGTGATCACTAACCAATTGGACATATCTATGCCTTGGTATGCAATGGCGGCAACTGAATCCTCAGCCTCGGCATCCCAGACAAATATATGTCTGGTAGGCATATAGCCGAATGGAGCCATGCCATAATCGGTGAAGAAGACATATTTGTCATCCGGGCTGACCACCAAATTAGTTGTTCCCATAAAGGAAAATGATTTAAGAGATCTCAAAGTATCAGAGTTGAAATCGCACACTCCGAAAAAATTATAGGTGGCTGCATCGATAAATGTCTTCTTTAATCTGCCGATAGCCTGACTCTGGAAAAACGTAACTGGATGACCATTCCAGGTTTTAATACTATGGCTGGCCGCACCGCCTAGAATACTATAAAAACCCAACTCGATTGGATCCCCGGCTGATTCGTAGTACTGATAGGTTAGATATTCCGATTGATTACAGAAAGAAGCGAAATCGCCACCATAACGATCGAAGAAAATTAAAGTATGTTCCGGATAAAGATGCAATTCGTATTGGTAGTTCTCTTCATCGATATAATTGAAATAAAAATAATACCGGGAATCTCTGCTGAACGTCGGCTTCCGCCCATTAAAAGATTCAACTATTTCTTTAGTCGCCAAATCTATGATATATGTCCGGGCTCCCCCTGATGCCGCCAAAAGGGAATCATCGCCGATGACATGAATCTTCATCGCGGCGTTACTGGCTATACTATCCACCACCAGCGAATCGATGAAGGCCTCCCGCTCGACCGAGAAGATTTTAACCATATTGCCCTGTTTCGGGGCGATATAGAACAGATGCTCCTCGGCCTCCGGCTCCGGGCAGACCGGGCAGTCTTTGCATTCATCACAGCAAGTCGTCAAAA
>CALAMC010000111.1 GCA_937925655.1 uncultured candidate division Zixibacteria bacterium | reverse complement strand
TCCCCTCGACGATAATTGTCAACTCCCGGACAATTTCCTGCAGCTGTTGAGCCTGTGAAGAAAGCTCTTCGCTGGCCGACGACGATTCCTCGGCATTGGCCGCATTCTGCTGGGTAACCTGATCCATCTGGGTCACCGCCTCGTTCACCTGATTTATTCCCTGGGATTGTTCTTCGCTGGCGGCGGTAACTTCATTAATCAAACCGCTTACTTTTTTGATGCCGGTGGTTATTTCATTGAGCATACCGACCAATTCCTGGGTTGCGCGGACACCGTTGTCGGCGTTTTTCTGCGACCCCTCGATTAACGTGTTCGTGTTTTTCGCGGCTTCGGCGCTCCGCTGGGCGAGGTTACGCACCTCTTCGGCCACCACGGCAAATCCTTTGCCGGCTTCTCCGGCGCGGGCCGCTTCGACGGCGGCATTTAGGGCCAAAAGATTGGTCTGGAAAGCGATTTCATCGATAACCTTTATTATTTTGGCGGTTTCGTCAGAGGAACGTTTGATTTCCTGCATGGCCTTAGACATTCCTTCCATAGCCGCGGCACCCTTATCTGCCGCCGAACTGGCGTCGTTGGCGAGAATATTGGCTTGTCTGGCATTGTCGGCATTCCGGCGCGTCATACCGGTTATCTGCTCAAGCGATGCTGATGTTTCTTCCAGCGATGAAGCTTGTTCCGAGGCCCCTTCCGCCAGAGACTGGCTGGCTCCGGCAACCTGGCTCGCCGCCGATTCCACCTGATACGCCCCATGGGTAAGGTTTTCGATTATTCCTTTGACGGGCCGTGCAATGGATTTATCGAGCACAATAGTAATAATCAAGGATAATATGGCGCCAATGGCGGCAAACAGCAGTGACATGTACAGGACCTGCCGCACCTGGCCCATTATGCTCTTTTCGGGGACAAACAACGATAATACGATTTTGGCGTCCCCGTTGGCATTGCCGTCCCGATCTACCCGATTTTGTCCATCATACAATTTATCATAGATGACATAATGCGGAGCATCGTTGTAGTTTTCGGTCTTAAGGTTAAGCTCATTGCCATTGCCAAGCCAGGACAAAAATGTCGTTCCGCAATTAAGCGCCCCACCGATGTTTCCGGCTTCAGAATGACTCAATACAATGTTATTCTTTCTGTCAAATACGGCCGCATGGGTTCCTTCAAGTCCCTGGCCGGTCAGTTCATTGGCGACGGCAATCACTTTTTTCTGTATTTCCGACCAATCCAGATAGGCCACAAACAGACCGCAGACTTCATTCGAGCTGTTTTTGGCGGGAAAAGCAAATCGCATGGTCGCCGGAGATTTATCCCCCAGGCCTTTTAATAAGGCACTGGAAGCCACATCGACCGAGGCAACGCCTTTGGTCATTAATTCCTGCGCATTTTCTACCTTGGCGCCGGCTATGGATGAAGTCTTATCAGAATATTTGGGGGAACCACAAGCGATTATCGTCGCCCCCTGTTTGTCGGCCAGAAGCAACAGCGCAAAATCGGGAGCCTCCTTTAGCATCGTCCCGAACTGGCTCCGCATCTCTTCTATAGTATTGAATTCAATAGCCAGGCCATAAATATCGTCTCTAATCCAATCCGAAAAGATTTTGGATTGACCGGCAAGATACGTATTCATCGACCGAGCCCCATTTTTGGCGACCAATTCCATTATATGCCCGCTGTTTTCGACTGACGCCGACTTATTATACTGGTAGGTCGCCGCCACAATGGCTATCATCGGAGCCAGCGAAATCAAGATACCCGAAATGAGCTTGAATCGAAGACTCTTTGCCGACCAAAATTCGCTTAATTTCATATCACCCTCCTAATAAAAAGGCCCCGGTCGGGCAAAAAGCCCGACCGGAAAAAGGCCTTTATTGAAGCATTTCCGGTTTTCCGGCCGCCCGGCGCTCTGCATTCCATTCCGTGCGAGACACGGCGGCTTCATCCCCGGACATGGAGGCGATAACGTCAAAATAATCAAGTTTGTACTTGTCCTTCAATACTTCCGCTTCCGGTTTGCATTTTACCAGATAGACGGTTTGAACCGACTGATGGTCAAAATCCCGCCAGTATTGTTTATCCTTCAGAAAAGTATATTGATGACCTTCCAGCGCCTTTATCACGGCATCGGTGGCAAAGCTTTTGGCTCTTTCCACGGCGGCCTTGTATTCATAAAGGATGGAATAGGCCGAGGCTCCTGAAGTGGAGGGATAGCGATTGTACTTGGCGGCGAATTTTTCGACAAAATTTTTCCCCTGGGCATAATTATATTTATAGGGTATGCACCAATCCCACGGAACGGCACCGACGACGCCCTCCATAACTTTCGGACCGGCGCCTTCAGCCATGGCCAGCGTCAGGTTGGGAACCACGATTTGCATCGTTTCCTTCATCCCCATCGACGTCGCCAAACGAATGGCTTCAATCATGTCATTACCGAAAAGAACCAGAACCAAAACGTCCGGTTTCACCATCTTGGCAAAACTCAAAGCTCTTTTGAAATCGTCGACAGTGGCACCCGGGAAAGGCGTCTTGAATCGCTTGTGGACTTCTTCGTCTTTGGTATCGGTGAATTGTCTCAATGAAGACTCGGTTGTCCAACCCCAGGTGTAATCGGATGTCACATAAAAATACTTTTTGCCCGGAAAATTTTTCTTGAGGTGAGCACCCAGTACTTTGGCCGCCATCCAGGAATCATAGCATTCTCTGAATGTGGTCTTATAGCCATCGGTTCCGGTTGTCGCGGTGGAATAAGTAAGGGTGCCGAAAAACGGAACGTTCTTCTCATGACAGACTTTACCGGCGGCCACGGCAACGCCGCTGGATGAACCGCCAAAAACCATCTTTACGCCTTCTTTATCGATCAATTCCGTTACGTTGGTAACGGTGACGTCCGGTTTGGACTGCGAATCCCGCCAGACGATTTCGATCGACTCACCGAGAATACCACCGGCGGCGTTAATTTCGGCCACCGCCATTTCAGCGGCGCGCCATTGATCCAGCCCTTCCGCGGCATACGGACCGGTCTTGGGATAATTCATTCCTATCTTGATTGCCCCCATGGCCGATACCGCCAGCATCATGCAGCAGACAGCCATAATCACGACTGAAGTTTTGTTGATCCGTGTCATTTTCCATTTCCTTTCTTCGTTGGAGTGCTTATTTCCTCTCCAACTGATTCAGTATGAAGCTGCCAAACTACCGCGACCAATTCATATCGCGAATCCTCGTCCTGAGTGCTGTCATTAATATTCTGTTAATCATGTGCAATCTGGCTTTTGGTTGTAATTTCTAATTTTTCTGTTGCTTTCGGGCTCAAGGCATTGTCCGTTCATGTTGTATGTCGAACCCGTGTTTTTTGAGGGAGACCGAGGTTTATTTCGGTCTCCCGTCAGGGCATTGGTCGTTTTCCCCGAAAAATAAGGGGGACCACTTTATCCGTGTAATTGTCGGCCTAAAATCCCGCGACTTCCTCCTTGTCGAGCGGGATTACTTCCTCGGGACGAACCGTCTTGCGCGGGGCCGGCTTGCCCGGGATGTCAGCGTTCATTTTCTCGGAGTGTTTCTTGACGGTCGCCCGGATCTTATCCTTGACCGCCCCGCCCACATTGGCGATGGTCTTATGAATTGCCGGCTTAGAATAATCAGTCGAACGATGCGTACTGGTCAATCGATCGCGGACTTTGGTACCCTCAACGATAACCGTCAATTCCCGAACGATCTCCTGCAACTGCTGGGCCTGGGCGGCAAGTTCTTCACTGGCCGAGGCCGATTCTTCGGCATTGGCCGCGTTCTGCTGGGTCACCTGATCCATCTGGGATACGGCCGAATTGACCTGTTCCACGCCCTGCGCCTGCTCCGTGCTGGCCGCGGAAACCTCACCGATCAAATCGGTGACCTTCTTGACCGATGTGGTAACATCTTTCAAGATACCCATGAATTCTTCGGTCGCGCGGACACCGTTATCGGCATTCCTCTGCGAACCTTCGATAAGGGCGCTGGTATTCTTGGCCGCCTCCGCACTGCGCTGGGCCAGGTTGCGGACTTCTTCGGCCACCACGGCGAATCCTTTTCCGGCTTCACCCGCACGGGCGGCTTCAACGGCCGCATTCAAGGCCAGAAGATTGGTCTGGAAGGCAATCTCGTCAATGACCTTGATGATTTTGGCGGTTTCATCGGATGAGTGTTTGATTTCCTGTATGGCTCGTGCCATGCCTTCCATTGCACCCGTGCCCTTATCGGCGGAGGCGCTGGCTTCACCGGCCAGGATATTGGCCTGCATGGCATTATCGGCATTTTGCTTGGTCATGCTGGCAATCTCTTCCAGAGCGGAAGACGTCTCCTGCAGCGATGAAGCCTGCTCGGTGGTGGCTTCCGCCAGAGACTGGCTCGCCGAAGATATATGATCCGAGGCCGAGCCAACTTGTTCGGAACCGGCCGATAAACTTTGAATGGCACGATTAATCGGTCTGGTCACCGACCGGGCCATTAAATAAGACAGAATCAGGCCACCTACAGCTATGATTGAAACCACCGCGAAAATGATATAGAAAAAGCGGGCCATTTCGGCTTCAACGTCATCGATATATATGCCCGAACCGATAATCCATCCCCAGTCCGAAAACTGCTTGACATAAGAAATCTTCGGAACCGGTCTGGGTGAACCAGGTTTCGGCCAATAATAATCGACAAAACCGGCACCCTGACTCTGGCATATACGTACGAATTCGATGAAGATTCGTTTACCGTTCGGATCGGCGTTTTGGGAAAGATCCGTTCCATCCAGATCCGGATTAGTCGGGTGCATTATCATGCGCGGTTCGTTATCGTTAATCCAGAAATACTCGTTTCCATCGTAACGCATGATCTTTATGGCTTCCATGGCCTGCTGTTTCGCATCCTCAACAGTCATCGTGCCATTTTTGGCCATCTTTGAATAATAGTCAAGAACGCACCAAGCCGATTCTACCAGATGCTGGGTCTTGACATATTTGGCATCGTACATTTTCGACTTGAACTGGGGATAGACCCAGGCCAATACCAGGACAAAGGCCACGACCAGTATTACGCCCAGTGACATGATGCGAGTCGAAAGTTTAAACTTGTTAAACATTCACCCCTCCTAAACCCTTGATGTGATATACTTGCATGCGATTGACATCCTTTATCAGAAATTCAATATGAACGATGTTTGGGCGCGAAGATTATCGGCGGAATCGGCATTCTTATAGTCCGTTTCCCAGTTCGATACTTCAAATCCAAGCGTTACCTGCGGGACTATCGTATAGCGGATATTTCCGTAAACGCAGGAATTCTTGGTCCGCCCGCTGGCGATGTCTTCGTCATCGGGATCATCAAGACCGTATCCGGCCGACAGCTGGACCTTCTTGGTCGCCTTGACCCACATCGACAACCAGCCGCCACTGGCCGACAGGCCGTCGACTTCGCTGTTTCTCAAAACGCCGCCGAAATAACTGCCGAGATTGGAGCCGGTCCAGACTTCACCGGAGAAACCGTATTGGGGATTCGGGGCGAAATACAGGTGGAAATTGGCTCCCCAGCTCTCATATTTTTCGGAATTGCCGAAATTGGTTTCAGCCTTCAGCTGTCCCCAAAGACCGGATACACCGGCCCGAACCGAACCGCCGGAAGCCAGCTTGTGCTGGACGTCGATGACCGACTGGAACGAAGGAATGGCGGCATCGGTACCGTCATCGGGACCGTCGGCGGTTTCGCCGGTGGCCAGTGTGAAGGTCGGCGTCAGGTCATTTCCGATGGTACGGAAAAAGCCGGTTCCCCATGAGAAAGTGGTCGTCTCATTGGGTTTAGCGTTATACCAGAACGTCACCTGCGGCCGACGATAGCCGATATTGCCACAACCCCATAAAACGGGATAATTCAGGGTCGAAGGATTCAGCGGCGAAATCAGATCCCACGACTGCCCGGCCAAAAGGCCAAAACGTCCCGATTCAATATTAAAATAGGCATGACGCAATTGAAGCATCGCCTTATTTTCGGCAATGGTGACATTGGATATGCTGGCATACAGATCGAACTCGACCTTGGCGCTCACCTTGACATTGCCGTAATTGTTGCCGACAGCGTTGAATCCAAAACGGGTTTCATTGGCCGTCATATTGAATTGCTGATCATTTTTATCAGCGTATGCGGGAGTCGGCACCCACATCACGAAATTTCCGTGACTGGTCAGATTCTGATCATAGGCGCCATCCAGCTTGACAAAACCGTACCATTTAAAATCAAAGGACGGCTTTTCGGCGGCCTGGACGCTGCCGATCAACGTCAGCGCAAAAACGGCCGTCAAAATGATAACGTATTTTTGAGTCTTCATTTTCATTTTCCTTTCTGCAACCCCTCTTTTATTCCTGGTTATTATCCACTTAAAAATCCCTGATGACTTTAAATGGTGAGAGCGGATGCTTCATTAATTTCGGGTGTTTCAGCGTAACCTTCCAGGCCGGAAACCTCGACGCCGGTCAGAACACGATCGATGTCAAGCAGAAGCTTGACCGTATTCTTGACCTTACCGATGCCCAGAATAAAGCGGGTATCGAAACCGGCCCCGAAAGACGGCGGATCCTCTATCTCTTCGGGCTGTATATCCAGCACTTCCGAGACGGCATCCACCAGTATCCCCATCAGAACCGAGCCTGTTTCTCCCGCGATGTCCACGACGATAATGCAGGTTTCGTCCGTGTCCTGCTTGGCTTCCATGCTGAATTTCAGCCTCAACTCAACGACGGGAATTACTTTGCCCCGAAGATTGATGACGCCCCGGATGAATTCGGGGGTCTTCGGAACACGGGTTATGTCCATCAACCCGATAATTTCCCTGACCTTGAGAATCTCGAGACCATACTCCTCATTGGCCAGTCTGAAGGTGAGATACTTGCCGGCGCGGTGGTCGGCAATTCCGGTCTTGCTTTGCACCACGCTGTCTTTCCTCGATTCGTTCATTTCCATCCTCCCTTGCTTTTTGGAGATTTATTATTAATATTTATATTTGCACTAAGCGCGTATTTTAACCATACATCACCATCCGGCATGGCTCATTTATGCGGCGGGAACCTCTTGTGGTTTTTGTTCGCGGTTTAACACCACTTCACTTTCGACCATTACGGTACTGGCCGAAAGCGATATGACGCCGCTGACGTCCATGATCAGCCCGACCGTGCCGTCGGAAAGTATCGCCCCGCCGGCTATCCATTTCTGCTTGCCGAAAACCGGACCGAGGCTTTTTATGACGGTCTGCCTCTGGCCCAATAATTCGTTGACGACAAAACCGACCCGCTTGGCACCGTCTTCCACGACCACGACGGCTTTACTGTCGTTACCGGCATCATCCTTTTCGAATCCGAACAATTCGCGAATGCGTATCAGGGGCAGCAGTTCACCGCGTAAATTGATCATTTCTCCCTTACCCGTCACCGTGAAGATCATGTCCGGAACCAGACTTAACGATTCCACTATCGAAAGGGTCGGAATAATCAGCTTCTCCCGTTCCACTTTGACCAGCATCCCGTCGATTATGGCCAGAGTAAGAGGCAGTTTGATTGAAAATAGTGTGCCCTGACCCGGAGTGGAGGAAATTTCCAGATTTCCCCGCATCGAATCGATGTTCTTCTTGACAACGTCCATGCCGACGCCGCGTCCGGAAATATCGGTTATTTTCTGGGCCGTGGAAAATCCCGGCAATAATATAAGATTATAGATTTCTTTATCGCTGATTTCTTTATTATGATCGATTAATCCTTTTTCCCGCGCCTTGGCCAGGATCCTTTCTCTGTCCAGACCCCTGCCGTCGTCTTCAATGTCGAAAAAGATATTGCCGCCTTTATGATATGCTCGAACCATTATCCTGCCGACCCGATCTTTGCCGGCCTTGATTCTGTCTTCAGGGGTTTCCAGACCATGGTCGGCGGAATTGCGGACCATGTGCATCAAGGGGTCGCCGATATTCTCGGCAATACTGCGATCGACCTCCGTGTCCTCCCCCGACACGATAAATTCGATTTCCTTTCCCGACTTTTTGGTCAGGTCGCGAACGGCTCGAGCCAGCTTCTGAAAGGTCGGCTTTACCGGAACCAGTCGCATCGCCATACCCATTTCCTGAATTTCGCGCGTAATTTTATTCAGGTGCGTTATATTGCGAGCCACCTTGGGAGATACCCGGCGCAAAATTTCTTCATCCTGGCCGACCATCGATTCTGCAATTACCAGCTCCCCGATGGTATCGACCAGACGGTCCAGGCGCTCCGTATCTATCTTGACCATTTCCTTGACGGCCGCGGTTGGTTTTTCTATTTTCCCCTGTTGTTGACTGCGCAGCGCATGCGCTACTGCTTTGGCCGGAACCACCCCCTGCTTCACCAGGGTTTCTCCCAATTTCTCCTCGGGTGTTTCTTTTTTGGCCAACGCCGAATCGATTTGGGGTTGAGTGACTATTCCCATTTCAATCAGGATGTCGCCCACTCTCTTGGGAACGACGCCCGATGGCGCCGCATTGGGGTTTTCAAGATACCGACGCAGGGCGGCCAGAATCGGGGCGATTAAATGCGAAGCGTCGAAGCGAATGTTCTCCGTCAATGCCTTCTCGGTGCCATCAAGCAATTTTCTCATGGTGTCTATGGCATCGAAAATCATATCCGCCACGGCCCCCACAATTTTCACCGTTTTTTTGCGGGCCAGGTCCAACAGAGTCTCGGACTCATGAGCCAGAACGGAAACCGGTTTTAAATCAAGAAATCCGGCGGCACCTTTAATGGTATGAAAACCCCTGAAGATGGCATTGATCGCCGATTCATCCTCGGGGTTCGTTTCGAGATCCATCAGCATTTGCTCGGCTATCGTACAATGTTCGCGGGCCTCGTTGATGAATTCCGCCAGCAATGAAGAATCGCTGTTTTCAAGAGAAATAAACATCGGCTCCGGCTCTTCAGCGGGCGGACTTGTCAAATTACTATTCGAACTCCGGGGAGCATCTTCTGAATCCGTCGTTTTCGGGTTAATGCCATTATTTTCGCCGGACATAATCTCGGGCTTATCATTATCGTCAATCGATGCGGCATTCGAAGACCCGACCCGGTCCACATCGGTCAACCCCAGTTCCGACGGAAAATGCGCTTCGGCGGGCGAACGCCCGTCGCGGACGATTGCCTGCATTCCGGAGATACAGCCGTTCAGCATTGAAATGACGGCCATTTTATCGGGAACTTCATTGAGAACTATTTTTTCCACAAATTCGGCGGATTTCGCGGCCGCCTGACGAATAATGCCGGCGTCGTCGTCGGCTTCTCGGCTTATCTGAAGAAGTCCTTCATGGATACCGGCTAACCCGGGAAGGTCGTCAACATCGAGCATGATAAGACTGGTTGCCACGCCGTCAAGTAACTTTTCCAACCTGTTCATACAGCCTCTTATGTTTACAGGCGTCGGTGCCGCCTTCTTGTCATATAAATTCCGTCATAATTCCATTTAAAATATTCCCTCCTATTGATGTTTATCCATTATGGTATGCGGGGCGGAACACGTATGCTCGCCCTAAGCCATAATTCGTCACACCGCCCATCCTCTTTAGCCCATTTGTCCCCACATTGATGCGAATGTATAAAAAATGAATATAATGGTTAATGATGTCGATGTTTCCTTATGAAACATCCTCATGCCAAAAATTGACACAAACGGGCCCCGGGCGATTCAACAAGGCCTTGTTATGCATTAAGATGGCGACAACATGCGGGTCGGAGCGGAACACTAATGAAAAACGCTTGCAGTATAATGTATACTTATGTGCTGACTCGGTGCCGCAACGGTTTTAAAGGGTACCTAACGGCGACGAGTCAATAGTACTTTTTATCTATCAGAAATTGGATTTGATGGGAGAATTTATAATTATGCCGGGAATGATACAAATAGCAGGAATTAATTGAGTGCTTTTATTCGCGGAAACGGTAACCTATGCCGCGGACCGTTTCTATATATTTTCCGGCGATTCCGAGCTTTTTGCGAAGTCCGGCGCACTGAACATCAACCGAGCGGTCGGTCACTTGATAATCTTGCCCGTGAATGGCATCGACGATCTGGTAACGGGAAAATACCCAGCCGGGGTGGGACATTAACAAATGCAGCAGGCGGAATTCGGCCACGGTTAAATCGATTCGTTGGCCGTCAACAAGCACCTCATGGCGCCCGGGATGAATTGACAAATCGTGTATTTTCAGACGTCCGCCTTCATCGGCCATCTGTTTTAACTTCTGACGTAAAATGGCCCGGATACGAGCCATGAGGACTCTGGGGCTGAATGGCTTCGTGATATAATCATTGGCTCCCAGTTCAAGACCGGCCACGACATCAGCCTCTTCGGATTTGGCAGAGACGATAATAATCGGAACGTCTTTGGTTTTGGAATCCCAGCGTAAACGACGACATACTTCAAGCCCGTCGATGCCGGGAAGCATCAGGTCGAGCAGAATTAGGTCGGGGATTTCCCGCGAGGTTTCGCCAAAAACATCCTCCCCCGTCATAACTCCGCGCGCTTTGAACCCTTCTTTGGTAAGAGTGAAAAGAATCATGTCGAAGATGTCTTTTTCATCTTCGACAACCAGGATATTTTCATTAGCCATGAGCACCAATACCCTTTTTGCATAATATATCCGTCATAAAAGACAGGCCATGTTAGTTGAATATTAAGACCGTATTAAGTTTGTGTTCCGGTTTCGGCAAAGGAAATTATGCTTCGGCAAAAAAAGCGGGCAAGCCCCTAATCTGGGGCCTGCCCGGCTCTGTACTGGCGGGATATAACCAGCAGAGAGGATTGGGAGCTTTATTTAGAAGGCGCAAACAACATTGTCACCAGCCGGAGGGAAGGAATATATGTCATCGATCATGGTAAGAATATCCAGAAGGTTGATAACCCCGTGGCCTCCGGAATTGACATCACCGGCCGCAAACGGCGAGGGACGGGATCCTTTGGGATTGCCATAGATGAAATCAATGGCCGCCAGGATATCTAAAAGGTTATTGGCGTGATCACCGTTGAAGTCTCCACAAATAAACGGAGTAATGCCGCGTTCCCAGAGGTGGGTCCAGCCCTTGATCCAGAGATTGTTATAATTATTGGCATCATGGGGCCCGAAAGCGCCGATATAATCGGCGGCGGTAAAGAACGGGTCAGCCGGGATAGTCTGTCTGGGACCGGTCAGGGCCGGAGAACCGGGAAGAGGCCGCGGATCCATTTGCTTACCCATATCCGACCAGCTCATTCCGGCCAACATCGGGTCAATCCCCCAACTGTTGGTCGGACCGGAAGAATTGCTGAAATACGGAGTCCCGCTGCAACCGATATCATTCCACAAATAATCCTTCACCCATTGTTGCGGATTGACCGATTCCAGGCCGACGCCTGATCCGCAACCGGGGGTCCCGTCAACCCAATCGCCGAAATTCCACCACATGCAGTAATTGAAACTCAACATACTATCTTCCAGCATTTTACGGCTGTCCTGCAGCGGATTGGCCAGGTCTTCGATATCCAGAGCCTTTTGGGCACCGTAGGCGAAAATGCTGTTGTTATAATGTCCGCCGGCGTTATCGCGAATGGCGAAAATGCGGGAGTTTTTACCCAAGGCGTGCCCGGGGAGCTTTCCAAGACCGATATAAGTCACATTAAAAATATTCGGAATGGCATAGGGCAGGCCGTCCTCGGGGTCGGTACCGCCGTCGTGCTCGCCACATTTATCGCCCGTTATGGAATCAAAGACGTTAAACCAGAACTGCCCCAGCCCGCGATAACTTTCATCATAGTCAAAGCCGTCGTCATCATTAAAAGCCGAAACCAGGTATTTGCAGTTCACGGTACCTCCAAACCATTCGAAGGCATCATCGTTGTTGTTGAAGACTTCGATATGGTCGATGGTTGTTCCGGAACCGACCGCCCCCATGGTTAGGCCGTTGATTTCGTTGGCTTCACCGATATTGGTGCCGCCATGACGGATTGATATGTACTGGTACACACCGGAATTATCATCATCATAACCGGTACTGTCGCCATAACGAGCATCGGTAATACCAGGGTCGATGCCTTCGATCTGACCGACCATATCGGCCGTATTAATCTTGCCGCGTCCGAGGATAATCAAACCGCCCCAGAGGCCGCGCGTATTTTCGGCAATGTCATAGGGATCACAGAAATCGTCGCCGAAACCGGACATGATAATCGGATTGGCGGCGGTGCCGGTGGCGTAAATTTTCCCTCCCCGGGCGCAGATCAACGCCGAGGAATTTTCGGCTTCACCGGGCATGGCCCAGAAATGCGTCCCGGCGGGAATGTTCAATACTTCGCCGTTCTGAACAAAAACCAGCCCGTCGATTATGTACAGATTATTGGCATCGAGTGTTACCGTCCCGACGATATCATCGTTGGTTATGAAGACAGTATCGAGATATTTGCAGTCGTTCGGTGCTGTCCAGCCCAGAACCGGCAGGAACACCAGCAGCCAAAAAGCGATAGACTTGCGAATCATCTTCTCCTCCGAAAAGGTTATATTATTCAGGGTTAAATGATAACTGCACATTAAATTGTTTGTGTGAGTATTACGTTTAAATCCTTTTTATCCCTCCTGCATATTTGTTGCTGTTGTCAGTTCTGTTCTCATGCTTGTTGGGAGGCGTTAACTTCCCCCCGTGGCTCTCAAAGGTTGGTATTAAATCACACACGCTCGACCCCAGATTAAATCGCGGAGGTTATTTGATTATTATGCGGGTGTTAAATTAATGTTAAGTCGAGAAAGGCAAAAGGCCGGAAAATTCTTCTTTCCGGCCTTTCTTGCGATAAACTGCAGACCACTCTATATCCTGTACGACAATCCAACTGACCAGGAGGTACCAAGAGAATATTCCTGGATAACATATTCCGTTCCATAATACTCCATGGTTTTCCTGACCCGCGCATTGAACAGATTCTTGCCGGAGCATTTAAATGAAAGGGTTTCAAAAAGCTTTTGGCTGAAGGTGAAATCGAACATATGGCGCGGTTGCTCATAGACATCCGGTTTACCCGCCGAACCGACTTCGGAAAGCCGCTTGCCGAAAACATTATAAAGTATTGAAATCGAAGTTCCCGATGACCCTCTTTCATAACTAAATCCGGCATTTACCAGATAGGGCGATTGTCCCTGAAGCGGCCGGGTCGATGAAGCCGAGCTGTCGTAGAACAGCCGATTATTCAATTCATATTCGGATAAGTTAATGTCCGATACGGCCAGAGTGAAGTTACCGTCCAGACTGAAGTTGTTGAATCCGGACCCGATGAAATCCAGGCTTTTCCTGAATTCGAATTCTACCCCATATACGACAGCTTTTTCCACGTTTTTGTATTGAATATTCATGTTGTCGTTGAGAATGGTTTTTTCGATGGGATCCCTGAATTTTTTATAGAAACTGCTTACCGCAACTATTTCGCCGGGACGAACAAACCACTCCCAACGAACATCATAGTTATCGATGCGGGTGTGTTTCAAATCAGGATTGCCGACGAGCAGGAAACCTTTCACGAACTCTTCAGTAACAAGAGGGCTAAGTTCTCTTAGAGTGGGCCGGGCCAGCGTTTTGCCATAAGCCGCTCGGAAGTTGATATTATCCGCCGGCTGATAAGTCAGACCAATCGATGGCAGCCAGTCGGTTTCGTCAATAACCCCGTCCCCGTCGGTGGAGGAGGAACTGATATAGGCGCTTTCGGTGATGGCCATTTTGGTGTGCTCATAGCGGATGCCCCCTATGATTCTAAGTTTCGCCAACGCCTGAAATTCCGACATTATATATGTCCCGAAAATTTTTTCCTCGCCGGAATAGGTATTTCGTGGACTGGTGGCGTCTTTGAGATAGTTGTTATAAACGTACCGATAGACGGTGTCTTCACCAATTACGATCGTTCTTGTCCCGGGATGATCCCAGTCGATGCCCGTATTTTCGAACTTAAGAAAATCATCGGGATCGCCATTATAGGCATTCCACGTTTGCCATTGTACCATGTACTTATCTTCCTTGACGTCACGGGATTTCTTCAGGAATGATAGTCCGCTCGAAATCTTGACCTCGCGGCCATACCTTTTTCCCACCGGCAGGCTTACGTTAAGCTGTCCCTCCCCGTTTTTTTCCGAAAGCTCTCGAAACAGGTGAACCGGAGCCGGATACAGGTTCTGCGAAATAAGATATACGGTGGTATCCTGGCCCATGTATTCGGTCATAACGTAATGATTGCTGAAATATCGAGAATCTGGCTCGTGGCTGTCGTTTTCGGAAAGCGACCCCTGCCAGGTAACGCGCAGTGGAGATAACAAGTGTTCACCGTTCAACTGGATATTACCTATCCACTGTTCGGTGTAATTAATCGACCTTGTTTCATAGCGGGTATTGGCAGTATCATCGCCGAAATCCTTGAAAACGGGACCATGCAAATAACGGTTGGTCAATTCCCCCTGGCGATTATAAACGCCCTGCAAAGAAACCTTATGATTCTTATGTACGGGGTAATTGAAACCGACCATCCCACCCCAGAGAACTTCTTCGACACCTTTGACATCATCGAGGATGTAATCGTTGGATAAAATCGGTGCCGAAGGGCCGACCAGAGTCCAGCGGGCCACCTTGCCGTCTTCATAGAATGAGTACTTGCGATTGTAACTCAAACTGGCAATCAGTCCCAGCGGCCGTCCGCCCAGAGTATAATGATTGCCATATGAAAATGAATAACTTTGGTTGAGCGGAGCCTTTATCGGTCGCGGTGACATACTGCTGGACAGCGAGCGAGAAGCATTTTCCAGCTTCAGGGCGCTGTCGGGGTTGCGGGAGGCCGAGGTCAGAAGAGGTATGCCGTCTTTGAGTCCTTCCGGGACGGCATAAAAATCCCCGTCCATGGCAATCCAGTCGTCACCCCCGCGCGGAATGCTCAAGAAATTATCATTCCAGGTGGCAATCGAATTGTATCCCGAAGAAGCCGAGAAACTCAAAGTCATGTTCTCCGGAATATCCTTGGTGCGTAAATCGACACTGCCTCCGGAAAAACTCCCCGGCTTATCGGGCGAAAATGTTTTTTCAACCGTAATATTATCAAGCAGATTGGTCGGAAACAGGTCCATCTGAACCGCCTGTCCATCGGGGTCGGCGGTAGGCAGGACGGCTCCGTTTAGCCGGGCGTTGCTGTATCGTCCGCCCAATCCGCGAACATATACAAACTTGCCGCCCACAACCGAGGCTCCCGTGACTTTGCTCATGGCCTCGGCGGCATCACCGCTGCCGGAGCGGGAAATGGACTCGGAACTGATGGCATCACTGATCGTGGTGGAATGCTGACGGGCCTTAAGCAGCGAGGCTTCCGTATTCTGCACCGCCTTCGCCGTGACCTTGATTGTTTTGCCTTCAATTAGCCGGCGTTCCAGTGCAATATTCAGATTCAAGGATTTGCCGTCATCGATAATCACGTCGGTAATCTCCATCGGGCTGTACCCAACGCAGGAAATTGACAGTATATATTTCCCCGGCGGAACCAGTTTCACCATGTATTTCCCATCGAGATCGGATGCGGCGCCAATGGTCGTGCCTTTAATCAGCACACTGGCCCCGATCAAAGGTTCACCGGTTTCCTTGTCAACGACACTCCCGATGACTTTGCCGGTGGAGGCAAAACCGGTGGCGGTCATCAATATGATAATGACAAAATTGATGACCAGAATGTTGGTCATAAATGAACGCTTCGTTTTCATAACTTTTCCTGATTTGATTGTTTTGGTTCCCATTATCCTCTCCAAATTCCACTATCATCCCGAATCGTTCAGGACCATTATCCCTGTCCTGTTGACCCCAAGAACAGTTTTTTTATTAGTCTATTATTAGCCGAGGATTAAGTTTTGGATTTATGGATTACGAAGACAGATTCCGGAAAATTTTTCCGCACAACAGCTTAATGTGTCTTTATAAGTTCAAGATTTTCGTTGCCCATTTTGATCAGACACCCCGTAACCGAACCGCTGGAATCGCGCACGAAGCTCAATTCAAAATCCGATTTGGCATGAAAAAACCGATCAAGGGCGGAAGGATACAAAGCCACTTCCTGAAAATCCGCGAATGACGCCACCAGAAAATTACCTGAATGCCTAATCCTAATAACCATATCCGGCGCCGTTTCACCGTATCCTGGCCGTATATTATATACTCCATGATAATCATCATAGACGGCCGAATCCAGAGTTATGGCTTTGCGATCAAGGTTGTATAAACCGGCCTTGTCATCCAGCGCTTTGCGCGCCCAAATAAGACGGTCATCATCGAGCTCAAGGCAGCCTTCTATACGACCGAGACTATCCCGTAAAAAGATCAAAAGATGGGTGTTATCCAGGGCGAAATAAAAGGTATCGATCGCCTGGGGATAAATAAGATACCGGGGGTAGGATTGTATGCCGGTATAAAGACCGGCATTGTCGGCTATCACGAAGCGATATAAATCGGGACTCTGTTCATAAGTGCCTTCATATTCCTGCGGGTCGAAACCGGCTGGCGCGACGGGCGTCTTGCCGATGGGATAAACATAATCTTTACCGAAAATAATGGCGGCCAGCCCTCGGGCGATTTTCCGAACCGGTGCAATATCGTCATTGGCAAAAACGACTATAAACAACCGGTCCTCAAACCAGCGATCAACAAAGGTATTAAAACCATCAAGAAAACCGTCGTGAAAGCCATGCCAGCGTCCCCAGTTTCTTTCGACAAACCAGCCGAAACCATAGCCGTGCGGGCCCGGGGAAAACATTTCAATGATGGATTCTTTCGTAAGAATTTGTTCCGAAAACAATGCCCGATTCCATAAGTTCATGTCGGCGGCGGTGGAGTACAGCGCTCCAGCCGTGTGCATCACCGAAAAATCGATGGGCAAAGCATCGACCAGTGCCCCGCTTTCCTCGGTATAACCGTCGGCGCGTCCCGGATGCGCGGCTTCACGCCGGCCATAGCCGGAATTGTTCATGCCCAGCGGTTTGAAAATTTCATGATGCAAAAAGGCTTCATACGACTGGCCCGAAACCTGCTCAATGATCGCCCCCAGAATGATATAACCGGAATTGCTATAGTGAAACCCGTGGCCCGGCTCGAATTCGAGTGGCTTATTTTTAAACAGGTCAACCAGTTCCGTCGCGGATATCGGCAGGGTACGCCTCAAATTCACTTCCGGCCGATCGGTATAATTGGGAACACCCGAAGTGTGCGTCAACAGGTGACGGATCGTGATTTTATCCGCCGCCGGACGGGGGTAATCGGGCAGGTACTCCGCAATCGGCCGGTCGATATCAAGCAGACCGCGTTGCTTTAAAATCAGGATCGATGCCGCCGTAAATTGTTTGGTAATGGAACCGATGAAAAACTTGGTTTCGATGGTATTGGGGATTTGAAACTGCTTATTGGCCATACCATAGCCTTTGGCCAGAACGATTTCATCTTTATACGCTATCAAGACCGTCCCTTCGAAACCCCATAATCGATGGGCGGCTTCAAGATAACTTTCGAGCTTTTCGCGAATATCACAGCAATTGTTTAAAAATAATACTGCAGAAATCAAGCCGAATAAAATTATATAAAACCGATATGAAATTTTCGTTTTATTGTGCATCCTGGAACTATAATAGAATTTGTTTTTATTAATCATACAAGAAAATTTGACCGCCGGTATTATAATTCCGATATCGGCACGATTCATTTTAGGCCGAAAATTCGGGCTGGACCGATGGCAGCCCCGGCTTAATTCGCCCCTTGGTTTTAGGAGTAATGGCTTGAAATAAAAAAGGGGCCATTAAGACCCCTTCAAATTTTAGCGGTGCAGGGACTCGAACCCCGGACACGCGGATTATGATTCCGCTGCTCTAACCAGCTGAGCTACACCGCCATTTTCAAGAATCCCCAATGTAACACAAAAAGCCGATTTGTCAAGAAATTTGGAGCCGGTTATATCAGGCAACGCTTGATGGTTGCCTCGATTTCGGCCAGGTCGATACAGGTATTTTTACAGGGACCTTCGGGACGCCTATTGGGGAAACCGATGACCGGAATATGAACATTGACTTCCTTGAACCCCGAATACAGGTCCCGTTCGCAGGCAATGGCAACAATCAGCTCCGGCTGCAACTCGCGAATTTTTTGCCGGGCCTCGGTCCCGCCCCCAACTGTCATCATGAGAAAACCATATTTATCCCGCAATTCCCGAAGCATCTTATTAGTCTCTTTGGTCAGGCAACGGGGCAAGAGCAAAAGCAGTTTTTCCGGTGTTGTCCGGTTGGGACGGGTATGTATCAAAACATTATGTATTTTCAGAAACGAATTGGTAATGCGATCGGCCGATAAGCCTAAGGCCTTGCCGACGGCAATCGTTATCGCCAACAGTTTATTGACGAGCCGAGGAACAATTATCAGCGGAGTTATCGGCCACTTGAAGACGGCCGAGATGATAAATATGGCCAGCCATAGAACCAACACGGCGCTGAAAGTCAGATAGGCAAAGGCAAATAGTTGCGGCAACATCGAACTCATTGCCATCAGGCGCGGATATATCAACCACAAGAAAGCCCCTGCCAAAATTATTAAAAGGGCAATAGCTATGACGGCTATCCCCAGGAATACCCGGTAATCGGTTTCGGTTTCCTCGGTCTTGATCGAGCCATCCCAATCAAGCCACTCGTCGCCGAGCTTGCGATCGGCCACCCTGGTTTCCGTCTTTGATTTATCCATAATAAATTCGAATATACTGAATGTTATACGCCGGGTCAATCAAACAGACAATAACGAAATGCCGTCAATATTGGGTCTCTTTTGAAAGAATCAGAATTGATTGTTTAAACCCAACGGCGAAAAACCGTACAAAAAAAAAGCAACCGCGCCCTCACTACGCGGCTGCTTCATCCCCACCTCTTAATTACCCTTTACCGCCATACTATTTATGAGTAACTAACCTCAGCCGAATAAATAGCAGGGGCTGTGCCAAAAAGATACAGCAGGACAAAAAGACCCGTAAGACATTATATGGCTATAAGTTACATATCACAGGGCTGTGGCATGATTGGGTATTTTGACCATTTTAATCGCAATATATGCGCCTCAAGACCTTCCGACATCGATGCCAGCAATAATACACATTGTGGTACATACACTTACCACACACAATTACTGCGGCACCGCATTTGACGTTTTTGCCCTGTAAAACAACAAAGACTGCGCTTGAAGTGCCATTTTAGGCCAAAAAAAATGGCCCCGAAACATTTGGGGCCATTAACAAAGTTACCAACATTATTTTCCGGCCGTTACTGTAACCACGACCACCCCGAAATCTATCGTTACATCGACACTCGATTGGTCCGAAACGATATAAATCCGAAAAACCCCTGATTCCGCATAATTTTTCAGGGTTGACACATTCTTGACCTTGGAAAGCGACGTCGGCCAGTCGATTGTCGTAACACCGCTGGCGGCAAACGTCACATCGTCAAGGATTTTGACCGTATTGGCGATGACATCGCCCGCGTCCAAGTAGTATGGCGCCTCGATACTATCAATATACATCTCAACGTCGACGGCATCATCGTCATGGTTGGTTGCTTTCAGAACAAACCCGACGTTATCGATATTTTTAATCTTATCCTTATGATCATTCCAGTCCTCTTCTTCGGTCAAGTCGATATCGAATTGCGCCAAGCCGTCAAAACCGTCATTCGAGGCGAATTCATAATCGATTACGAAGGTTCCGACCACGATACACCCGGTAAGTAACAGGGCACCAAGAAGGCCGGACAACAACCAGATATAATTCCTAATTCGTGTCATTTTCCATCCTCCTTAGTATCCCAGATAATAATAAAGGCCGCCCGTCACCAGAGCCGATTTCTTGGAACCGCCGCCATCGGAGCTGATGACAATAACCTTGCCGCGAAAATCAAGTCCCAATTTAGACACCGGATTGATCTCGAATCCGAATCCGGCCGACCAGCCGATTTTGGTCGCGTCTTCGTCGAAATCTCGCGAAGTTTTATAGAAACCCGCCCCGAAAACGCCGTAAGGCTTAAAACCGGGAACGCCTCCCAGCCCGCCGCCGAGAAGAAGATCGATTCCATAAGAATTGACCTTGGAGCCTTCAATCGTGTTGTTAATCGAGCCGATTTCAATCGATGTTTCGCCGTATTTGCTGAATGTGAGATTGCCCTCGACTACCAGGGCAGGGATCAATTTAATTTTCCCATGAAGGCCGAAGGCGGTTCCGGTCGATTGATCCTCCTGCACCACCGGGATATTGGCGCCGCCAAAGCCGCCGATACCGATGGGACCGGCTGATAATGGCATGGCCGCCGCCAATACCAGGAGGAAAGCCAATAATACTTTGCGCATAACACCTCCAGTTAAAAATGTGTAGAATATTTGTCTTATGTATAATATCTACCGGGGCTTCGGTCAAGAACAAAACCGCGGCCTTTTCAATCGTAGATAAATATACTCCACATTATCGATTTGGCAAGAACTTTATAAAGCCATCCGGGGCTTTTTTTATCACCGAAGGCGGCCCTGCGCCGCCTTCGGAAGCTCCCAATGTATTATATCTTAACCAGTTCCACCCGGCGATTATTGGCTTTACCTTCGGGCGTATTGTTACTATCGATGGGTTTGGATTCGCCCCAGCCCCTGGCTTCGAGACGCTCGCCGCCCACACTGAAATTATTCATCAGGTAAGTCCGCACCGATTCGGCCCGGTTCTGTGACAAGACCTGATTGCTTTCGTCGGTTCCATCGCTGTCTGTATGGCCCTCGATGGAAAGACGGAGAGACGGGTCCTCCTGAAGCAGTTCCCCGATATCTTTCAATGTCTTATATGACTCGCCCTTAATCGTCGATGAATTGACATCGAACAGGATGCCGTGCGTGATTATTTTGCCCTCGGCGTCCAACTGCTCCCGCATGCTCTTGCCGCCCTCGGCGAAACGAAAACCCCGGAACAAGAGCGGATTACCCATTTCATCATACGGGAGATGGAAGAGCTTGAATCCAGCCGGCTTAAAATAATCAACCGCCGGAACGTTGACGATGCGTTCCTCGTCGATATAGCATTTGATTGTTTTGCTGGTGGCCATAATTCGCATGGTATGAACACCCTTGCCGAGCGGTGTCGGCAGTGTTTTTTCGGCCAAAATATTATGGTCGATTTCAAACCAAGTTTTATCATTGCCGAAAATGCCAAGGGTAGCCAAATCCTCACCGCCCGCATCAACCCAGTATATCTGTATGTATGTGCCGCTAAATTCGGGGCCGTTCATATAAAATTCCATTTCCACAGTGTACTTTTCCGGAAGTGGGCCCAACGGTATTTTGGGCGTGAGATAGCCCTCATCAGAGCACATAATCCATAATTCTCCGCCCTTGCGCACCACTTCGTATACACCCTTCTGCAGATTCCAGCGGGACGGGAACTCGCCTTCTTCTTCGCCTTTCATGTCATCGTAAAAGATAACTTTATCTCCCGGAACAAAATCATATTTTGTATATAATTTCATATCTTCCGCGACTTTTTTACCCGGAGCCGTGGCACCACCTTTGGAGGCCTCCTGACCTCCACCGCCGCCGGTTGAGCCGGAAGAACCGTATTCCGACGTATACCGCCCTTCGCCGGAATAACGGAAGTAATCTTTGGGCGTTTCCTTTGCAATCTGATTAACCGCATCGCGCAGGACTTCACGGATGGCGTCTTCCATCGGCTCATTGGAATAAGCGCCCAACGCGCCCGCCATGGCGATATCTTTGGTCCAGCCGCCCCCGGTCGCCCCGGCTTTCCATTTGCTCGATTTGGCCTCCAGCGAAAGAGCCTTGATAATGCGGCGGGTGCGGATATCAATCAGCTTGATATCCATGTTGATCTGCGCCGTCTTTTTGGACAGACCGGCCCCTCCGAAAGCCTTCTTGGTCAGTCCGCCCAGTGCTCCCTCGCCTCCGCCGGCGTCGGGTTCAAAGCCGGTAACCGCCCCGGTCACAAGAATGTCGGCTCCTTCCATGAGACCTTTCTCCGGACCGCGCCCCGATTCGACATACTCGGATTCTCCCAGATCGATTTCGTCGATCAGCTCGTCCACTTCTTCCTGTGACGCCAGCACGATAAATTTATCGTTATTGGCCAGAGCCGTCGAAAGCATTTCCCCTATGGCCGCGGCTTCATCCGACGAACAATCAGCTTTGGATTTGATGGTGCCGACCGTTATTCTGGCCTTGTTACCCTGATAGGTAACTTTGTCGCCCATATCAGCGGTGACCAGCCCGAACCAGAAGAGCATGCTTGCCGCAAGAAAAAGTGACAACAGCGAAACGCGAAACCTCGACATAGTTTTCCTCCTTTATTTATTTTAATCCCGTATGGTTTCTTAGCAGAGAATATAAAACGGAATTTGAATATTTGTCCATATTTTAATTTTCCCCCGATTTACTAACTGACGTTTTCCAATTTGTATTTATCCGTCAATTTTCGTAAATTCAAAACTTAATTGGCGTTAATAAAACTCGAGGCTTATATGTCGCTTAAAATAATCGTTCTGGCCGTTTATGCTGTCATGATTGTTATCATCGGGGTGTCGGGATTTCGTAAAACCCGCTCGTTTTCCGATTTCTTCCTGGGCGGGGGCAAAGTCGGCGCCTGGATGACCGCCTTCACCTATGGCACCGCCTATTTTTCGGCCGTGATGTTTATCGGCTTCGCCGGCAAAATCGGCTGGGGATTCGGTTACTCGGCCCTATGGATCGCCGTCGGCAACACTTTCATCGGCGTCCTCGGCGTCTGGTGGCTTCTGGGTCACCGTATCAAACAAATGTCGGTGGAATACAGCGTGCAGACCCTGCCGGAATATTTCGATAAACGGTACAATAGTCCTTTTCTTAAATTGTTCGCATCCCTTTGTATTTTTATTTTCTTTATCCCCTACACGGCCGCCGTCTTTATGGGCCTGTCATACCTGTTCCGGTCCACCTTCGGCATCGACTACACACTGGCCCTCGTCATGATGGGCGCATTCACGGCCATCTATCTGGTTTTGGGCGGATATAAATCAATGACCATGATCGACGTGATTTTCGGAATAATCATGCTGGTCGGCGTCTCCATCCTCCTGATATCGGTTCTAAAGACCGGGGATGGCTTTGCCAATATCACCGAATATATTGCGGCCATCGACCCGCGACTCGTCGGTCCGGTCGGACCGCCCGGATGGTGGCCGCTGTTTTCCCTGGTCTTCTTGACCAGTGTCGCTCCGATGGCCATGCCCCAGCTGGTCCAGAAATTTTACGCCATAAAGGATAAACGGTCGATTCGTATCGGCATGATCGGTTCCACCATCTTTGCCCTGATTATTACCGGCATCGGGTACTACATCGGGGCAACCACACGGTTCTTTCTTAATCCTCAAAATTCCATTGCCTTCAAAGACGGCCAGCCGATATACGATTTGCTGGTACCGGAGTTACTCACGAATATCATACCGGCGGCCCTGTCCGTACTGATACTTCTTCTGATATTATCGGCATCAATGTCAACCCTGGCCGCCCTGGTCCTCGTGTCCAGTTCGACCGTTGCCCGTGATTTTTATCACGGCTTCATAAATAACAAAGCTTCCGATAACAAACTGACACTACTCATGAGAATTTCCAGTGCCGGTTTTATCGTCCTTTCCATCATCATGGCTTATTATCAGCCGTCCACCATCGTCGGTATCCTGGGCATCTCCTGGGGCGCCATCGGTGCGGCTTTCCTGGGCCCATTTATATGGGGCCTGTTGTCGAAGCGCACCGGTAAAATCGCCGCTATTGTTTCCGGAATAACCGGGCTTGCGGTTTGCCTGATCATGTATTTCAACGGGACATCTTCCCCGGAGGCCGGCACCGTCGGCATGATCGTATCGCTGGTTCTCACACCACTGGTCAGCCTGATTTCGCCTGACCGCCACAGCGAGGGCATCACTCATGCATAAGCTCATCTATTGTACATCATCTATAATAATGGCCCTGTCACTAATGGCATTGGGTGCATCGGGCATGCGCCTTAACGACCAACTCGAAATGGATTTTTCCGAACGGTTTCGTTTTAAATCCTGGGATAATACGATTACCCTCGATGAATCCGCCGAAGGCGCCAACACTTTTACCCGCCACCGGACATCTCTGGGGTTGAAGTGGTCTCCGGACAAATCATTTCAAGCTTACGTCAAACTTACCAATGAATTTCGCCACTACTTTGTCCCGGAAAGCCGCAAGTTTTCTTTCCATGAAATCGTCTTTGACCAATTATACATTAATTTCAAAAATCCTTTCAACCTTCCGTTCAGCCTGACGGCGGGAAGACAGAACCTGACGCTGGGCGAAGGATTCATCATGTTCGATGGCGGACCACTCGATGGTTCTCGAACCATGTATTTCAACGCCGTCCGCGCCGACTGGGACATCAACGACCGTCACCGGCTCACCGCCTTTTATTCCAGACAGCCCGAAACCGACGATTATCTCCCGGTCATGCATAATCAGAACCTGTCGCTTATCGAGCAGGCCGAAGAAGGCTTTGGATTGTATTACACCGGAAATAAGAAATATTTTGATCTTCAGGCGTACTTTATCCGCAAAAATATCGATAGCAATGAGTCATATCCTGTAAAGTCGGAGATTAATACTCCCGGCGCGAGATTGGCCTGCGCCATTACCCGGGAATTGAACTTTATCGCCGAGGCGGCCGCCCAATTCGGGAAGAAAGGCGATCATAATCGTCATTCGCACGGAGGCTACACTTACCTGGAATATAAGCCCGCCTGGCGGTGTCTCGGGAGAATTCTCCCCTATACGGTTAAAGCCGGGGGCATTTATTTAAGCGGGGACGATCCCGCCACGACCGATTGGGAAGACTGGGACCCCATGTTCGCCCGCTGGCCCAAGTGGAGCGAATCGTACATATACACCCAGATAAACGAAGACGGCGTGGCGTACTGGACCAACCTTGGATCGATATATGCCGGTATGTCATTCAAGCCCGACAATAACGTCAATCTGGACCTGTATTATTATCACCTGGCGGCGCTGCAACCCCGGGATGAAGCGGCCGTCCCGCCCGCGGGCGGCGGCAAAACGCGCGGCGATTTGTTTGTCGGGAAGCTATCATACAGCTTCAATAAAAACTGGACGGGACATCTCCTCTGGGAAGGATTTATTCCCGGCAATTATTATTTCGAAAATGCCGACGGCTACAGCTGGCTGCGAACCGAACTTATGTTTAAAATCTGACTATTTTATTTGTATCCCCTTTAGTTTTTCACGGGTGGATGGGGAGTACCATATTTCAATGAAGCGCTGAATCGAATCGGCTTCGCGCTCACGCATGCGTTCAAAAACCGGCCCGCGCAATAATTCTTTTATCGCTTTGAAGGCGACGGGATCGACGGCCAAATACTGCACAACCCGGTCGATTGATTTCCTTTTAAAATCAGCCTCATGGGCGATTTCATCAACCAGTCCCAGATCCTTTGCCTCTTCGGCTGAATACATGGCCCCCAGACCGGCGATTATCTCGGCCTTACGGCCGAAAAGATACTTGAACATTTCCATCGCACCGTGAAAAACCGTCGAGCCGAAGGTCACTTCATTGAGAGCAATGCGACCGCGCCCGGTCATCATGATTCGCCAGTCGCAGGCCGCCGCCAGCATGCATCCCCCGGCAATGGCGTGCCCATTTATGGCCGCGATAACCGGTTTGGGATAAATAAAAAGGTAACTGTACAAATCCGTGAATTTGGTCAAAAAGCGTCGGCAATCATCGGGTTTGTAATCATACAACTCCGGCACGTCAAGTCCGAACGAAAAAAACTTGTCGGTCCCGGTCAAAATTATACTACGGGCATTATCGTCGCTTTCAAGTTGATGAAAGGCGCTTCCCAGCTGTTCGATATGCTCCTCGTTGAGGGCGTGCACCTTCCCCCGCTCCATGCGAATGGTACCGATATGATTATCAATAGAAATATTTACATGAGACATACTTTCCTCCAATTCAGAATACCGGAATAAACGTACAAGACACAGAATTGAAAAGTATAAATATTGAAAAAATAGGCGTCCCCGCCTATTTCAACGAGGCGATTATAAAACCGTAATTTTGAATTTACAACGCTTGCCGCCTCTTAGGACGGATTCCGTCAATTCGACTTCAACCTGCCGCGCCAGCAAAAGCTCATGCCACTCTTTGACATAACCGACCGAGCAGTCACAATACGTCCCCGACAGGCCTTTGGGCTTGGTTTCCACCAGCGTACACAAACATTGCCCCTCTTCGGACGGCAATCCTGTTTCCGCGGCCGAATTGAACTGAAAATAAATTATATTACGGTCGATGCGAATGGAATCATCCATAACATTTTTATTAACCCATTCCGTCAACTGCTCCAGAGTCACCGGCTTAATTTGCCGCCCGGTGTCGGCGATCCAGGCCCGGTAGCATTTTTTGCCGTTGGCCATCATGATCTTTCGGCGCGTTTCCGGGTCGAGAGTTTCATCGAGCACGTCCATAAAACGCGTCACCCAGTTTTCGGCGAATTCAATACGCTTTTCCGACCGGGGCTTTTCCGCATTCGCCGGCGGTTTGCCGGTGCTATCATCCGCATGGGCACTCATAAGGCCCCCCATCAATACACAGGCGCAGGAACCGAGACAGCATTTCCCCGCGCTTTTTAAAAATTCTTTGCGATTCATATTAAAATCCAGCATAACGACCTCACCCCTGATTTTTTGTGCCAAAGCTTCTTTAATCGAAAACTACTATCACATTGTATGACGAATCGACCACGAAGAAAGTTCAAGAATTAACGCCCGAAATAACCCCCTGCTGTCTACCACTTCTTGAATATAAAAAAGACGGCGGCGATTATCAAACCGAATCCCACCAGATAATTCCATTTCAACTCTTCCTTTAGATATAGCACGGAAAACACGCAGAAAACGACCAGCGTAATCACTTCCTGAATCGTTTTCAATTGCGCGGCGGTGAACATCCCATGACCGATCCGGTTGGCCGGCACCTGAAAGCAATACTCCAGAAAAGCAATCCCCCAGCTGATGAGAATCACCGTAAAAAGCGGCGCCTTCTTAAAATTGAGATGCCCATACCAGGCAAACGTCATGAATATGTTGGAGATTGTCAACAGCAGGATGGTTTTCATACGTGTCTTCCCCTTTTGAAGTCTATTTTATGGCTATATAAAAAATGAACAGCCTTGCTGGCCCTTTTTATTGATCGTGTTTGATTCGGATTCGTCGCTTGACCGTCTGCCCATCCGCGATAACATTCACATTATATATCCCGTCCGGTTGCCCGCTGATATCAAGCGGCAGAATGGCGTCCTTTATTCCGTGATAATCTTTTTCATAAACGACAGTCTGACTCGAATCCGATACGATTTTAACCTTCATATCCGTCGGATCATTGGCAAATATATAAAGATTAAAAGCCCCCGCAGTCCGGCTCGGAAACGGCCGCACCAGCGGAAGAGTATCTATCAACTCCGGCGGCGGAGCATTCTCGACCGCATTGAAACAATAATTTATATTCCGCCCGAAATCCGAATTGAAATTTTTAAATAATCTTCCGTTAATATCCAGTAGCCGGACATACCCGTACCCACCAGCGGCATTAAACCAGAATTCCAGCCCGTCTCCGGCCGTATCGGTAACCATAAGCTGATAACATCCGGGAATGAGAGATACCGTATCATAGTAAGTCGAATCCGGCCCCAACGACCCCAGCGCGCGTCCCCTGACGATGACACCGTCACCATCTACTATCTGATAATAATTATGCCATGGCTCTTTGTTCGTTCGCATGACCAAAATGAACTCATTATTAATTATCGGCGGCACTATGGCGATTGAAGTCAGCCGATTGTCATCGGGATATTCATCTTCCACGCCATTGGGGCTTTTCAACGTTACCTTAAATTCCTGCCGACCTTCCGATGCACTGACCTGTGACAGTAACGCAACCGGCAGGCTCTGTTGTGATGGCAAATGCCCCCGCCAGTTATACACCGCCATTTCTTCGCCTTTAATGCCGTACTTTATCATAACCGAATCCAGCGCTTTAGAGCCGTTGTTTTTGATTATTATCATCGGCTGACGGCAGGTCGGATTTAATCGGGAATAAATATCATTCGAACTTGGCGCGAGTATCTCTTCGATAGCAACGTCGTTTTCGGCCCATGGCTTCTCATAATAAAACAGGTATGAATAAATATAATAATTGGCGGTCGGATTTTTCGCATTAAGATAGGCCTGCATTTCGATATCGACTTTATACGTCGATTCCGGCACAATTTCAAAATCATAATAGTCGAAAGTGACCATCGAGCCCGGACACCAGCCCGCCCGGTCGAAAATCCATGTCCCCGCCTGCGGATACAAAGGATTATCCCCGCACTGCCGCCAGATCTCTTTATGGTCAATCAGAGCCGTGTCCAGATATACCCGCCGGTACTTTTTGCAAAATTCGGCGCAGTTTTCATAATCATCCATGCCGTGACCCGTCTGCACTATTCTCATCCGGGCGACAGCCGCTTTTTCGTGTGAAAATGCCATTGGCGCCAGATATTTTTCGATCGGTTTTGAACTGTCACCATAGGCAAACGAACCGCACCAGAGCGTATCCATACCGAGACTATGCATCACCGGACTCCCCTCGGTTATGGCAAAATCGACCGTCACCTTCCAGCCGCGGTCTTCGCTGTTTTCATACCCGGTATGCCTGAAAACAACCTCGACCGTATCGTGCAATAAAAACGCGAAATCAGTGATATTGACATGCCATGTAAAATGCCACGACGAATCAAACCACCAGCCATAGGGCGAAATTATCCGCGCCAATTCGATATCGAGCGTATCGCCCCCGTCCGGGTAATGCCGTAACCAGACATTATCGATATAATCCCATCCCCCGCAATGAAGACTGTCGGGACATTCATAGGTGACATATAATACGACTTTACGGTATTCTATATCCTTCGATGGAAACAGTGTCTTGTTCGAATATAAGTTAAAACCTTTGGAGGGGTCGGTTTTGGCAATGACCTTATCATGGCTGATAACATGGATTACATCCCCCGGCGCGCCCCGGAGCGGCTCAAAGGTACCCGCAAGTATGCATACGATTATGATAAAAGCTGCGTATTTTCCCATCTTCCCGACCCTTTTATATTAATGGTCCAAGCCGGTATTTTAGACAATATCATGACACTTGTCCATTGGTTTTTGGGCCGAAAAATCGGGCCTTCCCAAATCACAATTGACCGGAAAAATCCGGAATCTAATTAAATACCCGACCATTTTTGTCAGAAATGCGACCCAAGAGACACTTTTTATCAATAAATAACACCATTACAATAATTAGAGGACCCATGACTAAGTTATTGATGCTGAAAATCGCGGTCTTTTTGGCCGCCTGGCCGTCTTTTGCCGCCAATCTATACCAATACCCCGAAAGCGTCGTTTTTGACTCGCTTCGAAATTGCTATTTTGCCTCCGATCCGTCCAACGGCTATATCGTTCAAATAGAAGAAAATAACTGCCAGTCTCTGTTTTATTCATTCGGTTCAAACGCCATCGGATTGCACCTTTCCGGTGATACCCTGTTTGCCGTTAAAGGCGACGTCGGAGTCTATGCCTTCGATATTCCTTCGAAAAGCCTGCTTTTCAGCAAAAGCTTTCCGGGGCAGGGATTTTTGCAGCACCTCGTAACCGATTCCTCGGGCAATCTTTATATTACCGATTCAGGAGCCGGGCGGGTATACCGGCTTCATTTAGGCGATTTGTCAGCGTCCACAATCGCAACCGGGCTGACCCAGGTTATGGGTATTCTGTTCGATTCCAAAAACAATCGCCTTTTGTTCAATCAATGGATAAATGATTCCCCGATTTGGGCCTATGATCTGAACACCCTGGAATTATCCCTTGCGACTTCGACAACCCTTGACCGGCTTCACGGTATGGATATCGATCCCTATGGCAACGTCTATGTTTCCGCCTGGGGCGATTTATGTGTCTATGCATTCGATTCTACATTGACATCGCCGCCGGAACTGCTGTTCTGCGGATTCGATCAGCCCGGGGATATTAATTTCGACCCGCGCAATAATGAATTGATTATCCCCAATATCGACATGCATGTTATCGAGTTCAAAGGCGTCTTCGCCGATATAGCCGCCGATACCCTCTGGGGCTATGCCCCGCTGGTCGTATCTTTTGGGGGTTCCTCGCGGTTCGACGTCGATAGCTGGAACTGGCATTTCGGTGAAATCGCCACATTGCCGGGGAAGGATGTGGAATACACTTTTTTACAGCCCGGACAATATGACATTCGTCTCGAGATTACTTCCGGCGAGCATTCATACTATTATCAGAAGAACTCCTATGTTACAATACTTGCCGACACCATGACCGCTTCAAGCAGTCGGGTCGAACCGGGCGGCGTCGTTGAATGCGTCATCAGTGCTCGTAACACGATACCCGTCACTAAATTCACGGTTCCCTATGAATATCTGGGAGGTCTGCCTTTGGCATTGGACTCCTTCTCCGTGGCCGGGTGCCGGACCGAGAATTTCGACCTGGTCGTGCCGGTCCATGGAGACGACTACAACCGCCGCGGGACTATCACCCTGACCGAACTCGATTGCGGCCAGATTCTCCAGCTGGGATTCGGCCCGATTTTGAAATTGTACTTCACCGCCGGGGCCTCATTTCCCCTCGGCAAAACGACCACGATCAGCCTCGACGGATATCTTACCCGTATACCGAAGTACTTGACGCCCTACTTCGAATTTGAGACAGCCACCGAACCGGGCAGTGTATCATACTATATATGCGGCGACCCTTCGCTTGACGGCAATGTGAACCTGATTGATATATTATTCTTAATCGACTACCTGTATGGCGCCCCGCCCGGCCTGCCGCCGACTCCGCGTGAATCCGGCGATGTCAACGCCGACGGCATGATTAATCTCGTCGATATTTTGTATTTGATAGATTTCCTTTATGGCAATCCCCCCGGCCCGAATCCCGATTGCGGATAAGTAATGTACGCCATGATCGGCGGGCCAGAGCCACCCCGGCCAATCGCAGGTGTACGTTGTGATCGGTCCCGACAAGTCGGGACCGCCTTCCCGGTCGGCCCATGCCCGCAAAGCCCCCACAATGTCATTCCGCCTCATTAAATGTCAATCCGGCCCATTATAATGTCATACCGCCCCATTAAATGTCATTCCGCCCCATAAATATCACTCCCCCTTATTAAATGTCATTCCGCCCCACTAAATGTCATTCCGGGCTTGACCCGGAATCCAGTTCTTATATTATTCTTTCGTACAAGTCATCCCAATTCGGATTCGTCTTTTCAATCAATTCCAGCTTCCATTTCCTGCGCCAGCTTTTTATTTGTTTTTCCCGTTGTATTGCAGATGTAATATTCGGAGTTTGTTCAAAGTAAACTAATTGATGTACTTTATACCTTGATGTAAATCCTTTCACCAGGTCGTTTTTATGTTCATAAACTCGCCTAACTAAATCATTGGTTACACCAATGTACAGAGTTCCGTTTTTACTGCTCGCCATAATATAAATGAAGTACGATTTCATAAAAAATCCTGGATTCCCGCTTTCGCGGGAATGACATTATTGAAACATTGAGAATAAAATGAAAATTCGTCATATTGGCAACCGAAATTTACCGCGAAGATATTAATATGATGACGGCATGCGTCATGACTTTATCCATCAATATTATGCCCATGACCATAAAATGTCATTCCAGCCCATTATAATGTCATGTCGCTCCATTAAATGTCATTCCGCCCCATTAAATGTCATTCCGCCCCATTATAATGCCATTCCGCCCCATTGAATGTCATTCCGGGATTGACCCGGAATCCAGGTCTTAGTTTGATTTTCTTGTAGTCGACGTAGGGCAGAACCCAAGCTTGAGTGCCCCACCGCCCGCCCCATAAATATCACTCCCCCTCATTAAATGCCATTCCACCCCATTATAATGCCATTCCGCCCCATTATAATGTCATTCCGCCCCACTATAATGTCATTCCGCCCCACTATAATGTCATTCCGGGCTTGACCCGGAATCCAGTTCTTATCCTGATTTTCTTGTAGTCGACGTAGGGCAGAACCCAAGCGAAGCGAAGCGGTTCTGCCAAGCTGCTATGCCAAAAAGCAAAGACCAAAATAAACGCGCCCTGAAGGGCGGGCCACCCCGGCCAACGAACATTCCCACGGCAAGCCGTGGGCGACCGGCCAACGAACATTCCCACGGCAAGCCGTGGGCGACCGGCCACTGCGCTTCACTCGGGTTTTATTCTACGTTAATTAAACCGGAAGGTTTGTTTGAATATCTTTCCCTATAATTACCTTAGGAAAAAGTTGGAATAAGCGAAAATGGCCTCGCTTATTTGATGCTTTTTGAAGCAAGACTATCGTTCCATAAGGGACCTTTAACCCTTCAATATGAGCTAGAAAATCTTCAATAATTATATGTGGACTCTGCTCAATACTCACAACCAGATTTAGTGATCTATCCGTTTGCTGTTGTTTGCATTTCTTCACTATTAACTCAGCCAAATTGCGGTCTGGCCGTCTGCCTCTTGGATAAACGAACCTCGTAATCTGATACTTTGTAATCATTCCCGCGCTAGAGATCATAACATCCACATCTTTATCACTAATAATACCACTTGGATGCTCCATTATATAATCCAGAGTTGTACGACCAGCTTGACATTTGTGTTCCCAATCTTCTGCCGCTGGGAAACCTATTATGGCTTCTTCCTTCTGATGTTTTTCAACAAATTGCAATAATACATAACCGATTAGAAGCTCATGAACTCTTTTGGGCAAAGGTTTATCTAATTGGAATTTACTTAAAAATAGTGGCACTTGACTTTGGTTTATCCCCAAAAGCCCATTTTCGCCTATTTTAATTACATACTTACTTTTATTATCTATCATCCCCGAACATCCTCAATCCCCCTTTGCTTCCTGCCACCAGGATTCAAGTTCGTCCAGCGTGAACGAATCAAACGGACGGCCCGATTCGCGGACTTTCTGCTCGATATAATTAAACCGCTTTTGGAATTTGGCCAGCGTACCATTCAGCGCCTGCTCCGGGTTAATATCCAGCTTGCGCGCCAGCGAGGACACCGCAAACAGCACGTCGCCGATTTCGTCTTCGAGTTCGCTCTTGCCGCCGTTTTTCAACTCATGCTCGATCTCGCTAATCTCTTCCTTGATTTTGGCGAGCACATCGGACGCCTCTTTCCAGTCGAACCCGACCCCCCCGGCCTTCTCGCCGAACCGGAACGCCTTCACCAGCGCCGGCGCCGATTTGGGGATGCCGTTGATGACCGACTTTTTCTCCCCCGATTCGACCTTGATTTTCTCCCACTGGTCGCGGACTTCCTGCGGATTGAGATCTTTCTTTTCGCCGAACACATGGGGATGGCGGTGAATCAATTTGGCGTTGATCGATTCCAGCGCGTCATCGAAATTAAACTGGCCGTGTTCTTCGGCGATCTGCGCATGGAAAGCAATCTGGCACATCAGGTCGCCCAGCTCTTCTTTTAAATCCTCCGGCGATTCATTTTCAATGGCTTCGACTACTTCGTATGTTTCTTCGACCAGATACGGCAGAAGGCTCTTGTGCGTCTGTTTCTTGTCCCAGTTACACCCGCCGGGCGAGCGCAGGGTGGCCATGATATGCCGTAACTTCATAAACGGCGTAAGGTTATCGAACATATTCTATTTTTTCCTCTTGTCTCGCAACATTTTGACGATATTTATCCTTATTATAAAGGCTCAACGACAATATTGCGCCTTTTTGGCCCGCCGTCAACTTGACAAACGGTAAATTTTAGGTATAATCCAAGGTTTATACGAAACTGGATATATGGTATTAAACAATGACGACACCGGATAAGACAAAATCAAAAGGCAAGGCCTATGACCCCAAGGCGGTCGAGGACAGGCTTTATGAAAAGTGGTTGGCCGCCGGGTATTTCAAAGGCGACCCGCAAAGCCCGAAAAAAGCTTACTCGATTGTCATCCCGCCGCCGAATGTCACCGACATTCTGCACCTCGGTCATGCCCTGAATAATTCCATACAGGATATACTGATCCGTCAGAAACGCATGAACGGCTTCGAGGGCGAATGGCTTCCGGGGGCCGACCACGCCGGTATCGCCACGCAGGTCGTGGTCGAAAAACAATTGGCCGCCGAAGGCACCACCCGCCGCGAACTGGGTCGCGAGAAATTCCACGAACGCACCGCCAAATGGGCCTATCGCAACAAAGAAATAATTCTGGGTCAGCTTAAAAAATTGGGATGTTCCGCCGACTGGGACCGCACCCGGTTCACCATCGATGAGTCCATGTGCAACGCCGTCCGCGACGTTTTCATCCACCTCTACGAAAAAGATCTGATTTACCGCGGCCATCGCATCGTCAACTGGTGCCCCTCATGCCTGACATCCATCTCCGATGATGAAGTCGAACACGTCGACAAAGACGGCCATTTATGGTACATCAAATACAAAATAAAAGGCTCCGATGAATTTTTGACGGTCGCCACCACCCGCCCGGAAACCATGCTTGGCGACACTGCGCTGGCCGTCAATCCCAAAGACACCAGGTACAAAAAATACGTCGGAAAAACCGCCATTCTGCCGGTTCTCGAACGCGAACTGCCCATCATTGCCGACAATTATGTCAACCCTGAATTCGGTACCGGCGTGGTTAAAGTAACCCCGGCCCACGACCCCAACGACTTCGAAATCGGTCTGCGCCATGATTTGCAGGAGATAAACATCCTCAACATCGACGGCACCCTCAACGCCGAAGCCGGGAAATTCAAGGGTTTGGACCGCTATGAGGCCCGCAAAAAACTGGTGGCCGAACTGGAACAAAAAGGCCATCTGGAAAAAATCGAGAAGTACGACCTCGCCGTCGGGACCTGCTATCGTTGCCATAAAGAAATCGAACCGTACCTGTCGGAACAATGGTTTGTGCGCATGGCCCCGCTGGCCAAACCGGCCATCGAAGCGGTTAAAAGCGGCAAACTTCGCTTCCACCCCGACCACTGGTCCAAGACCTATCTGCACTGGATGGAAAACATCCGCGACTGGTGCATCTCGCGTCAGCTCTGGTGGGGCCACCGTATCCCGGTGTACTACTGCGAAAACTGCGGCGAGCTGATGGTCGCGAGGGAAATGCCCGAAAAATGCACCAAATGCGGCGAAAATAAAATCTATCAGGACGAAGACGTCCTCGATACCTGGTTTTCGTCATGGCTGTGGCCGTTTTCGACTTTCGGCTGGCCGGATAAAAACGACCCGATGCTAAAAAAATTCTATCCGACCAACGTGCTGGTGACAGCCCACGAAATCATTTTCCTCTGGGTGGCCCGCATGGTTATGGCCGGTTATGAATTCATGGGCGAATTGCCGTTTACCGACGTCTATATCCACGGCATCGTGCGCGACGCCAACGGCATTAAAATGTCCAAATCGCTGGGCAATGGCATCGATCCGCTGGAAATTATCGAAAAACACGGCGCCGATGCCCTGCGCTACAGCTTGCTTTTGGCCACGCCCGACGGTCAGGATCCATGGATTTCCAAAAATACTTTCGAGAACGGTCGCAATTTTGTCAATAAGTTGTACCAGGTGTCGCGCTTTGTCATGATGCGCCTTGGTGAGCAGAAATTCGACTATGACGATTTCAAGGACGACGATCTGATACTGGTGGACCGCTGGATACTATCACGGCTGAACAATACCATCGCGACCGTCAACCGCAATTTTGCCGAGTACCGCCTGTCGGCCGCGGCCAAAGCGCTCTACAGCTTCGTCTGGAATGACTACTGCTCGTGGTATGTGGAACTGATCAAACCGGACAGCCCGGACCTGCCGATTCGAGATACCTCGCTTAAAGTGGCCGTGTACACGCTCGATAAAATTTTAAAACTGCTTCAACCGTTCATCCCGTTTGTGACCGAGGAAATCAACTCCGATTTGAGACAACATTTCCCGTCGAATCCGGAGACCCTGTTTTACGGCCCCTGGCCGCAGGAGCTGGCGCGCTACAAAGATGATTCTCTGGAAAACTCGCTGGAATCGATCCAGGCCGTGGTCAATGCCGTCCGCTCGGTCCGGGCCGAGATGAATATCCCGCCGGGCAAACGCTCCGATTTGTTTATCCGGGTGGCCGATGCAAAACTGGCCGACGTGTTGAAAAGCTATCAGGATTATTTCCGGTCACTGGCCAAAATTGAAAAATTACATATCGGCGCCAATATTAAAAAACCCGGATTGTCCGCCTCCGCCGTGATTTCCGGCGCGGAAATATTTATTCCGCTGGAAGGATTAATCGATATCGAGTCCGAAAAATCCCGGCTGGAAAAAGAACTCAAAAACCTCAAAGGACACCTGGAAAACCTGTCCAAGAAACTGGCCAACGCCGACTTTTTGAAAAACGCACCCGATGATGTCGTTGAAAAAGAACGACTGCGCAAAGCCGACATCGAAGACCGGGTCGAAAAACTCAATACAAATTTGGAACAATTAATGGGCTGGTAATCCGGACCCCTATAAAACAAAAGGCCGCTGGTTTCAGCGGCATTTTTTTCAAATAACTGCGGTCGGTTAATTGCCGGAATTGAAGTCGTCAATATAATCCTGAATCGAGCGAGCCCCGGCGGCATCGGGATACGAAGAAATTTCAACCGGGATGAAATGATCATCAGTCTGTGGAAAATATTCTTTGCAAAAACCGATGATTTCTCGCCCGAGCCGTCTGGCCGTAGCCTCGGCCCCCTGCCGCGATGTTTCCGGCAGTAACAGCCCGACTTTTATACCGTCGGAATTGGATACGGCGTCAATTTCTCGAATAGTATTGCTGATAAAAGATCGAATATCGGATAAAAATCGTTCCCGGACATTATTCTCCGTAATTCCGGCGCTGCCGCCACGGTCTATGATCGGACCAAGATTAAAAATCAATAATGAGAGGAATATACGGTAACGCTCCGCCCTTTTTAATTCATAGCTGATTCGTGAGGAAAAATCATGTTCGATCATAGCTGACATTTTATACTCGGTCGTGTTTACCAAAAATTACGCAAATCGCAGTTAAATCATATAATTATACAACCCTGATATAAGCAATTTCTGTTCCATTTAATAAATGTCAGTCGATATATTCAAATAATGGGCGGTATTATCCATTATATGAGCCGCAACTGCTGTAAGATGGCCTGTTAGCGACTTAAGCTATTTTCTTTCACAAAGTTGCCAAATAGAGTGTGGATAAGTTATCAACATCTGTGATGCATTGCGGTGCGCAATGAGTGCATGCTCATGCACGCTTTATAATGCATAATGCGTACAGGTTTTTATTTGGTAGAATTAAGATTATAGTCTTTAATCTTATATAAAAGTGAGCGATAACTTATTTCGAGAATATCGGCGGCTTTACGGCGGTTCCAGTTAACATTATTCAAGACTTCTCTTATTAACCGTTTCTCTTCCCGTGAAATAGCCGCTCCGACCCGTTTCTTTAATGAATATGTTCCGGCCAAATCGGGATCATCATCATAGTCGCCTGCATTATTGGCGGCAACTCTGGCGGCATAAGCCGGCGTCCCGGCCGATAAATCCTCGGCTATGGATTCATCGCCGCGCACAACTATCTGTTTTATCAGGTTTTCCAGCTGACGGACATTGCCCGGCCAGCTGAAGGCGACCAAATTGGCCATGGTCTCGGTCGAAAGCGGCGGCGCCTGCTTCTGATAGAGCTGATTATATTTATCAATGAAATGCGTAATCAACAAGGAGACATCTTCCTTGCGCTCTCGAAGTGGCGGCAAGGTTATGGTAATTTCGTTGAGTCGATAAAACAGGTCGTCCCTAAATTCGTTGCGCACGATGGCTTCGTCGAGATTCTTATTAGTGGCGCAAATGATTCGCACATCCACGTGGATATTGGTAATCCCTCCAACCCGGACAAACTCCTGCTGTTCCAGGACCTGAAGCAGTTTCGACTGCAATTCCAGCGGCATATCGCCGATTTCATCGAGAAATATCGAACCCTTGTTGGCTACCTCAAAGCGACCCGGCTTGGTTTTATGCGCCCCGGTAAAGGCGCCTTTTTCGTAACCGAAAAGTTCGGCTTCGAGCAAATCGCGCGGAATGGCGGCGCAATTCACCTTGGTGAATGGTTGATCCGAGCGGCCCGACATGGCATGGAGCATGCGTGCCACGATTTCCTTGCCGGTGCCCGATTCCCCGCGAATCAATACCGACAATTCTGAATCGGCCACCTGTTCAATAATCTCTTTTACCTTGACCATCTTGGGCGAATCACCGATGAATTTCTCATAGGTGTTGCGCGTCTTCAGCTCGGTTTTGAGCGTTTTGACCTCATCCTTAAGTTTGGTTTTCTCAAGAATGGTTTGTATATGAAGTTCGACTTCTTTGACATCGAACGGCTTATTGATAAATTCAGCGGCCCCCAGATGTATGGACTCGACAATGTTTTTTGTCTCCCCATGGCCCGATAACATGATAACTTCCGGGCGGTCCTCAAGACGTCCCAACTTTTCCAGCACTTCAAGTCCGGTCATTCCCGGCATTTTTATATCCAGTAGAATTAAATCCGGCTTTTCGGTCGATACCATCTGGATGCCTTCGATCCCATCACGGGCCGAGGTTATTTCATACTTCGACGACAAACCCTCGGATAGAATCCATGAAACTTTGGGGTCGTCGTCAATAACCAGAATTTTTGTCTTATCTTTTTTCATATCAGCCAAATCTTATATAATTATCGTCATTATGTGTGAAAAATCAAGCCGATTTGTAAATTTTATGCCATTATTTTGCAATGAATTGCAGTTTTTTAAATTGGAAAATATAACGTAAAGCTGGTGCCCTTTCCTTCTTCAGACCGAACCGCCAGCGTCCCCCCATGGGCGGTTATAATTCGTTCCACCACAGCCAGCCCTAAACCGGTACCCGTCTCTTTGGTCGTATAATAACGGTCGAATATGCGTGAAAGGTTTTCCTTTTTTATTCCCTTGCCTGTGTCAGAAACCGTCACCGCCAGAAAATCGGTTTTCTTGAAATCGGGGCGGTCGACCTTGCCCGTGACGGCAATTTCGCCGCTGTCGCTAATGGCATCGATGGCATTCAAAAACAGATTCAGAAAGACCTCCAGAATCTGGTTTTTATTGATCGGTATTTCCCAGTTGCAATCCTCGAATTGCTCCTTAAAGCTAACGTTCTTTTTACGCATATCGGGTTTGATAAGTTCGGCGGCCCGCCGTATAACCGACCGGATATCGCGCAATTCGGTTTCGTATTTTTGCGGTTTGGAAAAATCGACCAGCTCTTTGACCAGTTCGTTGAGCCGCTGAATTTCCTCTTCGGCCATATGAAAGAATTGCGCATCCGCGCTTACCTCCGGCCATTTTTCCCCAAGAATTTGAATCCAGCCCTTGATATTGGTCAGGGGCTTGCGTAAGTCATGCGATATCTCGGAAATCATGTTCCCCATGGTTAGAAGCCGGGTGGCGTTGAGAAGGGCTTTTTCGCGCTCATAAAACCCGGTCGCCTGTGCCACCATGAGCTTGACCAGCGATATATCCTGATCTGTGAACCGCCCGCCATCGGTGCTGTCGATGCAGAAAATATATCTTAGCTCTCCTTCCTGCATAACCGACAGGGCCGTGAATTTATCGGTCGTCTTGGGATACAGTGAATAGGAATCGATCTGGGAGGCGATATATTTCGAAAGCGCCTTCGTATCGTTGACGTCGACCAGTGACAGATCGATATTTTCCAGATTCAAATCCTCGCCTTTGACCATTTCCAGATTAATCGAGCCGCTTTCGGTCAACGGGATATCAGTTCCCGTGACGCCGACCGGACGCAGACTCTTGTGCATCGGTCGCCATTCGAACCAGAGGGCAAAATCAATCGGTAAAAGTTTTTTCATGTTCTCGAACACGACATTGCGCATGGCCGAAACCGAACCTACTCGCGACAATTGATTGGACATTTCAAACAAAATCGAAAACTCTTTGAGTTTGCGTTTATTGTTCTCGAATAGACGGGCGTCATTTATGGATATGGCCGCCTGCGAGGCGAAAGTCGTCAGCAGTTTCAAATCATGATCATCGAACCGGGAGCCGTCCTTGCGATTGGCCATATTGATGACCCCCAGGATATCATTGGTGACCTTCAAAGGTACCGACAATAGCGATGAGGAACTGTAACGCTCTTTGTTGATACGCTGGAAGCGCTCGTCTCTTTCCACGTCCGATATAATAATCGGCTCTCCGTGTTGCGCGACATATCCGGCGATGGACGACCCGATCGGAAGCTTGACTGTCGCGGCGATTTCCGGTTCCAGACCGATATAGGCCTCGATGGTTAGATATTGTCCCGTGGGATCGACCAGCATAATTGAGCCGAGGTCCGACTGGGTGACCGACGCCGCCAGTTTCAAAATTTTATTGAGCAATTCGCGGATATTATATGAGGAACCGATGGATGTCGCCGCCTCGTAAAGGGCATTTATCTCTTCCAGACGGTTATACAGATTCAGGTTGGCCACCTGAAGGTCATTCAGGAGCTTTTTGCGGGCCAGCGAGGCTTTACGCTTTTCAAGCCCGCGCTCGACCGAAATCTCTAGCTGGGTAAACTCGACCGGTTTCAAGAGATATTCAAAAGCCCCGCTTTTTATGGCCTCCAGCGATGTCTCCAGCGAGGCATAACCGGTCATGAGGATGACTATGATCTCCGGGTCAACATCGCGCGCGGCCCGAAGAATATCCATGCCTCCGATTTCGGGCATTTTAATATCGGTCAGTACCAGGGAAAACTGCTTTTCGCGAATAAGCTCAATGGCCGCCTTGCCGGACTGTGCCGTTGTCACGTCATATCCGTCGGCGGTCAATAACTCATACAGCGAATGACACATCCGCTCTTCGTCGTCGACAACCAGTATTTTTTCAGATTCCCCAGTCATATTCAATTTCTTCCTGTTCTATCGGCAATTCGATGTCAAAACACCCGCCTTTTTTTGTATTACGAAAACTGATCGTGCCGCCATGATTGGTTATTATGCCATAGCAAACCGACAGACCCAGCCCGGTCCCCCCGCCGCCTTCCTTGGTCGTGAAAAACGGCTCGAAAATGTGGGGAATATTCTTTTCGTCGATGCCGGGGCCGGTATCCTCGATAGAAATCATAACACTGTGTTCACGGGCCAAAAAGCGGATACAAACCTCTCCGTCGGACTTAATGGCATCCTTGGCATTCAAAAGAATGTTCAGGAACACCTGCTTAAGGCCTTCCGGCCAGGCCATAATTAATGGTATGTTGTCTTCGGCTTCAACAACCAGGTTTATTCCGGCGTTTTCGAGTTGATGACTCAACAGGGCGGCCACTTCACGGATAACGTGGTGCAAATCGGTTTCCAGAAAACGCGTGGCCTTGGGACGGTGGAAATCGAGCAGTTGCCTTACAATCTGCGCGATCCGGTCGATTTCCTGCCGGATGACAACTATATATTCACCGGCTTTGGGAGCCACACCGCTTTTCTCGCATTCGCGGGAGGCCAGATGCAAATAGTTTTTTATTATGCCCAGAGGATTGTTGACTTCATGGGCGATTCGGGCCGAAAGTTGACCCAGCGCGGCCAGACGTTCCGATTGCACCAGCAGTTGCTGGGCTTCGCGAAGCTTTTCGAGAGCCTCTTTCTCCGACTCGAACAACCGGGCATTTTCAATGGAGACGGCGGTCTGGCTGGCCAGTATCGATAAAAACTCGATATCATCGGGCTGATAGTTCTGCCCCGATTCCTTTCTGGCTATGACCAGGATCCCCCCCAGTTTGCTCTGAAATATTAAGGGCACAATCAGACCGTTGGGAAAGAATTCCTCGAAGGCACGGGCTTCCTCGGTTTTGAACTTATCGCGTATTTCCGGTACGGGAATGGGTCGGTTGAGTGCCGTGATATATTTCCCAAAGCTCTTCAGCGGATCAATTATGATCTCTTCGGCCGGAAACGGCGCCGGACCTTTCATCCGGACCATTTTAAACGCGGCCTGACCCGGTGCCGGAGGAAGATACAAAGCGGCCTTGGCCGACCCCATCTGCCCCAGCGATGTCAGGACGAATGAATCCAGCAGAGTACTGAAATTCAAAACGGCGTTGAAATTGCGGCTCAATTCAAAAACGGTGTAAAGGTCGAATATCTTTCTTTTTAGCTGACGGTTGGCCTGGGTCAGATCGGCCAGCCGTTTTTCGGATTGACGTTTGAGTTTGGCGATGGTTTCTTTGGGGGAATTATTTGTACTTTTCTTCTTGGTCATAAAATATCGTTCATCTCCGCCATAAATTCGCCCACGGCAAAATGGGAGCCGCAGATAAGGACGATATCGTCAGATTGTGCGTTTTGTATGACCTTGCGGGCCGAAACGGCCAGTGATTCGGATATTTCCACGGGGACCTTGCCGCTGAAATGCGAGGCAATTTCTTCGGGGGGGGTGCTTCGGTACGTCTTAAGCTGGCACACCTTCGCCGAAAGCGCGATTTTTTCGAGAGTGGCGACAATTCCCTTGAGATTTTTGTAGCGAACGAAACCCATCACCAGATGCGCCTTGCGCCCGGGAAACACGTCACGGAAAGTCTCCACCGTAGCCTTGACCCCGGCCGGGTTATGACCGACATCGAGGACCACTATCGGCTTGCCCTGTTTCCGAATTATTTCGAAGCGCGCCGGCCAGCAAGTTTTCTTGAGCCCTCTCTTGATCGCCGTCTTATCAATCTTAAAGCCGTTTTGGGCAATATACCGGCACACCTGCACCGCCAGGGCCGCGTTTTTTATCTGGTGCCGGCCCGGCAACGACGACTGCAGGTTGAGAGTTCCCCGAATGAAATTATCGTCATGGAAATTAAACCCGAACGGTTTGCCGTTCATCGAAAAATCCCCGGTGTTCAGACCGTCGAACGGGGCTCGGCGCTCCCGACAGACCTTACGCACCGTCTTCCTGGCTAAAGCCGGTAACAGACCGATATGGACCGGTACCCCCGGTTTGATTATCCCCGCCTTTTCCCAGGCTATTTTATCCAGGGTTTCCCCCAGAAGATTTGTATGGTCATATGATATATCCGTGATGACCGAAACCAGCGGTTTGATAGTATTGGTGGCGTCGAGCCGTCCCCCCAAGCCGACTTCAATGACACCCAAATCGACCTTTTTATGGGCAAAATAGCAAAACGCCAGCGCCGTGCATACTTCGAAAAAGGTTATTTGGTGATTTTCTATAACCTCCCGGTGTTTCCTGACGAACTCGGTTATAAAACGCGTGGATATTTTCTCACCGTTGACCCTGATGCGCTCGCGGAAATCGACCAGATGCGGCGACGTGAATATTCCACTTTTATAACCGGCCTCGCGCACGATAGCATCGATATATGAAGCGGTCGAGCCTTTGCCGTTGGTCCCGGCGATATGCACCGATGGAAATTTATCCTGCGGCCGCCCGATGGCTTCGAGAAAATTGGAAATATTCTCCAAACCAAGTTTAATGCCGAAATGCTCCCGGGCCAATATAAAATCCAGGGCGTCATTATAAGCGCTTACCTTGGGAGACATATTTACCTGTGGTTAGTGTATTCGAGCAGCAGCGCCAACGTATCGCGCAGTTCACTCCGTTCGACAATCTTGTCGAGGAAACCTTTCTCCTTGAAGAATTCCGAAGACTGGAATCCGGGTGGGAGGTCCTGCCCGATGGTTTGTTGAATGACCCTCGGACCGGCGAAGCCGAGGAGAGCCTTGGGTTCGGCAATGATCAAATCCCCCAGAGAGGCATAGGATGCCATAACACCGGCCGTGGTCGGATTGGTCAGCACGGAAATATACGGCAATCGCTTTTCGGCCAGCTTGGCCAGCAGGGCCGAGGTTTTCGCCATCTGCATCAGGGATAAAATACTTTCCTGCATCCGTGCCCCGCCGGAGCAGGATACTATTATCAAAGGAATTCCACGGTCGATCGCCCGTTCGATAGCCCGGGCGATTTTTTCCCCCACGACCGAACCCATCGAACCTCCGATAAATGAAAAATCCATAATGGCGAAAGATATTTCGACGCCCTTGATTTTGCCAATACCGCAAATGACGGCATCATTAAGTCCGGATTTCTCTATGGCGCCGCGAATACGGTCGGGGTACTTTTTGGAATCCTTGAAGCGTAGCGGGTCTTTTGAAACCAGATTCGCATCATACTCTTCAAGCCGGCCGTCATCGAGAAGAAAACTGATATACTTGCCCGACGTGATTCGGAAATGATAGCGGCATTCGGGACAGACCCACAACCGGGCTTCCAATTGTTTGGTATATATCACCTCGCTGCACTCGGGACATTTGGTCCAAAGGCCGTCCGGGATATCTTTCTTGGCTTGAGCGCTTAATCCGGTTTTTGTTTTTTTGAACCAATCCATGGCAAAATTCAGCTTTCCCGCAGGTTTTTCACCATCACCAGAGCGTCTTCAGTCGGCGAATGATAATAATCAGGCCGACAATATAAATCCAAAAAGCCGAAACTCCTGTATAAGCCAATGGCCGCCTTATTGGATGGACGGACTTCAAGGAACAGGTTCTCGCAATCGGCCTTTTGGGCGATTTCTAAGATATGCTTTAATAATGTTTTCGCAATAGATTTTCCGCGATATTCCGGGGCGACCGCGATATTGATCAACTGCGCCTCTCCGCCGCCCATCAAATATCCCGCGTAACCACATAATACGCCGTCACTTTCGGCCAGAATGAATCCGCTATTGATTGAATCGACATCCTGCTCGAAAGCCTCCCTCGGCCACGCATCGGGGAATATCCTTTGCTCCATCAGCGTCACGGCATCAAGGTCGGCACCGGTCATGGGCCGGATTTTTATTTCAGACCATTTCGCTGACATACGTCACTTCCTGGCTTTGACCGGGAAAGTTTGAACATATAGCGGCACCAGTCTGTCGATATCATCCCCCCCGCATTCAATTAGCCGCTTGCGGGCGGCTGTGATGTACAGCATGGTCGATATAACAAATCCATCCGGGGCGATTTGGTTAATATTTTTCAGACGGGAGTCCTTGATATCCGGATCGGTCAAAAACGCCGGGATGGTTTCAGACAGCGCCGCTATTTCTTCCGACTTTCTGACGGCAATACTGTTGACATCAAACGCCCCATCCGATGCTTCATAAACATAGTATTCTCCGCGGCCGGAGGGAATCAAAATCAAAGCCCTTCCCCACGCGGCAAAAAGCGGTCCGGCAATGGCGCTGTATGCCGGGATGCCGACCAGCGGCAAACTCAGCGCCAACGCCAGTCCCTTGGCGGCCGCCAGTCCGACCCGGAGCCCGGTAAACGAACCCGGCCCCGTCGAAACAACCAGACCGTCAAGATCGGTTTTTCGCAAACCGCTTTCCTTGAGCGCCTTTTCGATCAAATTAAAAACGAATTCGGCATGACGAAAGCGATCGACATTGATGCACTCTGAAAAAACATCACCGCAAGACACACCGACGCGCAGCGTTGATCCGGAGCTGTCGATAGCCAGTATATTGGAGTATTTGTCCGACGTCGTCATGGTGTGAACCTGATATCTATGTCTCGTTCGGTTTCGGACACGATCGTTATTTCGACCCGGATAACATGCTCCGGGAGAAGGCCATCGGCCTTTTCGCCCCATTCCACCACGACGATGCCGTCGCGCAAAAGATAATCACTCCAGCCGATATGGTACAGCTCTTCCGGGTCATTCATGCGGTACAAGTCGAAATGAAACAAAGTCATCCGGCCGCGATACTCATTGACAAGGGTGTACGACGGTGATTTGACGGTCATATCGGCAATACCCAAACCGTGGGCCAGGCCTTTGATCAGAACCGTTTTACCAGCGCCCAGCGGCCCGGTCAGAACGACAACGTCGCCCTCGATCAGGCTCCCGGCCAGAGTTTCACCGATGGCGAGCGTCTCCTCTTCGGATGCGGAATGTACTATCCGGCTGTCGCGAAACATACAATCACCGCGGTGTCAGAACCGCTACCGGCACGACCAGTTCCTCGATGGAGATACCGCCGTGCTGGAAAGAATTCTGGAACTGCCGGACGTATTCGTTGTATTTATTGGGATAAACGAAATAAAAATCCTCTTTGGCGATGATATAGGTCGTGGCCAGGCTGAATTTGGGAAGGTGATATTCCTCCGGTTTTTTTATGAGAAAAGCGTCCTTGGGGTCACAGTTGAGATTGTCGCCGTATTTGTAGCGGAGGTTGGTCGAGGTGTCTTTCTTGCCGTGAGCGATCGTCCCCCGCGAGCACAGCACCGACCCGTGGTCCGACGTGACAATAACCGTGTATCCTTTGGCCGCAAATGATTTCAGGATTGAAAACAGCGGCGAATGGACAAACCAGCTCCGCATGAGCGAGCGGAAGGCGGCCTCACTACCGGCTATCTCCTTCAAAATTACATTGGTAGACCGGCCATGCGCCAGAATATCGAGAAAGTTAAAGACAAAGGCCACCACCTGGCTTTGAAAATAATCGGCGGCCCGTTTGGCCAGAGCTTCGCCCTCGGTGTTGTCATAAATTTTTTCATAGCGCAACGATTCGGCGCTCTTGATTCCCTTGCGCCTTAACTGGTCGACCAGATAGCGGTCTTCGTTCCGGTTCAACGAACCCTCATCCACATTTTGCCAGTGATCGGGATATATCCGCGCGATTTCATCGGGAAACATCCCGGCGAAAATGGCATTACGGGCAAACGGCGTGGCCGTCGGCAGTATCGAAAAATACATTTCTCGCTGGATATCGAAATAATCGGCAACCAGCGATTCAATGGTCAGCCATTGGTCCAGCCGCATGCAGTCCACGACTACCAGCAACACTTTTTTGCCCGATTTAAGAGGCGGAATTATATACTTGTCGAGTAAGTCCGGTGACATGGTCGGACGATTCTGCGAATTTATCCATGACAAATAGCTTTTCTGCAGATATTTCGTGAATTCCGTGTTCCACTCCCGGCGCGTTCCGGCATGCGTTTCCGCCAGCCCCGGGTCGGGATGTTCATCGAGCTCCAGATCCCAGGACGCGATAAGCCGCCCCGCTTCCAGCCAGTCTTCGGGCGTTATGGCCCCGTAAAGCTTCTGATTAAAACGGTTGATGTCAGTGATATAACGCTTCATCTGCGTCGCCGAGACAATCCGCTTCTGCTCCAGTTGCCGCTTCGCCACCATCAACACCTGCGACGGATTAACCGGCTTGGTCAGATAATCATCGATTTTCTGCCCGATGGCTTCCTCCATGAGCGACTCTTCCTCGGATTTCGTCACCATCACCACCGGAAGATGCGGCCGCAAATCCTTGATTTCTTCCAGCGTCGTCAAACCGTCCTTGCCCGGCATCATTTCATCGAGCAATACCAGATCAATCGCCTCGGACCCAACCTTGTTCACGGCGTCATCGCCGGATACGGCCGTCATGACAATAAAACCCTTTTGCTCCAAAAATAATATATGCGGTTTGAGAGAATCGATTTCGTCGTCAACCCAGAGTATTCTTTTTTTATCCATTATAACATTCCACCCTGTCACAATAGGCCGCGCGGCTGCGGGGTATTGTATATTTTATTGCGCTTCACGCGGTCGGTCCTGCTGACCGGCAAAACGATTTGAAAGACGGTTTCACCGAGTCGGGACCGCAGAAGCGTCAACCGGCCGCGATGGTACTCCTCGACAATTCTCCTCGCCAGCGTCAGTCCCAGCCCCCAGCCCCGTTTCTTGGTCGTAAATCCGGGCCGGAATAATTTACGCGCCGTACCCGGCAATATTCCTTTCCCATTATCGATTATCTCGACGACAACGAAACGTTCATCCCGTGACGGCCCGGAAAATATCTCGATTCGCCCGTTTTGAGGATCAACCGCCTGTAATGCATTTTTAATCAGGTTTTCCACCGCCCAAGTGATCAGCTGCCCGTTAAGAGGTACTTGCGGTAGAGGATTAAAACTGCAAACTATTTCCATGCCATTGCCGTCAAACGGCAGACGCCGCCGAAAATATTCTGCCGTTACCATCAGAAGCTCATTAAGGTCGCCGTCTTTAAGCTCCGGCAGCGAACCAATTTGTCCAAAACGGTTGGCGACCCGTTGTAGACGATCAACGTCGGTGGACATCTGTCCGAAAATTTCTTTGTAATCGAGTTTCCTGCCCGACAGTTCCGCCCTGCCATCATCCTCCTTGTGGCCCAAAAGCTCCAACCAACCCAGAAGAGAAGAAATGGGCGTGCCCAGCTGATGCGCCGTCTCTTTGGCCATACCCACCCAGATATGGCGTTCTTCGGAGCGGCGAATATTCTGAAATCCGATGAAACCAACCAGGATAAACGCTCCGACCAGACCCAGCTCGACAAAAGGCATCCACTTAAGCTGACGAATTACTTTTGAGTCTCCGTAATAAAAATACGAAATAACCCGGTCGCCGAATGACAGTGGGATCTGGCCGTTGGCTTTTTTCATTTCTTCGGCCAGTTTTCTGATTTTCACATGCACGGTCGGGTCGGGATCATTATCGGCTATATCGGGTATATTGCGCCAGAAAACGGGATTCCCGTCGGTGTCGGCGATAATAACCGGGAAACTGGCCTTGGTGATGACTTCCTCGAAAATAATCTGGACTTCGCCGCTCGATGTATTTTCACTGGCGGCCAACTGCCACAGTTTGACATAGGACCGAACCGACCGTTCCGCCTCGGCCTTAAGTTGCCCGATTACGTCAACCGTGTAATAAATAAAAACGCATGAAATGATGATCAATCCAAGAATCAGAAAGAGCTTGAAAAAAGTCGTTCCTCCGAACGAATGCCGTATGCTGTATAAATTACCCACGATCGGTAATTTCCGCCATGCCCCCCATATAGCCGCGGATCGCCTCCGGAATCAGTATCGTTCCATACTCGGTCTGGTTGTTTTCCAGCACGGCCGGGATCAGGCGGGCCAGGGCTGTCCCCGAGCCATTTAATGTATGCACGAAACGCACCTTGCCGTCCTTGTCTCGGAAACGGGTGTTCATACGGCGCGCCTGAAAATCCTCGAAATTGGAAACCGAGGAAATCTCCAGATACTTCTCCACTCCGGCCGACCAGATCTCGATATCATAACATTTGGCCGCCGCAAACGACAAATCACCGGTCGCCAGCGTTCTCACACGGTAAGGAATATTCAACCCTTGCATTATTTTTTCCGCCTGATTAAGGAGCGTTTCCAATTCATTATACGAATCATCGGGATGAACGATTTTGACCATCTCGACTTTCTCGAACTGGTGCAGGCGCAAAAGCCCCCGCGTATCTTTGCCGGCCGCTCCGGCCTCCCTTCGAAAACAGGGCGTGTAGGCGACAAATTTCATCGGCAACTGGGCTTCTTCGAGAATTTCATCCCGGAAAATATTGGTCACGGGAACTTCTGCCGTTGGAATAAGATACAGCGGTTCATCGGCCAGCTTATACATATCCTCGGCCATCTTGGGCAACTGGCCGGTGCCGGTCATGGTATCGGTGTTGGCCAGAAATGGCGGCGCGATTTCGACAAAACCGTCTTTTACATGCGTATCCAGCATATACTGAATCAACGCCCTCTGCAACCGCGCCCCGATACCCTTTAAAAGATAGAATCCCGAACCGGTGATTTTGGCGGCCCGGGCAAGATCCAGAAGCCCCAGTCTCTCACCGATTTCCCAGTGTGGCTGGATCTTGTAATCGAAGACCGGAATCGTGCCCCACTCTCTGACCGTCACATTGCTCTCTTCATCGGCCCCGACCGGAACCGACTGGTGCGGGATATTGGGAACGCGCAAAAGATGATAATCGAGTTCCTCCTTGACCGAGCGCAGATTATTATCCATTTCGGCGATTTCCTGCCCGACCGCCTTCATGCGCACGATATCATCCGTCGCGTCTTCTTTCTTTCTTTTCTTCTGCGCGATCTGCTCCGAAACGGTGTTGCGCTGGGCCTTGAGCTGTTCGACTTTGACAATAATTTCGCGCCGACGGGTATCCAGCTCCAAAATTTTATCAATATCGGCCGCATCGTTTTTATTGGCTACGGCCTGTTTGACCTTGTCGGGATTTTCACGAATGAATTTCAAATCCAGCATAATTTTCTATCTTCTTTCACGTCATTATCTTATAAGTAGGTCGACGTCCGTATCCCGTCGAGATCGGGAAGAGAAAGCCGACACCATATTATCTTTTCAAAAAATACAGGTAAAAAATACGGGTTTTAAACGAGGGTGTCAAGAAAACCCTGCTATTGGGCAAATCAGGCTTATGAGGAAACTAAAAAGGATCATTTTCCTGAAATTTAATCGCGAAAATCGCTTGATTTTCTGCCGAAATTGTTTATAATAAGCGACTTTGAGAAAAAGAGGTTAAGAAAGTATGTCAAAAATGTGTGAAATATGCGGCAAGACGCCGGTGTTTGGAAACAGAATCTCACACGCCCATAATTTGAATCGTCGCCGCTGGAATCCCAATCTGCAAACCGTCCGCGCCAATATTGAAGGTAGCGTCCGCCGCATCCGCGTGTGCACCTCCTGCCTCAAAGCCGGAAAGGTCATGAAGGCGTCTATTAAAAAGAAAAACAAACCCGCCGCATGAAGAGTATTTATGGAATTTAAGCCGCCTTGAAACAGGCGGCTTTTTTATTTTTCACCATTTTGGTGCTGACAAATCGGCCATTCGGCCTTATATTAATCTTGAAATACTGATCTGATAATTACATCTCGCATCGCAACCGAATTAAGCAATTTGGATTCTTATGCGTCATTTAAACAGCGTAAATCAAAATAATTCCTTTATTACGGGGGGAGATATGTTCAAAAAAAACTGTACGCTGACTGTTTTGGCGCTGTGCCTTGGCATTATCATGCTGTGTACCGCGCCATCCCACGGGAGAGCTCTGTTCGAGCAATCCCGGACGCAAGACGATGTGTCCAAAAATCTCGATGATCCACCCTGTGTGACACTGCGAGTCCACAATGTCGGCAACATCGGCCTTAGCGTGGCCAACAATGGCCAATTCGGAACCGGCTTTCTGGGCATTCCGGCCATCGATCCCATGACCGGCCTTCCGGCACCATCATGCGAATATCCGCTGGGATCAACCGATGAATACCTCTTCGGGGGAACGTTGTGGGTTGGTGCTATCGTTGGCGAAGACACTCTGGTATCAGTGGGTTTCGATGGCTGGCAAATGGTCAAAGAAATATATCCCGATGCTTGCCCGAACGGGGATATGATATATCGCTCTATTTATGGCCCTTATAGCGCCGAAGCCGTGTCAGAACAGGACTTCATCGCGGTGTACTATGACACGCTGACCGACCCGGCTTATGTTTCGGCAGACCCGACTGATAACCGTCCCCATATTCCCTTAAATCTCGAAATAACCCAGAAAAGTTATGCCTGGTCAAATCCGGAAATCGATGACTTTGTGATTATGGAGTACCACATCAAAAACATAGGTACAAACGACCTCGAAAAAGCCCATGTCGGTTTTTATGTCGATGCCGATGTTGTCGGTGCAAGCGAAATCGCGAGCTCCGGGGCTCAAGACGACATTTGCGGATTCCTTCAAACCGCCCCTTCTCCAACCGCGCCGCCCGAATGCGGCTTCGAAGATAGCGTCAATATCGCCTGGATTGCCGATAACGACGGGCGTTTGCGCTATTATCACACAGGTTGCCCTGATGATTATGTTTTGCCAAGTGTCACTGGTGTCAAGGTTCTGTATGCTCCAATCGAGCGATCCAGCATTAAATTTAACTGGTGGGCTTCAAACGTGGTTCCGAACATAGATTGGGGACCAAGACTGGCCGGCACAACCGAAGATCCTTTCCGCGATTTTGGCGGTTTTCTTGGGACTCCCGAGGGTGACCGCAATAAATATTATATAATGAGTCATCCCGAAATTGATTATGACCAGCTTTTTGCCGCGGTCGATCATACATCCGACGGTTGGCTGGCCCCTTCCGTCAACGCTTTGGATATTGCCGACGGCACTGATGCCCGGTACTTGCTTTCATTCGGGCCATTCGATTTGGCCCCGGGACAAACGATACCCTTTTATGTAGCCTATGTGGCCGGAGCCGATTTCCATACTGATTGCGAAGCCTTTGAGACGCTTTTCGACGCTTCCAACCCGCAGGCATACTATGACCAGTTGAATTTCGATAATTTAGTCGCCAATGCTACCGCCGCTTATGAATTATTCGATATTCCCGGCTATGACACCGACGGCGATGCCTATCGTGGAAAATTCCGCATTTGTGACGGCGACACCTTCTGGTATGAAGGCGACGGTGTTCCTGATTTATTGCCCCAGGGCTTTCAAGTTGAGCCAAAACTGCTGTTCCGGCCGGAACCTCAAAAGGCCGTTTACGCCCGCGCCTACCCGGCCATTATGGACACGATATTTGCCGGGCACGTGGATAATTTTGACTATGATGCGGTTGACCCGACCTCTGTTTTAATTAACGGATCGATACCGGCAACCGGCATTACCGTTCTGACCTCACACCCGGATTATTTCGGCAAAGTCCTTCAAGTGGTCTTCCCGGCTCGTGAATTTATCGAGAGCTATGGTATGCTCTTTGGTCAATCGGTGCAAACTTACACTTTAACCGGAAATTTCATTACCAAGCAGGATTTTGCCTTCGAAGGCGAAGTGGCTTTCATCGGCCATCTGCTCGGCGACGTCAACGGCGATGAAAAAGTCAACCTGCTCGATATCACGTATATGATTAACTGCATTTATAACAAAGGCCCCGAACCGCCTTTTGGCCGAGATTACGGCGATATCAATCAGGACGGCATAGTCAATCTGCTCGATATTCTCCGGCTGATAAAGATTATTTATTAGTACCGAAAGGCATTAAAATCAGATAATACAAAGGGTCGTTCCATCAAAGAACGACCCTTCGATTTTCGGGCCATTATCCATTCCCGATTAAATTCAGTACCGATCGGCTGGTGATATGCGAATGAGCCAAAAGCGATAGGCCCATCTGCACCACCAATTTGTTCCTGATCAAATTCGAATATTCGGCCACATAGTCGGTATCGCGGATACTCGACTCGGCGGCGGTCAGATTTTCCATTTCAATGCGCAGGCTGTTGCGGCGGCTTTCGAAATCACCGTGCTGACGCGCGCCGATGGCCACGAGCTTTTGGTCCAGCGCCGCTATCTGGCCATCGATGGCTTCGACCGCCTGCGCCGCCGCTTCCGATGAAGAAACGTCGATTTGTTCCAGTTTGGCCACGTTCGCCACGCTTCCGGCGGAACCGTCGAGAAGCTTCTGGGTGCCGAATGATGTACTATCGACGATGAAATTGTACGACGACACCAGGCCGTCCACCGCCCCCTGCCAGGCAACGAACGTGTTTTCATCGGCATACCCCGCCCCGGCCGCTTCCAGAGCGTAGGTCCGCATATCGGTTAAAGCCTGGCGTAATTCCAGCGCCGCCGAATCGGCGGTATTGTACTTGAACATATTATGGCTGATATTTTCGATTTCCTGATTGAGCGAGGCGATTCGTGAGCGCATCTGCTCGGAAATCACCAATCCGGCGGGGTCATCGGAAGCTCGGTTAATTCTCAAACCGGAAGAAAGCTTTTCCAATGAACGAAAGACGCCATCCATGGCCCGGTTGATTCCGTTAAGAATATTAATGCCCAGGGCGCTTTGCGTTAACATGACATTCTCCTGCTAAAATGGCAACAATCACCGGTATCCATCGCAAACTCCATGCCCCCGCATTGTGATTATTAAGCCCGTATGCGGCAACCGCTTGGATAAATCCGAATTCGCCTTTTCCGTGAAATTGCCGGAACCGGCCAATACTGTATCGATTGATTCGGCCGCCGGTCGATTAACTCGACCGACGGCCTTGTGGAGGAACCAAGTGGGAAGATCCTTAGTTGTCTTCTAACCGCCGGATATAAGCGGGTATTTGTCTATTATCATCGTCGAAGGCGGGCATACGGCTCCGGCCGCCGTTGTTACCTCCGGCGACTTTACGCACCGGGAAATGGGATTCATCCGGAAACAGCGACATAACTTTGCCCGGCTGGCTGCGGGCGATAATCTCGGCTTCCTCTTCTTTCTCCGCCAGCCTCTCCACCACCGAACCGAAGCCGGTGGCGATAACCGTCACGCGCATTTTATCTTTCATATGCGGGTCGATCACGGCGCCGAAAATGATATTGGCTTCCGCCCCGGCCGCCTGATAGATTATCGACGTCGCCTTGTTCACGTCGAACAAGGTCATGTCTTCCCCGCCGGTGACGTTTATCAACACACCTTTGGCCCCGGATATCGAAACGTTTTCGAGCAATGGCGATGAAATCGCATCGCCTGCGGCCTTCTCCGCCCGGCCCTCGCCTTCACCGTAACCGGTACACATTAACGCTTCACCGCGCTCCATCATGACGGTGCGTACGTCGGCGAAATCGCAATTGATCAGGCCCGGTATGGTTATCAAATCGCTTATGCCTTTGGTGGCCTGATGCAACACCTCGTCGGCGAACATGAAGGCATTGGTCAGGGTGGTCTTCTCATCGACGATTTCGATAAGACGGTCATTGGCGATACTGATCAGCGTATCCGCCTTTTCCTGCAGTTCTTTGAGACCTTTTTCCGCCTTATCAAGACGCCGCTGTCCTTCAAAAGTAAAGGGTCGAGTGACAATGGCGACCGTCAGGGCCCCCTGCTGGCGGGCGATTTCGGCCACGACCGGAGCCGCCCCGGTTCCCGTCCCGCCGCCCATCCCGGCGGCGATAAAAACCATATCCGCCCCGCTTAATACTTCACAAATCTCATCCCGGTCCTCCTCGACCGCCCGGCGACCAATGTCGGGATTGGCCCCGGCCCCCAACCCTTTGGTCAGGCGCTTCCCGATTTGAATCTTTTTACTGGCCCGATTGGTTTCCAGCACCTGAGCGTCGGTGTTGATGGCCACGAATTCCACACCCAAAAGCCCGGCTTCGATCATCCTGTTGACGGCGTTGCCGCCGGCGCCCCCCACGCCCACAACTTTGATGCGGGCGTAATTGTTCAGATCATCGTCAAACGTGAATCTGATGTTTCCTTCTTCCATTGGTATCCTCCATGATATTAAAAATTCTTCGAAATCCAGTTCTCCATTTTCTTTATCAGTCCCTTAAGGCCGCCTTTGGCCACCGTCTTGCCGGTGCCGTGGCGATGACCATAGAGCACCAGCCCGATGACAGTGGCATAATCCGGAGTCCGCAGGTTTTCCGGAAGGCCTTCGATGCCGGACGAGCGGCCGACTTTAACCGGCATATCAAGAATCTGTTCGGCCAATTCGACCACTCCCGGCAGACGGGCCCCGCCCCCGGTCAAAACCGCTCCCGCCGCCAGTGGGTCAATCGCCCCCGCCTTTTTAATCTCGCGTTGGGCCAGCGACAGAATTTCCTCCATCCGCGGCTCTATAATCGAGGCCAGCACATTGCGCGAAATCTGTCTCGGCTCGCGCCCCACGGCCGTGGGCACTTCCATCATCTCCTCGGCGTCTACCAGCGACGTCAACGCCGAGCCATACATATTTTTGAGGCTCTCCGCCTGCTCCAGCGACGTCCGCAAGCCGATGGTAATATCATTGGTGACATTGCGCCCGCCCAGCGGCACGACCGCCGTGTGACGCACTGAACCGTCAAAAAAGACGGCCACGTCGGTCAGGTCGCCGCCGATGTCGATCAGGGCCACCCCCATATCTTCTTCCTCGGCACTGATATTGGCGTAGGCCGAAGCCAGCGATTGTTGCACCAGATGATCCACGGCGATTTCACAGCGCTCGATGGACCGATACACGTTTCGGGCCGATGTGACCGCCGCCGTCACGATATGCACTTCCACTTCCAGTCGGACGCCGGTCATACCGACCGGGTTCTTGATACCCGACTGTTCGTCGATCGTATATATCTGCGGCAGGACGTGAATTATCTCCCGGTCGTTGGGAATGGGGACGGCGCTGGCCGCCTCGATGGCTTTGGTGACGTCCTTCTCGCCGATTTCATTATCGGTCCGCGAAATGGCGATGACCCCCTGGCTGTTGATCGATTTGATATGGTCGCCGGTGATGCCCGCCACGGCCGAGTCGATGTTCATCTGGGCCATGAGTTCGGCGTCCTGCACCGCTTTGGAGATGGCCTCCACCGTTTTTTCCATGCTGACCACGACCCCGCGCCGCAGTCCGGCCGCAGGAGCCGTGCCGATGCCGATGAAAACCGGGTCACCCCGATCATCGCTCTCGGCGATCAGCGTCCGGATAGTCGTCGTCCCGATGTCTATGCCCGTTATAATTCTCGTTTCCGACATATTAATTCACCGCTATGATTAAACCGTCCGTCCGTAAATCCAGCTGCTTTATTTTCGTCAGGTCATGATTGTGACCCATCATAAATATCTTGAGTTTGGTCAGGCTCTTATGTAACGATCCCGCATCGGTCAATACCATAAACGGCAGGCCCTCGATATACAGAATGACTTTATCCGCGTCGGACAAGTCGATGGTCGAAACCGCCAGGTATGAATCCATATCGGTATTTTGCACCTTAATCAATTGTTCCAGAAGCGGCGTAACTCTCGTATCCCGAATACGACCGTGCAATTTATAATCGTTAATACCCGTTATAATGGGATAGTCGAGGCCATACGTTTCATAATCGTGTTTATAGACGACTCCGTTATTATCCAGACAGTACAGCGTCCGGCCGTCACGAGCCAGCAACAGCGCCAGCGGCTTGACATTGTTCAGTTGAATTACCAGCGTCCCCGGCAGTCTGAAGTCGATATCGACCCGGTACACGTCCGCTTCGGCCAGTATTTTCTCCGTAATCCTGTCCAGCGGCAGGGTCAGCATATTCATCCCGATTTCATGTTTTAACACTTTTTCATTGGTATAAAGTTTGGCCGGTGTGATATGCACTTCCTTCAATTTGAAAGCGTCCATATATCGCCCGGCCGCCACCGCCCCACCCATCAGGACCGTGGCAAGCATCAGGTACACAAATGGTTTTCTTACCCTGAAATTCATCTCTCACTCAACTTCTGCAGAATTATCGGATTGATGCGATAAATGCTCCCCGCGCCGATATTGATAATCATGTCGCCCGGCCGGGCCAGTCCGACGATTTTATCGACGGCCCTTTCCCAGGCTCCGAGGTAACCGATTTTTTTCATCTTCTTCTCTTCGGCCCATTCGGCTATCATTTTTGAAGTGACGCCGGGCAACGGCTTTTCGCGAGCGGGATATATATCCACGACAAACGCCATGTCGGCCAGTTGCAGAACCTCGGCGAATTCACGGTAAAATTGTCTCGTGCGGCTATACAGGTGCGGTTGGAAGACGGCAATCACCCGGCGATCATAATAGTCTTTGGCCGTACTCAATGTGGCCTTGAGTTCGGTCGGGTGATGGGCGTAGTCGTCAACAACCATGATATCATCGACCAGACCCTTGATCTCAAACCGCCGCACCACCCCGCCGAATTCGCGCAGTGAATCGGCTACGATTTCAAAAGGGATTTCAAGCTCTATCGCCGTCGCCGTCGCCGCCAGAGCGTTAAGAACGTTGTGGCGGCCCGGAACACGGATATCCAGATAGCCGAGCATCTCTCCTTTATTCATGACTCCGAAACGCGATCGGCCCTGACCGGATGTGATATCAACGGCGCGATAGTCGGCGTTTTCATTCAACCCGAAGGTGGCTTTCGATCGCTTGATACGCGGCGCCAGACGCGTCAGAGCCGGGTCGTCGGCGCAAAAAACCACCTCACCGTAAAACGGTGTCCGATTCATATATTCCAGAAACGAGTTTTCCAGATGCGCCAGATCGTCATAACATTCCAGATGATCGGGCTCGATGTTCAAAACGACCGCGACCGAGGGAAACATTTTCAAAAACGACCGGTCATACTCATCGGCCTCGGCCACCATGTACTGACCTTTGCCCAAGGAAGCCCCGGTCCCCTTACCCATAACCACGCCCCCGACGATGACGGTCGGATCCAGATTGGCGTCGGTCAGGATTTTGCCGATCATGCTGGTCGTCGTCGTTTTGCCGTGCGTTCCCGCGATACCGATGGAAAACTTGAGACGCATCAACTCTCCGAGCATTTCCGCCCGCTTGATAATCGGAATCCCGCGCCGGTTCGCTTCCACGACTTCGGGATTGTCCTCGGAAACCGCCGACGAAATGACCACGACGTCGGCCTCCCCCAGATTGACGCCCGCGTGGCCCTTATGTACCGTAATGCCAAGCTCTTCGAGGTGCTCGGTGATTTCGCTGGGCGAGTTATCCGAGCCGGTCACGGCATAGCCGAGATTGTTCAAAATCTCGGCCATGCCGGACATCCCCGCTCCACCAACCCCAACCAGATGGAGTCTCTTGTATCTTCCAAATATCACCGTGTCGTTCTCGAATTTTGGGACGGTTGCGGTTTCATGTATCACGCTGTCTCCTTTGTCACGCCGCTCAATTGCAGGATGTAATCGACGATCACATCCGCCGCCGGTTTCGAACGTTCCTCTCGCATCTTACGTACACAATTTTTCATGGTCTCCAGTTTATCCGAGTCCAGAATCCCCCGCGCCATGGCCGGAAGACTGACTTCCCCCAGTTGTTCATCATCGACCAGCACCGCCGCTCCAGCCGCGACAAATGATTGTGCGTTTTTTCGCTGGTGGTCGGCCGTCGCGTACGGAAACGGAATCAATATGGCCGGAAGACCGGCGGCTTCGATTTCGGCCAGGGTCAAGGCCCCGGACCGCGCTATTACCAGGTCCGCGGCGGCGTAGGCGAGCTCGATTTTGTCGGTAAAGGCGAAAAGGGCGCGGCCGGAGACCCTGCCGCCCGCCTGTGCGGTCACCTCCGTGTAAGCCCTCTCCCCCGTTTGCCAGACCAGCTGAATGCCATCCCCTAAATCATCCAGATGGCGCAATACATTTTGATTGATGCTTAAAGCTCCCTGACTGCCGCCGAGGACGAGTACCGTCTTTTTATTTTCATCCAAACCGAAGTATGCCATCGCATCCTTGCGGTCGGCCCGCCCGATGCTCCGGCGAATCGGGTTGCCGGTCACCATCGTATCGCACTCGGGCAGATATTTTTTGGCGTCGGCAAAACCCAGAAACACTTTGAAAACCTTTTTGGCCAGCGTCCTGGTCGTTACCCCCGGATAGGAATTTTGCTCCTGTATGACCCGCGTCATATTCAGTGTAATGGCCGCCATGAGCACTGGCCCCATGACATACCCGCCGGTGCCGATGACAATGTCGGGGTCGAAACGCCGCAAAATAAATATCGACCGAACGTACGCCCAGAACAGTACGAACGGAAAAACAATGTTCGAGAGTATGGCCGAACGCATGAATCCGCGCACGCTCAATATTATAAGCGGGTAACCCAGAGTTTCTTTCATGCGGTATTCCAGACCGCGCTTGGTCCCCACAAATCTGAATTCTGTCTTATATTCCGGCTCCAGTCTTTCCTTCAGGGCCGAAGCAATGGTCAGGGCCGGAAACAGGTGTCCCCCGGTGCCCCCCCCCGCGAATATGGCCTTGAATGTTTTCATCGCACCCGCACCCCCTTGCGGCGTGACAGATTGAGCAATACCGCCACGGACGCGATGGAAACCAGAAGCGACGTACCCCCGTACGATAAAAACGGCAGAGGAATACCGGTCGTGGGAAGCAACGACGTCACCACCCCGACATTTATTATGACCGCAATGAAAATGGTCGCGGTGATCCCTGCTCCCAGAAGATAACCGAAACGATCCGGCTGGTACATGGTTATCTTCCAACCCCGCCAGATAATTATATAGAACAGGGTCAGTATTGCCATCAGGCCGACAAAACCCAATTCTTCACCGATAGTCGCAAAAATGAAATCGGTGTGAGGGTACGGCAGAAAGAATAATTTCTGGCGACCGTCGGCCACCCCGGCCCCGAATATCTGCCCGGCACCGAGCGTCAATACCGCCTGTTTGACCTGATAGCTTCCGGCCAGCGGGTCCTGAACCGCAGCCAGATAATCCATAACCCGCGCCTTCTTATAGCCGACCACGAAAACCAGAAAAGCCACCATCGATGTCAGCGGGACCGTCAATGCCGCCAGGTGCAACAGGCGTATCCCGGCCAGGAAAAAGACGACAAGGATGGACAAACCGATGGTCAAAGCCGAACCCAGACCCGGTTCGAATATTATTAATGCCAATCCCCCGCCGATCAGCGGCGCATAGGGGTACAATATCTGCTTGAAATCGGTTATATCCCTTTTTTTCTGCGACAGGGAAAAGGCCAGATAGTACAGCACTATCAGCTTGAAAATTTCCGAGGGTTGCAGCGAAAACGGCCCGATAAAAATCCAGCGATGCGACCCGTTGCGGGCGGGCATGATGAAAACCAGGGCCAGAAGCGCCAGCATGACCATCACCGCCGGGACCGAATACACCGACAATTTCTTCAGATCGAGACGATAGATGCCCCAGCCGACAACAAGGGCCATAATAAGCCACATCACCTGCCGCTTCACGAAATAAAACTGCGACCCGAAACGGCTCTCGGCCATGATGCATGACGATGAATACACCATCACCATTCCGATCAGGACCAGCCCGGCGGCGCTGTATAGCAATTTGCGATCCATAACGGTTTTACCGAGTCGAGTTCTCCGCCATATCCGGTTTTTCGGTCTTCAATTTGGCCACGGCTTTCTTGAATATTTCGCCGCGGTGCTCATAATTACGAAACATGTCGAAACTGGCACAGGCCGGCGAAAGCATGACAATTTCGCCCGGGGAGGCGGCCCCGAATGCCGTCGTCACCGCTTCCTCCATACTCGACGCGAACTGCACCGGAAAAGACTTGCCTAATGCCTCGAACATATTTTCGCGACCCTCGCCGATCAGTACGATTTCCTTTATCTTGCCCTTGCCGACGTCGATGATCGGGGCGTAACTGCCCCCCTTCTCGCGGCCCCCGGCGATGAGCACCACCGGCGCATCCACCGAGCGCAGAGCATAACAGACGGAATCGACATTGGTCGCTTTGGAATCGTTGATGAATCGAATTCCCGCGACGGTATCGACCGCCTCCATGCGGTGCTCGACTCCGGGAAAAATACGCAAACTCTCGCCAATAATCCGCGGTTCGACCCCCAGCAGAAGCGCCGCCAGCGCCGCGGCTGCCGCGTTCTGGAGGTTATGCGGTCCGGGGATGCGAATATCCTTGACGTCAATAATGGGCGTCTTTTCACTGCCCACACTGCCGACCAGTGTCTCTCCCCTCTGAAAGACCCCGGCCGGCAGAGTGCGGGTTATCGAAAAGTGTATCTTTTGAGCTTTGGTCTTTATGCCGTTTTGACTGATCACATGGTCATCGGCATTCAAAATAAGCCAGTCATTGTCCTGCATGTTCTCGGCGATGCGATACTTGGCCTTGCAGTACCCCGCGAAATCCTCGTAGCGGTCCAGATGATCCGGCGTCAGGTTCAAAATCATGGCGATATGCGGGCGGAATTCCTCGATCAACTCCAGCTGAAAGCTGGAAACCTCGAGCACCGCCACGCCGTTTTCGGGGATATTAATCACGGCATCGGAGAACGGATAACCGATATTACCGCAAACAACCGCCGCCAACCCGGCGGCGCCCAAAATTTCCCCGACCAGCGTCGTCGTCGTGGTTTTTCCATTACTGCCGGTAATGGCCACAATGGGAGCCCGGCAGTACCACGAGGCCAGCTCGATTTCCGAAAATATCGGAATCCCCGCCTGCTGGATCTTTTGTACTATCGGAGCGGTCAGCGGAACTCCGGGAGATATTATGACAAAATCCGATTCCAGAATCCGGTCGGTGTGGCCTCCGAACTCATGGTCGATCCGCAGCGCCTCGAGGTCGGCGATTTCCTGCGTCAGTTGCTCGACCGTTTTGGTGTCGGTCACGAACGGCGTCCCGCCGAGATTGCGAATCAAACGGGCGGCCGCCATGCCCGAACGGGCCATTCCCACTATGCCGATCTTTCTTCCTTTGACTCTCTCTTTTGCCGTCATCGTATTTTTAATGTGGCTAAGGTTAACAGTGCAAAAAGGGCGCCGACTATCCAGAAACGGATTACCACCTTGGACTCGGCCCAGCCGAGCAGTTCAAAATGGTGGTGTATCGGAGCCATCTTGAATACGCGCTTTCCCCCGCGATACCTGTATGATAAGATCTGGACGATCACCGACAGGGCCTCAATCACGAACACTCCGCCGACAATCACCAGTAATAGTTCCTTTTTAATGAGTATGGCGATTGCTCCCAGCGTTCCCCCCAACGCCAGGGCCCCGGTGTCGCCCATGAACACTTCGGCCGGATTGGCGTTGAACCATAAAAATCCCAGCGCCGCACCCAGCGCCGCACCGCACAGAACGGCCAGCTCGCCGGTGCCCGGAATGTACTCGATCTGCAAATAGCTCGAAAAATCCGCACGCCCGGCCAAATACGCAAAAGCGGTGAACACCACAAAGGCGATCCCCGACAGACCAATCGCCAGACCGTCGCACCCATCGGTCAAATTGACGGCATTGGAGGCGCCCGTCAGGACGATGATGATGAACGGTATGTACAATATCCCCAGATTAAGCACGTAATTTTTGAAAAACGGGATATCGGTCGTGCCGTCAAAACTGGAATTGGGTGGCATGTAAATAAGAAGCAGCCCGAATAAAAGACCCAGCGATATCTGCCCGATCAATTTCTTGCGCGCCACCATGCCCTTGGTCTGATGCTTGATGGCTTTGAGATAATCATCCATGAACCCGATCAACCCCAGCCACATCGTCACCAGCAGAACCATCAGGATATAGTAATTGGTCAGATCGGCCCAGAGCAGAGTTGGAATCAGTATTGAGAAAAGAATAATTAAACCGCCCATCGTCGGTGTCCCGGCTTTGACCAGGTGCGACTTGGGACCATCGGCGCGGATTTTTTCCTTAACCTGGTATTTTTTCAACAATCGTATGAAGTACGGTCCGAGAAAAAGCGAAATCAAAATGGCCGTAATGGTCGCAAAGGCCGCCCGAAACGTGATGTATCGGAACAGGTTAAAACCCGACACATACGAAACCAGATGTGTAAATAGGTGATAAAACATATCAGTTCTGCTGTGCCGCCCTTTCCTTCAAAACGTCGAATATTTTTTCCAGCGCTATACCGCGCGATGCCTTTAGATAGGCAATATCCCCCCTCAAGGAATTGCCTATCATAAATTCACCGGCCGCATCGGCGTCGGTGAAATGATGTACTCTGGCTTTATCGAACCCTGCCGCGACGGCTGCCGTCCCGATATGAGCGGACAATTTACCGACAGTACAGACCAGATCAAACTTCAATTCCGGAATAATTTTGCCGATGACGCGGTGAAATTCCACTTCGCCGGGGCCGAGCTCCAGCATATCGCCCAATACGACAATGCTTCGGTTATAAACACCCCCGGCGTCATCGACATAACGCCGAAAGGATCTTAAACCCGAACTCATCGAGACCGGGTTGGCGTTGTAGCAGTCGTCGATGACGGTCAAATCGCCAAAATGCCGGATCTGCCCCCGATGCAATGTTCGATTGAAATTCAAGTTATTCAATTCTTCTTCGGTCGGGAAAAAGCCGAGCTCACGACAGACCGCCGCCCCGGCCAGGACGTTATATATCTGGTAATCGCCGAACGCCGGGATGACGAAATTACTATGCTGCAGTCTGTATTTCAAATATCCGTTGTTATCGACCCCCAGCTTTTGTGCCGATATATCCGCATCTTGCGAAAGCCCAAAAGTCAGAAACGGCCGGTCGCGTCGAAAAGCCTCGGCCTCAATATGCGGATCGTCGATATTGATTATGGCCGGGTGATCCGGCGAGGAATTATCTATCAATGCAAACTTCTCTCCGGCAACTTTTTCAACCGTCCCCAGCGTCTCCAGGTGGGTCGGGCCGACGTTGGTGATCACGGCGATATCAGGATGCAAAATCCTCGCCAGCCGCGTCATTTCACCGATGACCGAAATCCCCAGCTCGAATACGCCATAGCGGGTATTTTCCGGCATGGCCAGAATCGACAGCGGTAATCCATACAGGTTATTGAAATTGCCAACCGATCGATACGTCCTGTCTTCACGGTTTTTTATCATATCGTACGTAATATCCTTGGTCGTGGTCTTGCCGTTGGAACCGGTAATGGCGACGTATGTGGCGCCGACCCGCTTGCGATAGGCAACGGCCAGATCTATCAGCGCCCGGTGCGTATCATCGACAATCACGACCGGAACCACTTTCAATATATCCGGTGTCAGGATGGATTTATCGGACACGAGCAGTCCCGCGCATCCCCGCGCCATGGCCTCTTTAATATATTTATGACCGTCGTTTTTCTCGCCGACAATGGCCACGAAAAGCATGTCTTTTTCAACGGCACGGGAATCGATCGACACCCCCGTGAAACGGGTGGTCTCGAACTTTGTATCAGCCATTTGCCCGGCAACCGCCCTGGTGAGGGTTTTGAAATCCACGTGTATCATTGAGCCCGTTCCTCGGTGACCCCCAGCTCTATCAGCGCCTGCCGAATTTCATCGGCTTCACAGAAGGGGTATTTGACGGTTCCGATTTCCTGATAATCCTCGGCTCCCTTACCGGCGAAAATTAGTGTGTCCCCGGGTTTGGCCCGGGCGATCATCTCGCGGATGGCCTGGCGACGATCTACAATAACTACTTTATTATCCCCTTTGACCCCCGGAAGAATTTCCTCGATGATATCGTCGGGGTTTTCGGTACGCGGGTTGTCGGACGTTATTACTACCAGATCGCTGTTCTCCGAGGCCGCCGCACCCATCAGGGGACGCTTGCCCCGGTCACGGTCACCGCCGCAACCGAATAGTATCATCAAACGACCGTGGGTGACCTCGCGGGCCGATCGACACACCCGCTCCAGCGCATCGGGCGTATGAGCGAAATCGATCAAAATCGTGAACGGCTGGCCGAAATCGAGCGGTTGAAAGCGACCCGTCACGGGCGAGGCCGTCTTCAGGGCTCCGACGATCGTCTCGAAATCCAGACCCATGGCCCAGGCCAGCGTCGCCGCTCCCAAGGCATTGGTCAGATTGTACCGCCCCGGCAAATGAATCAGCGCCTCATACTTACCATCCGGTGCGATTATTTCAAACTCGGTCCGATCGGGGTAAAATTCATAACGCCCGACCATGATATCGGATGCCTTTCCCGCCGCCGAATAGGTCACCACCGGACAGCGCGCCGTCTTGATAAACGTCCGAAATTCCGGGGCGTCGTTATTAATCACCGCCCGCTTGGTGTCACCCTCCAGCTTATATATCAGCCTTTGCTTGGCCGCCAGGTATTCTTCCATTGTCTTATGAAAGTCGAGATGGTCCCGGCTGAACGTCGTGAACAAACCATACTTGAAATCGATGTTTTCAACCCGGTTGAGCATCAGCGCGTGGGATGACACTTCCACCACCGCATGAGTGCACCCGGCTTCAATCATTTCATGAAGGTACCTTTGCACGTCCAGCGACTCGGGGGTGGTGCGGTCGGCCTTGTGTTTTTTGAGGCCGGTGTCGTAGACCAGTGAATTGATGATGCCTGTTTTATGCCCCGCCGCCTTGAGAATATGGCCGCCCAGCGAGACGGCCGTGCTTTTCCCGTTGGTACCGGTGACGGCGGCCGATGCGAGCTTCTCACCGGGATAATCATAATAGGCCGCGGCCAGCGCCGGCAGGGTCTCCCGCGGCTTTCTGATCACTGCCAGCGGAACGTTGATCTTGACATATCCGTCGGCTACGATCGCCACCGCCCCGTTAACGATGGCATCGTCAATAAACCGTTTGCCGTCAAACTTGAACCCCGGTATAGCCACGAATAAATAACCCGGTTTGACTTTCCGGGAATCATATTCAATTCCCTCGATTGCCACTTCGCCGTCGCCATGAAGCGCGTCCACTTTGACTCGGGCCAGTATGTCCGATAATTTTTTCTTCACTTTCTTATCCGTTACCGCAAATCAGCCGGCAATGACTTTTTTCGCTCAACGCCGAAAACGCCGGAAGACTTTGCTTGCGAACAACGCCGTTGCCCGCGATTTCATAACTTATCCCTTGAAAAGCGAGAAACGAAAGGGCTGCACGAAGGTTAAATCCGGTCAGATCGGCCATCCGGGTGCGGCCGTTTTGTGTGACCACAATCACCCGGGCCGGGCCGGCCGTTTCACGGCCGGCCGGCGGGTACTGCCAAACTATTATACCCGTCGTATCCGAAAAAGATAACTCTATGCCGCGTTCTTCGGCCTGTTTTTGTGCCTTGGCGAAGCTTTTTCCGACAAAATTCGGTATTTCAAAAGGCTCGATATTATCCTCGTCGGCAACCAGATTGACCGAGGGCAATAATTGCTCCGGATTGGCAATGGCATATCGTTCGGCTATCCTGCGGAAAATGGGACCCGACGTCCAGCCCCCGTAATGGATCGGCTCCGGCTGATTCAGAATCACGATTCCGGCAATCATCGGATTTTCCGCCGGGAAAAAACCGCCGAACGATGCATTGAATTTATTTTTTATATATCCGCCCTTGACCAGATCGACTACTTCGGCCGTGCCCGTTTTCCCTGCCAGTGCGATGACGTCGGATTGAGTCTTGACGGCCGTACCGTGTTCCACTACCCCGACCATGAATTCGCGCAACAGCGCCGCCGTCTTTTCTTCCATAACCCGGGCAATTTTATGCGTCGTTGGTTTTTTAATCAGCTGTCCGTCGGCGTTGATTATGCCCCGGATAATGCGCGGCTGGTACAGCGTCCCGCCGTTGGCAACCGCGGCTATACCGGCGGCCAGTTGGAGCGGTGTCACCGATATGGCATGCCCGATCGACAGCGCCGCGATATTGTACTCCGACCATTCTCCCGGATTGCCAATCTGACCGGACGCTTCCCCGGGCAGGTCGATATACATCTTCTGCCCGAAACCGAATTTGCGGGCGTTCTCGACCAGTTTTTCTCCGCCCAGCCGCAAGGCCAGCTTGGCCACACCGATATTGCTCGATAACTCGAAAATCTCGCGGAAAGTCAGTGAATCCAGTTTCTTGTCATCCCTTAGTGTCCGGCGACCACAATGCCAGAGACCGTTCTCACAAAAGATTTTTTCTTCCGGATCAACCCGCTTGCTTTCGATCAGGGCCGCCGCCGTGAATATCTTGAATACCGACCCGGGCTCGATTACGTCGGAGGCCGCCCGAAGTTTCACCGAGCTGACTTTATTTCCCCGGCTGTAATCGGCGGCCGCCAGTATCTCCCCGGTGTGGCAGTCCAGAAAAACGGCAATGCCGTCTTCGGCATTATATTTCTCCACCCCGGCTTTGAGCTCCTCTTCGACGATTTCCTGCAGATACCAGTCAACCGTCAATACGATGGAATTGCCTCCCACCGGACGAAGCAACGGGATTTCTTTTATCTGATAGGTATTGCGCTGACCGTCGCGAAGATAATCGATTAACCCCGGCCGCCCCGCCAAAACCGAATCGAAATTGTACTCCAGCCCCGATATACCGATGCCGTCGATATCGGTGCATCCCAGAAGCTGGCATCCGGTGGAACCGAAAGGATACTTGCGCTTGAATTCACTGCGAAGATACAGCCCGGGAATACTGTCGCGCTCCAGACGGGCCTTCTTGTCGGGTTCCAGGTCGCGGTCGATCCAGGCAAATTTTTTCGGATTCAATTCAAAGTTTCGCTTCGCGTATCCGGATTGATGTCCGTACAACCGGTCGAGATACCTGTTAATCGAATGGATCTCGTCTTTGTCCGAAGGGTAGGCGAACAGGGCGTCGCGATAAACGTTTATGGCCACCTCGCGGCCGGTGCGATCGAAAACAAAGCCCCGCTCGGCCCGGATTTCCTTCTTGCCGGTCGACTGCTTTTGCGCAATGTCACTGTAGCGGGAGCCGCGCACGATTTGAATTTGAAACAGGCGCGCCGCCAGTACCACAAAAACCAGCGTCACCGCCCCCAGAACAAAAATCGCCCGAATTTTGCCCGAGTTATTTGTCATCGAACAGGTCCTCATTGGCCGCCCTGGTCTCGCTGACAACCGGAAGATGGTCAGCGAATTTCTTGAGAGATTCGACTACTTCATCGACCCCGCCGTTGACATCAAGCGAGCGGTCCACGGTCAGAGTGTACATGTTTTCCGACTTGACCGGCTTCATGCCTAACTCCTCGGCAGCCACGGATTCGATGCGGGAAAGACGGCTCAAATCGATTATTTCGGCTCGCTTCTTCTTGATGGCATCCTGCAGGGTTTTATTTTCCTTTTCCAGTACCGAGACTTCCTTGACCAGGTTCATGACATAAACATTCTGCCAGACCAGAATACACGGCAAAAGCACCAGCGTGGCCGCCACCAGTGACGGAACGATAAAACGAGATGAAACCAGCTGTCTTAAAATGCTGTTTTTTAGCTTGTTGGTCTGCCGATATCTGTCAACCGCTTCGTTCATAATCTAATAAACCAGTTTCCGGGCGGCGCGAAGTTTTGCCGACATGGCGCGCGGGTTTTCTTCGGTTTCCGCCTCGGAGGGAACAACAACCTTGCGCGTGAGAATTTCCAAACTCGGTTTCCGGCCGCAGACACACATCGGGGTTTTGGGTGGACATACACACCCTTTGGCCTCGGCCGCAAAATACCGCTTGACCAGACGGTCTTCGAGCGAATGATAAGAAATGACAACCACCCGACCACCGGGAATAAGATGCTCCACCGCCAGTTCAAGAGCCGTCCCCAACTGCCCGAGTTCATCATTGACCTCAATCCGAATCGCCTGAAAAATCCGCGCCAGCGAGGCATTGAGATGTTTGCCCGATAACACCGGTTCCAGGACTTTGCGTAGCTGACCGGTCGAGGACAAACGCTCTTTCTGACGGGCCGCCACTATGGCCCGCGCCGCCGGAACCGCCCGCTTCTCTTCACCATAATTTTTAAACAGCGCCGCCAGTTCCTTTTCCGACCAGTTATTAACAATCTCCGCGGCGGAACGCGCCGAACCGGCTCCCATACGCATATCGAGCGGGCCGTCAATCATGAATGAGAAGCCGCGTTCCGAAGTGTCAATTTGATGCGATGATACTCCCAGGTCAAAAAGGAAACCATCAACTTGTGTGAGGCCAAGATCTGATAGCACGTCGTCCAACCGGGCAAAAGTATTTTTTATTAAACTTAATTTCTGTCTAATCGATTTCAGGTTTTCGCGGGCCGCTTCGAGCGCTTCCGGATCGCGGTCGAGACCGATAAGTTGCGCCTCCGGCGACAGGTGCTCCGACAAACCGCGCAGGTGACCTCCCCCGCCACAGGTGAGGTCAAAATAGACGCCGTCGGGACGGGTTATCAGAAAACCTGTAACCTCGTCCAACATCACCGGGCGGTGAAAGTCCTCGCTACTCCTGCAGTTTGGGTGGGTCAAATAATTTTTCCGCTACCTCTTCATAACTCTGGCCATATTCATCCAGATAACCCTGATACCGTTCCGGTTCCCACAGCTCAATCCATCGATAGGCGCCAATGACCAGAACTTCCTTGGCCAGCCCGGCATCCTGCTGAAGATGGGTCGGTATCAAAAGCCGTCCCTGACGGTCCAGAGTGACCGCTACCGCCGCCGAATGAAGCATCCGGCTGAAATACCTGAAATCCTTGCGAGTAAAGCTTAACGTATCCAGCCGCTGCTGGATCTTCTCCCACTCATTTTCGGGATACATGGCCAGACAGCCATCCAGCCCCTTGGTTAAAACAAAGGTTTCCTTATCGACTTCTTTCCTGGATTCAGGTCGTAGTTTAGAAGGAAGAGAAATTCTTCCTTTGGAATCCATCAAAACTATAAATCTGCCGAAGAAACCTTCCACCAAGATTCTCCCACTTTACTCCACTTTATTCCATAATTAACCCCATTAATTCACTTTTTTTTAAAAAAGTCAAGGCCTAATTTTTAAATTTTTATCATTATAACCCCTTAAAATACAATAACTAAAAGAAATTGTTTAAATCATTTAGGGTAAGAAATTGCATTACATACGGTTTTGATAGCGACTTATATATCTGCCTTTGAATTAAAACTTTAATTTTGACCCATAATGTGTGGGACACAATCAATTATTTTTAAAATATTATAATTTCTGCTCACCTGCCAAAACCGATCCCATTAAAACCTATCCTCCGTTGCTTTAAGGTCTTAGCCCACATATATGAATATATAATTTTTGCCCGGCATCAGGGCAGGCCTCATGCAGAAATATTCCTTCGATTCAGGCTGAAACAAGGAGGCTAAAGATGAAAAAACGGGCCATAAATTTTATATATTTTATTCTTGTGCTCGGTGTCTTTGCCGGGATTTCCCAGGCGGAAATTTACACCATCGAATATTCCGACACCGCCCTCTCGCGAAGCGATAGCGATTATCATTTCAATCTGGAAAATACCGATCGACTGACTATTAATGGCCGGTTTTCCCTGCCGGTTCAGACAATCTATTTTGAGATATCCGGCTGTCCGGATCCGGTGGCAATTAGTGTTACCGCTCTGGAACGGACTTTTCTCGGTCGGATCGGTGAGGACATCCGCTGTTTCGATAGGCCGATGACTTCTTTAGAACCCCGTCATTATCCGGCGGATATGCCGAATAACGACATTTCCAGCGTAATATATGAATCGGAAATAATAAAAGACAACGACCGCAATTATCTGCGCCTGACGCTTCTTCCGGTGACCGCAAGCGCTACCGGAATGTTGGTCTTCAATCATCATATCGAGTTGCACCTTCCGGGGGCCATTGGCCCGGTTGACGCCTCGGAATTCATTCGAACCCGGCTTACCCGGACGGAGAAAAATGTCCGGGCCGTTTCATCCTACACGTCAAGTTCCACCGGTCCGCCGCTGGGCTGCGAGTATATAATCGTCACCACCCCGGCGCTCGACACCGCCTTTAATACTCTGGCCCGCTTCAAACGCTTGACCGGCACCGTCACCGAAATCGCATTGATCGACTCGGTCTATGCCTACTACGATGGTCTCGATAACGCCGCCAAACTGCGAAACTACCTCATCGATTTTTATAATTCCGGCGGCCGATATGTTCTTCTTGGCGGCGATGACAACCTCATCCCGGTTCGCTATCTGTATTATTATAACACTTCTCAACCTCCATCCGACCCTTATGATTTAATGCCCTCTGATTTGTACTATGCCGACACCGACGGCGACTGGGACTTTGACGGCGACGGTATTTATGGCGAACCGGATCATGACCGGCCCAATTTCATCCCGGAACTTAAGGTCGGCCGCGCGCCGGTTGCCACCGACACTTTGGCCGCCAACTATGTTGCCAAGCTGATCGCCTATTACACCGATCCCGGAAATGGTGACTATGACTATCTGGCCAGATCGCTTTTTTTCACCGCCGACCAAATGCGCGATTATCCCAGCGGCGGCCAGCATAAAGTCATCGCAGCACAGATTCCAGCCGGTTTCGAAATCGATACGACCACCGGCGTGGAATTTCCCTCCGGCAATCACCCCAGCCCGACCAGCCCGGGCGGCCCGGAAGGCATCGACCGTATCGCCGACGGGTTTGGCCTTATTCATATCCTTGCCCATGGACGGTCCGATGGCTTCATGGTGCGCTCGGCCAATTACGCCGAATGGCCGGCATCCTATATATTGTCGACCCTTCAGACCGGCGGTCAGGGATCGCTTTTCGACCTTGAGGCCAACAGCAAAACCTCGGTTTACTATTCGTTGGCCTGCAACATGGGCGGATTCGACCTCGATTCCATCGGCGGCCAACCCACCGGCTGGTCGTTCGTCGAGCGAATCATCGGACTTCCTCATTCCGGGGCGGTCGGCATGGTGGCCAATACCCGCTGGGGCTGGGTTTACTCCAGCTACCTTCTGGAGCGCTCTTTCACCGAGCACCTGTTCGGTGACGCCGACGGCAGTCCGGTCACCGCCATGTATCTCTCCTGGCTGGATTACCCGTACTATCGCGATCTCATCTATGGGCAAAATTACTATGGCGACCCGACTTTGAAAATGTATCTCGAACGGCCCGATTATCTTGAGATAAATATCGACCCCCTGCAGTTCGACAAGATCATCATCAAATCGGGACGAACCAAAAACCCGATTCCGAACGCAGCCGTGGTATTATCCAATGACGATATTATCATCGAAGAAGGCGTCACCGACGAACTCGGCCGCTATTATTTCTCCGAGCCATTCGTCAATATCGATGGTTACTGCCTGACCGTCGTCAAGGACGGCTTCACGGTCGCGCAGGATATAATAACACCCTCGCTCGTACTGGATAATGATGAAGACGATAATATCAATTTACCCGATGAATTCCGCCTTGAGCAGAATTATCCCAATCCCTTCAATCCAACCACCACTATACCCTATACTCTGCCCATGCGCTCCGACGTCGTTCTCGAAGTTTTTAATATTCTCGGTCAACGTGTCTGGGCTGAAACCATGAGCGATCAGGCGGCCGGATCGCACATTATTACGTGGGACGGCACCCGTGAAACCGAACGGCCGATTGCCTCGGGAATTTACTTTTATCGCCTGACGGCCGGCGAGCACAGCCAGACCCGAAAAATGGTTCTATTAAGATAAATTTACTTCCGCAAAGCGGCGACAGCCGCCCGGATATGACCGCCGATTAATAAAAGCGGTGTCCAGATCAACAGCAGACCTTTCTCCGTGAAAGTCCTGCTGTATTTTTTTAAGTACAATCTCATCGCCCGGTGCGATTCCAGAATCATGGCCGGACGGTTTTTTCTAATACTCCCGCCGCCGTAATGCTCAATGATGGCTTCGGGATAAAACCAGTTTTTATATCCCGTTTCCTTTATCCTGCGGCAGAAATCGACGTCATTGAAAAATATCCGAAATTGTTCGTCAAATGGGCCAATCTTTTCGATGATTCCCCGTCTTACCAACAGCGCCGCCCCCATCGGCTGGTCCACCTCGCGTTCATCGTTATGGTCAAACCAGCCCATTCGCCACGATCCGAATAGCCGTGAGTGCGGGAACATATACGCCAAACCGGTATATTCGAAAAGCAGGTGTCGATAATGCGGGAACGCCCGACATGAGCTTTGTGGTTTTCCATCGAAACCGACCAGCTTCGGCCCGATACTCCCGATAGTACTATCTCGCTCCATACGTTCGGCCAGTTTCACGATGGCTCGGCTTTGCACCCGCGTATCCTGATTTAAAATAAATATATATTCCCCCCGGCTTCTTTCTATGCCCTGATTGACCGCGACCGCGAAACCCAAATTGCCTGAATTCTCGATAACCGTCACGGCCGGAAAATCCGATTTGACAATTTCAAGAGTTCCATCGGAAGACCCGTTGTCGACCACGATTATTTCATATAACTCGCCTGCCAGAGATTCCTGCACCGACTTCAGGCAATCGGCGATATACTCCCGCCCGTTAAAGCTTATAATAACGATCGAATACTGCATTTCTATTTATTTTCTATCACGCGCCTGATAACGGCGGCATATTTGTGCGCCATGACGGAGGCGGTGTACTGCCGCACATCACCGATCTCGGAGAACTCTCCCGGATTATCGATTAATGAAGCCAACCGTTCCCCGGCCATATCAATATCGTCATAATCTGCGACGATATTTTTCGGATGATTTCCCGCAATTCCGGCCAGGTCGGAATCGGGATGCGCCACCGCCAGGATCGGCTTGCCCGAAACCAGCATATCGAATATCCGGCCCGGAAGAATATGATAATTTTCGATATCCTGAACGGCAATATACAGCAGATTCGCCCCGGCCAGTGATTGAATGGCCGTTTGTTTCGGCAGGTAACCGTGCAACGTGATATTATCCGCAAGACCGTACTTGCAAGCCGCGGCCATGACCTCCTCGGAATTACACTTCCCGGCATGCATTATTCTGATTTTGTCTTTCAGGGTCGCGTCTTTTTCGATGACTGCCCTCAATATTTTAAAAAGCGGTTCAATCGGGGTTAATCGGCTGATGCTCCCCAGTATCCCTATTAAGAAATTATCTTCACCGGTCTGCGGCTCATTTTTCCAGAAATCAATCACGCCGTCATCGGCGGCATTATAAATCAATTCTCCCCGACCGAGATATGATAGTATGCTTTTATTGACTCCAACGATTTCATCGGCTGTATCGACAACCGATTTCTTCAACTTTCGGGCATATTCGACTTGTCCCCGATACTTATATACTTTTTCAATCGGCAGCGAATACCACAAATCCCGGAAATCGGCGATCCACGGGAGCCGGTATTTGTCCCGCAATTTAAGCCCGATCAAATGCGATGACGGCGGCGGCGAGGTCGTAATGATGCAATCGATACCGTGATTTTTAATAATGGAACACGCCTTATGATAAGCGAACGGATTCCAGCCCCGCTTGTAATCCGGACGGCATAATATCCCCGCCGAGAAATCGCCCATGTCGGACCGGGGCCCCTTGCGTACACCGAATAAATGCATCAGCCGCGATGGATCGCACGAACCGGAACGTATCACGCGCGACGAATCCAGTCCTTTCAGCAGGCTATGGTCATATTCCGGATAAACGATATCCTTGACCGTCAGCACGAACACCTTGACGCCGAACTGCCCCGGATACTTGAAAAGCGCCAGCGCCCGGCCAACTCCCCCCAGTCCCAGCGGCGGAAAATGATAGGCAACCAGCAACACCTTTATGGTCGCATCAGACATGATGCAGTTCCTGCATAATTTTGATAGTCGTTTCGATGCCATCCTCGAAGTGTCCCCGCCGTTCGGCCTTTTCCCGGTTACCTTGAATGATCTTTTCCGGCTCGACCTGTCCTGACAATAACTTTTCGAAAGCCTGCTTTAGCGATGCGGCGCTGGTTGTATCGAACATCAAACCCGATTTATCGTCCATCCATTCCTTGACCCCGTCAATATCACCGACAATCGGAAACAGCCCGGCGGCCATGGCTTCGATAAGCGACGCCGGCGATGAATCCGACCGCGAGGCCGACAAGTAAACATCGAACCCCGAAAGAAATTCCGGGTACGCCGGTCTCGACAGCCTGTCATAGAAGCGTACCTGCCCGCTATTGAATCTGCCTCGCACCAGGGCCTCGAAGCCTTCAAGACGAGTTCCCCAGTTGGGAAACGTGAGAGTGATCCGGCGCTGTGAAACGAAATCGGACAACGCCTCGATAATCACTTCGTTATTGTACACTTCTTCCTGCGGGCGCGGGACGAGAATATCGATGACCGCCCGCTTCACGAAATTCCATTCACTCTTTCGATGATAAACATCGAACACTGCCTTTTCCGCACCCCAGTACTTAATTTTAATGTTCGCGTCCGAATCGATCTCCCGGATTTTCGATGACATATACTCCGAGTCGGAAAATACGACCGCCGCCCGCCCCAGCGACGTCCTCACGCGGGCCAAATGTATAGCCGACTTGCGTGCCGATATCAGAATATCCGAACCGAGACAGTGCAATACCAGCGGTGCCGTTTTCCAGACACGGGACACGGCCGCCGAAAAGCCGTAGCCCGATGCGCTGTGCGCATCGACAATATCGATCCCGTGCTTTTTCACAATTTCCGAAAGCTGACCGGCGATGAAAACATAATCCAGTCCCGCAATTCCCAATTTTCCTTTCAGCGGAATATCGACCATATCTCCCGGTTCGAGCGACGCCACCCATACCGTCATCCCTCGTTCCCGGAGCGCGGTGGCATAACGCTCGGTATGCACCGAGCGGCCGTCGGCCAGAAGCAATATGTTTAGCGGTTTTTCCATCGATAATACCATGCTCCCGGAGTGCTGTAGTACGTGTATGACGGCACGATCTCCTCGCGTCCGCCCCAGCGCCTTTTAAAATCTATCAAACCTTCCGCGTCGTCCGGCGAACTGCCCAAATCGACTTCACCTATTCCGGATGAACGAGCTTTGCCGATAATATAGTCCATCATTAAATAGCTGGCCTTAAATTGCCCGTACTCTCTATCCGAAAAACTCTGCCAGTTGATTATGCGTGACTTCAGAACGAAGCTTATTCTCGAAGCTATCAGTTTATTATCGTAAAAAACTCCAATCCAGATAATCCGTTTATCGACCCGCGACAATTCATACAGTCGTTCAAAAACAACGTGATTATAACGCGGTTTTGTACCATGGCGCCGGGCGGTCAGGACCACCAGCGTATAAAATTCCTTCAGCCATTCCGGATTGTCAAAAATCCTCACCTTCGCGCCTCGTCTTTGACCGGTCCGGACGTGCTCCCCGATTTTGGAATCGCGTCTACCATCGGCATCGGTCAAGTCAATAATATGCGTCAGGCGAGTACTCTTTTTAAATCCCGGCTGGCTGATTTCCCATTGCGGATTGTGTATCGACGCCCGGAAAAATCGGTGACGGCGGAAGTGTTCGAAAGCGTAATTGTACAACTGATTCGCGGCCGTTTCATCATTTTCGGGTGTGATAACCCCGCCATCGAGACCATCGATCATCGATTCAAAACGCGGCATGAGCCGTCCGCCGCTGACGACGCCGGACATACCCGCCAAAATGCGATTATTATCCTCGAGCGCGAAAAATATCGGGCGCAAACTCCGACTCTGCCAGCAGGCCGCGAATTCCGGCGAAGCAAACAACGATTTTTCCGCCAGGACGTCCCATTTCGCCCGGGGCAATGTCTCCCCCGAATATATCTTGAACGAAATCATCTGCGAATCAAAAGAATTTTGCCCCGCCCCACCGATCCATCCGCTCCGGTCAGAACGAACAGGTAGACTCCGGCCGCGACATCCTTGCCCTGCTGGTTTTTCCCGTTCCAGTTTTCATTGATATCCATTACGCGCACCAGGTCACCGTTGACGGTATAAATATGCACCGTCGCCTTGCCGTCAAAGTTGAATTTCAGATTATCGGAAACGCCGTCGATCACGAACGGATTGGGAAAGGCGATGACATTATCGATGTCCGACGTGATCGGTCCGAATTCAGACTTCTTTACCGACAGACCCGCCGACGTCCCGATCCAGGTGTCACCCGTATGGCCGTTGATCGCCAGAGCCGTCACCTGGTCGCCGGTCAGGCCGGAATTCAGCGTCGTGAAAACATCGACTTCGCCGGTGATCGGATTCTGCCGACCCAGTCCGTTGAGCGCACCCATCCAGACGAAATTGCGGCCATCGACGGCGATTTCATAAACGGCCGGACCGAATCCGAGCGGAAGAGACACGGTGCGAAAGCGGTCGATCCCGGAGTCATAGTACGACATCCCGGCCGTCGTTCCCACGCGGAGCACTCCGTTATGATCGAGATTGACATCGAGAACGGTATTGGCCCCGAGCCAGCGGTTGTCCTCGCGCATGTTGACGACCGAGTCGTCGGATTTATTGAACGGGTTCGCACCGTAATAATAATAGTAAACGCCGCTGTTTTCCGTCCCGATCACGAAAACTCCGTCGCGGGCGTCGATATTCAACACCCGGTCGGTCATTATGCCGTCGGCCAGTCCGAACGATATCCAGCGATCGGCGTCGAACGGATCGGACAGGTCCACCACGGACACCGGGTTGCCGTCCAGTGCCCGATAATTGGTCATAAACATGTAATTACCGTCAACCGCCATATCATATACGACCACGTAGAACGGTCCTTCCGATACCCCGCGCAAACTGGAATTGTTTTCGTCGAAATTCACCAGGCCGGATGACGTCACCAGATTAAGTCCCCCTCCCCATTGCCCCAGCCAGAGTCGACCCTGATTATCGTATATCGCCGACGTCACCCAGTGGTTCGACAGCATGTCGATATCGCTCCATTTATCGCCGTCGTACCACCCCGATCCGTTGTAATAAAAGCCCCCCCCGACGTCAACCCCGCCCGAAGCCGCCAGGGCGCTGACATAGTTTCCGGGAAGACCGCCGTCGTCTATGTTTTCATAACCTGCCGTCCCGCCGAAGTAAACGCCTTCACCCGCTGTACCCGCCCAGTGCACGCCATCTATGACCAGGCCGGCCGTAAAATTATTGGTAGGAATGGAAGGAGTATTGTTCCAGACTATACCGCCTGAACGATAAATATAAAACCCGTCATTGGCATAGATATACAAACTGTCGCCGCATGTGTTAAACTGTCTGATTTCACTGGGTTCGCGAGTCGGGATTTCGACAAAGGACGTATCGGCTCCATCGATTCTCAATTTAAAGGCATTGCGGGTGTTGCCGACAAAAATGGTATCGCGGAATATATGCACCGCCGTCATCTGGTCCACCGCCAACTCAAAGTACTTATCGCGCTTGAAAGAATTCCAGCTGGCGAATGATTTCAAAAGCCGTGGGTCGGACCGGTCCGCCGTCGCCAACCCGCCCGACGTGGCCAGCCAGATGGAATCGCCCGAAAGCTCGATGTCATACACTTCCGATTCCGGATCGATATCTCCGAAACGATAATAAAAATCCTCGATTTGTCCGCCGTACTTTACCTTGGAAAACAGGGCCAGACCGATAGACGTCCCCGCCCAGAGATAATCACCATCGTCGGCCAAACAGTACAATGTCAATAAATTATTGTCCCGGTCATAAAACAAAAAAGGAGTATAGACGCCGTCACGATACCGCACCAGCCGGCCGTACCCCGCCAACCAAACCGTTCCCTCCGTATCCCGCAGTAGGTAATGCAAATCGTTCGTGCCAAGTCCATCGGTATTGGTGACCTTAACGACTCCGGTCGTGATCGGGTCGATTTTCAGCCACCCGCCCGAAGAAACAACCTGGATCGTATCGTTGAAATGGCCGAGATAGCGCACCTCGCGGGCCGATGTGACCGTTGTCCAGCCCGACACATCGTTGCCTCTGGCCGCGATGGCCAGCATCACGATCGACAATATGATATATAAAAACTTTTTCATTTTCTTATATTCATCAATTGCAATACCGATAATATAGCCAATATCAAAACCGTAAGCAACCAGCCGATTTGCCCGATAAGCGGACCGACGCGCGTAAAGAACGAATAACTTTCCGCCGGGGTGACGCCGCCGACTATGACTTTTTGTTCGTACAGTCCGGTTCGTTCACGAATGCGGCCCCAGGGATCGACAAATCCCGAAATACCGCTGTTGGCACAGCGGGCGATCCACGTTCGATTTTCCACGGCCCGAAAGACCACCAGGCGCATGTGTTGAAACGGACCGGAACTGGTGCCGAACCAGGTGTCATTGGTAATATTGACGATAAACTGCGCCCCCTTCAATACCCCCCGCCGCACGAAATCCGGAAAGGCCGACTCAAAACATATCAGCACCGTATAATCCGCATCGTGGCTGTTAAACAGCGTAATGGAATCGCCGGGAAAGAAATCGGACCACCACTGCACCTTATGCGTCTTTATGGCATCAAGATACCGCCCCAGAAATTCACGGCTTAAAAACGGCAGGTAATCCTGATACGGTGCCTGTTCGGAAAATGGGACCAGTTTGTTCTTATGATACACGAATTCAATTCTGCCGAGCGTATCGAATTGAAAGGCCGAATTGAACGTTCTTTGCCTGCCGTCGACCGGCGCCGCATCCAGCGCTCCGATCAGATTGGGCGTGCCGCTGCGCCGCGCCGTTTCCGTTAAAACCCTGCGATAGTGACTGTCCCAGCGGGGATAAGTCGGGGCGGCCGTCTCCGGCCAGACGATAAGATTGACTCCCGCCCGGGATGCCTCCTGCACCATCGAATCGTACAGCACGAAATTGGAGTCACGAGTATCCTCGCCCCATTTCTGGTCGAGCGGCACGTTTCCCTGCAACAGGGCCACGGGGTACTTCGGAGGCACTTCCAGCGGCGGCAACACCGCCCAGCCATAGACATAAACAATCGTCAACAACCCGATAAATCCGATCCCGCACCCGACCCGCCGCTCCAGTCGATTTTCACCGGATAACGCCTGCCACACCAGGATATTCATTATAACCAGAATAAACGACAGGCCATAAACCCCGACAACCGAAACGATTTGCACCATGGTCAGATAATACCCCTGGCTGTAGCCGAGATCGGTCCAGGGAAAAGCGCACTGGGTCAGACTGCGAAAATATTCCATTCCAACCCAGAGAAAAGGCAGGGCGACCAGACCAATAATCGTTTTGTAATGGTACAATTTACTATAAGCCAGAAGTATTATGGCCGGGTACAACGATAAAATGAATATGGCCGCGACCATACCCGGCGGCGTCACGATAGCCACCCAGTACAATTGAAACAGGTTCGACATAAAGGCGTAAAAATACGCCGCCTTGAAAGCCTCCTTGCCCTTCAATTTCGAGATGATCGCGATCGGCCGCGCCAGTGCCAACCAGCCCAAAAAACCAAGCGGGAGCGGCACATAGGCCAGCGCCAGAAGAAAGGCCCAGAACGTAAGTTCCATCCGGCGCAACCGGACAGCCGCGTCCTGCGGCCAGAAGAATTCCTTAATTCCTCTTAACGGGGACTTCACTCGGTACCAACAGGTTTCTGCCGGTCATTTCGGCCGGTTGTTCTATTCCCAGACAGTACAGCATGGTCGGCGCCAGGTCGGCCAGAATCCCCCCCTCGCGAACCCGAACCTCGCCCATCTTGCCTGCGCTGTCGTAAAATATGCACGGCACTAAATTGGTCGTGTGAGCCGTATGCGGCCCGTCGGTCGAGGCATCATACATCATCTCGGCGTTGCCGTGATCGGCGGTGACTATCGCCATCCCCTTCTGTCCCTTTACGGCATCGAGGACTTTGCCCAGCCCGGCGTCGACAGCTTCCACCGCTTTAACCGCCGCCTTGTAGTCGCCGGTATGACCGACCATATCGCAATTGGCGAAATTCAATATAACCACGTCGAATTGGCCGGAGCGAATGGCCTTCGCGGCCGCTTCGGAAACTTCCACCGACGACATCTCCGGCTTAAGATCGTACGTTGCCACTTTCGGCGATTGAATCAGAATCCGCTCTTCCCCTTCGAACGGCCTTTCCACCCCGCCGTTGAAAAAGAACGTGACATGGGCATACTTCTCGGTCTCCGCAATGCGTAATTGCTTCAATCCGTGACGGGATATGACCTCGCCGAAGATATTGTTCAAATGCACCTGCGGAAAAGCGATATGCGCTCTGGTCAGAAGCTTATCGTACTGCGTCATGGTTATAAGATGAATGTCAGGGTTGTCGGGATGCACCCACCCTTCAGGATCGTTGCCGGTCAGAATATGACACAACTGCCGTACCCGGTCGGCCCGAAAATTGAAAAATATCGCCACGTCGCCGTTTTCCAGACGTCCTTCATTTATATCGCCGAGATTTATTATAACCGGTAAAATGAATTCATCGGTGACACCTTTCCCGTATGATTGCCTGATGGCTTCCACCGGATCGCCCGCCTCCACCCCCTTCCGGCGGACAATGGCGTCGTATGACTTCTCCACCCGTTCCCAACGTTTGTCGCGATCCATGCCGTAGTAACGTCCGGACACCGTGGCCACTTTGCCCAGGCCGATCTTTTTTAAGAAATCAACCGTTTCCTTCATATACCCGGCGCCCGATTGCGGCGGTGTATCGCGGCCATCCATGAAGGCGTGCAAATACAAACGCGCCACACCGTTGTCCTTGGCCATCTTCACCAGCGCCTGCAGGTGATTTAACGAAGAGTGCACACACCCATCGGATACAAGGCCGAACAGGTGCACCGCCTTATTACTCGAGACGGCCCGTTTCATCCCATCGAGGAAAATCTCATTCGTGAAAAAATCACCGTCGCTTATCGCTTTATCGATACGCGTGATATCCTGATAAACAACTCGCCCCGCCCCGATATTGAGATGCCCCACTTCGCTGTTGCCCATTTGTCCCTCCGGAAGACCGACCGCCAGGCCGGAACCGTTGATGGGAGCATTCGGACAAGTCGCGAATAATTCATCGATATTGGGTTTTCTGGCGCCTGAAATTGCGTTATTTTCTTTTTCATCGCGCAGTCCGAACCCGTCGAGGATGCACAGTAATAACATGGTTATCCTTTCAAGACTACCTTCTTGTCTCCCGAAGTGATACGGCCAATACGGTAAGCCTTTTCACCCCGGCCGTTTAAGTCTTGAACCGCCCGATCGGCCAGTTGTTCCGAAACGACTATCGTAAAACCGATCCCCATGTTGAAAGCCGGATACATATCATCTTCCGAAACATCTCCCGCTTTCTGAAGAAATTCAAATATCGGCAGTATCGGCCACGAACCCTTGTCAATCTCCGCTCGGCAGTTATCGGGAAGGATTCGCACCAAATTGCCCGGGATCCCGCCTCCGGTGATATGAGCCATACCTTTGATTGGGTACTTTTCCAGCAGTCCGAATACGGGATTTTTATATGATTTATGAACGGTCAGAAGTGCCTCCCCAACCGTCTGACCGAGTTCCGGTATCCTATCATTATGCTTCAGTCCGGCAATTTCGAATACAATCTTACGCGCCAGCGAATAACCATTGGTATGCAGTCCGGTCGAAGCCAGGCCGATTACACAGTCCCCGGCATCAATATTCGACCCGTTGATAATTTTATCCTGATCGACAATCCCGACAATAAAGCCGGCGACGTCATACTCTCCGGGCTGATAAAAGTCCGGCATCTCGGCGGTTTCGCCGCCAATTAAGGCCATCCCCGCATTTTTGCACCCACGGGCCAATCCCTTGACCATCTCGGCGATAATATCCGGACTCAATTTGCCGGTGGCGATATAATCGAGAAAAAACAACGGCCGGGCGCCATGCACCAAAATATCATTAACACAATGATTGACAAGGTCTTCACCGACCGTATCGTGCTTCCCGGTGGCAAATGCCACTTTGAGTTTGGTGCCGACCCCGTCGGCCGAGGATATCAAAACGGGATTTTTAAATCCCTTCAGTTCCGGCTTGAAAAAGGCCCCGAACTGGCCGATGCCGCATAAGACCGATTCATTGAACGTCCCCTTGGCCAACTCCTTGATTTTTTCGACAGCCGCGTCACCGGCGGCAATGTCCACCCCCGCCGCGGCGTAATTTAATTTATTCTTGCCCATATATTTCCACCAGTTTTTACGTTCACAATAGAAAATCAAGCTAATAATCCCCAATATTAAAGTCAAGATAATAGCCGGCCCCGGAACTATAAGAAATCCTCCGGCGTTATACTATATAATAGACCCATTAAGTCCACAATGGGACAATTTTCTACATAGGAGGTAAACATGCGCCCGAGGCTGCAAAAAGCTTTTATGGCATTGGCGTTGTCGTTATTTGCGATCGCCTTCAACGCCCCGTCTGCCGACGCCGTCATCCATGACATCGACGTCGGCAATTTCTATTTCTCGCCGACCAAAACCGTCGTCAACCCCGGCGACACTGTCCGCTGGACCGTGGTCGAAGGATTTCACACGGCCACGTCCGAAAATGATTCGCCCAAAGCGTGGGATTCGGGAACCCTTTCTTCCGGCATGAGTTACCAGGTACAGTTCGTGCTGGCCGATGGACCCGGTCCGTTTCCATACCTGTGTTCTTTCCATCCATTTTCCATGCTGGATACCATCTTCATGGAAATTCCCGGTGAACCGACCATCTTTAATATTTTCCTGAACGAAATCCAGGCCAATTCCTGCAACGGCACCGGTAGTCCGGCGGTTGGAACCGGCACCGCCACCTTGAGCGCCGATGAAACGACGTTGACCATTTATATCGAACACGACGTGGTCAATCCCATTTCCGGCCATATCCATCTGGGCGATTTTTGTGTCGAGGGCGCCGCCGTTTTTCCATTTTCCGATTCGAACAGCCCCATCGATGAGGTCTGGAATCTGTCGGCAACCGACGTACAAAATCTTAGAGATGGTCTGCTCTATGCCAACGTCCACTCCACCGAATTTCCCGCGGGTGAAATCCGGGGACAACTGCTCTTGCCGCCGGACTATGTATGCGGCGATGCCAACGGTGACACGAGTTTAAATCTCCTGGATATTCTATATTTGATAGCATTCATATATGATAACCCGCCCGGCCCGGCGCCCGATCCGCTTGAAGCGGGCGACGCCAACGGCGATGGCTCGCGTAACCTGCTTGACATATTGTACCTCATCGCGGCATTGTACAACTCGCCTCCCGGCCCCGCCCCCATCTGCACATAAATTGAACATCATCTTGGGCAGAACCTGGACCTTGCGCCGTGGTTCTGCCTTTTAATTCATGTAATATTCCCGGTCGAGGAATATCAAACCCGCCGTGCCTGGAACTACGAACCGACCGACTTTAAATATGCCACTAACTCCGCCAAATCCTTGGGTAACGGCGCCTCGACATTTATTTTCCTGCCGTCCACCGGATGTTTGAACTCCAGCCGTCGGGCGTGCAACGCCTGCCGCGTCATGATCGCCAGCGCCTTCTGACCGACCAGCCGGTCATTGGAAAATATCCCCCGATGCCACTTCTCCCGTCCCCCATAATCGGCATCGCCCAGCACCGGATGCCCCTTATGCGCGAAATGGACCCGTATCTGATGCGTCCGGCCGGTGCGAAGATTTATCTCGAGATAGTCATACAGACCGTACCGCTCGATCAATTTATACTCGGTCACCGCCTCCCGCGATTTGACATGCGTCACCGCCATCTTCTTGCGATCCTTGAGCGACCGCCCCACCGGAAGGTCAATCGTCCCTTCGTTTTCCTTCATATGCCCGCAAACGACGGCAATATACTTTTTGATGATTTGCCTTTCTTTGAGCATATCCTGCAGGGCCCGATGCACCTGATCGTTTCTGGCCACTATGACCAGTCCGCTGGTGTCTTTATCCAGACGGTGCACTATCCCCGGCCGACCGGCCGTCCCCGACGACAGCGATTTCGTATAGTGCAAAAGGGCGTGCACCAGCGTCCCGGTGTAATTGCCCGCCGACGGATGGACCGCCATTCCGGCCGGCTTGTTGACGATCAGCAGAAAATCATCCTCGTACACAATATCGAGAGCAATCTCTTCGGCAACAAGTTTCGTTTCCGGTTCCGGGGGAATGAGTATTTCGATTTTTTCGCCCCCCGATATGATCATCTTCCCTCGGGCCGGGCCACCGTTTATCGTCACCAGATTTTCTTCGAGAAGTTTCTGCAGACGGCTCCGGGAAAGGGCAAATTCCGGCGACTGCCCGATGTACTTATCCAGCCGGGTTTTTTCGATACCTTCGGGGATAACGATCGACAACCGCTTCATGTTTGCGGAATCGTGATCGGCTACCATAATCTATACAAAAGGATTTTCACGGGTGAAATTCAGGATCGTCTCGTTCATGTCGCGCACGGCCTGTTCCATACCGATCATAACGGCGCGCGCCAGAAGACTGTGCCCGACGACGAATTCATCAATCGACCCCGGCGCCGCCAGAACCCCGATATTTTTGTAATCCAGCCCGCCGCCGCAGGATACGCTCATCCCCAGCTTTTTGGCCAACCGAGCGGCCCCGTCGATGGTATCGCCGAGAGCCTTGTTATCCTCCGGATCAGCCCCGGCATATTCGAAAGCCGCCAGATGTACCGCCCGGCACTTCAAGCGGGCCGCTTCTTTGACCGCTTCGGTTTCGGGATTAATCAAACATGAGTACATCACCCCGGCGCCGTCGAGCTTGGCGGCCATATCATTCAGACCGCCGCCCATCGATGCAAAGTCGATGCCGCCTAAAATAATCTCACCGCCCGAGGTTGGCGGCACAAACGTCACCCGGTGCGGCTTCACTTCCAGCGCCAGCTCGACAAGATCGGTTTCTGGGGCAATCTCAAGATTCAGCCCCGTCTTTATCGTCTCTTTGAGCAAATATATATCGCGGTCCTTTAGAAAAGCACGGTCTTCGCGCAAATGGGCTGTGATGCCGTCCGCCCCCGCCAGTTCCGCCAATACCGCCGCCTGCACCGGGTCGGGAACACGAGCCTTGGACGCACTCCGTAGCGCCCCGATATTATCAACCCTGACCGATAGCGGCATTTCAAAACCCTCTTTTAGACTATTCGCAATCTAATGGCTAAGATGGACGGACTCAAGAATTATTTACCTTTTTCAGCATATCCGCCAGACGAATAAATTCCTCGATCGCCAGAGCTTCGGCCCGGACATTGGCGCCCCTGCCCAGTCTTTCAAGCGCTTCCGCCGCAAGGGCTTTATCTGCAATTCCGGCTTCCGCCAGATTATTGACCAGCATTTTGCGCCGGTGAATAAATGCCGCCCGGACAAGATTCTCGAAAAACTTAAAATCGTTTATCTGATATTTATCTTTTGGTTCGAAAATCAGAACCGATGAAAACACTTTCGGCGGCGGATAAAAGGCCGTCGGGGCGACTGTCCGACCGATCCGGATATCGAAAAACAACTGCGTGAAAATCGATATCGGTGCCCAGTCTTTGGAGCCGGGGCCCGCCGCAATGCGCTCGCCGAGCTCTCTTTGCACAGTCATCACCGCCCGTTCAATCGGGCCCCGGTGTTCGACAATCCAGCCGATCAGCGGCGACGTTATATCATATGGTATATTGCCGATTAATTTGAATGTCCCGGTGCAGTAATCTTCGGGATTAACCGTCAAAAAATCCTTATTGATAATTTTCACGTTGTCGCAACCCGTGAATTTCTTTTCCAGTTCCGGAAGGAGAGTCTTATCCAGTTCGAACGAGTAAACCATCGCGCCGGTTTCTAAGATGATTTCGGTCAGGCCGCCCCGACCGGTCCCGATTTCAAAAGCGATGTCGTTATCTCTAATATCCAGATAACCGACTATCTGGCGGGCGATGTTTTTATCGATAATGAAATTCTGCGAAAAGCGTTTCTTGGGATAGGCCGGTGACATCTGTCATCCACCGAACGTTTCGATCAGGCCGAATAGTTTTTGCGCGTTTCGGTCGGTTGTTTTTTCGACTTCTTCGAAAGTTATATTTTTCAGCTCGGATAGTTTCTGACAAACAATTTTAACGTGAGCCGGTTCGTTGCGTTTACCCCGATACGGTACCGGGGTTAAATACGGGCAGTCGGTTTCGAGCAGAATATGCTTCAGTGGCACGGCCGCCGCCATGCGAGCCATGCCCGCTTTAGGATAAGTGATTACCCCCCCGACCGAAATCTTGAAACCCAAGTCAATAACCTGTTGGGCCTCGCGCTCATTGCCCGGAAAACAGTGAAACACCCCGCCGCACAGCCGTGATGAGTGCCTTTTGACAATCTCCACCGTCTCACGGAAAGCCTTGCGCGTATGAATCACCACCGGCATTCCCTTTTGCACGGCTATCTCCAGTTGCCGCTCGAAGACTTCGGCTTGCACCTTGCGCGGCGACAGGTCGCGATAGAAGTCCAGGCCGATTTCACCGATAGCCCGGACCTTATCATGCTCGGCCAGCCGGGATATTCTTTCGGCCATTTTGTCATCGAATTTTCTGGCGTCATGCGGATGCACCCCGACAGTGGCATAAATAAAGTCGTATTTTTCCGCCAGCGCCACCGATCTTTCGGAACTTGCCAGGTCCGCCCCGATATTGATTATGGTGTGCACCCCGGCCGTGCGCGCCGAATCAATCACCCGGTCGCGGTCGGTATCGAAATCATTGAAATCGAGATGACAATGGGAATCAATCATCAGCCGACTTCTGCCCCGGACGGTATCTCTCCTTCCGGCGTCACCAGCGTCAATTGCTTGCCCTTTTTCGCCGCCAGAAGCATCCCGTTGGATTCTATCCCCCGGATTTTGGCCGGTTTAAGATTTTTCACGACTACGATACGTTTGCCAATCATGCTTTCCGGCGTATAGTGCAAGGCAATCCCGGCGACGATCTGCCGCTTTTCTCCGCCGACGTCTATCTGCAATTTGAGGAGCTTGTCGGCCCCCTCGACTTTCTCCGCCGCCAGCACTTCGGCCACGACCAGCTTGTTTTTGAAAAACGAATCCACGTCAACCAGTCCGTCACCGGACTCCCCGGCCTCGTCCGCCGCATCGCCGGCCTTCTTTTCCTGCAGGCGCGGAAAAATGGAATCCTTTAAAGTCACTCGCGTTCCCGCTTCCAGACGATAAAATGTCCGGGCCGCCTCGAAATTAAGGTCATCTTTGCCCAGTCCGAAAACACCGGAAATTTCGAGCGCCTTTTGCGGCATAACCGGGTAAATCAATATCGAGACTATTCTAATCGCCTCGGCGCTTAAATACAGCACCCCTCCGGCCCTTTTCAGATCGCCTTCTTTGACCAGCTTCCACGGTGCATTGCTGTCAAAAAACCTGTTGGTCGTCCGCACCAGATTCATAACCGCCTCGATGGCGTTCAACAATCGGAAATTATTGATATGCTCCAGCACGACTTCGGGCAGTTTTTCAGCCTCGGCCGTGAGGTCCTCGGCACCGGTGATTCCCTCGGCGGGCGGCGGAATTTTGCCGCCGAAATTGGCCAGTATCATTTTGGCCGTGCGCGATACCAGGTTACCCAGGTCATTGGCCAGGTCGCTGTTGTACTTGGTGGCGAAACGTGACTCCTGTATATCACCGTCGGCCCCGAACGGATACTGGGTCAAAAGCAGATAGCGCGAGGCATCGGCCCCGAAGCGGGCCACCATGTCGCGCGGGTCAATCTGATTACCCAGCGATTTGGACATCTTCTCGCCGTTGACCGTGAAAAACCCGTGCAAAAATATCGTCCGCGGCAAAGGCAAATTCGCGGCCATCAGTATCGCCGGCCAGAAAATGCAATGGAATTTTAAAATCTCCTTGGCCATCAAATGCACTATCTCACCGTCGTACCACCATTTTTTGAATTTGGTCTCGTCGGCGCCATAACCTATCCCGCTTAAGTAATTCATGAGGGCTTCCACCCAGACATAGGTTACCTGCTTGGAATCAAACGGCAGCGGTATCCCCCATTTGACCTTCTCACGCGAGATGGAAAAATTGTTCAGCCCCTGTTCGAACAGCCCCAGCGTTTCGCGGCGGCGTTCATCGGGGAGAATCTCCAGTTCGTTCGATTCGATCAGCGCTTTGATTTTATCAAGATACGCCGACAGCCGGAAGAAATAATTTTTTTCCTTGAGCATCTGCGGCGGCCTTTTGTGAAGCGGACATTGGCCGTCGACCAGTTCCTTTTCCGTCAGGAATTTCTCGCAACCGGTGCAGTACAACCCTTCGTACACATCGGAATATATCACCGGTTCACCGATCGGCGTCCTCGCTTCGTGAAGTATCATCAAGAGCTTGTGAACCGCTTCTTCATGTCGTTTATCGGTGGTGCGGATGAAATCGTCGTACTGTACATCGAGGTCTTTCCAGGCTTCTTTGTACTGCGCCACGACCCCGTCGCAGAAAGCCTGCGGGTTTAACCCGGCCTTCTCGGCCGCCTCGGCCACTTTGGTACCGTGCTCGTCGGTGCCGGTCAAAAAGAATGCCTCGCGACCGTTCAGCCGATGATAACGCGTGATCATGTCGGCGGCGATGGTCGTGTACGAATGCCCCACGTGCGGACGGTCGTTAACATAATATATCGGCGTCGTTATATAAAACGGTTTACTCACCTTTACTCTCCGGCTTTTCATATTCTTCTTTAAGAAGTTCCTCGGTGATATCTTCGTCCTGCTCGGGTCGTGGCGGCAGAGCCGGTTGATCCTTTTTATTCAGCGGCGGCAGATTGTGCAACTCGCGATAAAACTCGCCCTGCTCCAGTCTATTTCCGGCCATTTCGGATCCGGGGATCTTTTGCTCTTCCCCGCCTTCCAGCTTGACGACCATGTAATCCTCGAAGACATTTATCCGGTCAACCGTTCCGGTTTGGCCATCGACCGTGTACGGCGACCCCAACTCGGGATACTTGCTCCGGGTCATGGCATAGTAATCGACTTCATACTTCAGACAGCACAATAGCCGTCCGCAGTTGCCCGAAATCTTCGAGGGATTCAGCGACAACCCCTGCTCGCGCGCATCCTGCGTGGATATCGGTTCGAAATTGCGCAGAAATCTCGAGCAACATTGCTGATGTCCGCAAATGCCGTAACCGCCGATACGTTTGGCCTCGTCGCGAACACCGATCTGACGCAGTTCGATACGCGTTTTATATTCGGCGGCCAAATCACGAACCAGCGCCCGAAAATCGACCCGGTGATCGGCCGTAAAATAAAAAGTCATTTTGTTGCGATCGTACTGATACTCTATATCCACCAGTTGCATCTCCAGCTTGTGCTGGGTGATCAGCTTCGTCGCCTTATCCCAGGCGGCCGTTTCATCGACGCGGTTTTTGTCCAGATTGGCCATATCGTCCTCATTGGCCGGGCGCAAAATGGAGCGCGGTTTTTCGACAAATGAAAACGTGGCATCCTTTTCGACCCGGTTCAACAGCAAACCCATATCCTCCCCGCGTTCGGCCTGAACGACCACGTACTCATTCAATTTCAGGGAATGATAGAATTTATTAAAATAAAACTCGCGTCGATTTCCCTTAAATTCGACAAGGTATAAATCCGGCATATGCTTTCCTCATAAAACAGGTAAGTTAACCAATGAAACGCCGCTGTCAAGCGGATTGCGTCAATGCCCGACGGGCTTTCAGGACAAAGGCCGCCATCGCCGGGCGAATATGAGCGTTCAACCGCAACGCCGTCTGTAATTGACCGATATGGTCAATCACGCCGGCCAAACCGTCCGGCCCGCCGATTTTGCCCGCCAGTTGCTCCAGTTCGGATTTAAAATCGGCATTAATTATGCCGTCCACGCCCCTGCCATATCTTACGCAAATCAGGTCGCTGATATAAGACTGCCAGTACGATAAAACCTTCTCCGCCGCTCCCCGGTCATTGGGATTCAAAAACCCGATGGCCGTATTGATCGCGGTCGGAGTATCGCCCGTTAAAATCTGTTTGAGCATCAAAAGCGATAATTGCCGCAATGAGCCATCGGCCTCCTCGGAAACGAGCTCCAGCGCCTGCCCCAGCGACCCCATAGCCAGCCGGGCCGCGAACCCGGCTTTTTCTTCGGCGATTCCACGCCTCGCTTTAAGATACCCCGAAATATCATCCGCTTTAAGCGGCTTGAACCTGATTTTCTGCGCCCGCGATTGAATGGTCGGCAACAGGCTGTTGGGATCAACTGTGGTCAATATGATAATCGTCTCCGGCGGAGGTTCTTCGATCAGCTTCAATAGCGAATCGGCCGATGACGCCAGCATTCTTTCCATCTGATAAAATATCACGACCCGCTTCATTTTCTCGGTCGGCCTGACCGCCGTCTGACGTTTAATTTCGCGGGCGCGCTCGATGGGAATCGTCAATTGGCGAGTCGAACTGATTATTTTATACGGTTCTTCTTTTTTAATTTCAAGATATTCCAGAATCCGGTCGGTCATTTCCTTGGGGCTTTTCATGGGCGGAAGCGGCACCGCGAAACATAGCTCCTGAAATATGAGATTATCAATCGCCCGGCAATTACGACATCCGCCGCAGGCATCAACGACTCTGCCGATTTCGTCTTTGACAGGCTTTTCGCAATTCAATAGCGCCGTCAGAGCCAGAGCCATCGACCATTTGCCCACCCCGTCGGGGCCATAAAATAAATATGTCGAGGCTACCCGCCCCCGATTATATGAATTTATCAGGGTCTTTTTTGCCAGAGCCTGACCGGGTATATCATTTAAGCGACTCAAGCTTTACCCATTCCACCGGGTCAACCGGCTCCTTTCCCCGACGCAACTCATATTTGACCAAACCCGATTCCGTGACACCGATAACTTCCGATTTTTCCACGATCTGATTTTTATCAACATACAAACTGCCGATTCCGGCAATCGTCGAATAATAACCATCCTCATGTTCGATTATGACGAAATTGCCGTATCCCCTTAAATTTCCGACATACGCGATTACTCCGGGGGCTGTCGCCAGAACACGTCCGCTTTTGGGCCCCTGTATTTTTATCCCCGGCGAATAAGACTTCAGTTTGGTGATCGGATCCGTCTTCCAGCCGAAACCTTCCGTGATGGTGCCTTTGGCGGGAGGTGTCAGCACTCCCTTGTAAGAGACGAAATTGCCGGTTTCATACACAAATGATGTCGGCCTCTGGCCACGCTCTCGATCCGCCCGTTCCTTTTCAAGCCGGATAATCAGTTCCTCCATCTGCCGCGCCGCTTCCGATAACGTCACCAGGCGGTCGGCCTCCGATTCCTTCTTCTGTCGCACCCGGCTCAAATCCTTCTCTTTACCGGCCTTCTGCGATGAAATAACCGTGAATTCCCGCTTTTTTTGCGACGCCGCCTTATCCACCCGGTCTTTTTCAGAGAGTAAACCGGAATAATCATTCTGCGCCTGTTGCCAGGACTTCTCGGTAACCGTAAGACGCTCACGATACCTGTGGGATAATGCCTTGAGATATATTTTCCTCAACAAGTATTCTTTTTCCAGGGCAAGGTCCCCTTTAAGAGTCACCGCCGGGTTGCGCGTCGCCGAATAATAATGGGTCAGGTTACTGATATAGCGGCCTTTGGTCGCGTTATATGAGCTTTCCGCCGTTTCCAGTTGCCCTTTGGAATGATCTATGTTCCGGCGCAAACCGGATAACTGTTTGGTCAACCTGTCCAAAACGGTTTTATTTATGTTGGCCTTTTGTTCATAATCGGATATCTCTTTTAAAACCTTTTTTTCCACGTTGCGCAGGGAATCGAGATTTCTCTGCGCACCGTCTATCTCCTGCTTGATCTGTTCCAGTTCTTTTTTCTGGGTAACCACGTCCCTCGATTGGGCATGGCCAAAGCCGCCATAATTCAAACCGATACAGATTAAAACGATTAATTTAATGTTCCTCATAACCATGCTCACACCGCCCGTTTAACGCCGAGATAGCCGCCCGCCATACCCATCAAAACCGCCACCAGGCATGAGATAATAATTTCATTGGTCGGCGGTCGCATAATCACTATCTCACCGATTTGAATGTTCTCCTGAAGATACAAAGCAATCACCCAGCTTATGACCGATGCCATCAGGGTATAGAATAATCCCTCCAGTAATAAAGGCTGGGCCACTATCGACGTGCCCGCGCCAAGATATTTCAATTGCCGAAGTTCATCCTGCCGCACGCGCACCGTCAACCGGATGGCGTGCACCACGTTCAGCGCCGATGTCACCAGTATCACCAGCCCCAGGACCAGGGCCGTCCAGAACAGCAGGACAAGGGTTTTTTCGGTTTCGGCCAGCCAGTGCCCCGGATAATGTATCTCCGTGACACCGTCGTTGACGCTTAGTCGGTCGGCGAATTTCAGCAAATTGTCGGAATTGATGGCGGCATTTTTGAACGTCACTATCAGCGACCGTGGCAACGGATTTTCGTCGAGTCCCTCGAGCAGATCGCTGCCCATCAGATCCTGCAGTCGTAAGCGCGCCGATTCCTTGGATATGTAATCGAGGTTGCTGACATCGGGATCGTCGAGGACACTTTTTCGTATTGCCGTAACCGTCGAATCCGAAGCCGCCTCATCGAAAAAGACCTCCATTTCCACCGTACTCATCAACTGATGATAAAAGCCCTCCACCGTCAACCTGGTAATCCAGATCAGTTCCACCAGAAGAAACAGAAACAGAAGCGACATAATGGCGCTGAATGCGGCCAGAGGACGATTGAAAACATTGGCCGCGAAGATGCGGATGGGATACCAGAATTTATTCATTTCAATCCCCCCTCCGAAAGATAATATTCCCTCGCCTCCGGGATGAACAGCCCCGTCTGACCCGAAGTCATTATGAGCATGGAATGTCCGCCGATGGCAAAACTCTGGAGGGTTTTGTTCACATGCTGGGCGGTATCTTTGTCCAGTCCGGCCAGCGGTTCGTCGATAAGCAACAGCGGCTGGTCGGCGACCACGGCCCGCGCCAGCATGACCATATTCTTCTGTCCCTGGCTTAAAGCCCAGGCCGGTTCATTCTGCCAGCCGGTAAGCCCCAGCTGACCCATCACCCGCGCCGCCTTTTTATACTGGAGGGAACTTTTCTCGCCGCGAATTATAAGCGGCAGTAAAATATTTTCCGTCACCGTCCGGCTTTCGATCAGTTGAAATATCCCGCCGACCCCGCCGATCAGACGCCGCAGTTTGAAAATCCGGCCCTTCCCGCATTTATTCAGCCGTTGCCCGAAAAGACATATTTCCCCTGCCGCCGGAGATTTACTGCCGATAATCAATTCCACCAGCGTCGTTTTTCCGGCACCGGTCGGGCCGATTATTACCGCCGTGCGTCCCCTTTCCAACGAGAATGATATTTTATTGAAAATAACCGTCCCGGTGGGATTTTTATACTCAACGTCTTCGAGTTTTAATATGGTACGGTCCTGATCCATGGCCTCTATTTATTTCCTTATACAATTGGATTTTAAAATATGTTAAAAGCCATTGCTATTCAACTAATAATAAAATCCTTTGAACCTTTTATGATAAACGGCACAAAAATATCCTTGACTTTGATATGCCGGTGAATAAGTTTTAAAACCGTGAAGCCTGATTTCGACTACAATTTCAAAAGCCTCCTGACCGCTCCGGCCAAGGCCTTGAAAGTCAAGAAAATATTCGTCTGCTCCGTCGGACTGCTGGCGGCTTTGGCCGTTTATGATATCCTCGTCTATCTGGCCCTGCTAATCGACGGCCAGTCTCTAACGGCCGTGTTTAACGACTATTGTCTGTTCCCGTTCGAAATCGCCGGCTTCTCGTCGATCATTTCGGTGGTATTGTACTATCTCGGCGTTTTCGGGGCCGTGGTCATGATTATGCTGGGCATGCTGGCCGCCACTTCGTGCGATTTCGAGGAACTTCGCGGCAATCCCTTTTTCTCGGCCTATGATTCTCTCAAGTTCACTCTTTCCCGCTCGCCCCAGCTTCTGATTTCGATATTCGCCGTCGCCTTGTTCATCATGCTGATCATACTGTTGGGAATTCTGGTCGGACTTGTCACCCGTATCCCGGTGGCGGGGGATTTATTGTATGCCCTGTTCTTCCTGTTTCCCAATTTTATCATTGCCATATTCACGGTCCTCATAATTTTCGTATTTTTCGTCTCGTTTTTTATCATGCCCATAACCGTGGCCGCCGACCGTAACAAGGAATCTTTCAATTCCATACTGGAATCATTTCTGACCATCACCCGCCATCCCTTTCGCTGGGGCCTCTATACCGCCTTTTCTCTGGTGGCGGCCAAAGTCTGCGCCTTTATCTACGCTTTCTTTTCCTACAAGGCAATACAACTCATCTGGGCTAGTACTGCCGTCGGCGGGGGTGAAAAAATCGACCGCCTCATGGCTTCCGGTTTCGCCCACCTGCCATTGGAAAGCGAGGCCGTCCGCTTCACCACCAACCTTTTCCCGCAGGTGTATATCGGCTTCGACCTGACGTCGCTCGCCGACGGCGGGACCGAATCGATCGCGGGATATATCCTGGCGATCATGCTCTTTTTGATATTCGTCTCGATCTGGGGTTATATGCTCTCGGTCGTGGCCACCTCCCAGGCCTATTCCTTCGCCATTATCAAATTCATCCGCGACGGCCACAAAATAACCGACGAGGATTCCCTCTTCTATGAAGAAGAATGGGCCAATCCCCTGATCGACGAAGAAAATAAAACCGAAGAAGAAATAAAAGAATAAGAATAGACTCTATGACGTTCTGGACATATTTCTGGCTGTTCGTTCCTCCCGTCGTGCTGGTCGCCATCGGTGTCATTTTTTATATCATCACCGGCAAAAGGGAGGCGCGATGAATGCCATTTTAATCGGATTCCTGGCCTATCTGATTGTTCTTCTGGTTATCGCTTTTGTGACCTTTCGGTTCAATAAAACGATTGCCGACTATGTTCTCGGCGGACGCAAGCTCGGCGTTTGGGTGATAACCTTCTCCGAGCGCGCCTCCGGCGAGTCGGCCTGGTTGATTCTGGGCCTGCCCGGCGTCGTCTTTGCCTCCGGACTGGCCGAACTGTGGGTCGTTATCGGCTGTACTTCGGGGATTCTTTTTTCGTGGATGTTCATCTCACGCCGCCTGCGCGAGGAATCGGAAAACAACTATGCTTTGACCCTGCCGGAATTTTTCGAGCATCGTTTCAACGATACCTCCCGCATTCTAAGAACTTTGGCCACGCTTATTATCGTTTTCTTTTTCACCTTTTATGTCTGCGCCCAGTTTATCGGGGCGGGCAAAGTGCTCAATGTAACTTTCGGCCTGTCCCAGACCGGCGGCATGATTCTGGGAGCGTGCATAATTTTATTTTACACCGTCATGGGCGGTTTCAGAGCCGTCGCCTGGACCGACTTCGTGCAATCGATGCTGATGGTTTTCACGCTGGTTATTCTCCCCATCATTGCCTTTATCGAACTGGGTGGCTGGGAAAATATCACCGCGGCCATATCGGCCCGGCACCCCGGACATTTATCCGTGCTGGGCGACAATCATGGCCTCATGGCCGCTTTTTCGGTTATCACCGGCCTCGCCTGGGGTCTGGGCTATATGGGTCAACCTCATTTACTGGCCCGCTTCATGGCCATCGACAGGCCCGAGAAACTCCGCCAGGGCGCGGTTATCGGCATCAGCTGGGCCGTGCTTGCTTTCTGGGGAGCCATGTTCATCGGCCTGTTCGGAATCGTTTTATTTCAGGATACCGGTATCGCCGACCAGGAAAAAGTCATGCCGCTCATGGCCACCCAGCTTCTCCCCGGATGGCTGGCGGGCATACTTATTTCCGGAGCCATTGCCGCCATGATGTCCACCGCCGACAGTCAGCTTCTGGTTACCACTTCCTCGGTGGCCGAAGACATTTATCACAATTACATCGAACCCCACGCCAGCGAGCAAAAACTGGTCACCGTCTCGCGCCTTATAACCGTTCTGGTCGGCGTGGCCGCTTTTGCCATTGCCATGCTCTGGCAGGAACTGGTCTTCAAAATGGTCGCCTTTGCCTGGTCGGGACTGGGCGCGGCCTTCGGCCCGGCTCTGCTTTTAACCTTGTGGTGGCGAAAAACCACCCGCGAAGGCGTTCTGGCCGGGATGGTGGTCGGCACTCTGACCATTCTCGTCTGGCGTTTCATTCCCGCGCTCCACGCCACCGTCTATGAACTGGCTCCAGCCTTTTTCTTCGCGCTGGCCGCGGTCTGGCTGGTCAGCCTTGCCACCCAACCCACAAAGAAAACCGCCTCATGAACACCGAGCTTATCATAATCGGCACCATCCATATCGGCAGGGAGACATCGCCCAAATACGCCGCGTTTCTCACCACGGCCCTCGATAGCATCAAACCCGACCTGATCCTGGCCGAAATCGCCGACCATGAACGAAATGACGACCGCTTGGCCGACGTCAAACCCGAATATCCGGAAATCATTTTCCCCTATGCCCAGGCCAACGGTATCGAAACCATAGGCATTCTGCCCGGTGAGGACCAACGCACTCGTATGGAACAGTCCAAGGCGGCGATATTGGCCCGGATCGAATCCAATCAGTGGATGCGCATGATCTGGGAGTATGCCGGTCAGTGGGAGGACGTCGCCTATGGCCGAATACTGGGCATGCTGGAAAATCCGGTTTCGATGGAACGCCTGCAGATGCCCGAAGTGGATACTCTGCATTTTGCCGCCTGGTTCGAATCCTTGAGCAAATACTTCCCGGAATATCTGGAACTCTGGAATCAATGGAACGCGCTTATTCTGAATAACATTCAAAATATTATCAAAGAACATCCGGGCAAACGCATGGCATTGACCATCGGCATGGCTCATAAATACTGGCTGGCAGAAAAGCTCTCCGGCCAGCCGGGTGTATCGGTCTATGATTTAATTTCGTTCAAAAACAAATAATCCGCCGATATCTATTAACCGCCTGCATGACAACGAGTTTTATCATAATTTATAATGACCGCCCCGCCCTGTGATTATTCCGCAAAAATCAGTTGCCCCCGCCACCGTCTGACCATATCTTTACCACGTTTTATCGCTCTGTAACGGAAAGGGATAACCGGCTGTCTGATTTTTAAGTCAGATATCATTCAGGGATATTTATCAAACCATGTTTAAAAAACTATTGCCTAAAACCAACAGCTTTTTTGAATTCTTCGAACAACACACGCGAGTATCCAAAGAAGTCTGTGCCGAACTCGATAGCCTGGCCGCAAATCTTGACGACCTGGAGAACCGCAAAAAGCGCATCAAGGAACTGGAACACCGAGCCGATGATATCGCCCGCCGCTGTATCGATGCTCTTCATAATACCTTCATCACCCCGATCGACCGCGCCGATATCCACCGCCTGATTCGCCGCCTTGACGACATCATCGACGCCATCAACTCATTCGCCGCCCGCATACATATGTATCAATTAGCTCAAACCCGCCCCGAAATGAGACAACTGACGCTAATACTGATTGATTCGGTCGAACAGATCGACATTGCCGTCCATGATTTATCCCAGTTGAGGAAAAAGGGCGAGGATATTCAGAAATGCTGCTGGAATGTCTATGAACTGGAATCGCAGGCCGATGACATTCTCCAGGCCGCCCTGATTAACCTGTTCGAAAGCGAATCCGACCCGATTGTACTCATAAAATGGAAAGAGATTTTCGAACGGCTCGAACGCACCACCGACCTCTGTCAGGAAGTGGCTCACATTATTTCCGGAATCGTTATCGAGGCTTCATAACCCATGCCTCCCATAATGTACATTGTTATCGGAACGGTGGGAATCGCCCTCATTTTCGATATCATCAACGGCTTCCATGACGCCGCCAATTCCATCGCCACCGTCGTCTCGACCCGCGTCTTGAGCCCCACGATCGCCGTCCTGTGGGCCGCCTTTTTCAACTTCGTCGCCATGTTCGTCTTTGCCCCCCGTGTCGCCGACACCGTCGCCAAAATCGTCAAAATCGACGGCACCGACCACGTCTATGTGTACGTCGTTCTTTGCGGTCTGCTCGGCGCCATCATCTGGGACCTGATTACCTGGTGGCTGGGGTTGCCGACGTCCTCCTCGCACGCTCTTATCGGCGGGGTCGCCGGCGCCGGGCTGGCCTATCGCGGTGCCGATGTCATCCACTGGGATAACATCTGGAAAACCGCCGAATTCATCCCGCTGGCTCCGGCCCTCGGCATGGTCCTGGCCTTCGTGATCATGATCGCCGTCTTCTGGATTTTCCGTCGCTGGCGGCCCATGTCCGTCGATAAATTCTTCCGCAAAGGTCAGCTTGTATCGGCCGCCTTGTATTCACTCGGCCACGGCGGCAACGATGCCCAGAAAACTATGGGCATTATTATGGCTCTGCTCATGGCCGGCGGCCTCATGGATACCGATACCCGGCTGTCGCTGTCCAACTGGAACACCCTGTGGATCATTCTCTCCTGCCATCTGGCTATGGCCATCGGGACCGCTATGGGCGGCTGGCGAATCGTCAAAACCATGGGCATGAAGATTGCCAAACTGCGGCCGGTCGGCGGTTTTTGCGCCGAAACTTCGGGGGCCATCACTCTGTTCATGGCCACGCATCTGGGGGTGCCGGTATCCACGACTCATACCATCACCGGTGCCATAATCGGCGTCGGGGCCACCACCAAATTGTCGGGCATCAAATGGGGTGTGGCCGGACGGATCATCTGGTCATGGGTCCTCACCATTCCCTTTTCGGCCCTTTTCGCCGCAGTGTTTTTTATGCTGCTGCAGTACTTATTACCCGATTTTTGAACTAATCATTGCGTCTTGCGTGTACGGCATCCTCGCGGAAGGCCTGAAACTCATTATAACGCACTTGCCCTTGTGCGCTTGCCTTTTGGCCCCCAATTGACTATATATGACTTTAACTAAAACGAATAAAGCATGCCCCAGGACCTCGTTTATAAACTGCGCGAGCGCATCAAGGAATTGACGGCCCTCCATCGGACCGCCCGTATTTTGCAGGATACCGAAGAATCTCCCGAAAAAGTCATCGAAAAAATCGTGAACCTGATTCCTCCAGCCTGGCAATTCCCCGATGTAACCGAAGCCCGCATCACTTTTCGGGCGTGGTCCGCCGCGACGCCGAATTATATCTCCACGCCCTGGCGCCAGTGCGCCGACTTCACCGTTCGCGGGGGGATATCCGGCTCCATTGAAGTCGTCTATACCGAAGAATGCCCGCTGGCCGATGATGGACCTTTCCTGTCCGAAGAGCGCGAACTTATTGATTCTCTGGCCGAAATGCTGCGCTCTTATTTTCAGCACCTTATCGCCGATGAAGAACTCCAGATGGCCCATAATTCTCTCGAACGACAGGTAAGCGAAAGAACCAAAGAGCTGGCTTTGACCAACCAGCTGCTTTCCCGGCAGGTTCGCGAATATGCCGAGGCTCAAAAACGAATCGAGCGATACCAGCGGCAACTGCGGCAACTGGCCTCGCAGCTTGCTGTCGTCGAGGCGAGAGAACGGCGGGCCATCGCCATTGACCTGCACGATCATATCGGCCAGGCCCTCGCCTTTATCAAAATGCATATCGCCCGCTTCCAGGGGAACGCTGTCTTTTGCGGATTCGAAAGCGAGATATCCGAGGTCCTCACCCTTCTGGATCAAACCATCCGCTATACCCGCGACTTGACGTCGCAAATAAGCCCCCCCATCCTGTACGAACTGGGCCTGGCATCGGCTCTCCGATGGCTGGCGTCCGGCTATCAGCAGAAATATAAAATCATCGTGAAAGTGGACGCCCCGGACCGGCACCGAAACATTCGCGATGAAATCAATACCATGATATTCAAAGCCGTGCAGGAACTCCTGACCAATGTCATCAAGCACGCCGCCGCGACGGAAATCCTTCTTAAAGCCGTTATCGGGAACTCCGATTTGACCGTGGAAGTGACCGACAACGGGTGCGGCTTTAACGCTGGGTCATTCGAGTCGGCCCAGTCCGACGGCGATCATTTTGGCCTGTTCAGCATAAAGGAGCAGGTTAACCATATGGGCGGCTCGGTCACGATTGATTCGTCTCCCGGCCGGGGAACGAAAGTCATTCTCAATTTACCATGTTGAAAACAAGGATCATTGCATGAAAATTCGCGTTCTACTGGCCGATGACCACCGTCTCTTCCGCGATGGACTGCGCACCCTGCTCGTTCAACAGACTGAAATCGACGTCGTCGGCATGGCCGAGGACGGCCTGTCCGTAATCGAATCCGCGGCCCGATACAAACCCGACGTCGTCCTCATGGATGTCTCCATGCCCCGCCTGAACGGCATCGAAGCGACCCGTCAGCTTCTGGCCCGGTGTCCTGACGTTCGCGTCATCATGCTGTCGATGCACGCCGACCACCGTTTCGTGGCCGAATCCCTGCGCGCCGGAGCCCTGGGCTATGTTCTCAAGGACTGCGAAATTGTCGAACTTGTCGAAGCCGTTAAAGCCGTCTTCAGAAAGCAGGTCTATTTGTCGCCGCCCATCGCCGCCGCCCTGGTTCATGACTATCTCGCCATCGCCGTTAACCAGCCCAATTCCGCCTTTTCCGTCCTGACCATGCGCGAACGCGAGGTCCTGCAGATGTTAAGCGAAGGCTTGAGTTCCAAAGAAATCGCCGCCGCCCTCAAGGTCAGCGGAAAAACCATCGAAACCCATCGCAAAAACATCATGACCAAACTCAATATCCACAGCATTGCCGAGCTGACCAAATACGCCATTCGCGAAGGCCTCACCCCGCTGGAATAACCGCGCTTCTGTCCCCCATAGTATATCATTCCCCATTATCAGGAATTTCGCAGTCCCTTCTAAGGAACCGCCTGATTGCCATTCCCCGCTAATCTCCCTACGCTTATTAGATATTTAAAATTTTCGCGATCCATGCGATCGGGAGGTAAAATATGTTCGATACTGGCAATACCGGTTTCATGCTCGTGGCGACCAGCCTCGTCATGCTCATGACTCCCGGACTGGCGTTCTTCTACGGCGGCCTGGTCGGCCGCAAGAACGTCCTGACCATCATGATCCAGAGTTTCGTCTCCATGGGCGTCACTACCATTATCTGGTGGGCCTATGGCTATTCGCTTTGTTTCAGCGGCGGCGAAGGCGCCATCATCGGCAACCTCGACAAGGCCTTTCTTACCGGCGTCACGCTGACCACTCTTTCACCCTTCGGAACCGGGAATATCCCCGAGTTCGTGTTCATGGCTTACCAGATGATGTTCGCCATCATCACCCCGGCCCTGATAACGGGCGCCTTTTCGAATCGCGTCAGGTTCGGCGCCTATCTGATCTTCCTCGTGGCCTGGCTGACGCTCGTTTATTTTCCGTTCGTGCATATGGTCTGGGGCAACGGCCTTCTGGCGAAATGGGGCGTGCTGGATTTCGCCGGCGGCATCGTCGTCCATAACATCGCCGGTATGGCCGCGCTGGCTTCGGTTTTGTACGTCGGTCGGCGGAAAATCGGCGACAGCGTCCCCCACAGTATTCCTCTCGTGGCCCTCGGCACCGGTCTGTTGTGGTTCGGATGGTACGGCTTCAACGCCGGAAGCGAGCTTAAAGTCGATGCCATCACCGGCATCGCTTTTCTCAATACCGATATCGCCGCCTCGTTCGCCGGACCGGTCTGGATGCTTCTGGCCTGGATTTTCGAACGCAAACCCAAATTCCTCGGACTCCTGACCGGGGCCGTGGCCGGACTCGCCACCATTACTCCCTGTGCCGGTTATGTCACCCCCACCTCGGCGGCCATCATCGGCATTGTCGCCGGAGCCGTCTGCTATTTCGCCGTCAGCCTCAAAAACAAACTGGGCTGGGATGACGCCCTCGACGTCTGGGGCGTGCACGGCGTCGGCGGCGCCCTCGGAATAATCATGCTCGGACTGATGGCCAGCACCGCCGTCAACAGCGCCGGGGCCGATGGCCTGTTCTTTGGCGGCAGCCTGTTTTTCATGAAGCAACTTCTCACCATAATCGGTTCATCGATTTATGCCTTCGGATTCACCTTCATCATGCTCTGCATTATTAATAGGGTAACCCGGGTTCGGACGACCGAAGGCGAAGAAGAACACGGCCTCGACGATGCTCTGCACGGTGAATCGGCTTATCAGGGTGTATAATAAATCATATTATTGATGGAGAATGAGTATATGAAAGCAATTTTTTCCTTTCTTCCCGTGATGCTTGGCCTGCTGATCTTCGGTCTCGCCCAACAGGCCGGGGCCACCGCCTCGACCCATATTTGGGGGCCGTCGACCGATATTCAAGCGTACAAGCTGGTGCATGTCACCGTCGATATGTACCTCCCGATCGAAAATGATGCATCGGGTTCGCGCCTCCCCTCCGTGACCAACCTGGGATTGACCGTTGGCGTTCTGCCGTGCAAAACCGTCAACATGGAAATCGGCTTCGACCACAAAAGCGGACTGGGGGTCATCGATGATTATCCGCTCTATGGCAACGCCAAAATCGGAGTGCCGGAAAATGCTTTCGGCGGCGTCAGTCCGGCCGTGGCGGTCGGCATTTTCGACGTCGGCACCAAATCCGACATGACCGATTGCAACGTCATATACATCAAGGCGGCCAAGACGATAACGGCCGATAAGGTTTCGTTGGGACGCGTGTCGGTCGGGTATTTTTCCGGCAACGACAAACTCCTGCTCGATGCCGACGGTGAAAAGGACAATTCCGGACTCCTTCTGGCCTGGGAAAGAACCATGTCCGAATGGACTGACAAGCTCTGGCTCTGTGCCGAGTACATGGGTTCCGAAAGCGCCTATGGTACACTCAACTTCGGCCTGTCCTGGAAATTCGCCTCGAACGTGGCCGTGCTGGGCGGTGTCGATATATTCAATAACGACAATCTCCCCACCACCGCTACGGTGCAGGTGGATATAGATTTTTAGAATACATGGCAGAACCTCTAAAGGGTTCTGCCCTACGCTTTTCTGGTTCGTTACCACAGAAGGGGCGCAAGCCCCTTTTTGTTTTAGTGGCCGACACCCCGCCTTTTCGAGCGCCCGCATTAATGTAGATTAGTGCAGTCTATAATCCCTCCCAAGTAATTGATTTGTATGTCGTTAGGGGGGAATGGGTTTGATTGTGGGATATTTTGATTTTTCATAGAGGCTATCCGTTGGCATGAAAGAAGTTATAAAAGACGCAACCCGGATGGTTACGTGGATTAGTATTGTCCATGAATAGGTGTATTGCGTTATGGTTGGCGGGGTTGCGGCCAAACGGGTTTGTTTATGAAAAATTTTTAAATTTTTCGCGTTCTGTACAAGCGGCAAAACCGGGCGAAAGTTCATTTTGGATATATTTATAGGCCTCATACTTAAGAGGGGCTTTCGGAATTACCATCGGGATGATGGTGGAAATGCGGGCGGGCGAGAAACTCGGTATAGTTCCGCATAAGAATTTGAGACCCTCGGAGGTCGGGGCAGCCAGCTATTATGTTACTTATGTGCGGAAACATTAGGGTTTAGGAAACCCGACATAGAATGTCGGGACACCCCGGCCTATGTCAAGACGAACCAAGAACTGGATCCCG
>CALAMC010000110.1 GCA_937925655.1 uncultured candidate division Zixibacteria bacterium | reverse complement strand
CGAAAGACACGCTGCTTGAAAATTAAATTTACACAACTCTTGACAAGAACTCTTTATTACCCAACCAGGAAGCAAGATAAAAATGTCGAAAGCAATAATAAGAGATTTGGAACGCTTCCTTATACAATCCGCCAAAAGCCAAAATCCAAACCTATTAAATACCCAACAGACAAAGAATTTGCCAAAATGGGGGATAAAAGGCGTAATAAGAGGCGGCATGGGAAAACCTTCGGCGGGTAGCAGACAATTGAAAAAAATGATGGGCTTATGATAAACCAAAAGCCTTGATGCCCATTAGCGCATTCCAATGGTAACGGGCGGCATCAATGCCGCCCGTTGATTCTAAATCATCAACTAATCACTTTTATAAACGACCCGGCCACCCAGTATAGTATGACCTACCTGGCCGATTAACTCCCGGCCGATGAATGGTGAATTTTTGGATTTGGATCGAAACTTATTTCTTTCAACCGTCCATTTGCGTTCCGGGTCAATGATGGTTATATCGGCCGCCGAACCGATTTCAAGGGTCCCTCCGGGAAGTCCCAAAATTCGAGCCGGATTGATTGTCATTTTCCTGATGGCGTCGGCCCAGTTTAAATAGCCTTTGTCAATCAATTGAGTTTTCACCAGGCCCAATGTTGTCTCCAGCCCGATCATTCCCGGCGGCGCCAGATCGAACTCGACATCCTTTTCTTCTTCGGCGTGCGGGGCATGGTCGGAGGCAATGCAGTCGATCGTGCCATCCACCAGTCCCGCTATCACCGCCTCGACATCTTTACGCGTCCGAAGCGGTGGATTGACCCGCAGATTGGTATCGAACCGTTTGCCGATTTCTTCATCGGTCAGAGTAAAATGATGTGGCGTCGCTTCGGCGGTTATTTTCACGCCATTGGCCTTGGCACTCCTTATAGCCGCCACCGTTCCGGCAGTCGACACATGGGCGATATGCACCCGCCCCCCGATGAACTCGGCCAGCTTGATATCGCGCAGGACGGCGATTTCTTCGGCAACCGAAGGCGAGCCTTTCAGGCCCAACCGTGTGGACTGATAGGACTCATTCATGACCGCCCCGGCACTGAGGAAACTATCTTCCGCGTGAGTGATGATGGGAATATCGAACATGCCCGCGTATTCCAGCGCCCGCCGCATGAGTTCGGGATTTTGAAGAAAATGTCCATCGTCGGATATGGCCACCGCCCCGGCCTTGACCAGATCGCCGATTTCGGCCAATTCCTTACCCTCACTTTTTTTGGTTATGGCCGCGATCACATAGACATTGGCGATCGCTTCCTGCGCCCTCGAAATAACGAACTTCACCGTTTCCTGATTGTCTATCACCGGATCGGTATTGGGCATACAGCACACCGAGGTGAAACCTCCGGCGGCCGCGGCCTGACAGCCGGTGACAATGGTTTCTTCGTCTTCGCGGCCCGGCTCCCGGAGGTGCACGTGCATATCTATCAGACCCGGAACGACCAGGTTTCCGGTGGCATCGATAATTTTATCGGGAGCGACATCTTCATATGTTCTTTTCGCTTTAATCGGGGTGATAATGTTCTCGATTTTGCCGTTCCTGATTATAACGTCCGCTTCCTTGCCGAAACCGAGGGCAGGATCGATTACTCGCCCACCGGCGATAATTATATCATTTCCGTTAACCGTCATTTAGGCCTCCTCCCCCCGCTCTTCTTTCTTGCCGGACAACAGGTACAAAACGGCCATACGCACCGCCTGGCCGTTGGTCACCTGGTTTAATATCACCGAGGATTCGCTGTCGGCGACTTCGGGCGTAATTTCAACACCGCGATTCATCGGCCCCGGATGCATGATCGTGTAATTCTTGTTTAACCGGTGCAATCGATCCCGGGTCATTCCGAACAGGTTGGTGTACTCACGAAGTGACGGCAAAAGCCCCGCCTGTTGACGTTCCAGTTGAATGCGCATGACGTTAACCACGTCGGCCCCGTCGAGAGCTTCATCCAGATCGGTAAATATGTCCACGCCGAATTTTTCGACTTCGTACGGCAGTAGCGTGGATGGCCCGCAGACGGCCACCGATGCCCCCATCGTTTTCAAACCCCAGATATTGGACCGGACCACCCGCGAATGTTTGACGTCGCCGATAAGCACTACCCGCAGGCCGTCCAGTTTACCGTACTTCTGGCGAATGGTCAGCATATCCAGCAAGGCCTGGGTCGGATGCTCGTGGGAACCGTCACCGGCGTTGATAACATTAGAATCGACAAACTGGGTTAAGAAGTACGGTGACCCGCTGGAGGAATGCCGGATGACAATCATGTCTATTTTCAAGGATTCAATATTACGAACGGTATCTTTGAGAGTTTCCCCCTTGGAGACCGATGAACCGGTCTTGGCAAAATTCACGCTGTCGGCCGACAGGCGTTTTTCAGCCAGCTCAAAGGAGATGCGCGTCCTCGTCGAGGGTTCATAAAAAAGGTTAAGGACAGTGATGCCGCGCAAAGTCGGAACCTTTTTGATGGGTCGGTCGATAATTTCGCGAAAAGTCTCGGCGGTATCGAGGATGAGTTTAATTTCCTCGCGGGTGACGCCTTCCAGACCGAGCAGATGTCTTGATTGCAGGGTAGACGAAGTCATTTGCCGCCCCCCTTCAATCCATTCTTTTGTGAGACGACGACATCTTTCTCGTCGCGTTCTTTAAGGCGTACCAGAACCCGGTCGTCTTTCGACGTGGGGATATTTTTGCCGACAAAATCGGGCCGTATCGGCAATTCTCTATGACCGCGGTCGATAAGGACGGCCAGTTGAATGGATCGGGGTCGGCCAAAATCCACGATTGCTTCCAGCGCCGAACGGATGGTTCGACCGGTGAATAGCACGTCATCGACCAGAATTACGTCGCGATCGACGATATCAAATAGAATTTCCGTCTTTTGAATGATAGGCTGGTCAAGCTTGGAATGGACGTCATCGCGATAAAGATTTATATCCAAAAGCCCGACCGGGACCTCAATATTTTCAATTTCCTTAATTTTGCGAGCGATGCGCTTGGCAAGATCGGCCCCGCGTGACAGAATGCCAATTAAAACCAGTGAGCCGGCCCCACGGTTTTTCTCCAGAATTTCGTGCGAGATTCTGGTGATGGCGCGATCCATACCTTCGCTATCAAGCAAAACTTCACCGCTAATATTTTGCAATCTGCCTCCTTGTCCATTATTAAATTGATAAATTGTCCATAAAAAAATAGCCCGCGACCCGGGGAATATCAGATTGGGGTTATATGCATATACACACTCCTTTTGCCGCCTCTCCGGACGACTTTAAAAGGTTTTAAAGTTATGAAATTATATAATAATTTCGTCGGCGGTCAAGTGTAATTACAGGAAATTTGCCGGAATTTTAGAAAGCCTTTTCCGAACAACAGCCATATCTCGCAATCTAAAGGGCGCGACGTGCTTTGAGCAGCTCTCTTTCGGACAGGTATTCAATGCGGCCCATTTTATCAAGTTGATATTTTATAGCCCCCGGCATCGACAGGTACGCCGAATAATCGACCGACCGGAAAAATGTCTCTTTGTCGTACGGATCGGAGAGGGTACCGTAGTCTATAACATATATCTCCTCCGCCAATTCCAGCACCAGGTTGCCATCGTGAGAGACAAGCACCACCGCTTTGCCATCGGCCCGCAATCTTTGGACCAGCCCCATAAACAGATCCGTTCCACGAGCATCCAGGGCACAGGTGGGTTCATCGAATAAGATGAATTTAGGGTCGACCGCAAGAATCGTCCCAAACGCCAGCCGTCGTTGTTCACCGCCGGACAATGTGAACGGATCGCGGTCGGCAAATTGCACCCTTTCAAAATCGATGGCCTGATAGCATTGTTCAATTATATCATCGATATATCCAATCGCGAGGTTTTCCGCTCCGAAACGAAGTTCTTTGTCAACCGTCTCCAGGAAAAATTGTTTTTCCGCCTGCTGGAAAGATAAAGCTATATTGCCGGGCCACGGCTCGAAACCATCATAGACTATGTCACCGCCGGTCGGCTTTAACAGCCCCGCCAATATCTGCAATAAAGTCGATTTACCGCTGCCCGACGGCCCGACGACGGCATAAACACGACCGCTTTCAAATACAGCATTAACCTGGCCCAGTATAGCATTGTTCGGGTCATAACCAAAAGAAACGTCTTGCAGTCTTATACTTGAACCGGACACATCAGAGCCAGTTATAAATCTCTCCGGCTCAACAGCCCGATTGTTGCCTGCAAAATCTGCCATTGAAGACAGGCGATATTGCAGTGGGACATCGATGCTCCATCGATGACATCGCTCCAGTTCGCCATAAACTTCGGAGGCCGAACCATCGGCCACGATGGCACCGTTATGCAGGACAATTATTCGCTCATATTCCATCGCCACCCGGGCATACTGGGTGACCCGTAAAACTATCAGCCGGGGATTTTGCGCAACCAGGTCTTTAACCGTCCGGGATAATAACCGCTTTCCGGATTCATCGAGAAACGAACCCGGTTCATCGAGAATCAGGACGCTCGGCCGGGTGACCATTACCGCCGCCAGCGCCAGTTTCTGCTTTTCACCGCCCGACAATTCCGAAGTCAGTCGGGTCATCATGGCCCGCATCCCGAAACCATCGATCAGGCGCTGCACCCGATCGGCTAATTCCGGATGCCGGACATTCATATTTTCCAGCGAAAACGCGATTTCCCGTTCAACCGTGGTCGAAACCAGCTGATTATCCGGATCCTGAAAAACAAACCCAACCTTGCGCCGGAGCTCTCCCCTGTCTTTTTCGCAGGCCGGGTTTAGCCCGTCGATTTCGATTTTGCCGGATCCCGCCGTAAGAATGCCATCGATAAGAAGCATCAGAGTGGTTTTGCCGGAACCGTTGCCGCCTACCACAGCCACCTGTTCACCCGGCTTTATCTCGAATGACAGGCTGTCGAATATCTTTTTTCCGTCAGAATATGCAAATCCGACCCGATCAAACTTAATCATAGGCACCAAAATAAAAGCGCCGATGGATTAAATCAAGCCATCGGCGCATATTATGGAATATAAAATCGTTATCCTTTAAAACAAACGTCCTGCTCACGCGCGGCACGCACTTCATCAAGGCGACGAACCGGCGTCGCGTGGGGCGCGTGATGCAGCAATTCCGGATTCTCCCGTGCCTCACCCGATATACGAATCAGGGTTTCGGCGAATTCATCGAGCGTCTCCTTGCTCTCGGTTTCGGTCGGCTCGATCATGAACGCTTCCGGAACAATCAGTGGGAAATAAACCGTCGGGGCATGAAACCCGAAATCCAAAAGACGTTTGGCCATGTCCAGAGCTTTCACCCCCGTCTTTTTCTGGCGATTGCACGACAGCACGAATTCATGCTGGCAGATTTTATCATAGGGCATCTCGAATTCGTCTCTAAGCAATACACGCAGGTAATTGGCATTCAATATGGCATTCTCCGAAGCCTCTCTCAAACCGCTGCCACCCAGTGACCGGATATATGTATAAGCCCGAATAACATTGGCCATGTTACCATAAAAGCCGTGCAGTCGTCCGATTGATTTGGGCCGATCATAATCCAGAAACAGACGGTTGTCCTCATCTGCTTTTCGTGATAGTACCGGCAACGGCAAATACGGTTCAAGCTTCTTCACGACACCAACGGCACCGGCTCCCGGTCCACCGCCCCCATGCGGCGTCGAAAAAGTCTTGTGCAAATTGAAATGTAAAATATCGAATCCGATTTTGCCCGGCTGGACAATACCCATCTGGGCATTAAGATTGGCGCCGTCCATATAAATCAATCCCCCGGCTTCGTGCACCACCCGAGCGATTTCCTCAATATTCGATTCAAACAGCCCGACGGTGTTGGGATTGGTCAGCATCAGGCCCGCGACTTCGCTGTTCATGGCCTGCCGCACAGTCTCGGCCGAGATAATGCCATCGGGGCCGGATTTTATCTGCACCGTTTCGTAACCGGCCAGAGTGACCGAAGCCGGATTGGTACCATGGGCCGAATCGGGAATCAGAATCTTTTTACGGACGTTACCCTGATCCTTGTGGTATGCCCTGATTATCAAAAGCCCCGCAAACTCCCCCTGGGCTCCCGCCACCGGCTGAAGCGAAACGGCGTCAAACCCGGAAATCTCCTTTAGCGCCGTCTGCAATTCATCCATAATCCGCAACGTTCCCAGGGATGTCCGGCACGGGGCCAGGGGATGCTGGTCGACAAACCCCGGCAGTCCCGCGGCCCTGTCGTTGACCTTGGGATTATACTTCATGGTGCAGGAACCGAGGGGATAAAACCCCTTCTCGATATGGTGATTCTTGACCGATAGCCCGACAAAATGACGCATGACTTCACCTTCGGCCAGTTCGGGCAATTCGGCATCGCGTTCGCGACGATACTTCGCAGGAATCAAATTCAGCAATTCCCTTTCGGATTTTTGAGTATCCGGCATAGGGCAACCCTCGACTCCAGGCGAGGTTTTTTCGAATATTAATTGTTTTTGTGACATAATTGTATCTGTCGTTGTCCTATTTTTCTTCCGGCGGCGGAGGATTTTTCAGTTTTTCTATTTGTGCCAGGGCATAGGCCGTATCAGAACTTTCGGGATGATTTTTTATAAAACCCTCAAACCACTGGATAGCTTTGGCCGTGTCGCCCTTCTGCCGATAGGTTATGGCCGTCCAGATTTCAGCGTCGGCGGCGGCTTCATTGTCCTTGAACTTCCTGATTATTTCGCCGAACTGCTTGATGGCTCCGTCGTAATCCCCGTTGCGACGCAGTATATTGCCCAGTGACATCATCGACTGATCGGTAAATCCATCCTTATTATCGGGATCGGCATTAATCACCTTTTCGTAGTATATCCGGGCTTCATCGGATTTACCCCGGTCGTTGTACTTATCGGCGACGGCAAAATAGACTTCGCCGGTGCCCGCCGAGTCGGCCATGCCCAGATAATACTCCAGCGTTCCGATACCGTTTAAGTAATTGTTCACCGTTTCCATGAATTCTGCGGGGGGCATGTGCCCGACAATGCGATCAATTTCGTTCCCTTTGCTGTCGAAAATAACAATGGTTGGATAACCCCCGACTGAATGCATTTTGGCCGTTGCCGTATCAACCTCGGCGTTGACTTTGGCAAAGGCAAAGGTCCCGTTCAGGAAAGAAACAACGGCGGAATCGACCAGCGTGGTTGTATCCTGAACCTTGCACCAGGTGCACCAGTCCGTGTAAAATTTAACCATGAATGGCTTGTCATTAGTGGCCGCCGCCTGCGAAGCTTCGGCAAAGCTGGTAAAAAAGTTCAGAGTCGGGGGCGTCATCACGTCTGTCTCCTTGGACCCGCACCCGGTCAGCAGGGCGAACATTCCGAATATCAGGGATAAACCCGTCAGCAATATCCTGATCCGCAATAATTTCATTTCATCTCTCCTTCCAATATTGGCAACTTAATCATAAGCATGCATTATTCAATCATACGATCCCATTTGTCGCCCAGGATCATATTCATTATATCAATGGCTTCTTCTTTGAGGTCCTCCGGGACAAAAATCTCAAATTGCCCCAATCGGGAACCGTAAGCCTGCGGAAGATTCAACCCGGCCTGCCCGAAAAAACCCGATTCGGAAAGCACCGCGCATGGGATATCGTATGATTCCAGCGTTTCTTTGGCGTATCCGGCCGAGGTGGCATCATTGACTTTGCCCACTAGCTTCCAGTCTCCCCCGCCCGCTTCCGGCGAATCGCCGGCCTTGTTTATATCTTCCGCCATGCCCGTTGACCTGACAATTTCATGCCCCGGATAAGACCGCATTTCGGGCGAGATTTTTAAGGCCTTTGACCAGCAAATCCATTTCCGCGGTGGTTCGTTTTTCTGTCGCGGCCAAAAGCAGCCCATTTTCCAGACCGGGATAAAACCGCCCCAGACTGATTCCCGGAAGCATGCAGTTTTCGTTGACCATCTTGCCGACCAACTCCTCGGCCGGAATGGGCGTTTTGATGGCCGTTTCGCGAATGAAGTCGCCTTTGAAGTACGGTTCAAACCCGTCCAGTTCGCAAATTCTTTCGGCTACCTGATGAGTTTTTTCCATGGATAAAAGGGCGACCTTCTTAAGACCTTTCTTGCCCAGAAGTGACAGGTAAACCGTAGCCGCCGTGGCACACAAAGCCTGATTGGTACATATATTCGACGTGGCTTTATCCCGGCGTATGTGTTGTTCTCGCGTCTGAAGGGTGAGAACGAAGCCGGGACGGTTATCCTCATCAACCGTGCGCGCCACCAGACGACCGGGTATCATACGAATCAATTTCCTGTTGACCGCAAAAAAGCCCAGAAGGGGCCCACCAAAATTCAGGTTTATCCCCAGTGGCTGACCTTCGCCGACGGCGATATCCACGCCGCAGTCAGCCGGAGTCTTAAGCAACGCCGCCGATATCGGGTCAATCGCGGCTATCATTAAAGCCCCGTGCTTTTGCGCCAGTTCGCTTCCGGCCGAAAGGTCTTCCAGCATGCCGAAGAAATTCGGCTGGGCCATGATTACACAGGCGGTTTTGTCGTCAATGGTCCCGCGCAGGCGATCGAGATCGGTCACGCCCGCCGTGGCGTCGAAGGCAACCTCAATTATTTCTATATCGCGACCGGAAGTGTACGTTCTGACGACTTCTCGATACATTGGACTGACCGCCTTCGAAATCACCACCCTATTTCTTTTAGTAGTGTTAATCGCCAGAAGCGCCGCCTCAGCCAGAGCGGAAGCCCCATCGTACATGGAGGCGTTGGCCACGTCCAGACCGGTCAGTCGACAAATATGAGTCTGAAATTCATAAATAACCTGCAACGTGCCTTGGGCCACTTCGGCCTGATAAGGGGTATAGGCCGTCATGAATTCGGGACGGCTGATTATGCGCTCGACGGCCGACGGGATGAAATGATCGTACACCCCGCCGCCCGCAAATGAGACCAGCCCAGTCATGTTTTGGCGCGAGATTGCGTCTATTTCGCGCAAAAGCTCCAGTTCTGAAACGGGACCGGGAAGATTCAGGGGCTGTTTCAGGCGAACTTTTTCAGGTATCGGCGCCAGGAGGGCTTCAAAATCGGAAACGCCGATCTTGTCCAGCATCCGCCGCCGACTATCATCGGTATTGGGAATGTATGCCATGTTTATGATTAATCCTATTCGGTCAGTTTTTGGTACTCCGACGCGGGCAAAAGTTTATCGAATTCGCCGGGATCCTTGACCTCGATTTTTATCATCCAGCCGTCGCCATAGGGGTCACTATTGACGACAGTCGGATTATCTTGAAGTTCTTCGTTTATTTCCACGATTTTGCCGCCAACCGGGGCGAACAACTCTGATACGGCCTTGACCGCTTCGATGGTTCCGAAGGCAGATCCGGCTTTTACTTCATCGCCAACGTTCGGCAGTTCCACGAACACGATATCGCCCAGTTCACCCTGGGCATAATCGGTGATACCGACGGTGGCCAGCTTACCCTCCAGCGACACCCATTCATGTTCTGAAGTATATCTCAAATCAGACGGGATGTTCACGACTCCTCCCTTTCTTGGCTCTTCGGGCCTTCGCCTTGTTCGACCAGAACGGCTTCGTCGGCCCGAGACATTTTTTCAACAAATGATGTATCAAAATTGCCTGAAATGAAATCAGGATGGTTTAAAATCTTCTTATGGAAATTGATCGTGGTAGGGACTCCCTCGACGATAAATTCTTCGAGGGCAAAACGCATTTTAGTAATAGCCGCCTCCCGGCTGCGTGCTTTGACGATCAGCTTGGCGATCATGGAATCATAATACTGCGGTATGATATACCCGGCATACGCGGCCGTATCCACCCTTACCCCCCGGCCACCCGGGACGTGAAACGATGTTATCTTGCCGGGCGTCGGACGGAAATCCTTTTCCACGTCCTCGGCGTTGATGCGGCATTCTATGGAATGCCAGTTCATCATAATGTCTTCCTGGCGATGGCGCAGCTTATGGCCGGCGGCAATGCGAATCTGTTCCTTCATTATATCCAGCTCGACGGCCTCTTCCGTTATGGGGTGTTCGACCTGAATACGGGTGTTCATTTCCATAAAATAGAAATTACGATGGGCATCGACCAGAAATTCCATGGTCCCCGCTCCAAGATACCCTATTGTGGAAGCCCCTATGACGGCCGTACGACCCATTTCATTGCGTAAGTCCGGGGTGACTATCGGAGATGGACATTCTTCTATAAGTTTCTGATGACGGCGTTGCACGCTACAATCACGTTCACCCAGATGAATTATATTACCGAAACTGTCGCCAAGAATTTGAATTTCGACATGGTGCGGTTCGACAATCACCTTCTCGATATAAACGTCTGGATTTTTAAAGGCAATTTCGGCTTCCGACCGCGCCATTTGGAAGGATTTTTCAAGATTCTCTTCAGTATGCACCAATCGCATACCGCGCCCGCCGCCACCGGCCACCGCCTTGATCATAACCGGATAACCGATCCCGGCCGCCACTGCACGAGCCTCATCAATAGTCGCGACAACCCCATCCGAACCCGGGATAACCGGGATACCGGCCTCTTTCATAACCTGTTTGGCGACGCCTTTGTCACCCATTTTACGGATCATTTCCGGGGTTGGTCCGATAAAATTGATTCCGCAGGATTGACATATTTCGGCGAATTCAGCGTTTTCGGCCAGAAAACCATAACCCGGATGTATGGCATCCGCCCCGGTTACTTCGGCCGCCGAGATGATGCTTTTTGCGTTTAGATAACTCTGGGCCGGGCTGGGAGGACCGATACAGACGTCCTCGTCCGCGAATCGGACATGAAGGGCGTCCCGGTCGGCCTCGCTATACACGGCGACCGTCTGAATACCCAACTCCCGGCAGGCACGAATAATACGTAAAGCTATTTCGCCACGATTGGCGATAAGTACTTTCTTGATCAAAATGAATCCTATTCGGTTACAGTCTTAATCCAATAAAAAATCTATACTAAACCTTACTCACGTCGTCGGTATCGCCGACGGCGTTTGTCGCCCAGCGGTCGGAGGCGCCCATAATACCCTTGACCCGCAAATCAAAATCATCGGGATTCGAGCATTGAGCCATGGCCTCTTCGAATGAAATCTTGCCGGAGCGATAAAGCTCCATTATCGACTGGTCAAAAGTGCGCATACCGTATTGACGTCCTTCTTCGATCAGGTCAGGAATACTCGAGGTTTTTTCAGGATCCATAAGATACTCTTTAACGGCGGCTGTTGACATCAGAATCTCCAGCGCCGGAACCCGCCCGGGCATATCGTGGCGCTGTAGCAGGCGCTGACCGACGATGGCCGTCAACGTCCCCGCCAGCAACAAACGTATTTGTTGGTGCTGATGCGGCGGGAAAAACGAAACGATACGGCTGATCGTTTCCACCGCATTAAGCGTATGCAGCGTGGTTAAAACCAGATGGCCGGTATCGGCCGCGGTCAAAGCGATCGACATCGTTTCCACGTCGCGGATTTCACCGATCATGATAATGTCCGGGTCTTGACGAAGAGCGTGCCGCAAAGCCGAAGAAAACGATTCGGTGTCGGCACCCACCTCTCTTTGAGAGATAATGCACTTCTTGTCCCGGTATATATATTCAATCGGGTCTTCCACCGTCAGAATATTGTCGACGCGGGTCTCATTCATATGTTCCAGCATGGCCGCCAGAGTCGTCGATTTCCCCGAACCGGTAGTCCCCGTGACGCATATCAAGCCGCGCTTTTCCATCGATAAATCCCTGATGATGTTCGGCAGGTGCAATTCCTCGAAACTCGGGACGATAGTGTTGACCGCACGAATAGCAATTCCAGTGGTTCCCCGCTGGCGGTAGATATTGATGCGGAAACGCCCCAGTTTGGCGACCGATAGCGCCAGGTCCATTTCGTTTTTGCGATTGAACCGCTCCAACTGCTGTTCGTTGAGAATCTGCCCCACGATGTTTTGCATTTCATCGATGGTAATTGGATCCGTAGCTATTTTTTCCAGCGAGCCGTGAACGCGTATATTGGGACGGATTCCAACACGAAGGTGAAGGTCAGATGCTCTGCGTTCCAGCATCTCAACCAGCATTTGCTTAAGATTCATGCCGCCGGCCTCCTGAATCAGTATTAATCCGGATTAATCAGGAACAGGACCTGTCCGAACTCGACCGGTTGTGCATTCTCGACCATAACCTTCGCGATGGAGCCGGTGACCTCGGACTCGATCTCGTTCATCAGTTTCATCGCCTCGACAATACATACAACCTGGCCGACCGAGACCCTGTCTCCAACCTTAACATACGGAGGCGCGTCAGGGGCCGGCGCGGCGTAAAATGTCCCAACCATAGGCGATTTAATCTCTACATACTTCTTGTCGGCATCCGAAGAAGGCGGCTGAACCTCCGTGACTGGCGGCGTTGTTGCGACCGAAATCGTTGGCCGCGAAACCACCGGCGCAACCGCCGGCATCGGCTGGACCATAACTGCCGGACTATCCGAATGGCCATTGCTGGCCGAGGGCAACCTGCGGGTAATCTTGACCTTGCGACCCCAGCTCGTAACCTCAAGCTGATCCACTTCCGATTCTTCCACCAGTCTTATCAGTCTTTTTATTGTCTTCTCATTCATCATTTATCCATCCTCACGGGCAGATTTTGACCCGGAAAGATAACATATTCATTTTACAGCTCCAATAAGTTTTTTGGGGCCGAATTGAGGACCTTTACACCCGTCGAGGTCACCAAAACATCATCTTCTATCCTTACCCCGCCCCAGCCCGGCAAATATATCCCCGGTTCCACGGTAAAAATCATCCCCTTTTTGACGACGCCGCCAGAGGTCGGCCCGATTCTCGGCTCGGTATGAACAAACAAACCAATGCCATGGCCGGTTCCGTGTCCGAAATACTTCTTATATCCGGCTTTATCGATTATGTTCCGGGCGGAGGCGTCTATTTTGGATGTTTCCATTCCCTGCCGGACTTTACTTATGGCCGCTTTTTGGGCCCGAAGCACAATGCCATAAATTTTCTTCTGTCTGGCGGTGGCATTGCCGACCACGACCGTACGTGTAATATCTGACACATACCCCTTGTAAGTGGCTCCAAAATCTAAAGTTACAAAATCGCCCGGGGCGATTTTTTTGTCCGATGCAATTCCGTGCGGTAACGCGGCGCGATAGCCGGAAGCGATTATCGTATCAAAAGCCGGCCTTTCGGAACCGAGCATTTTCATCTGATATTCCAATTCGGCGGCGACTTCGCTTTCCCTAACCCCCGGCCTGATTATGCTCAAAATTCGCTCAAAGGCAGTATCCGAAATATCCACCGCTCTCTGAATTAACTCGATTTCGTTTTTGTCCTTAATCACGGAAAACATCTCGAAAACGCCCGTGGTTGGAACCAAAATCGATCCAACAAAGGAATTCTTTATTATTTCGAGATTATTACAGAGAATTTGATCGGATTCATAGCCATAACGGAAATTCCTTCCATGAAACTGGGCCAGTTCCTTCAGTTCCGAATACACCGCCTTTTTCGTAATAATCGTCCGAGCCCCTTTAACCTGCTTTTTCGACTGTTCCTGATAACGGAAATCGGTCAGAAAAAAAGCCTTGTTCGGCAAAATAATCATTATTCCGGTCGAGCCGGTGAACCCGCATAAATACTGAATATGCGCCATACAGGTGACAATAAAACCATCCATGTTTTCACCGGAAACATAAGCCTGCAGTCTCTTGATGCGTTCGCGATGCATATAACTATTCCTTTGTTTTTAGAGCTTCTTCAATTTCGTCTGCCCGCGTTTTCAAGCGAGGATTTTGAGTTTTATCAGCCAACTCCCGAAATATAGACAAAGCCAGCCGGGGGTGCCCTTGAGATAAAAGTAATTCTCCAATGGTTTCGGTTTTGAATGGCAGTTCGCGCAACTTCTGACCCGCCGCGCCCGACACCTCTTCCCCCCTTTTCAAGACCATTACTTTTGTCTTTTCCTTTTTCGTATTTTCAATCGAACAACATAGGCCGGACGTGTCCGGCTCCAATTGCAATATGCGTTCGTAATATGAAACGGCGGTGGCCTCATGCCCGGATTCGAATTTGATATCACCCAGAAATTTGAGGGCGCGAAGATTATCGGGGTCATCCTCCAGAACTTTATAAAACTGCTCCTCGGCGCTCTGATTCTGACCGGATAAATACAGCGCTTCGGCATATGCCAGCCGCCCGGAAAGCGATTTCGGCTGATCCTTCAAACGGGCCGCGCACAGCTCAACCACTCGGGCGTATTTCCCTTCATCCAGGAACTCCTTCGCCACTGCCGGCCAGTAACCTTTGGCGGACAACTCTGATGCCACACTATTTATTCTATTCATATGGTCCGTCTCTTCGAACCTAACCATAAATTCCGGCCGCGTCAAGACAGGGCGGGGCAATATTGCAATTGGCGGCCAAAACCCTAAAAAACTTTGTTAAATATATATATCACCAAAATCATGAACAGGACGCCCGAATAAACCCCCAGCATGTACTGCCCGCACCAGAATGGCGGTTTCGGTTTGGGCTTTTTCATCAGAGGCGCGTGGCAATGCTTGCACATCAGCGCCCCGGGCGAAATTTCTTCATTACAGTAAGGGCAAAGCCTGGTTTTATTTTGCACGACCATGCCTCATTATGCAGTTTTATTGATTTGAAACGCAACAAAAAACGGCGAGCGTTAAAGCATGGTATCCCCGCTTCATAAAGCAGAATCAGGAATCAATCCCGATACTTTTAAATTTCAGGCGGGAAGAACATCCTTGAAAGCGCGTTTTAAGAAGAATGCTCGCGTTATGCAATACATGCGTGCCACACCGGTTACATTTCTTTTTCGCCTTCTTCCGGTATGGGCGATGATTCAAAGCCGATATTGCCCTTTTGCAGACCTTCCGGACCGCCGTGAACCTTAATTTCCCCGAATTGAGCCTCGAATTTTTTCAAATTCTCTTCCAGCGTCTTCCTCAGCATTTTGGCATGGGCCGGGGTCATGATGATACGTGCCTGCACCCGCGTCCTTTTGGCGCCGGGCATGATCCGGGCGAAATCGAAAATAAACTCGTTGGGGCTGTGTGCGATAAGAGCCAGATTGGAATATATTCCCTCCGCCTCTTTATCGTCGATTTCGAGATTGATGCGTGCCTGCGGTTTCATATCCATAATATTTTTACTCCTTCAAAATTCTTGTAAAACGGTCATATAATAAATATATTGGCAAAAATTTGAACCGTCATAAATAAAAAGCTCAAAGTATGCCAATTAATACTGGACAGGTCGTTAAGATAGCGAACAATATCGGAAAAGCCAAGATATTAATATTGGGCGATATTATGCTCGATGAATATCTTCACGGAACCGTCAGCCGGATTTCGCCCGAAGCGCCGGTACCGGTGGTCGAAGTTAACCATGAGCAAACCCGCCTCGGCGGGGCCGCCAATGTCGCCAACAACATCCGGACACTGGGTGACAAGCCCTGCCTAGTCGGAGTTATCGGGCTTGATGACGCCGCCATAAAATTATCGCAACTGCTCAAAGAAAACGATATCTCCCATGATTATCTGGTCGATGATAAAGATCGTCGGACAACCATCAAAACGCGTATAATCGCCCATTCCCAGCAGGTGGTCCGGGCCGATAAGGAAGACACCTTCGAGATTTCGGCCAGGATCGAAAAAATTATCCTGGACCGATTTACAGCGGTGGCTGACCAGATCAAAGCCGTTATCATTTCCGACTATGGCAAAGGCGTCATTACCAAATCACTTTTGGAAAAGATTATCCCGCTCTGCCTCGAAAAGAATATTTTCGTCGCCGTTGACCCCAAAGATGCGCACTTCTTCCATTATAAAAAAGTTTCGGTAGTAACACCCAACCACCATGAAGCCGGATTTGTCGCGGGACGCAAAATCCGCACCGACCGTGATTTGGAAATTGTTGGTAAAGAGTTGCTGGAACGTCTCGAAGCCCGCTCGATACTCATAACCCGCGGCGAAAAAGGGATGGCGCTGTTCCATGCCACCGGTGAACTCGATTTGCTCCCAACCGTGGCCAAAAAAGTTTTTGACGTCACCGGTGCGGGCGATACTGTCATCGCCGTGTTTGTTTCGGCCATGGCCGCCGGGGCGAATTTATCCGAAGCGATGGTAATCTCAAATTGTGCGGCAGGCATCGTGGTTGGCGAAATCGGCACCGCCAGCGTGAGTAAAGAAAAACTGATTGAGGAATTGGAAAAGCTGTATCCGAAGAAATGATATTTTTGCGTAGGGCAGAACTCGAAGCGAAGCGAAGTAGTTCTGCCAATAAAGTTAATAACAAAAGTGGCAGATTTAATGTAGGTCACGCCAAATTGCGGCGTGACGAATTCGAAAGCGAACAAAATGTATAAGTTATTGTCAGGAGCACAGGGCTCCTGACCTACGAGAACATTATGCGCAAAAATAATAATATATTAAATACTTATAATCCCGCCTCCATCGACGCCATCACTTCCCCCCTGCGCATGATGGGCAAAAAGATCGTTTTCACCAATGGTGTCTTCGATATTCTGCACTATGGTCATATCGACTACCTGACCGAGGCCAAAGCGCTGGGTGATATGCTCATCGTCGGCGTTAATTCCGACAACTCCGTCAAGATATTCAAATCGCCGTCACGTCCGATACAAAACGAGCAGGACCGCCTGCACATTGTCGCGGCGCTCAAACCGGTCGATTATGTGATAATGTTCGATGAAGAAACACCGGAAAAGCTAATTAAGCTGGTACGGCCCGATATCCTGGTCAAAGGCGCCGATTACGCCGAATCCGAGATTGTCGGGGCGGAGTTCGTGAAATCATACGGCGGCAAAGTGCATCGTATCGAGCTTGCCCCCGGCCGTTCCACGACGGCTATAATAAAGAAGATAAAAGACTTGCCCTGACCGAACGTTGGGTGGCCACTCCAAACTCGTTTGGAGTGGAAGTAGGTCAGTTCCGAGTCCCGACGAAGTCGGGAGGAGAAACCCGACAAAATAAAATTAAATATGATCCACTACAACGACCAAATCGAGGACCTTATCAAGCAGTACCCCAAATTAAATGCCTTCCTGATTTCCAAAGGCACTAATTGCATTGTCTGCGGCGAACCGGCCTGGGGTTCGATTGGCGATTTTCTGAAACAAAAAGGCCTCGACGCCGAAGCGATTATCAAAGAATTTAATGACAGTCTTTCGTAGGGCAGGAGCCAAGCCTTGCGAAGTGCTCCTGCCATCTTTGTTCAATAAAAAGGCAGAACCATTTATGATTCTGCCCAGCATTTTCGGTGGATATACGCGACAATCAAAGCCATTTTAAATTTGAGCAAATCAGTAGTTCATACATTTTGGCGTGATGAGTATTCTGCATGGCCACACGAACGTAAGGGAAATTATACTTATCTGCCAAATGCCTTACTTCATCTGAATCGTCATAAGTAAGCATAAAATCCCCTTTAATCATTTTTATTTTTCTGAATAATAAATCATGATCAATTTCATTGTATCGGTACAAACGTTTACCGGCCTTTTTCCCGCCCGCCGTATACGGAGGATCAACAAAGAAGATCGTTTCGGCCTTATTGGCAAATCGCTCAATTGCCGTAATACCATCACCCTCATTAAACCTAATTTTGCGCCTTAAAGAGTGAATTCGAAGAATTCTGTTTTTTAATGTTTCAGGATACCATCTCGATAAAATTCCTCTCCCATTTTCACCATTCTTCAGCATCCCTGAGCCTTCGGCCAAAATGCCACCATGAAATATCCTGTTTTTCAAAATTGTTTGAAATGCCTTCTGTCTTAAGCTTCTTGGACGAGATTGAATGATATCTGCCGCCGATTTGTATGATAAATCAAACGATGATATTTCAGCAGCCAGCCATTTTGCATTTCTGCCCAAAACGGTGTGCCACACTGACGCAATCTGATCGTCTAGTTCGACCATTAGTATTTCATCGGCCAAGTTCTCCAGCGCCGCCGTTAAACTTACAATGCCACCGCCGGCAAACGGTTCAATTAATAATTTCGGTTTATAGCCAATTCGAAAAAGCCAATGTCTAATAGTTGGTACAAGCCATGTCTTGCCGCCCGGATACCTAAATGGGCTTAATTGCGCCACCTTTGAAACATTGACGACACTTCCTAAGTCTGCTTTCAAAAAACTCAATTGCATCGGCCTATTCCTCTTTAGGAATATCTGTAATTAATAAATTTGTCGGTGCCAAATTTCTTAGTTGATCGTTTAATTTTACCTGTAATACCTGCAAAAAATCTTCAACATTCCCGGCCCTTGACATAGTTATTTTTTCCAACGCCGCGGAAAAGGGTGTGTATATTACTTTATCTCTTACCAACACGAAACGTTTTTTTGTTTTAATTTCTTTCAAATCGTAGACAAGCCAAGCAATATCTGCCTTATTTTTCCTTACTTCGGGAAGTATTGGCAATGTGTTGAAAAAATTTCTATGGATAGCTACGGCTGTTTTTTTACCCCACTCCTTGAGTATATTTCCTTTGTATAATAATTGAGGTAACAGTCTTTTGCGAGAAGATGACAAATAATCGGCCCGTGGATAAAATTCTTCATTAGTCCAATTCATATTTTGGTTTTTCTTTGGCGATTTCATATAAACTTCAAAAGGCCTCCTCATATTGCCTGAAATATAAACGGCTTGAACTTCCAAAGCGCCGAAGTCTGTAATAACCCCATCTTCATTATATGTAACAAGCACCAAGTCTATGTTTCCGGCTGAAATTCCATCTTTATCGTTAAGCCTTATTTCAGCTAAGGATGTCCATCTGGCCTTTGACCCGAAAAAGAATATGGCTGCATCTTCCGCAATCAACCATTTCTCCCTAAACCTTATGGGACATGTTATTGCAATGCCGCCTTGGTGTTTGTCGAAAATGCTGCAAACACCTAATGGATCATTGGCCTTATCCTTGGTGCAAGATGGCACTTTATTATTGAATGGACAAAGCTTATTCTTCCTATGTCTTGTTGCTTCTCTTGAGAAATTACCCGTTTGAAATCCAAACACCTCCGCCAGCGGGTGCTCGCCAATCTTGCCCATATTAAATTACGCTCTTATTAAATTTGAAATTCAATTCGCATTTGTCAATCACATTCTAATTTACGCCTTCTGAAACTTCCTCGACCCTCTTTGCGTCAGCGGCATGCCCTTCTTGCACAACGGACAATCATCCACTTCCCATGTCCGCTTGCTGGCATCGACCGTCGCCAGCGCCTTGAACGGGTAATCGATTTTCACCGCCCCGCCGGAACGATCCAGAAAAACCCCGACGCCGACAATATTGGCCTTGTACTGCCTGACCAGATCGATTACCTCGAAAATCGCCCGTCCGGTAGTGACGACATCATCGACTATCAGCACCCGCGTTCCCTCGTCTATATGAAACCCGCGTTTGAATACCCGGCTTTTGCCGTCATCGGCGGCCTCGGCGTAGATGGCATCGACGCCGAGATACTTGGCGACCTCGAAGGCAATGATCACCCCGCCCGTAGTCGGCCCGACCACCAGTTCGATATTATCATGTTCGAACATCTTGGCCATCTCGATACAAACCTGCTCGCACAGTCGGGGTTTTTTGAGGATATTGAATTTTTCGTAATAAATATCGCTGTGTTTTCCCGATGACAGTTTGAAATGCCCTTCGAGCAGGGCATCCGCATCTTTGAAAATCTTGAGCACGTCGGCCATGATCAGTCTCCCGACATGATGGCGATGGCCGTCGCGGCTTCCCGGTCATGCGCGATGGAAATCTTTATTTCTTTGTCGAAAATCTTCTCCCGGATGTCATCGTCGAGATGACAATACGGCCGGCCGTACAAATCGGGCAGAATTTGAATCGATTTGAAATGAACCCCCCCGGCGTCAAAAAACGAAGATAACGATTTCATGACGGCTTCCTTGGCGGCGAACCGTCCGGCCACAAAAGCGGCCTTGTCAAGGCGCTCGCGGAAAATCTCGCGTTCATCCTCCCCCAGTATGCGGCGGGCGAATTTGTCGCCGTATTTGTCCAGCGCCTCTTTAATACGCTTCACCTGGATAATATCTATTCCCAGACCATAAATCATATCAAGTTACCCTTCCTTAAATCCGATAATTTTAACGGGATAATAAGCGATCTTTGACAAATTGGCAATGCCATATGCAAAAAAATAGTTGCATGATCGGTTTTTAAACGTAGATTGTATATGGAAAGACATTGGAGAGGGTTAGGGTATTTGAAAAATCTCTAACAACTCACTGATGAAGGTCGTCTCTTCCATGGCTGCGCATACGCCGTGACCCACCTTACGGTGGTAGCGAACGCAAAACGCCGGAAGTGGCTGTAAAAACCCTTTACCGTATTTAGGTGAGGAGTTTTTTCAATTTTACCGCCCTCTCCTATTATTTTGTACGGGAAAACGTTAGCTGATGGCGAGTTCCAGCTCGCGGGAATAATCGACAATGCGGCCGGTCGGTTTGGTCAAAACAAAATAGCATTCCTTGCCGGTTGAAACCAGATACAATCGATCAACCTCCACTTCATACACACCCCGCTCCCGGTTGCCATTGGGAAACTGGGCAAAGATATCCAGAATTTCATTAAGATGTTTGAATATAGGGGTGAAATTACGGCGAAAAGCGTCGGATAATTTGGGCGATTCGAAATTACCGTCATTGTCAACGCGGACAACATATTGAACACCATCAACACACTGCAGTTTCTCCCGATCGTTGCGGGGATGCAAAACCAGTGTGTCTTCATTTTCTCCAAGGTCGAAATCCTTGTTCGACGGAGGAAAATTGTCCTTGCGGGCTATTTCCAGAGCCTGGGCGTGCTGACGTTGCAGCAATCTTTCGACTTTCTCCTTCAATTCGAAGGAATCGACCGCCCCGGGAAGTTCATTTTCTATTTTATAAATAACCTGACCCTGGGTGAAAACCGAAGTCGTCAACCTGGGATTGGGTCGCGACGCGTATTCCGTCTGGAGCGTAAAATCTTTGCCCCCCTTATTAATACGCGTCGTGCGCCCGGCCGGTATAAAATCAGCTTGTGCCATAGTAACAAAGGAGGGATATTCTCCCTCCCCTGTTATATCGACATTTTCAGCATTTGGAATAACCGCAGGTATGACAAACCAGACAGCCGCTTTCGCGCTCGACGCGACCGCCGCAGTCGGGACAGAATTCCTCGGCCAGATCGATTTCTTTAACCAAATGTTCGCCGTTACCGAAATGCTTATGCAAAACCTGGGCGATGGCATCGGGAATGGACGATATCAGCCCGCCATTGCCGAATACCGGCGAGGCCCCGCCGATGCCCTTGAGTTGCTTGGTTATTTTGGAAACGGGGATATTCGAACGAAGAGCCAGCGAAATCAGGCGGCATATGGCCTCGGTATCGGCCATGGTCGAATAACCGGATTTTCCGATTGAGGCGAATACTTCGAACGGACGGCCGTCGAGCATATTCACGGTCACGTATAGATTTCCATAACCGGTTTTTATCTTCTCCGTAATACCCGTAAGAATCTCCGGTCTTTTTTCCACCGTCACCGGTTTCTCGGCCGCTTCGGGACCTGCGGCTTTTTTGTCGGCCCCCGGGTCTTTCGTCGATTTGGTCGAAAGCACCTGCTCGGAGCGACTACCATCGCGGTAAATGGTTATCCCTTTACACCCGACTTCGTAAGCCAGCATATAGGCCTTCTCGACATCGGCGACACTGGCGCCACTGGGCAGGTTGATTGTTTTGGATACGGCGTTATCGGTGTACTTTTGGAATGCTCCCTGCATGCGTACGTGCCATTCCGGGCTGACGTCATGCGTTGTCTTGAATATGTCGCGGACATCTTGCGGGATTTCATCGAAATCGGCGATGGAGTTCTTTTCGGATATCCGCTCCATCAGTTCTTTGGAATAAAAACCACGGCTTCTGGCGATGCGTTCAAAATAGGGATTGACTTCAACCAGCTTGGTTTTATCCATAACATTGCGCACATAGGACACCGCAAACAACGGCTCAATGCCCGACGAACAACCGGCGATTATGGAGATCGTCCCGGTCGGCGCAATCGTGGTGACAGTGGAATTGCGCAATTTGGGCCCTTCGCCGTTTTTGAAAAATTTCGACTTCTCCCAGTTGGGAAAAACGCCGCGCGTCCTGGCCAGATTCTGTGATTCACTGTAGGCCGTCTGGCTGACCCGCGACATAATCCTTTCACCCAGTTCTAAAGCCATACTGGAATTATAGGGGATCCCCAAAATCACCAGAAGGTCGGCCCAACCCATTACGCCCAAGCCGATTTTACGATTTTCTTTGGTATTGAAATCGATTTCCGGCAACGGATAGCGGTTGGCCTCAATAACATTATCCAGAAAATGGACACAAGTTCGGACCGTCTGATCGAGTTTCTCCCAGTCAATTTCATAGCGGGATAACTCGGTCGGGCTGTTGAGGTCAACTACCGCACGTACCATTTTGCTCAAATTGATGGAACCCAGATTGCAACTTTCATATGGTAAAAGCGGCTGTTCTCCGCAGGGATTGGTCGCTTCGTAGAGCGCCACTCGTGTCACCGGGTTGCCATCATTCATGCGGTCAAGGAAAATAATGCCCGGCTCACCGGTAGCATGGGCGTGTTCGACGATTTTATTTAAAACCTCACGCGCATTTAAGGTTACGGCCTTTCCGTCCAGTAAATATGGGCCGTTGTTTCTCGGATCCCTCAATTCATACTGCGCGTTTTCTTTGGCCGCCCGCATGAATTCATCGGTGACCGCCACAGATATATTAAAATTGGTCAGTTCCTTGAGATCATCCTTACAGGAGATGAATTCAAGTATATCCGGATGGTCAACCCGAAGGACACCCATATTGGCGCCGCGACGAGTCCCCCCCTGCTTGACCGCCTCGGTGGCCGCGTTGATGACTTTCATGAAAGAAACCGGGCCGGAAGCCACGCCTGATGTTGATGCCACAACGGCATTGCGCGGCCTTAAACGGGAAAACGAAAAGCCGGTTCCGCCGCCCGATTTATGTATCAGGGCGGTATGCTTGACGGCGTCGAAAATCGACTCCATGGAGTCTTCAATGGGCAATACAAAACAGGCGGAAAGCTGCCCCAGGGGCCGCCCGGCATTCATTAAAGTCGGGCTGTTGGGCATAAATTCCAGCGATGCAATCAAATTATAAAATTTATCCTCGAGCTCCTTTATTTCATCAACTGACGCCCCGTATTTCTTATCCGGTTCGGCAATGGCCCGGGCCACACGACGAAATAATTCCTCGGGCGTTTCCGAAACATTACCCTGCTTATCTTTCTTAAGATAGCGGCGTTCGAGAACTTTCAGCGAGTTCTCGGTTAAATCGAATTGGCGATCATCTTCCATGATGTCCTCCTTATGATTCAATCAGCGTGGCCGACATGTTTTCTTCATCGATAACAAAATCACCGAACACGATAGGCGCTTCCTGCATCAATATCTTTAGCATCATCAAACATATCCGTCTGATTTCCCAGTGAGCCCGGGGATTGCAGCGGACGGAAAAAATATGCCGAAACTCCCTGAAATTGGCCGAACATACTATTTCCGATGTGGTCCCGTTGGGCAGAACATAGCGGGCATCTTCCTTGGGTACCCCGGCCGCCACCATTTCATGATATAACTGCTCACACCGGGCCGCTATATCACTATATCGGTCATTAAAGCCCGCTTGTTCAATCGACGGCGGCACAACTATTTCATACGGTTTAGTCTTGCCGTATTCGACATATCGCTGGGATTCCTGGGATGGCGACATTAAACGATGCCGAACCATCTCATGGGTGAAAACGCGTGAGCCTCCCTTGATGCGAAACGTAGCTGAAGCGTGTTCCAATACCGAATGGTGTTTCTTCCGGATCACCTTCCGGATCAGCTCTTCCGTCGAATTCGGCGGATCATAACGGTGAAAAGACAGATAGCAGGTCCGACAGGCAAGCTCAATAACCTGTTCGGCATTGGGGGTAATGGCCATCAGTTCAATGACCGGCCACCTTGCTATTTGAGGCATCGCATCCATCCCTGTTAAATTGCTGTTGCTCATTATAATCTACCCTCAAACAATCGCGGTTGATATCACTTTTTTATTTAGTGGCACAAAATACCCATATAACGTTCCAATTGACCCTAAGGCATTGCCGTATTTGGTATTATGCTCGCCACAACTCCCCGGGGACTCCTGTCGGATGTGCCAGCCAAAGAGCGAAAACGAGTCTATCCATTTTCGCCTTCCATGTCAATAAAAAAAACAAGATTTTGTAAAAATAATCGCAATATATTGTATATCATATGCTTTGACCCCTCATTATTTAGTTGTGTCAGGTATTATCGTCGTTGTCCCACACCACCATAATACTCCGGGGCTCATAAGTTTCTGGCAATGGGCGGCTTGCAGATAATATTCAGATGACTCCATATTCAATGCCCATCTTATAAAACGATCTGGGCCGAAAAATGTGCCATGAATTGGGGCTGATTATCTTCTGTACGGCAAACAATTATCGCAGAGGTAACTGCTAAAAAGACTTGACTTAAGGGGCGCTTTTTTGGACTTTCAATTAGGATAATATATTTAAAATTCCGGGGTTTAGGATAACTTAAGGTTCAATAATTAAATGGTATGCGGAGGAATTCAGGGTATGAATTTGACGGATTTTATCAAGGACGGTGTGGCCGTGTTGCAACCCAAAGGCAAAATTATGGGCGGACCAGACGCCACTATTCTCCATGAGAAACTTCATGAATGCGTGGAAAACGGCAATAAGAAAGTAATTATCGATCTGGCCAAAGTGGAGTGGATGAATTCAACCGGTCTGGGCATTCTGATTTCCGGTTTGACAACCATGAGAAACAACGGCGGGGAATTGAAACTGGCCAATGTGACCGACAAAATTCAATCATTGTTGACCATCACTAAGCTGGTTACAGTATTTGAAGCCCACGATTCGGTGGATGAGGCGATTGCATCCTTTTAGAGAACCGGCACCGGCATGAAATCAATCCAAAAGGGTAGGTTGCATCCCGATCTGCCCTTTTTGCGTATATGGAAATATAAGAATGAAAAAGCCCATAATCGTGGATAACACGATACGAATACCCTCGCAGGAAGAATTTCTTCCTGACGTGGATAGTTTCATCGAGGGTATATTGCGCGGTTTCGGAACCGATGAGACGACCATCGCGGACATCGCCATTTGTGTCACGGAACTGGTCAATAACAGCATTATCCACGGAAATAAATCCGATCCCGACAAGGAGGTTGCTGTCGAAATCGGAAAGACTGATTCTGTGGTTGAGATCACCATAACCGACGAAGGCACCGGGTTTGACATCGAGCACCTGGAAAGTCCGATCGATGAACAGAACCTGCTCAAGGAGGTCGGGCGAGGTATATTTATCGTCCGTTCCCTGATGGACCGGGTCGACGTAAAATTCCTTAAGGATGGAACACGGGTCACGATCGCCAAGAAAATTTGAGAATCGGCTCTTAAGAAATGGAATTCCTGAAGGCGATAACAACGCCGATGTACTTCGTTTTCGGCGGCATTCTATTGTTTCTGGCCTATACCATTGTCCGGGACAATCCCTCCGTCCGGGCTAATCGTATCGCCGGAGCCATGCTCTTTTTTGCGGGGCTCGGGCCGATTTTCATGGCATTGGGCACCATTGTCAAACCAAACGTCGCCGTCGGCGCTCCCTTCGAGGAATCCTTCGTTTATAACCTCCTTTATATCTGGGAACTGTTTTTCCCAACACTTCTTTTATTCAGCTGGGTGTTTCCAATCGACCGGTTATCATATATGAAATGGCGTCGCCTGCGTTACCTGATATTTTTCCCCCAGCTGTTTCACCTCCTGCTGGTTCTGCTATTTCGCAATCCAGAACGGGTTCTGCATCTTTTCGAGGTTGAATCATCGGGCGGTTTCTGGGGATTGATTTTGGAACCGTTATCCTACATAATGAAGTGGGTCGTGCTCGGGTTCAGCCTGCTGTTGAGCTCGGAAAACGCCCTGTTCTCATTCATCAACCTGGTTTATGTCGGACTGGCCGTGTACTATCTTATCCGGGGCAAAGCCCTGATTGAAAACAAACAAATCCGCCGCCAGACCAACGTCTTCATCTGGGGGCTCTCCATTTCCGTGTTCATCCTGACGATGACCATTCTGATACCGCGCCTGTTGTCGATCGAAATGTCTCCGACCGTAGTCAGCCTGGCGGTGATGGCCGCTCTGATCATCGGCGGGGGGGCGATTGCCTGGTCGATCATCCGGCATCAGTTTTTGGACGTCAGTTTCATTTTTCGGCAGTCGCTGGCTTATACCGTCACGTCCGGGATACTGGTCGGCGGCTATGTCCTCTTGGTCGGCCAGATGGATCGCTTTGTGACATACCTGTTCGGCGAGGAAACCAAAATTGTCAACGTTGCTTTCATCGTCCTGGCCCTGATTCTTTATCAGCCGATCATGAACCGAATCGACAACTTGATAAAGAAGTTATTCATGAAAACCCGGGCCGATTACCGCACCGTCCTGGGCCAATTGTCCCGCAGTATGATTTCCGTTTTTGACCCCGCCCGCGTGCGGGCCATAATCGAAAAAACGTTGCAGACGACCATCCTTATACAGCGGGTCTATTTCGTAATGTATGATGACATACTCGCGGAATATGTCCTTCTGGCATCCGATGATTTCCCCAATCGCTCGATTATCAGCCGTGACGACTCCCTTTTGGGCGCCATCGGTCAACTCGACGCTCCCGAGCCACTGGACCGCATTAGCGAATACGCCCGGGACAGCAACCTCCTTCTGCAATTGAGCAAACGTCGGGTCCAATTGATCTTACCCCTCAAGGACAGCGACCATCTGTTGGGTTTTTTGGCCCTGACGGAAAAAGAATCCGGCTACCGCTACAACGCCGAAGATATCACTGTGCTGGGTGTCATCTCCAATCAGTTGGTGACCTCTCTGACCAACGCGCGTTTGTACGCCGATTCCCTGGAAAAGCAGGTTCTGGAAGAAGAAATCGCCATGGCCCGGCAGATTCAGATAGAGCTCCTTCCCAAAAAACCGCCGGCGTCGGAGACGTTCGACCTGAAAGCCTTCTCCAAACCGTCACGGACCATCGGGGGTGACTTCTATGACTTCATCAATCACGGTAACGGGGCATTCTCGATAGTCATCGCCGACGCCTCCGGCAAAGGCGTTCCGGCGGCTCTGCTGGTGGCCCAGATTCAGGCCATGCTGCACTCCGAAGTGCAAAATAAAAACGAGTTGTCGCGTATGCTACAGAATGTCAACGAATACGTGGTTGCATCGACCAGCGCAGAAAAGTACGCCACCATGTTTTATGGCGAGTTTATGCCGCAAACCCGAACTTTTAGATATTCCAACGCCGGGCACAATTATCCGATTTTGGTCCGGGGCGATGGTTCTCATGAATTGCTCTCACGAGGCGGCATGCTGATCGGCGCATTCCCCGGCGCGGCCTATGAAACCGCCGAAATTACCCTGCATGTCAATGACCTGCTGTTTTTTTACACCGATGGTTTGTCCGAGGCTCAAAACGAGGCCGACGAGGAGTACGGTGAAGACCGAATCATTGAATTCGTCATAAATCATCGGCACCTCCCTCCGCAAAAAATCATTGACAACCTTGTCAAAGACGTGGCGCAGTTTGATTCATCGGATCCACCGCGCGACGACACAACCATAATCATTTTGAAAGTGAACGACGGGGTCGGTAATGGCACATGACAAATTTGATGAAAAATCGCTGTTCGAAAGAAAATACAATAATTTCGGATTTAAATACTGCCCCGTTTGCGGAAGTCCTTTTATCGAACGCAAACTGGACCACAAACTCCGCCTGCAATGCGGCAACGACGGGTGTGGCTATGTCTATTATCACAATCCGACGCCCGCGGCCGGGGCCATGATCGTCGATGATCGAAAAATTCTGCTGGTCAAACGATCGGCGCCTCCGAAAATCGGCTCCTGGTGCCTTCCCGCCGGATTCATGGAATTTGATGAGCACCCTTCGCAAACCGCTGTCCGTGAACTCAAAGAAGAAACCGGGCTGGACATACAAATCGACCGGCTATTCGACGTATATTCCGGCAATGATGACCCTCGCACCAACGCCGTTCTGATTTTGTACCTTGCCCGTATTACCGGCGGAAAGCTGGCCGCCGGAGATGATGCCGCCGAAGTGCGCTTTTTCAAGCTCACCGATTTGCCGGGCGACATTGCTTTCGCCTCTCACCGCCAGGCTCTCGCCGATTATATCGCCCGGTTTCCGGAGAGTGAATGAAACTTTTATATTGCCAATCTGTCTAATTCTAATATAGATATACCGGTTTTCATAAAACCCGGAGGTTATGATGAGTTTCTATAAAATGATAAATTCATGTTTTTTCTTTATAATTATTCTGGCCGCAGTTTCCGCAATGGCCGCCGATGGTTATAAAAGCTATAATCTTTCATCCGACGGACAGGTTTATATAATAATCACCGCCGCCAACCGGAATGTGACCTTCACTTTTTTCGACGGCGACAACAAAATAATCACTACCATCGAGGAATCAGATATCCGCCGGGCGAACGACATCATTTATCTGGGCGACGATCTCATGCTGGATCATGAGTCCTTTCGAATCGGCAACCGCAATTTCCCGCTTGACGTCATCGACCGAACCGAGATCATCGTCGAGCGCGACCGCAACGTCACGGTTACTTTTACGCGCAAAGTCGAGAGCTCGTCCACCTCGATCAGCCGCCGCCGCAATGTCATTGAAGTCGACCGGGACATGAATATCCGAAAGGGCGAATTCGTCCGTGGTTCGGTCATCGGGTTCTGGTCGGATATACATATTGACGGAGAAATAAACCTCGACGTCATCGCCATTTTCGGCAACGTAATCCTCGGTGACAACGCCGTCATTCGCGGCGATATCGTCGCCATAAACGGAGCCATCACAGGTTCTACAAAGGCTACCGTTTATGGCGAATTCGCGGAAACCGACTTTGAGGGCAAAGGCTGGAAAGGACGATGGAATAAAAGCTGGCAGTATGAGCAAAACTTCCCGATTATTGCCAAATTTTATTATAACCGGGTGGACGGCGCCGCACCATATCTCGGCATAAAATACCTCGACAAGGACTCATTGTACCCGGCGATTACGGCTTACGGTGGCTATGCCTTCGCCTCCGAAAGATGGCGTTATTTCCTCGGCTTCGAACAATCCTTTTTACGGCCAAGACCTCTCACCTTCGGCGGCAACATTTATCAATGGCTGGCTTCGCCCGATGACTGGATTATTTCCAACGCCGAAAATACCTTCTTCGCCTTAATCGCGACGGAGGACTATAAGGACTTTTATGAAGCGCGCGGCGGCTATGGCTTTATTCGCTGGACACCGTTTCCCGGCAACCGTTACGAAATCGGTCTGCGCGGCGAACGTCACCGCTGGCTTGAGGCCCATCGCAACCTGTGGTCACTGTGCGGCGGCTCCAAAAGGTTTCCCGAAAATTTTTATGCCTTCGGTGAGAACCCCGAAGAACTGGCCCGCGAGCAGTTTCATGAAAAGGACCTGACGGCCATGGAATTCAAAATCGATTACAAATCTCCCGGTTTAAGCGATGAAATGGAAAAGTCATTCTGGACGGCTCACGGCGAAATCGAATGGTCGCCGGATAGTTGGAGCGGTGATTTTGACTACACTCGTTTTTTTGCCACCGGGATACGCTATCAGCGACTTAATGAATATTCCGGGCTTTTGCTTCGCGTGGCGATCGGTTCGGCCGACGGCATTTTGCCCATGCACAAAAAATTCTTCATGGGCGGGCTGGGAACACTATATGGTTATCGCCATAAAGAATATTTCGGCGACCAATTCTGGATGGCCGATATTGAATACCATATAGACCTGCCCCACAGCGATCTTGACGGCTGGCTATTTTATAACGTCGCTCAAATCGGGGACGGTATTCGCGACCTTAGTGATTTCGATGTCAAACATTGCCTCGGCGTGGGGCTATCCATCAACGAGGATATCAGATTGAATGTCGCCCAGCGTCTGGACAGGTCCGGGGCTTCTCCCCGGCTTTATGTCAGAATCGGTCGAATATATTGATTCTGGATTGACGGGTCTTTATTCCCGCCGCATTTTTATGTAAAGCATCCTCGCCTGTCACATAATCCATTGTATTTCATGCTGTTGCCGACACTGAAACCGGCATAATTGATCCCCCGATCAACCTTATCAAATTGACCGGCTAAATTTAATATTTCGGCACATGGCTATCGGCATGCGTCCTGCCTCGGCAACTTAAGAGTTGGTCGTTTTTTGCCGATAAATAACTAAACTACTAGCCTTATGGCAGGACTGGGGTAAACAAATATGGACGAGTTTCAGGGAAATACAACCAAGTTTAAGCCGGACATTATTTTCGACGACTCCGGCCCGATTGACGAGAATACCCAGCGATTAAAAGTTGCGGAATCAGGCAATGCCCTGGCCGAAATGGAAGCCGCCCTTGATGAAATAGCCGGCGCCAACCCGCGCATCGAGCAGGACGAAGTCACCGCCACCAAATCGCTGGATGATTTGCGCGGGCTTCTGCATGTTTCGCAGGCGGTCAATTCATCGCTTGTTCTTGAAGACATTCTGCAGGTCGTCATGAAAAAAGCCATTGAGCTGCTTTCGGCCGAACGCGGCTTTATCATGTTACTGGACGACACCAACAGACTGCAGTTTAAAACGGCTTTCAATCTCTGCAAAGAGGCCCTGATGGATGAGGATTTCAAGATTTCCAATTCCATCGCCGACCAGGTCGCCGGATCCGGAAAATCCGTCTATACTTCCGACGCCCAGTCCGACGAGCGTTACGCCGGCCAGAAATCAGTCCGGGAATTGCACCTTCGCTCCATCATGTGCGTCCCCTTAAAAATCAAAAACAGCGTCATCGGCATCATTTATCTGGACAATTCTTCCCAGGCCAAACTGTTCTTGAAATCGGATCTGTTTTTATTCGAATTGTTCGCCCAGCAGGCGGCCAATGCGATTCATAACGCCGGTCTGTATGACCACGTTCTGGCCCTGAAGAAATACAACGAAACCGTGGTAAATAATTCCCCGGTCGGTATCGTCGTCATCGATTCGACATACAACGTAATATCCATAAACGACGCCGCCTTGGCGACTCTTGAAAAAAACAAAGATGATATCACTGCATATCATCCCCGCATCGCGCCTACGAAATTTCTCAGCTTGATTCCGGAATCGGAACGACCCAAATGGCGGCAGATGATCGACGTCGCCCTCACCACCAACCAGTCCTATGAAGACGCCCGGTATTTTCATAATACCGGCTACGAAGAAAAGGTTCTGTCGATCAAAATTTCACCCACCACCGAGATACCCTATGGTGGCGACGGTTTGATTCTCATCATCGAAGACATCACCGAAAAGATTATCATGGAAAAATATGTCATCCTCTCCGAAAAACTGGTGGCCCGGGGAGAAATGGCCGCGTCCATCGGCCACGAACTCAACAATTATCTGACCATCATCGCCAATAACGCCGAACTCCTGTCCCTCAATATCGACAAAGGCTCTTCGGATAAGGCCCGACGAAATACCGTTCAGATAATTGAAAGCATCAAAAAAATGAAACGGTTCACCGACGGCCTGATGGACTTTTCCAAACTCGAAACCGAGGTTATCAGTTATGACCTCAAACTCCTGATTGAAGACCTCCTCTTTTCCATTAAACCGCAGGCCCGATTCAAACAGGTTGACTTTACGTTTGACCTCGACACCGAAATGCCGCCCATCGAAATCGACGTCGGACAGATACAACAGGTTCTGATGAATCTGCTTAATAACGCCGCCGATGCCACCGACGACCGGGCCGAAACCGAAGGCAAAGACAGCGGCTACAAGCACCATATTGATATCTCAACATCGTATGACCGCAAAAAAGACCGGGTCGAAATCACGGTCGCCGACAACGGTTGCGGTATTCCCGAAGAAGGTTTGAGCAAGATATTTACTCCGCATTATACCACCAAGGATTCGGGGCATGGGCTGGGTCTGGCCAATTGCCGCAAAATTATCGAATCTCATCAGGGCGAAATTACGGTGCAATCCAAAGTTGGCCAGGGAACGAGCTTCACCATTACCCTGCCCCGGGAACACAAAAAAATAGAATAAATGTCGGATGAAATTGAAAGTATCGGAAGCTTTAAAATTATCCGCTCCATCGGCAACGGCGGAACAGCCCGGGTGTATCTGGCCACCCGGTCGCCGAAGAGCCGCCCGGTAGCCCTCAAGACCGCCCTCGATTCCGCCCCCGGAGAAGTCCGCCAGTTCTATCCTCTCATAAAAAGAGAATATGACTTAATCGGCAATTTGTTGTACCCCGGTCTGATTCGGGTTCACGATTTGAATTACTCCAACGATAAATACCCGTTTTTAACATTGGAATACTGCCCCGGTGACACTCTCGATAAAATCGGCGTTATACACGACCCGCCCGCATTCCTCAACTTGCTATCGTCGATAGCCATCAATTTGTACTACCTGAAAATCGCAGGCTTATCGCATGGCGACCTCAAACCACAGAATATATTTCTGGCGGCACCGCTTGAGCGTATGCACCGCGGCCACAAGACCTATACCAAAATCTCCGATTTCTCGCTGGCTCTGAAAACCGACTCATCGAACCATAATCGTCTCGGTCTCGGGACGGTCGGATATATCGCCCCCGAGACGCTGGCCGACGGGACCTTGAATCATAAGTCAGATATTTTCGCTCTGGGTATCATCGCCTATATCCTGGCCACCGGAATCCACCCCTTTATAGATAAATTCAACGACCCGGTCCGCACCAACTCCCGTGTCAAGGAGTACGAGCCCGAACCCCCACACGCTCTTGACGATTCTGTCTCGTCCGAAATATCCGACTTGATCCTGAAAATGCTTGCTAAAAGCCCGTCGGACCGCCCGGAAGACGGATTTCAAATATGCCGTGAACTCGAAAAAATTGGGGCGACCCTGCCATATCGAACCATGATTCGTCCCAAACATATCCTTCAAGCCCTGAACTCTGACCATGGAATCAACATACTTTCAAATTTCCCTTTCGACCTTGATGAAAAATGCCGGAAAGCCATCTATTCATTGGCGGGTGATGACCCGGTGTTGATTCGGCATTTGCTGGAGTCAAATTTCGGCAAGGGAAATTTTATCTGGAACGACTCCGGAAAGTTTTGCCCGTCGTCACCATCCTTAAAATTGCATTGGCCCCAAAGAATGCAAAGACAGCAAGGCAAAGCCTTTAAAAAACTGAATTGGTCGAAAAAGAAAAAGGCCGTGGGTTGCGCCGTTTTGGGGAATACCGAGGATGCCATGACACTCGGCATCATTGAGGCGCCCGAACGTCGGGACTACCCGCCGCCCCTGCTTACATTTCTTGGCGGGAAAGTATCATCCCGCACGAAGCGTCTTATAAACCAAAATTTGGCCCGCAAGGCGACATCCGGCAAGAATCTTTATCTGGCCGCATTATTACATTTCCAGGCGGGCAATCTTGACGAGGGGTACAGCCCGGCCCTCGACTTTATCAATGAAGCGATAAATGCGTCCGATTTTGACAAAGCGCTGGAGATTGCCGAAAAGTATATCCGTCTGGCCCATACAGCCGCCGATTACGATCGGCTTAAAATACTGCTTCGGCAAAAGGCCGACCTTGCCAAACGCACCGGTCAGATCGGCCGGGCCGAAAAACTGCTACTGGAAATAGTCGAGCAGTACAAAGGTAAAAAGGCGGATCGATTCCTGGCCGAGGTATTCAAAGAGCTTGGCGACCTGTATAAAATGAAACAGGACTACAACTCCGGCATCAAGGCTCTCCGGCAGGCCGAGCAGGTCTTTCATGAAATCGACGACAAACTGGAATTATCCCATACCTTGAACAATATCGGTAATATCTATTGGATTGACGCCCGCTACGACGAAGCCTGGTCATACTATCTTCAGGCCTTTAAAATTCAACGGCGGCTTCAGGCTATCGATGACGTCGCCTCGACATTATCCAACATGGCCTCGATATATTTTTTCCGCGAACGTTTTGACCGGGCGATCCGTTTGTTTAAACTGTCACTGCGACTCAAGCGACTCACCGGAAATGCTCTCGAAATCGCCCGGACGCTCAACAACCTCGGCTACGTCTATACGGAGCTCGGCAGTCTCGAAAAGGCGATTGATTGCCTGGAAGAATCCCTGCAACTTAATGAAAAGGTCGGGGCTCAAAAGGATTTGTTGTATAATCTCGAAAATCTGACGCTCGTCATGCTCTATGCCGGACGGTTACGCGAATCGATCGCGCATCTTAAAAAAGGGTTGAAAATAGCGGAAACACTTGGTGACGAGCCACATCAAGGGGTGTTTCTTCGCGGTTTGGCCACAGTGCAAAAACGCATGGGCTATTACGGCCAGGCCCTGGAAAATATCGAGCGCGCCATAATCATCAGTGAGAAAAGCGGCGACGAGCCTCACTTGATTCTGTGCCTGATTCAAATGGGTGATTGCTATTATCGATTGAATATTCTTGGCAAAGCCTATGATATCTATCTCAAAATCGACGAATTGGCACGCAAGCTGGGTGACCGCCGGGCACAAATATCATCAATCATCCTGCAAAGCCAGATCGACAGCGATTATCGTCATCTCGATAAGGCCCGCCAAATCGCCGAGGAACTCAAACTGACCAGGAATATCCGTCACATTCTGATTCAAAAAGCGGAACTGGCGCTCAAGCATAATGAAATCCCGCTGGCGGCGGAAACTCTTGAAGCACTCGACAACTTGTTTGACCGTTCGGAAACCGACCTGGAAATTCCCCGCCTTGAAAATTTACGCGGGCTTTTTTATTTTCGGACGGGAAAACCCGATGATGCCCTTGAGACACTTATCAAAGCTCGCGATCTGGCGGCACGGTCCGCGCTTCTGCCCGAAAAGTGTGAGGCCGCTTATTACCTTGGTTTGGTTCACGTTCATCTGAAGGAATATGAAAAAGCTTTCGGTCATTTCCGGGAGGCCATCGGCGGCTTTAAGAAAATGGCGACGGATATCAAAGACACCGATATGCAACAGGCATTACTGAAAAACGATTTGCTGGTTTCGCTCGGACAGGAAATAAAAAAGTTAAATAACCTTTTGGTATCAAAATAAAATAAGGGGCAGGCCCACAGGACCTGCCCTCATGTCAACATTCAGAGGAGCCTGCCCTCAATGGCTATTTGATGGTCAAGACTCCCGGCAGTTTCGGTTGGCAAATCGAGCCGTTAAGATCAACCGCCACCCCAACCGCCAAAAACCTGGCCACCCTGATTGAAACCAACAGGGGCAACCTTCTCTTCAAGTTTGACGATTGTGAGTACGTACATTCGATGTACCTCCTCCGATGTTGATATTAGCGCCTGGATTATCCAGAACGCTCTTCCCCATGCCAGTACACGGGGTCGTTTTTTATCCGTTAATTTTATATCTCCTGCTCAATAATATAGAATAGCTGTCATCTACGCAAGCGAATTAATAACGCCAATTTAGTCCGAATTCGGGCCGGTTCCGATGTTCACCATATATAAGATTAACGATCTATTACTATACTATATATTGAATTAAAAATGTCAAGCACAAAATGGAAAAATTTTCCCACTCTCTTTAATTATGGGCGGCTCGAAGACTAAAACGAAAAGATTATGATTTTATGGTTTCGATTAATTTGCGGTTGTATTCTCGCATCATATCGGCCCGGTGCAAAACACCGAGTATACTCGACGGATCCGATTTGCTGACCACGGGCAACATTCGATAGCCTTTCGCCGCGAACTTCTGATTGACATCTTCCAGAGTATCCTCCGGTGAAACCGTCACAAGGCTGGTCAGGACGATATCTTTGGCGATGATTAAATTATCCAGCGTATGTTTGCTCAAAACGCCCATTAAATCCAGCAGGGATAGCATCCCGATAAATTTCCCCTGCCGATCGATGACCGCAAAATCTGTCCCGCGTGATTTTTCAACCGTCTCCAGAATTTTAATGATGGGCATATCGGCCGCTATGGATGCGAAATCACGGCTCATAACCTCGCTGACTTTTGTCCCCTGCAGAATCGCCGTATCTTTGCCCGCCTTGAGGAATATCCCGCGTTTGATCAGTTTGATAGTATATATGGACGGTTCAAACAGCCGCCGGGCCACAAGGGTCGAAAACACGACCGCCACCATGAGCGGCAAAATAATGCGATAGTCGCTGGTCATCTCGAAAATAATCAGGATGGCCGTCATGGGGGCGTGGGTGGTACCGCCGACCAGCGCCGCCATCCCGACCAGGGCATACGCGCCGGAACCGGCCGTAATCGCCGGAAAAAGAAAATGCGCGGCATATCCGAATGTCCCGCCGGTGACGGCCCCGATAAAAAGCGACGGTGCAAATATCCCGCCCGAGGAACCGCTTCCGAGGGTCAAACTGGTGGCAAGGATCTTGAGGAAAATCAAAATCAGGGTGACACTGACCGCAACCCGACCATATATGGTCAAACGTATAGTATCATAGCCGTCGGAAAAAATCTGTGGATAGAATATACCGATAAACCCCACCAGAAGTCCCCCCAGGGCAGGTTTTATCCAGGGATGAATTTTTAGTTTGTCAAAGAGGTTCTCGGTATGATTCAATGTCTGCGTAAATAGAACCGCCACCGCACCGCAGACTATGCCTAAAACCATGTACAGGGGAATCTCCCAGACCGAAACGAGTGAATAGTCGGGGACCTGAAAAGCGGGATTATTACCCCAGATGGCCCGTGCTACGACCGATGAAATCACCGATGAAATCAGCACCGGGGAAAAAGTCTTGATTGCGAAATCTCCGAGAATAACTTCCAGCGAAAAGATAACCCCGGCAATTGGGGCGTTGAATACGGCCGAAATTCCTGCCGCGGCTCCGCAACCCACCAGAATTTTCAATCGTTCGGCCGACATTTTAAAGAGCTGGCCTATGGTCGAACCAATCGCCGAACCGATTTGCACAATCGGCCCCTCTCGCCCGGCCGACCCGCCCGAACCGATACAGATGGCAGACGCCACAATTTTGGCGATGGCCACACGGGGTCGGATTATCCCCCCGCGTCGCGCCACCGCCGCCATGACCTCCGGGACTCCATGACCTTTGGCTTCGACCGCGAATTTATGCACAATCGGTCCGACAATCAGGCCGCCAGTTAACGGAATGGCTGGAATCCACCATTTGAGTTCGCCCGTTTGCCCGGCCAGGATACTTTCGGAATAGCCAAAAAAGATATTTTTAAAGGTCACTATCAGCCATGTAAAAAAGTATGCCCCGACACCGGTTCCCAGACCGATGATTACGGCCAGTGTGATTAAAATCTGGGTTTCCGATAAGCGGAAAACCCTATGAATCCTATCCCCGAAAAAGCTCCTCATAACAAAAAAGAATCTATTATAAAATAATAGCCCCGTAAAGCATTTTATCCCGTTCCGGCCTTCAAACTATATCCATCGCCCGTGATTATTCTTGACTTATTCGCCGCTAAGGCTAAATTAACAAAGAATATGCGTTGACTTGGAGAGCTTTTAGTTGTGAAAAGTTTCACGTTCTGCGACACGCTTAATTTCAGGGGAAAATCCTATGATTAATAAAGCTGATGCCATTGTCATCGGAGGCGGGATTATCGGAGTGGCCACCGCTTTCAATCTGGCGCAAATGAAATACGGCAAAATTCTGCTGTTGGAAAAAGAGATGTTTCTCGGCACCGGGGCCACTGCCAAGTGTGCCGGCGGTATTCGCGCGCAGTTTACAACCAAAGTTAATATACAGATGTCGATGAAATCCGAAGAGCTGTTGGTCAATTTCGAAGAATTGACCGGATGGCCGGCCGTGTTCGATCAGGTCGGATATATGTTTCTTATTTCCGATGACAACGAACTGGCCCAGTTCACCGACGCCGTAAAACTGCAAAAATCACTGGGACTGCCGGTCGAGTTTATAGATATCAAACAGGTCAACGAAATCGCCCCTCCGGTGCGCACCGATGACATAATCAAAGCCACCTTCTGCAAAAATGACGGCCTGGCCGACCCCAACGACATGATTCAGGGTTATGCTTCCGCCGCCAGAAAGGCCGGGGTTGAAATTGAAACCGAAAGTGAGGTGACCGGGCTGGTTTTAAATGGGGATAGTATTACCGGCGTGCAGACGAAAAAAGGCACGATTAGCACCAATATGGTCGTCAATGCGGCGGGACCGTACGCCAAATTAATCGCCCAAATGGCCGGCAAAGTCCTTCCCGTTGAACCGGTCCGTCGCCAGATTGTCACCACCGGCGCCCTCGATTATATTCCCCATACCTTCCCTATGGTGGTCGATGTTCGTGCCGGACTTTATTTCCACCGCGAATCGCCGGGCCTTCTGTTCGGCTGGGCCGACAAAGATGTTCCGCCGGGATTCGATGAATCAGTTGACCCCAACTATACCGACACTATTCTCATGAAAGCTCTCGATCGCGTCCCGCGGTTGGAATCGGCCGAGATACAAAAAGCCTGGGCCGGTCTCTACGAAACTACGCCCGACCACCACGCCATTATCGGCTTTGAGCCGGAGCTCAAAGGTCTGTTTTATAACAACGGCTTTTCCGGCCACGGCCTGATGCACGGCCCGGCGGCGGGACTGGTCGCCGCAGAGATGATTTGCGGAAAGAAGCCCTCCGTTGACGTGTCAACTCTTTCGCCGAATCGTTTCGTTAAAGGCACTACAGTTGAAGAGACGAATGTGATTTAATAAAATGGCGGCAGATTAGTTAACCTGCCGCCAATTATAGAGATTTATTTAAGAACTAATATCATTTCCCCTTTCTAAGTTTTCTTAATTCGATTTCTTGTTTGTGAATAAATGCGATTTGATAACAATTCTGCCATAAGGGCAAATACTTGCCAGTTTTGCTTGGATTTCTATCTTCTCGGGCCACGTTGCCGATTGCATCCGCCATCTTTAATCCCATCTCGCTTTTTAAAAGCTCAAACGGATTGCATTCAGCAATCCAATTGTATTGGTTATTTTTTTCTTCAATTAGAGCCCTAAATGAACCCAAAATTGGATATAAAAAACCTGCAGGTACGCGGTATTTAGACTTAATCTTCAAAAAATATAAATCCACAAATGCCTTGTTTTTATATGTTACGCCTGTTAATTTCCCAAATTTTCCCCCTTCTACATCCTCTCTGAAACTTTCGCAGGCCTTGTTATAAAGCTCTGGTAACTTAAGCCAGATTTCATCATGCAAACGTAATAAATCCGGCAAAATTGGCAATATTTTATAATAAGCTGATTTCCTATTCGATCCATTCTTAATTTGTGATTGAAAATCGCTTACGCATTTGGCCTTTGAACTATATCCGGCGACAGGTTGTTTTTGGCCATCAAAAACATCAATATTAAACATGTACATTATTGAAATAATATCTCTTACATCTATTGGCTTTGGAATATCACTGCCTTCATATACATCATATTCTTTAAATGCAATGTCATCATAATAAGGCTGATCCTTTAAAGCTTTTTTAATGTCTTCAAAACGGCCTTCCAGATTCAAAAGGCTTTCATCCTTAACCTGGTTTGAAGTATTGCGGGCACCGGCAATATCTGTGATTTGACTTATATCAAAGCCCACAAGGATTTCGATTTTAACAAAACGTTTTAAGGATTTGCCTTCATCATCTGTCTGCTCGGCCAAAGACTCTTTTTCATTGTTTATTATTAAATGAGTGTGGCCGCCATCTATTAAACCATGAGTACCCCGCTTGGTAAGCAGTATTTCAACGGTGGATGACTTATTATCAAAATCAACCCTTTCCGCGACCAAAACCAACCCCCGATTCATAAAAACAAAAAGGTCCTCTTCTAATAAACCGGCCCTAATTTGGTTTGGAACCCGGCCACGGTCTTTTGGATCGCGGACATTTGAATTCCCCCATTCTGTTAAAAAATCTGGCAGATCCTGAATATCTACCACACAAAGGTAGTTGCGATAACCCTTTGAATCCAAAGGCGTTTCGAGTCTCTTGAAATCTTTTACGGGAAATTTGAACGAATAAGAATCATTCCGGGACATTACGTCCTCCTTTTGGTTAGAATAACTTTTTGTTAATTCCGCCGCCCAAGTTTACCCTACGACGACTTGGCATAGGATCGCTCTTATGCCTTTTACTAATTTGAGTATAATTTATTACTCCGTGGTTCGCAACAAAAAAATGCCATAAATGTTCCCTTTTTGTGAAAAATCCTTATTTATTGTATTCTTAATTATTGAATTAATCTATGCGATTAACTCGGGAGGAAATTTTGAATTCAATCAGAATACGATTACTGCTTTTAATAATAATGACGTCTATATACTTAAATTGTCCCGCAAATTCCCATATGCCACTTGCTGGCATTTTTCCTGCCATTGATACCGCCGTCTCGGCCTATTGCAATAAGATCAATCCCGACAGCATCAAGGCATACATTGAACAACTGACCGCGTTCAATACCCGCTTCATGCTGGCCGACAATCGCCGGGAAATCGCCGATTGGCTGGCCGATAAATTCCGATCATTCGGTTATGATATAATCGCCCTCGATTCCTTTCAAAATGCCATCGAATGGCCGATGAAAAGCGGTAATACCGTTACATCGTGGCAATACAACGTCTCGGCCACGCTTCCCGGCCGCGAATCACGCGACAGCATATGTGTTCTGGGGGCTCATTATGACTGCATGATTCTGGGCCCCGGCACCGATCCGTTTATCTTCGCCCCCGGCGCCAATAACAATGCCTCCGGAGTGGCGGTGTGTCTCGAAATCGCACGGAATTTCAAACAGTCCGGCCTCACTCCCAAATATTCCATAGACTTTGCGGCTTTCGGCGCGGAAGAATTCATGACCATGTTCGACAGCGGCCGGAGTGGGAGCCAGAATTATATCGAAAAACTCCAGCAGGAAGAACGGACGGTGCTCCTCATGATTGATAACAATCAGGTCAGCATCGCGCCTGACACGGCCGAGTGGATGCTTGACTTTCAAAATTACCCCGGCTCAGAAGAGGTCACCTCGCTGGCACATCACATCTGCAAAAAATACACCAAGATCATTCCGGTTGATGCCCGTGACCATATCATGTTTACCGACGCCCGCTATTTTCACGAGGCCGGCTATCCGACCATATTTTTCGAGGAGTACTATTTCAACCCGTTCACCTTTACGGATCAGGATATTCCCGAAAACTGTAATTACGAATATTGCGCCGAAGTCGCCAAAATTTCATGCGGGATGTTATTATTCTTGAATTACTGACCGGTTTTCCGACCGGCAATGATTACATCTTCGGCATAGCCCCGGTGGTCAAGAAAGTAATAATCGCGTATATCATACCACCTATAATGCCCCCGACATTACCCAGCATGTGCAAAATTATGGCCGGAACAAGACTGCCGGATTTTGCCCTCTGATGCCCGGCCATGAGACCCAACAAAAATGTAAAAACAAGGATAATGGGTACTGTCGCCAGATCCGCCCCGCTTCGAAGCAATACCAGATGCATACAGGCAAAAAAGACGGCACTGATCATGGTCGGAAGATTGACCCGGATAAAAAGAAGTTTGACGGTTTTATCGGCCAGACCAGATAAGTGACTCTGTAAAAAACCGCGCGTGAAGACTTCTTCGATTACGCTCGCCGAAATCATAACCAGCAGAATGATTTGAGGAAAAGTGAGTTTCTTCGTTACCGGATTGCCCATGCCGCCGGATAGTAGTATTGCCGCCGTCGCCAACGACCCCAAGGCCAATGCCCCCAGCATCCATAAAGCGAAAGCCCCCGTTGTTAAATGACTTCGGGAGGGCAGTCGAAAACCGTAGTCCCCGAATTTGCCTTTGCCCAGAATCAGTATCGCCATCAAAGAAAGAAATAATTCCAATCCCTGCGTGGTGGTCATTTTGGCAATGGTGCTCTCAAATAAAAATTGAGGCAAGTGTAACGCAATCTGGGATATAATAAGGGCCGCGACAAGCGCCACAATTAGTTGCGAATATTTATTTCCGGCCATAATCCTGAATACGGGATCAATCCCATAAAGGTTCAGCGGTATCTTATTTTTAGGACAAGGATTACGATGGCTATGGCCAGAGTGATAACATTAGCCGCTATCACGGGAATTGAATCAATATAAAAGCCGTATATCAGCCACAAAAAAACACCCAGAGTGAAAACGATATACATGGCCAACGAAATATCCCGTGTCGAACGGGATTTCCACGCCTTGGTCAGTTGCGGCACAAACGACGCCGTGGTCAGCGTCCCCGCCACCAGCCCCAGCCACATCGCAGTATCCATCATAAGCGCAGGATAATATGCCGTTTATATCCGCCTGTCAAGGCTTATAAATTCGATGAGAGGGGTTATTTGGCGGCAGATGAATATATCAGAATTCGGTTTACAATCCGGCGCTTTTATATTATAATTATTGTCTTTAAATTAGACAAAAAACTGCCTGTTTGGTGTGGCGGCGAGTTTTAATCCGCCTGGCAGAGGAAACGGAAATAATTTTTTAGATTACAGGGAACAGATATGGCGAAGATGGATCCCAACGATATAAAAGTGATTTTGGCGACCGACTGCGGTTCGACCACGACCAAAGCGATTCTTATAGAAAAACGCGACGGGGAATATCGTTTGATTGTCCGTGGCGAAGCCCCAACCACAGTGGAAGCGCCGTTCGAGGACGTCACCAAAGGCGTGCTCAATGCCGTGGGTGAGGTGGAAGAACTTTCCGGACGCAAGCTCCTCGACGAAAACGAACGAATTATATCTCCGGCCAAAGATAATATCGGCACCGATGTCTACATTTCGACATCATCGGCGGGCGGCGGCCTGCAGATGATGGTGGCCGGGGTGGTACGCTCTATGACTGGCGAATCGGCCGAACGGGCCGCGCTGGGCGCGGGCGCAATCGTCATGGACGTGATCGCCTCCAACGATAAACGTCTCCCCCATCAGCAGATCGAACGCATCAGGCATTTGCGCCCGGATATGATTCTGCTTTCGGGCGGGATTGACGGCGGCACCACCACGCATGTCGTTGAAATCGCCGAGCTGGTTTCGGCCGCCGATCCCAAACCACGCTTGGGCACGGGTTACAAACTGCCGATCATTTACGCCGGCAATAAAGACGCCGCCAAAGCCGTCGAGGATACTCTCAAAGATAAAGTTGACCTGCGGACGGTTGAAAATATCCGTCCGGTTCTGGAACGGGAAAATCTCGGCCCGGCCCGCGAAGAAATTCACAACCTGTTCATGGAACACGTCATGGCCCAGGCTCCCGGTTATAAAAAACTGATGAGCTGGACCGATGCCCCAATCATGCCCACGCCCGGAGCGGTCGGGCTGATCATCAAAAAAGTCGCCGACCTTGAAGGCATCGAGGCGGTCGGGGTTGACATCGGCGGCGCCACGACCGACGTTTTCTCGGTTTTCCGCCCCGAGGGCAGTCCCGAGGGTGTCTTCAACCGCACCGTTTCGGCCAATCTCGGCATGAGTTATTCGGTGTCGAATGTCTTCGCCGAGGCCACATTGCCGATGGTCATGCGCTGGGTCCCGTTCGACATGGACGAGCGCGATTTGCGCAATCGTGTCAAAAACAAAATGATCCGCCCGACTACCATTCCGCAGTCGATGGAAGAGCTTATATTCGAACAGGCCATCGCCAAGGAAGCCCTGCGTCTGGCTTTTATACAGCACAAGAATTTTGCGACCGTCCTTAAAGGCGTTCAACAGCAGAGAACAATAGCCGACGCTTTCGAGCAGTCGGCTTCGGGCGCAACTATTGTCAATATGATGACGCTCAATATCCTGGTGGGCTCGGGTGGTGTCCTGTCACACGCCCCGCGTCGCCAGCAGTCGGCCCTGATGATGATCGACTCCTTCCTCCCTGAAGGCATAACCCGCCTTGCCGTTGATTCGATTTTCATGATGCCCCAGCTGGGGGTGCTGTCGACGGTTCAGGAACAGGCGGCCCGCGAAGTATTTAACAAAGACTGCCTGATTCACCTCGGCTGCTGTGTCGCGCCGGTCGGTGAGGTTAAAAAGGGCGGCGCCGTCCTGAATTATAAAATAACTTTGCCCGACGGCAAAGTGGAAACGGGAACAATGAATTTTGGCGACATGAAGCTAATCAAACTGGGCCTCGATGAAAAAGGCCTGCCACAAAAAGCCAAGGCCGAACTGGAACCGTTGCAGCATCTCGACCTGGGCATGGGGCGCGGACACAAAGTGGAAACGGAATTATCCGGTGGCGTGGTTGGCATTATTCTCGACGCCCGAGGGCGGCCTTTCACCCTGCCAATCGATAACAAGGAACGCATTCGCAAACTTAAAGAATGGATGCTGGAGCTTAACATCTATCCGAAAGAAGCTTTGGATCGGTAATCGAAGCTATGAAAAAAATCATATTACTCGTTTCTTTACTCGCGGCGATGTTCGCGACCGGAATAGGTCAGGTCGGACAAACCTTTGTTGACTGGCGGGGAAGCTTTCATTTTCAGTACCCCGACGACTGGTATGAAGTCGATTACCGCCAGGTAAACATATTCCTGGGCATGCAAGGAGTATCCATGGATGAGTTTGATTACGATGTCGCTTTGGCCGCCAAAGATCGCATGCCATTCTGGGAGACGGTCTATGTTTTTGTCAGCAGTTATACCATCGGCAAATTGACCGACGCGGAAATTGATTCGGCCCTCAAGGACATTTCTTCGGAATATGGAACTACCTGTCGCCATGGCAAATGGAGCGCCGGGGAGTACGGCCTTGACTTGACGACTCCGGTATATGATAAAAGCATACGCGCCGTGGCAGTCCGGGATATTTTCCGGGGTGAACCGGTTAACAAAATGCTTCTGCAAATGAGGGTTTTCCATGACCGGGGAATCGCCGTATTTAACTGCTATGCTCCGGACAGCATTTACCATGATGTCGAAAAGGAATTTTTCAAACTGGCGACCAGTCTGTCCACAGAAAACCTTCATAACGTCGCTCCCAAAGAAAGCACCCAAATAGTTGACCTGTCACAACGCGATATCCAGAAACCTCTGGATTCAGAACCGGCCAAGACGGAGACAGCATCCAAACCAGCGTCAGGCTGGCTGATAATCGTGTTGGGGTTGGTTATTCTCGCGGCGGCGTGTTACATTATACTAAACAAGAAAAAAAACAAGTGATTATGGATAAAGAGGCATTTTATGGGTCATGCATATACACCGGGACTGAAAGTCACGGATAAAATACTCCTGACCAAAAAAAGAATACTCCCTCTTAAGGGAGAAGTTGTCGTAAAAGTCGGCGATAAGGTCAAGCCTGACGATGTTGTCGCCCGGACACACCTGCCCGGCGTCGTTGAACCGATCAACGTCGCCAATATTCTTGGTATCCCCCCTGAAGATATTGCCGATGCCATGCTTAAAAAAGAAGGCGACACCGTTGTTCAGGGCGAAGATATTGCTTTGTCAAAGTCCTTCTTCGGGTTATTCAAATCCAAATGCCAGGCCCGCATTACCGGGACGATTGAATCGATATCTCATATCACCGGGCAGGTGCTATTGCGCGGTGAGCCTATCCCGGTTACGGTTAAGGCCTATATCGAGGGCGAAGTTGTGGAGATTTTTGAAAGAGAGGGCGTTGCCATTGCAACCTGGTCGTCATTTATTCAGGGCATTTTCGGCATCGGCGGCGAAACCCATGGCGAAATAAAAATAGTCGTGCCGAACAATTCCACTACCTTGACCGAGAAAGAAATCGACGAATCTTGCGAGGGCAAGGTTATTGTCGGCGGCAATATGGTCCTGGCCGACGCCATCAAAAAGGCCGCCAAAGTCGGCGCCGCCGGGATAGTCGTCGGGGGTTTCGACGACAAGGACCTCCGGGATATTCTTGGCTACGATATCGGCGTGGCTATTACCGGTTCGGAGGAAATTGGCGTGACGTTGATCGTCACCGAGGGCTTTGGCAAAATTAATATGGCTCAAAGGACGTTTGACCTTCTCAAAGCCAACGAAGGACAACTTGCCTGCATCAACGGTGCCACCCAGATTCGCGCCGGCGTAATCCGACCGGAAGTTATTATCCCCAAAGGTGGCGACATCCATGCCAAGCAGGCCGATGCCGACTTCCGGGAAACGGGACTGGTAATAGGCTCTCCCGTGCGCGTTATTCGACATCCATATTTCGGTGAACTGGGCGAAGTATCCAATCTTCCCCCGGAATTGACCCAGCTGGAATCGGGATCCCATGCCCGTATCCTGGAGGTCAAATTCATGGACGGCAAAAAGGCCATTGTCCCCCGCGCCAATGTGGAAATGATTGAATCTTAAGAGATTACGTCATCCATTGGATGGACTGCATTTAATAGGACTTAAACAAAAAGGCCGCCTTCTGGCGGCCTTTTTATGGTCAGCGACAAATCTATTATTTATTATTTCCCGCCTTCTTCAATGACTTCCTTTATGGCTTCTTTCACGGCCGCACTATCAGGTATCAGAGTCGAATCGATCATGGTCGATAACGTATCCGCCAAATCAATGGTTTCTTCAACGACTTGCTCAACCTTCGGTTCTTCCTTTTTCTGGCCGCAACCTATGACCAGCAAAAGCGCCATCAAACCCAAACACGCAATGGCAAAAAATCTCTTCATCCCTTACCTCTCCTTCTCAAAATCCATTTGGTCACTTTGTTTCAAGAAACGGATTTGCCCGGTTATGTCAAGAAAAACTTGCGCCGCAAAATTGGCGTTTTTGCTTTTATATTGACGCCTTTTTGACTCGCGTGTATAATTTACGGTTGCATAGGATAGGAGACGGAAGGAAATACTTATTTGACAGGGACCAACCGCGCCCAAATAACGTAAAAGGAATTATATGACCAGTACGATTATCATACCTTTGTTTCTGGTGGCGGGAAGCATCGGTGAAATCATCAGCCAGACCAGTCTGTTCGGGAAGATAATTTTGATCATACTCGTGGTTTTCTCGATCGTGTCATGGACAATCATGTTCAACAAGTGGCGAAACTTTAAAACCGTCGAGCAGCAAAATGCGGCCTTCCTGGATTTTTTCCGCCGCAATAAAAAGCTGTCCGATGTCCTCTTAACCGCCAAAGGACTGGGCATGTCCACTCTGGCGGGAGTTTTTGAACAGGGGTATGATGAAATAAAGGACCTGTTGAGCCGCAAAAAAGCGGGTAATCCCGATGCCGAGAAACTTCCCCGGCTCGATGCCAAGGACACCGAAATTTTATCGATGACTCTGGACCGCAGCACTAACGAAGAGATCGCCCTGCTTGAACGCAAAGTCATCTTTCTGGCCACGGTCGCCAACGCCTCGCCTTTTCTGGGCCTTCTGGGCACGGTGGTCGGAGTCATGGATTCATTCTGGGCTATCGGCGAACGAGGGTCGGCCTCGCTGGCCGTCGTGGCACCGGGCATCGCTGAAGCACTTTTGGCAACCATCGTCGGCCTCGGCGCGGCCATCCCGGCCGTCATCGGTTATAACTGGGCCAATAACAAAATCAAACAGTTTTATGATGCCACCACCGGTTTTGGCCTCGAATTCATGGCCCGCTCCAAGAAGGATTTGACATGATTGCCAAAAGAAAATATAACGCCCTCGCCGAAATCAACGTCACCAACCTCGTCGACGTCGTTCTGGTGCTGCTGATCATATTCATGATATCCGCACCCCTACTGCAATCGGGTATCGAAGTCGATTTGCCCAAAACGAAAGCGGCCGCATTAGAAGAAGAAACCGAGGGTGTGGTCCTGACGATCGATAACAAAGGCGGCCTGTTTATCAATGATATCTGGACCCGTCTCGAAAATTTCGAATCGTCGCTGGACAAAGAACTGCGCCGGATCGGGAAATCCTCGGTTTATCTTCGCGCCGATTCGACTGTGCCCTACGGAACCGTGGTCGATGTCATCAGCCGCCTGAAAATAATGGGGATCGAAGAACTGGGGCTGATAACCGCCCGTGAAGAAAATAATAGACCAAAACGCCGATGAAAACCGACTTTGCATTTTCATTCATTTTGCACTTTGTTTTTGTAATCGTGGTCTTTATTATGGCACCGTTTCAGGCCCGCATTCGCACCGATTTGGGGGATGTCATCAAAGTCAATCTGGCCGCTTTGCCCGCCTTTCAGCCGGAAGCGACCAAACCGGAACCGATTGTGGTACCACAGGCGGTTGTGGCCGACGATCCGATCGCGGCCATACCCGATAAACTGGCCACCGTAACCGAGGCCAAAAAAGTCGACAAACCCAAACCGAAACCCAAAGACGATAAACCGAAAGATTATAAACCGGACGCCAAAAAAGGAACCGAGACCCGGGCGGGCGCCGAAAACGGTCAAAAGGACGTGTCCGGCAACTTGCAGGCCGGCTCGAAATTGAGCGGGGCCTCGATCGACAACGCCTCCTTTAATTATCCCTACTGGTTCGTTCAGGCTTTTACCAAAATTGAACGAAACTGGACCAATCCCGTTTACGCCAATCAGCCCCTGCACTGTACCATATATTTCCAGGTCATATCATCGGGAAGAATTATCAAAGTTGAAATAGAGCAGTCATCGGGAATCGACGCCTTCGACCGGGCCTGCGAAAGAGCCGTCCGGTTGTCACAGCCCCTGCCGCCGTTGCCCGATGATTTCGCCGAAGAAATTTTAGGCATTCACCTTAAATTCCCCTATGCACCACAATGAAAATTATTAAAATTATCCTGATTGTTTTAATTTACGCCGCCGCGATGGCATCGTCGATGGCGCAGTCCGGCCTGTCAATCCGTGACGTCCACGGCGAACTAAGCACCCGCTCGACCTATCAGCCGACCAACATCTCAGTCGAGGACGTCCGTTACAGCGGGATCGACTTTATCACCTATAGCGATACCGTCATCATGCGTAACTGCGCCACCATTTTGCGCAACGACCTCGATTTTTCACCGTATTTTGCCATCGTTCTTCTGGACTCATTCTTCCTTCGGCATATGGAATTGATCGAAATGTCCATGCTGGGCTGGCAAAGGCTCGGTTCGGAATACCTCGTCAAACTCGACGCCGAATTCCCGCGTAACCGCCTGCGGCTGTCATATCGCCTGTTCTCGGTCGCCCAGGGCAGGGAAATTCGCCGCAAGTCATTTGAGGATTATAAAGAAGCCCATCGTTATATCGTGCATGACATCGCCAATGACATCGTTAAAACCCTTACCGGAGACGAAGGCATTTATCGTACCAAAATCGCGTATGTCAGGGAAATTGACAAGGCCAAGGAAATTTTTATGGCCGATTTTGATGGTTACGGTGAAGTTCAGTTGACCAATAACGGGTCGATTAATATCTCCCCGGCGGTATCACCCGACGGTAAATATATTTATTTCACCAGCTATATGGACGGCGAACCCCGGCTTTATCGATTAAACCTGAAAAACAATGATGTCAAACAGATCGCCGGCTACGCCGGACTCAACGCCGCCCCGGCGGTGTCACCCGACGGCGAGTATATTGCCTGCGTTTTATCCAGGGATGGCAATTCCGAAATCTATCTGCTCGACAAAGACGGTAAAATCAAGCGCCGCCTGACCAAACACCCGGCCATCGACACCTCACCAACCTGGTCGCCCGACGGCCGCGAAATCGCCTTCATCTCCGACCGCACCGGCCTGCCCCAGATTTATGCCATGGACAACGAGGGTTTAAATGTCCGCCGGCTGACTTTTCAGGGCAGCTATAACGATTCCCCCCGCTGGTCACCTCGTGGAGATCGTATCGTATTCGTCAGTCGACAGCCCAATTTCAAGGTCTGCTCTGTTGATATCACCGGAAAAAATTTCCAGGTTTTGACCGACCTGGGTAATAATGAGAATCCGCATTATTCTCCGGATGGCAATCATATAATTTTTTCATCTAATCGCCTCGGACCGACAGAACTTTATGTGATGGATTTTCTCGGAAATAACCAAAAACGCCTGACCATGAAAGGAGGATTTTCCAATCCGATTTGGCTGCCGCTTGAAAAATAATGGCCGGTCGGATGTACAATATGTCAATTGATAACGATTTTATGTTGACTGAAATGCGAATTTTGTGTAAAATTGATAAACTTTGGAAAATTAAAAAACAATAATATCAAGGAGGAGACCGATGAAGAAACTGACCATTCTAATGTTGCTTTCGTTCGTAATGGTTTTTCTGGCCGGGTGTCCCAAGACCCCGCCGCCCCCGCCTGCTGAAGAACCGGTTGTCACTCAACCTGTCTCTCAACCGGAGCCGGAACCGGAACCGGAACCGGAGCCGGTTAAAGAATTGATTCGCGAAAGTGCTTTCATGAAAGTCTATTTTGACTTTGATAAATTTAACCTGGTCGATTCGGCCAAAGCGGCTCTGGCTAATAATGCCAAGGTCTTGCGCGATAACCCGAGCGTGATCGTCCTGATTGAAGGTCACTGCGACGAACGCGGCACGGTGGAATATAACCTGTCGCTGGGCGAAAAGCGCGCCAATGCCGCCATGACGTATTTAAAAGACCTGGGTATCTCGGCCAACCGGATGTCTATTATCAGCTATGGGAAAGAAAGACCGGCCGTTTTGGGAAGCAATGAAGCCGCCTGGGCCAAGAACCGTCGCGCCGAATTTAAAATAGTCTCTCAATAACGAGGGAGCTATTATGTCTTTGAAAAGTTTGGGGAAAGCCGCCGTGATTTTCACGGCGGCTTTTATAACGCTGGTCGGCTGTGCCACCAAGCGTGACGTCATGATCGTCGATGAAAAAATCCAGCGCGTTCAGGCCGACCAGAAAAAAGTGGCCGACGCGGTGGGGCGCATCGACGCCATGTTGACCGAAGATAAAGATGCATCACTCGAACTTCGGGCCGAAATTCGCTCTTCGGTTCGAGACCTTCTGACCGAATTCCGGGCGATGCAGGTTAATCTGGCCGACCTGCAGGCCAAAGTCGATTATCTCTCCGAACGCGGTCAGTCGCGCGGCGGGTATATTCCACCCGTGACTGTGGCCGGGACCGACAGCTCTAAAAAGGCCGATTCCGTGGCGGTCATTCCGGCTGTAGACTGCCTGGCCCTGTATGATGAAGCCTTTATTCTCCTCCGTCAGAGCCAGTATAATGAAGCCATCGCCGGCTTCAATGAGTACTTCAAATACTGCTCCGCCAGCGACAAGGCCGACAACGCCCGCTTCTGGCTGGGCGAAGCATACTATTCCATGAAAAAATACAACGAGGCTATCAGCGAATTCGATCTCGTTTTGAAAAATTACCCGTCATCGGAAAAATGTCCCGGAGCGATTTATAAAATTGCCCGCTCCCATGAAGAACTGGGCCATCGCAACGACGCGCGGCAGAACTATCAGAAACTGGTCAACGATTATCCCGGCACGCTGGAAGCCGACCAAGCCGCCGAAAAGCTTAAAGAGCTCAAATAAAATGACCGTGCGACGGCTCAAAGTTATTACTAATACCCCGGATGCGGATATCCCTCGCGCCCGGGGTTTTTACCAACTGGAAGAAGATGTTCTATATTTCCCGCTGGAGACCGGTCACGCTCGCGCTAAATACTTTTCCTTTCTCGATTCCGAATTCGTTTCATTACAGCTCGACCGCGAGGGAAAGCTCATCTTCATCGAAATAACCCTCCCCCGGCGTCGCTGGCAGACGGAGCCTAACCTGGTTCTACCCGAATATGCTGTTCCGGCCGATATGCGATTTCTTGACTTCCGCGAACGTTTTGGCGAACCGGATATCCTTTGCGATATTAAACGGCAAACAGTTTATATTAAATTCTCCGAACGACCCGCCCAGGCGACCTACTTGCTGGCCGAAAATGTCATGGCCCAGGTCGATTCCGATGACAGCCTGACTTCCTTGTGGCTGACCGGTATTACCGACGACCGCGCCGGGCAGAATATATCTTCATGGCGCAAAATACTCCGTGCCAATACTTCCTTCCTGACCGAGACGACTATTCCCGCCCGAATGTGATTTCCACCGAATGTGATTCGCACCGAATGTGATTCGCACCGAATGTGATTCGTAAGTGATTTAATCTTCGCCGGCCCCGCCGTTAATTATGGCGGAGGTTGGCATGGGTTTATTTCTTTATATCGATGTTGACGCTTTCTTCGCCTCGGTCGAACAGGCGATCAACCGGGCATTGGTCGGGCGACCGGTTATGGTCGGTGGGTTGAAACACGAGCGCGGCGTGGTCGCCTGCCCCAGCTATGAGGCCCGCGCGCGGGGTGTCCACACGGGAACGCCACTTCATGAAGCGGCGCGGTTGATTCCCGATGGCATCTTTCTGAAAGGCGATTTCAACCGCTACGAGAATTATTCCCAGCGTTTCTATCATATCCTCCAATCATACACACCGGAACTGGATAAAATCTCACAGGATGAAGCCTGCCTGAATATCGCCGGGGCCATTCGCCCGTTCGGGGACTGCCAAAAGCTGGCGATGGCATTGCAATCGGAAATTAAAAATACACTGGGACTATCCACTTCCATCGGCATCGCCCCCAGTCGGGTGGCCTCCAAAATAGCCTCCGAACAGAATAAGCCGTACGGTCTGACCATACTAACCCATGACAATATGGCCGCCTTCATGGAACATCTGCCTTTGCGAAGAATTCCCGGGATCGGGCATGTTAAAGAAAATGTATTGAATGAAATGGGTCTTCGCACCGCCGGACAACTGGCCCGGGTGCCGGAAAACTACCTGAAAATGATATTCGGTCTCAACGGCCTGAAAATCGCCGCCTATTGCCGGGGCGAGGACGGCCCCCTTCTGCGTGATTATCGGATCATCCGCTCGATCAGCCGTGAAACCGGGTTCGCCGATGATATCACCGACCACACTGTGCTCTTATCGCATTTTTATTATCTTCTCGAACGGGCCGCGGCCAAACTGCGGACCCTGTCCAAACGGGCCGGGACGGTCAAGATAAAATTCCGCTATGCCGATTTCCAGACAATCGAGGGGGCCCACCGAGTGCATCCTTTCACCAACGATGAAAGCAAAATCTATCCTTTAATCGAACACATGTTCACGCGGCTTTTCAACCGGCGCATTGGCATACGACTGGTCGGGGTGACATTAACTGGCCTTAAAAATTATGCTGATAACGAGACCTTCCTCAATGACCGGGTCGAAAAGGATCTGCGCCTGCGCCACGGGCTCGATTGCATCCGCGCCCGCGAAGGCTTCTTTTCCCTGATGACCGGGCGCACCTGGTCGCTGGAAACACGATACAAGAAAGGCGATACCGGATTTGAACTGCGTACTCCCGGTCTGTCACAGTAGCTTTTCGCTCCTCTATGGAACCGCTTCGCCGGAACAACTGGTTCGACGGGCGGCGCAAGCCGGTCTTGGGGCCATTGCCTTGGCCGATAACAATAACCTGTATGGAGCCTATGATTTTTATTATGCCGCTCTGGCATATGGCCTAAGGCCAATAGTCGGTACACGTCTCGATACTTCTCTGGGCAAAATCGCCATCCTGTGTAAAAATCATGACGGCTTTAAAAACCTGACTCGTCTGGTAACCCATTTGCAATTGCACGATCCCCCCGACCCGGACATACTCGCCCGGCACGCCGACAGCCTGATAGTATTGCCGGAAATACGCGGCGATTATACCATATTAAAGGAAATATTCGGCGGAAATATTTATATCCCGGTCGGACTTATCAAACCGACTGTGGCCCTGCGGCAAAGTGAAAGCTCCGGTATTAAAGCGGCGGCTTTGCCGCCGGTGAGCTTTTTGACCGCCAAAGACTTCCCACGTCATAAACTTCTGCGTGCCATAGGCGGCGGATATCTGATAGATAATATTCCTCCCGGTGAACTGGCCAATGATGGCGACTATCTTCGGGAATTATCCGAGTATGAACAAATATATAAGGCGTTTCCGGAGGCCATGTCCGGTGCGGCAGAAATCATGGAAAAATGCCGACTGGTGTTTCCGGAGCGTAAAAATATCCTGCCCGACGTTAAAATCGATGGCGACCATCGCATACGCCTTCGCCACGACACCCTTGAGGGGCTTCAGAAAAAAATGCAACGCATCACGGGACAATATCTCGCCCGCATGGAGTACGAATTATCCGTTATTGAACGCACCGGTTTTGTCGATTATTTTCTGATCGTTGAAGAAATCCTCGATTTCTGCAAAAATAACCGCATCGCTGTAGTCGGGCGCGGGTCGGCGGCCGGGTCACTCGTATCGTATGCACTCGATATCACTCGGGTCGACCCCATCCGACACGATTTGTATTTTGAACGCTTCCTGAATGAAGCCCGTTCCGATTGCCCCGACATCGACCTCGATATCGACTGGCGTCACCGCGACCGGGTGTTGGATTTCATATACAACCGTTATGGCCATGAACATGTCGCCATGATGGCATCATATATACGCTTCCAGCCCAAGCTGGCCGTCCGTGAAACGGCCAAAGCCATGGGTTGCAGTCCCGGCGAAATTGACCGCTTCACCCGGCGGCTGTCTTACGGTCCCTTGGCCAAACCCGATAACGGCCTGTCAGAAATAAAACGCCTGACCCATACCCGCCACGAATGGGAGCGTTTTCAGAAAGTCCTGGCGATGGCGCGTTCCATCGCGGAGCTCCCCCGCCACTTGAGCATTCATGCCGGTGGCATCGTCATCACCCCGCGGCCCATCACCGAGTATGTCGCGCTGGGGCGGGCTGCCAAGGGAATAGTGGTCACCCAGTGCGATATGTATCAAGCCGAAAAAATCGGACTGGTCAAAATCGACATCCTGGGCCAACGCGGGCTGGCGGTCATCGCCGATTGCCTGGAACAGGCGCGAAACGTTCATGGTGAAGCTTTCACGGTTCCCGATGAGGATCCAGGGACATTTGAAATGCTCCGCTCCGGCAAAACCATTGGTGTTTTTCAAATCGAATCACCGGGATTAAGAGCCCTTCTGCGGGACCTTCAGCCCCGCCGACTCGATGATATCACTCTGGCGCTGGCCCTGATCCGTCCCGGGGCGTCGGAATCGGGCATGAAAAAAATCTTCCTTAACCGCTTTCACGGCAAAGAACAAACTAGATATCCTCACCCGAAACTTGAAGAGACTCTGGAGGAAACGTATGGCGTATTTATTTATCAGGAGCAGGTCATTCTGGCCGCCCAGAAAATCGCCGGCTTCAACCTCCCCGCCTGCGATATGCTCCGCCGAGCCATCGCCAAAAAGCGCAAAGCCGGGTCGAAAGACAGGCTTCGCGATAGATTTCTTGATGGCGCGGCAAAGAACGGCATCGATACGCCCACCGCTGAAAAGATTCTTGCCCAGCTTCAGCAATTCGCCGCCTTCGGCTTCTGCAAAGCCCACGCCGCCACTTATGGCCATCTGGCCTATATTTCCGCCTTTTTCAAAACTCATTTCCCGGCCCACTTCATGACCGCCGTCCTGCGCAACGGCGGCGGCTATTACCCCTCGGCCGTCTACGTGGCCGAGGCACGGAGGCTTGGAATCGAGGTGCATCCCCCCGACGTCCATTTCTCGGAGACACTCGATACGGTCTGTCATGGCAAATTATATCTGGGATTCCATCGGGTGCGCGATATCACGACGAGAACTCTGGAACAGGTCGAACAATATCGACCTTTTGTTTCGCTGGCCGATTTTCTGTCCAAAATCCGCCTGTCTGAACGTGAAATGGAAAATCTCATCCGGGTCGGCCTCTTCGATTCACTCGAAACATCCCGGCCGAAACTCCTCTGGCAATATCGCCTCTGGGGAAAGGCCCCGAAAAGCAAAGATGATATTTTTGGCGGGCAGGTTATAATCCCGCACCGACAGACCCTTCCTCGTCTTGAGGAGTTCTCCCGGCTGGATATTTTTAACGCCGAGCGGGACATTCTTGAAATTCCGGCGTCGTTCAACCCGCTCTCGCTTTTCGATGGCTACCGCGATTTCGACCCGGACCGCCTTAAAAAAATGAACCATGATTCACCCTTAACCGTTTCCGGCTGGCTGGCCGACCGCAAGAGAATTAAAACCCGCGACGGCAAACAGATGGTCTTCCTGACATTCGACGCCCTCAATGATACTTTCGAGGTCATCCTGTTTCCCGATACTTGGGGTCGGTACGGCGAAACCGTACGCTCCTGGCGCTATCTCACCGTCGAAGGCCGCGTCAATTTTCAGGAAGGTAGTCCGGTCATCGTCGCCGAAAAAATATATCCGGCCAACACCGGACTTAAGAAGGCCAAATTCATTTAGTTGACATGATGCGGAAGGAATCCTTTATTTATCGCATGGCGATTCCGGAAAATGTCATAAAAGAGTACAATAAACTTGTCGCCGAAATCGAAAAACATAATCGGCTGTACTATGTCCTCGATTCGCCGGAAATATCCGACGCCGAGTATGATCGTCTGTTTGACCGCCTGCTCGAAATCGAAAAACAATACCCCGAATTGATCAACGATACGTCACCTTCACAGCGCGTCGGAGCGCCGCCGCTCGGAAAGTTCGAAACCGTCACACATCGCGTCCGCATGCTGTCTTTACAGAAGGTCACGACCGCGGAGGAATTTGCCCAGTTCGACCGGCGGGTGCGCCAGGGACTGGGCGTCGAGAGTGACATCGAATATACGGCAGAACCGAAACTCGATGGCCTCGCGGTCGAATTAGTTTATGAAAACGGATCTCTGTCGGTCGGTTCCACGCGTGGCGACGGGGCCAAAGGCGAAAACATCACCGCCAACCTGAAAACCATTCGAAGCATCCCGCTAAGACTTTCTGATAGTACCGCCGCAAAGTATCCCCTGATGGAAGTGCGCGGCGAGGTGATCCTGCGCAAATCAGATTTCGAAAGGCTCAACGCCAGAATGACCGAACGCGAACTGCCACCGTTTGCCAACCCTCGCAATGCCGCCGCCGGGTCACTGCGACAGCTCGACTCACGTGTTACCGCCGAACGACCCTTGATCTTCTATGCCTATGGCATCTCCGCCACCGACTTGCCCGATCTTGAGACCCACAGCGATACCATGCGCTTTCTAAAACATGAAGGGTTTCGTATTAATGAAAACCTCGTCACCGTCCGGGGCGTAGCGCAGGTGGCCAAAACCTTTGACAAACTCGAAAAAATCAGGCCCGAACTGGATTATGAAATCGACGGCATGGTGATAAAAGTCAATCGTTATTCGGATCAGGTCATTCTCGGTGAAATTGCCCGTGCCCCGCGCTGGGCGGTGGCGTGGAAATTCGCCGCCGAAGAAGCCGAAACCGTCATTCTCGACGTTGATTTCCAGGTCGGACGAACCGGGATAATCACTCCGGTTGCCAAACTCAAACCGGTGCATGTCGGCGGCGTCATCGTTTCTAACGCTTCATTGCATAACGAGGATGAAATTCATGCGCATGATCTCATGATCGGTGATACGGTTATCGTCAAGCGCGCCGGCGACGTTATCCCCGACGTTGTTAAAGTACTTGCCGAAAAACGAACCGGACGCGAAAAACCGATTAAAATGCCGGATAAATGCCCATCATGCGGCTCCAAAACGATTCGCCCTGCCGGCGAAGCCGCCTGGCGTTGCACCAATATCGCCTGTCCCGCACAGGTAATCGAAAGGCTATCCTATTTCGCCTCCAAGGATGCCATGGATATCGAAGGCATGGGTGGCAAGCTGGCTATACAGTTGTATGAAAACAACCTGGTTGAAGACCCTTCGGATATATATTTTCTGACCAAAGAAAAACTTCTGCCTCTCGATTTAATGGCCGACAAAAAGGCGCAAAACATCTTAAATGCCATAGAAGCATCCAAAAACCGTGAATTACCCAACATCATTATCGCTCTTGGCATATTCGGTGTCGGTGAAACCGCCGCCCGAACCCTGGCCGCGCATTTTGAAACCATCGATAATCTCATGCAGGCCGATGAAGAAGCTCTTATATCCATCGATGGCATCGGCCCGATAATCGCCCGGTCCATTGTCGATTATTTTTCCAAACCAACCAATCGCAAAATGATCGACAAAATGAAAAAGGCCGGTGTTCTATTTAAACCATACAAAATCGTAAAAGGCGCCCAACCTTTGATTGGGAAAACATTTGTCATCACCGGCACCCTTTCCAAACCGCGCGGACATTTTAAAAAGCTGATCGAAGACGCCGGCGGCAAAGTGACCGGCTCGGTTTCGGCCAAAACGGACTATCTTCTTATGGGCGTTGATCCCGGTAGTAAGTACGATAACGCCAAAAAACTGGGCGTGACAATAATTGACGAAGACGGTCTTAACCAATTACTTATAAAATAGAATTGTATCTCACGCAACGGGTGGTTGGCTGTATTAATGCACCATGCCCTTTATATTCAAACAAAAGGCGGAACCACCAAAGGGTTCCGCCCTACGTAAATCTGATATTTCAAGAATTTAATTTACAGCTTCGCCGCTACGGCATGCGCCACATCCAGCGTCGAGGACGTTCCGCCCATATCATAGGTGCGAACCTTGCCCTCTTTGATGACCGCCGCGATGGCCTTTTCAAGCTTATCGGACATGGCCTGCTCGCCTAACCACTCCAGCATTAATTGCGTTGTGATCAGCATGGCCATCGGGTTGACTTTATATTTTCCGGCATACTTCGGCGCCGAACCGTGAGTCGGCTCGAATACGGCATACTTGTCGCCGATATTGCCCGAGGCCGCGAACCCCAGCCCGCCGACCAGTTGAGCACAGAGGTCTGAAATTATGTCACCGAACATATTCGACGTCACCAGCACCGAGTAATCCAGCGGATTTTTGATCAGCCACATGCACATGGCGTCGATATTGGTTTCCCACAGCTCAATCCCCGGATAATTTTTGGCCACTTCACGGGCAGTGCGAACCATGAGACCCGACGTTTCCCTAATGACATTAGGTTTCTCCACCACGGTCACGCTTTTGCGCCCGGTTTTCCTGGCGTATTCGAAAGCATCGGTGATGATATTGCGGCACCCAGTCTTGGTATTGATACGAAGCGATACGGCCACTTCGCCCCCCGGATGCTTATCGAACTTCTTCATTTTGGGATTGGCTTCGCATATCGCCTTGCGCACTGCATCCGGAAGCGGGAAAAACTCCACTCCGGCATACAGGTCTTCGGTATTTTCGCGGAAGACAACGATATCGATGCCTTCCTTATAATTCAGCGGGTTACCCGGGTAGGCTTTGCATGGGCGCAAATTAGTCCGCAGATTGAATTCCTGGCGGAGCCGGACTATCGGCGAAGCATAAGTCAACCCCTTGCCCTTGAGTTCAGGCACCAGCTCGTTTTCGGCCTCTTCCTTGGGCTTCGATGTAATCGCCCCGAACAGGGCACAATCGGTGTTATTCAATATATCAATGGTTCGTGCCGGAAGCGGATTGCCTTCCTTGCACCAGAATTCCCAGCCGATATCGGCGTGGATATATTCCGCATCCACTTTCAATTTGTCGAGGACGATTTTGGCCGCGTCCATGACATCGACGCCGACACCGTCGCCCGGCATCCACGCAATCCTATACTTAGCCATAGTCTTTTTAGCCACTCCTGTTAATAGTTGAAGGTTAAACTGAAAATATGCGAATCATCGAGTTTATTGGAATACGGCAGGAAAGCGTAGTCAATGCGGAAATTCCGTTTCTTGAAACCCAGCCCCGCCGAAATACTCTTGCTTTCATAGTTAAATCTGTACCCCGCCCGAACCAGCAGGCTTTCATGAGCCTCATATTCGCCGCCAACGTGGACACGTAAATCGTAACCATCATCCTTGGAATCATCAAACATCACCAAATCCAGGGCGCCGATTAATTTTTCATAGCGATACGATCCGCCCAGCCGGAAAGTCGTGGGCAAATCGATTTCTTCATTACGCAGATTCATGGTCGGCCCGAAATGTTGCACGGCCGCACCAATATTCAAGTCGGGACGTAGCCTGTACAGGATCCCAATATCGAAATTTACTGCCGAACCGGTATACGTATCGATTTTTTCCATCATCCACCCGGCCATGGCTCCTACTACCACCCTCTTTTCAAATTGGTATGATACCCCGGCCTTAATCGAAATATCCTGCGCATCGAATGGGTAATATGTGCTCGATGGAACCGAATCGGTTCGGCCCTGCAAACCTTCTACATGCCCGACCACCATCCCGGCCGTGAAAACGGCCTTGTGCTTGGCAAATGAGATGTATCCGGCCTCGACCGCAACATCCTGCCAGTGGGTGTTATGCGAAAAGCCGCCGTTAACGCCATCTTGCCCGTACGTTGCGGCCGGATTGAAGGCGGCGGAAAAAGGATCGGCCTCGACGGCGACAAATGCCCCGCCCATGCCGGTCGGCCTCCCTCCCGATTCGATCGTTAAAAGCCGCAGCCCCGATAATGCCCAAACCGGTACCGTTAAACACAGAAAGGTAACAGTGAAAAAAAGTAGCTTAATCATTCTCGACATAAGTTTAAAACACCATGTTAAGACTTATTATGTGGTCACTCCCCTCATCCGCTTTTTCGGCAGAAAAGGCGTAATCAAACAGCAACGTGAATTTATTTATTTCCTGCGCCAATCCCAGGCCGGCCGTCAGACGACCCTGGTTTAATCCCGCGCGAAGGCGAAGCATTTTATCGACCATGTACTCCCCGCCGAATCTTGCCTTGGCCGTTTGTTTGGTATTCTTCTCGATATCAAAAGCGGTTATTAATTTCCGTTTGAACGTTTTGAAGGATAGACCAAATCCCACCAGAATGGGAAATTCGTCGTCCTGTGATACACCCGGATTATCACTGTATCTTTCCCAGTAATCATTGGTGGTCCAGGGATAGGTTGCGGCGAGGTTGTTGACTACCAGGCCGACCGTGATATCCTGCACCGGTTTATTATCCATATAGGCATATTCGAATAATGAATCGACAAAGAGCATGGCGCCCAGATTTATGCCGATCGAATTGGCGTCGATATTGGCCAGTTTTTTATAATAATAGCCCAGTTTGGTGCCCACACTCAAATACGGAATAAACCGCTTGGCAAAAGTTAGACCGAACATATGTTCCTCGGATGATATGGTTCGTCCGAGCTCGCGCCCGCTCCGATTACGGGCAGTCACTTCACCGTACCCACCATACAACCAGCTGATGCCGAGCGCCGATTCCATGCGCGTGGGAATAACCATCGATAAATAGCCGAGCTTGCGGTCCAGCGTCATGACCCGATAACCGCTTGAAAAAGTATTTTGAGATACTTGCGTCAAACCGGCAGGATTGAAATACTGCGCCCCCGCGTCATCGGATAAACCGTAAAAGGCCCCGCCCATAGCCGCCGGGCGCGCCTGAACCGACAATTGAAATATCACTCCGGCGTAACCGCCGTCTTCATCCGAGCGGACAGCCGGCCCGGCCATGATCGCAATTAATATTAATATATAATATATCTTTTTCATATTTGCCTCTTACGGGATTATGGCCAGCTTGCCCCAGTTAATATCGCCGTTGGATGTTTCGACCTTGAAATAGTAAATCCCGGCGGCGACAACATCCCCGCGGCCGTTACGGCCGTCCCAGTAATCGGTGGAATAAGCAACATCCTCTCCACCCTGACGCGGTTGATTGTTTACCACCGTTTTTACCAGGTTCATGGCGAAATCATATATTTCAACCGTAACATAACCCGTTTGCGGCATCGGATAATTAAAATACACATAACTCTGGCTGACCGGCGAAAATGGCACCGGATAGGCGAAATATGAATCAAGAATGGCTTCAGTGCGGAAAATATCCCAGCTTCCGGTTTCGAATAAATCGACTGGAATGACGGCCGCGCCGTCTTCGGTCCCAATCCAGAGTTGATCGTCAATCACCTTTGCCCCATATATGGAACTGGAAACGTCTATCGTGAATTCAACCCCCGGACGGTTGGATACCAGCTGTCCGGAAATTCTGGCCGTATCCCAGACAATATCCCCGAAAACATTTGTCTCCAGATTGGAATATAAAAGACCGGCCGAAGTTGCCGCAAAAACGGTGCTATCGTAAAAACCGAAATTCCACGCCACTGTCCCGGTATAAGCAGTTGTCCAGACATTCTCTGAATGTAAATCCAAAAAGGATATCCCGTTGGTTTCGCCCGTCAACCCGGTCGCCCCCGGACGACCCGTCGCCCATAACAACTGCTCACCATCCGGCAATTCCTGAATACCCATGGCCGTCACCCAGTTACCGGTTAAATTCGGATAAACCACCGGCGTCACCTTGTCGGGCGCGATGGGATTGGTATTGGCTTTATGAATCCCCCAGTGGACTGTCGAACCCTGACTGGGCGGCGAAACCCCGAAACCGCCACCGTCGGTTCCGAGGAAAATTATACTGTCGATAATTTCAATCACCCAAAAATCCCGATTTCGGAAATTGAGCGTTATTGGATTGAGACTGTCCTGAATCTGATAACCCGGTGACGTGCCCCAAATCCATGTTTCCAAATCAATAATCTGATTTAGAAGATTCTGTCCACCCAGGGCGACATAATCATCAAGAAAAGCGATGTCATAATAAAGAGTGTCCCTCGGACTGACATACCGTGTGTACCAGTTCGCACCCTCATCAAAAGAAATATACACGGCATTGGAGCCCGTCTGTTCATCGAGCGGGCTGTTTAGCGCCCAGATATAAATGGAATCGACCACTTCATCGTCACCGAAAAAATGTTGTATATCCACCTTGTGGGTTCGGGCGCCCGATGTGTCATCATCCGGGAAAACATAATAAAAGGTGGAATCCAAAACATTGGAACCGTCAAATTGAAGCATGACCAGACCCGCGTCGGTGCCCAGCCAGAGGCGATTATTGGCGGTATCCGGGACAAGGCTATTGACTGTCTCGCGGTTGGGATCCTCCAGAGGGCCGCCGGTATCAATCACGACCGCTTCCCATGAAAGCCCCATATCGATTGAGCGGACAAGACCACCCTTTTTTGCGGCCACATAAAGCGCCCCGTTCAAATCGGCAATATCGGTAACATATTTATCAGTATCTTTGACATCCAGCGCCGGGTCGCTTATTTCCGTGAAGCTTCTGCCGGTGTCGGCCGAAACCGCCAGTCCGGTGCCGGGGCCGGTCAACGACTCGCGCGTTCCGACAAAAACCTTGTCACCATAAAAGTGGCCGGTCGTTACCGTCGGCCCGGGTAAACCATCATCAGGATAATAGGCCGAATTAAACGTGTTGGCCATTCCCAGTCCGCTGTAACGCGAAAGACCCCGGTCTCCGCAGATAATATAAAACGTGTCGGCCTTGAAGATATCGAGGATGTTATTTGACGACGGTTTGGCATAACTTGGAGCCCAGATATATTTCATCAGGCCACTGGCCGTCCCGGCCCATAAAATCAGGGAATCTTGATGAAAGGTATCGACCACCGCCGAGAAATAAATATCCGTTTTTTCCAAATCTACCCCTGAAGCTCTTGTTGATGAGTCTTTTATAGACGCATAATATTGCCTCCAATTCTGACCGCCATCGAAACTGCCAAATAACCCCCCTGCCCATGATGCGCAGAAAATGACGCTATCGACCCCGGTGATGTCATAAATGACCGACTGACCTCCATATGAACCCTTGACCATCATCGTATCCCATGTCCGGCCTTCGTCGTCGGAATAGGATAACCCATCGGCAATCGCATAGAGCTGGCCCCCGATTTCTTCCGAATGATTGGTGGCCACCCAGATTTTGTCGGCAATATCGTCGCCCGCCGAATAAAAGGCCGAAATTTCCTGCGATACCAGTCCGTTGGTGGTATTGTAAATATTCCAGCTTTGGCCGTCATCATCGGTGTAGCTCAAGCCGCCGCTGGTGGCCAGCCAGATAGAGCCTTTGTGCTTGATAATATCGATGACGCCATTATCCGACAGTCCGACCGAAACCTGGGGTTCATCCAGCGATTTCAAAAGGACCGTTGCCTGCGCTCCCGAAATTGTCAGGAGCAAAATCAGTAGTATTAATTTTTTAATCATAATATAAAAATAGCCGGCGTTTGATTGGGTTTCTCCGGCTTTGAATCATAAGAAGTTTATAACCTTCCAAATCTTTTATTTTTATTTTTTCTTTAGCTATTACCTATATATTCCTCCAAAAAACATAATAAAATAGTCAAATCGGAAAGCCAAGTCAAGCAATAAGGACCAAATATAATCCATCCCCTGTTATCAATAACGCATGTATTATACGCGCCTAAGCCCTTGAATGTTCACTCGTTAATCGGTGTTGCGGAAATCTCAATCTTATTTGAATTTATGCTTTGACAAATACCCTTCGCATTGGTTTCTTGAGTATAAAAATATCGAGGTATATGCCATGAAAAGAATCTTCCCGTATCTTATTCTGTTTGCTTTTACCGGAATCAGCCTGTTAACCAGTCTCCCCGGCTGTGATAAATTAATCACCGAACAGATAATAACCAATAACGAATACTATGATACAATAACGCTAATCGACAGCACCTGCGTTGCCGCCTGTCACTCCGATCGGAATTCGGTCCTCGATATCGCCCGGGGAGAATGGGTCAATTCCGCCCATGCCGCCGGTCAGCTGGTTAATTATCTGCTGGTCGATTTTGCCCCGATGGTTCCCATTTATTATACGACCAATTATTGTGGGCCGCATTGCCATACATCGCAGGGATACATCGCCCAATCAACGAATGCCGTTAATCAACCCCTTGAAATTCGCTGCAAAACCTGCCATGATTATCATACAACCTGGGATTATTCGCTTCGCTATGATGCCGCCGTCACCCTCATCGACGGCACGACCTTCAATTCGGGTTCATCGAACAACTGCGTATCCTGCCATAAATCCATAAGAGACGTCAACCTCATCGTTAACGCCGTCTTCGATGCCAATCCCGATGATTCGGTGGCCGTGTCTAATTTCTGGGGACCACATGGCTCGAACCAGGCGGAAATGTTCCTGGGACGCGGCGGGTATCATTACGATGGCGTCAATTATTCAAATCTTGTCCATAGTTCCACCTTTACCGGCGGTTGCATCAAATGCCATATGTCGGTCACGACCGGGTTCTCGCTGGGCGGTCACAGCACGAACATGTCCGATGGCGCCACCGAGCATATCGCCTCCTGTAATGTCATCGGCTGTCATACAGGCGGCACCGCCATATCAAGTTTCGACACTTACTCCCAGCCGTCCCGGCAGCAGTTTCTGGACACTCTCGCCCTGCTGGAATATTACCTTGACAGCCTGGGACTGCTCGATACCATCGGCTATATCCGTCCCGAAGGAATCGCCGGGGCCTTGTATAATTATCGTTTTATAATTAAGGATCAGAGTAACGGAATTCACAATCCCAAATACAGCATGCGCCTGGCGTCGAGTTCGCTGGAGTACATCCTGACTTACATAACCCCGCCGGAAAAATCGCGATAGGGAAAAAGAAGTAAAAAAGCCGCCTGGGAAAAGGCGGCTTTTTTTGTATTACTAACTTTATACCTAACTTCTAACCGATTCGAATTTCCTGGTCAAAGCCGGGACTATTTCAAAAAGGTCACCAACAATGCCATAGGAGGCTATCTTGAATATGGGCGCTTCCTTATCACGATTGACAGCCACAATCGTCCGGGAAGTCTGCATCCCGACCAGGTGTTGAATGGCCCCGGAAATGCCCAGCGCGAAATATAGTTTGGGATTGACCGTCTTGCCGGTCTGGCCAATCTGGAAACGGTACTGAATCCAGCCGGCATCGACAATGGCGCGCGACGCTCCGACCGCCCCGCCAACCGCTTTGGCCAGGCCTTCCACGAGGGCAAGGTTTTCAGGGCCGCGAATTCCACGACCGGCGGCGACGATTACGTCGGCCTCCGTTATATTGACCGACTGCCCGCTTTCCACGACCATCTCTTTCACCGACGATTTGACGTTGAAAACGGCGTCACTGACAGTTTCGGAGACGACTTCTCCGGCCCCTTCTCTGGATTCATCGAATACCTTCGGCCTGACTGTTGCCACCGTCAGTTTCCCCGACGCACCGGCTACATTGGCGATTACATTTCCCCCATAGGACGGACGGGTGAATACGATCCGGTCGCCTTCGGCGGCAAGCCCGGTGATATCCGAAACCATTGCCGCTCCGTTGGCCGCCGCCAGACGGGCCGCTAGCGCCTTGCCATAAAAGGTGGCCGGAATCAAAACCAGATTCGGTTGATACTTGCCTATTAGTTCTGTTATGGCTTTACAATAAACGCTGTCATTGAAATATTTGAACCCCGGATTTGATACGGCTGCTACTTTGCCACCGCCATGCGCCGCCAACTCCTTGGCCAGTTCCGCAGCATTTTCAGCCAGAATCACGGTTGTCAATTCACCGCCAATCTTTTTGGCAACGCTGAATAGTTCAAAACTGACGTGAGACAATTTCCCGTTCTTATGTTCGGCCAAAGCCAGCACTTTTACGCTCATTGGTTCAGTCCTTCCTTTATTTCAGCCTGCCTGACCGCCATTCGAATTACAACGGCTAAAGCGACTCCGTGTTCGCTGGCCGCTTTCTTGCAGTCATCGTATTCCGGCTGCATTTTTAACTTATTGCCAAATTTCAAGACCTTTACCCCAACTGGGCCATACGGCGTATCGACCTTGACAATCCGTCTTTCCAAAACGCGGCGGTTCATCGTCCGATAACGAATTCCTGCCGTGGTCGTTTCGCAAAATATAATATCGCTTAATTTCGAGACCAAGTCCTTTTTGCATATGATCGTCAACAGCTGTCCCGGACGATTCTTCTTCATATATACCGGCGTAATATAAACTTCACCGGCCCCTTCCTGATACAGCCTGTCCAGCAAATATCCATAAGTCTGCGGGATCATATCATCGATATTGGTTTCCAGAATTTCCACTTCATCGGCCGGGACAGACACGCTTTCATCCAGATTTCCGAGAACCAGACGAAGCAAATTGGACCGGTCGGAGAAATCTTTTGTTCCCGCACCGTAGCCGATATTGTCTATCCTGTACGACGGCCGGCCAGGGTATCCATACATATCCAGCAATGTGGTCAAAATCGCCGCCCCGGTGGGCGTGACGCGTTCGCCTTCACCGTCGATATGCTCCACCGCAATGCCCTTGAGAATTTCCATGGTGGCCGGGGCCGGGACAGGTAATATTCCATGTGCCGCCCGGACGACCCCCCGGCTCATTGGCACCGGTGTGGCAAATACAAAATCCGGCTTGAAAAAATCGATACCGATGGCCGTACCGACAATATCGACGATGGCATCGACCGCGCCTACCTCATGGAAATGGATTTTATCCGGTGTCGTGTTATGAATCCGGGCCTCGGCTTCGGCAATTTTTCGGAAAACCGCTTCGGATATACTTTTAACCGCCTGATTATACCCCGCCATTTCTATAATTTCCAGGATATCTTTCAAATGACGATGAACATGCCCTTCGGAAACATGCACATCTATTTTTCCGGCGGCGATATGGTTTTTTTCAACGGCCCGATATTCCAGCTCATAACCAGCCAAATTCAACCGGTCAAGATTTTCCTTGAGATATTCAAACGGCAGACCCAGATGCACCAGGGCCGCCAGCATCATATCGCCGGCAATACCTGAATAAACATCCATATAAAGAACGCGCATTATTTCTCCTTTGCCGTTATCCGGGCTATTGTGGCCGCCGCCACTCCGGCTCCGAAACCGTTATCAATGTTAACCACCGTCACCCCGGAGGCGCAGGAATTGAGCATGGCCAGAAGGGCCGCCAATCCGCCGAACGACGCCCCATAGCCGACCGAGGTCGGCACGGCGATTACGGGAACATCCACCAGCCCGGCCACCACCGACGCCAGCGCGCCTTCCATCCCCGCCACGGCAATGATGACACCGGCCTTTTTAATTAACTCCCCGCCCCCAAGCAACCGATGCAAACCGGCCACTCCGACATCATATAACCTCTCCACCGGACATCCCATAATCCAGGCCGTGAGCGCCGCCTCTTCCGCGACCGGAATATCCGATGTCCCGGCCGAACATGCCAAAACCATGGTATCCGTCATCATCCGGGGATGCTTCCTGCTTCCGCCCAGAATCAGAGCCAGTCGGGCATCCGGATAATAACGGGCCATTTTATGTTTACCCTTTAAAACCGAAAACTGTCTTTTATCTAGACGGCTTATAATGACGTCGACTCCGGCCCTTTTTATTTTGCCACAGATTTTTATGATTTGCTCAACGGTCTTTCCCGGTGCATAGATAACCTCCGGTTGGCCGCGACGAAGCAGTCGATGATGGTCGATTCGAGCCATACCGACATCTTCAAAAGGCAGAAACCGCAACTTCTCCAGAGCTTGTTCGACAGACAGAGAGCCGCGTTCAACCTCTGTTAATAATTTTATGAGCTTTTCTTTATCCATTCAAACCCGCCGCGAAAGTCAGATAATTATTCAAACATGCTTCCATCTCTTTATAAGACTCCTGTTTCATAATATCCCGCCGCAGCTGATGTCCCTCCGGGAAACCGCGGGTGTACCAGGCCAGATGCTTGCGCATCATCCGCGATGCCACCGGGTCGGGATACTGTAACCCCATAAGTCGGGCGTGTTCCAGCGCCATTGCCACTTTCTCCGCCGGAGTCATGTCGGGAATAATACGGCCGTTTTCCAGAAATTCGCCAATCATCTTGAAAATATAAGGATTGGTCATGGCCGCTCGTCCGATCATGATGGCGTCGCAACCGGTTTCTTCAAGCATCCTTTGGGCATCTTCGGGGGTTTTAATATCGCCGTTGCCTATAACCGGAATCGTTATTTCCTGTTTAAGACGTTTTATCAGGGACCAGTCAGATTTGCCGGCGAAGCCCTCGGTACGATAACGCGGATGAAGCGTCATGGCGGCAATGCCGATCTTTTGCGCTCGCCGGCCGATTTCAAGATAGCCGGGCATATCACTCGTCCAGCCCGCTCGGGTTTTTATAGTCACCGGGACGGTCGAATTTTCGACCGCGGCCGCCATAATTTCCTCGGCCAGACTGGGGTCTTTAAGAAGAGCCGCCCCGCCATTTCTTTTTATGACTTTGGGAACGGGACACCCCAGATTGATATCTATTATATCCGGACCGAATTCCATTAGCTTTTTAGCCGCCATCGCAATAAATTCAGGTTGAGAACCGAATAACTGAATCCCTATAGGATGTTCTTGCGGAGTGTGATCCAGCATGCGGATGGTTTTTTTATGATTTCGGGCAAGGGCATCGGCTGAAATCATTTCCGTATAACAAAGCGCCGCGCCATATCGTCTGGCCAGCAACCTAAAGGGCCGCTTGGAGATACCGGCCAACGGGGCCAGAATCAATTTTGAGTCGAGGTTCAAGTTTCCGATTCTCATGCCGACAATATAATTAACTCAAATAGCGTTTGCAATAAGGGCACCCGGACAAATAAGCCGTGTCCGCAACATGATGGATATGAAATAAAACATTGGGGATTATGAAAGGAGCCCCCCATGCCGGAAATAATAATTAAGTTTGAAGGCAAAGTGATCGAGCGCGTGGTCGCCGAAAAAAAACGATTGAGTATCGGCCGGACGCCGGATAATGATATCATTCTTGACAATCGGGGCGTGTCCCGCAAACATGCCCAGATCGAATTTAACGAAAGCGCCGCCGTCATTATCGATAACCAATCGTTAAACGGTACATTCGTCAACAACCGTAAAGTCACCGAGGAAATTTTGCGGGACCGCGATCAGATCATGATCGGCAAATATACTCTCGAATATCATACCGATGTCTCTCGCGACGGAGCGGTTTCCAGCATGGACGGAACCATGGTGCTGAATACCAAAAAACACAAGGAACTGCTCCAAAAGGATCAGCAAGATCGCGAAATCGTCAACCGCATGGGTTCGTCCGTCCTGGTGGGGGAAGATAATACCGACTTCTCGGAATACCGTATCGACCGCAATGTCACCACCATCGGCCGGGCCAAATTCGTCCATGTCCATGCCAAGGGTTTCATGTTGTCGGGTATCCAGGCCAAAATCGTAAAAGAAGAAGAAGGCTACACACTGGTGAATCTCGGCCGTAAAGGTAAAACCAAACTTAACGGTGAACTGGTTGATAAAAACCTTCTGAAAAACGGAGATATTATACAGGTTGGGAAATCAACATATCGTTTTGTGGAAGGTAGTTGATTCATGAAAATTGCGCTGATATCGGACGTTCACGCAAACCTGGAAGCCCTGGAAAAGGTCTTGCGCGACATCGAAAAACAGGGCGTGGAAAAAATCCACTTTCTTGGCGATGCCATCGGCTACGGCTGCAATCCCAACGAATGTGTCGATTTGATCATCAGACATTGTGATATCAAAATCATGGGCAACCATGATTATGCCGCCCTGGGACTGGAATCGGCCGAAACCTTTAACAAGGCCGCCCGGATTTCTTTGGAGTGGACACAAGCCTGCCTGAAACAAAAAACCATAGAGAAACTGGCCGATTTTGAATTGTCGGCGGATTTTCTCGACTATCACCTGGTTCACGCCACACCTTTTGAACCGGAAGCCTGGCACTATGTCTTTAATGTCGATCAGGCCGTCGACCAGTTCCATCATTTCCCGCAGTCGGTATGTTTCGTGGGACATTCGCACGTCCCGGTGACGTTCATTCGGCAGGATAGCGGCGAAGTTACGGCGCATATCAAAAACAAACAAAAATTCACCGAAGATAAAAAATACCTGGTAAACGTCGGCTCCGTAGGACAACCTCGCGATAAAGATTGCCGGGCGTGTTATGTCACCATCGATATAACCGGCGGAATTTTGGAATACCACCGCGTCGATTACGATATTCAAAAAACGCAGGAGAAAATGGCCAGGGCTCAAATGCCGGAGTTTCTGATCGAACGACTGGCCGTCGGCGCATAGGCAGGTCGGGAATATGATACGGAAATTTTCATCTTATATACTTTGCCTTCTGATTTCTTTTCTGGTCGTAGCCCTTTATGTTAATGACTTTTCGCCGCTGGTCCGACTCGAAAGTAAGGTCAATGACTTGCTCTACTCTTTCCGGGGTGAACAGGTCCTGCATTCTGACATTGTCATGGTTAACATCGACGACGTGGCTATATCCAAGTACGGGCAATGGCCCTGGCATCGTGACCGCGTTGCCGACCTGCTGGCGGCCGTTGGGTCCGGTGCTCCCCGAACCATTTTCATGGACCTGATTTTCGAACCCGATACCGACGAGGACATCGCCGGATATACCGACGTGCTCGCCGGACAGATGTCCTGGGTAAAAAACGTAATCATTCCCTATCAGTTCAACCGCGCCGATTTCCAGAACGCCCGTATCAGCCGACCCGAGTACTTGTACGATAATTCCGTGACCATCAACACTGACCTGGGTATACTCGATGAATATGCCACCGTTCTGGCCCAGAATGTATTTCTGCCTCCTCGACAGCTTTGCCAGTATTCCGCCGGAATCGGCTTTCGCTATTCCATATTCGACGATGACCGTAAAATCCGCTGGCACCCGTTAATTATGTTCTATGATGGATTTTATTATCCGTCGGCACCGCTTCTGGCGGCAGCCAATTACCTGGGATATAAACCGTCACAGATTACCGTCCACAGCGACGGCAAGGTTTTTCTGGGGAATGTCGAAATACCGGTTAATCAGCAGACCCGCATGTTTATTAATTATAACAAACCGGGACAGTCATTCATTAAATTTTCGGCGGCCGATATTCTCGATGAGACAATCAACCTGGCCAGTCTTTCCGATAAGCTGGTGATCATTTCCCTGACCTCAACCCAGTTGACCGATTACTTCGGAACACCGGTTGCAAAAAAACTGGCCGGTGGAGAATTGCGGGGGAATGTCATTGAAAACATCATTCATTCCAATTATATGCGACGTTATGATTCCGCACGCGGGCTCGATATGCTTCTTCTGTTCGGCCTCGGCGGCCTGTTTGCCTTCATCCTGCCCAGAATATCACTGAAATTCCGATTTGTTATAATTTTTATTTCGTTGTTCATTCTGGCCAACGTCAATTTTATTCTGTTCAATTCATATAATATTCTGCCTCGGACGCTGTATATCGGCCTGCAAGTATTTCTCCTGCTGATCGCCAGCCCGTTTCTGGAAGGCGATTTTCTGGAACGGCTAACGTCTAAAAAGGACGATTCTCCAAAAAAATCGGGTTGGTCCCGGCCACCCAAAGTTCGCGTTATTGAAGATACCGCGGCGACACCCCACCGCGCAACGGGACCCGATGCGCTGTCGCGTCCGAAAGTCGACGAATCACCGCGGGCGACGGTCAAAATGGACTACGATAACAGCCGGCAAAAGACCGAGATTAACCGCGTCGCCGGGGAGCGGACCGAAGTCTTCGCCTCGACACCGCCGCCGGTAAACAAATTCGCCGCCGCCGCTGACAATAAGGCCGATTCTCAAAGCATCGAGCATAATAATATTAATGTCGACCGGCCAACCGATGAAACGGCTTCAAAAACGGGAAACTCTTCCGGCATCGATTTGATCCCCGACAGCCAGAAGATCACACAGCTGGGGCGTTATCAGGTCGTCGGCATTCTTGGCAAGGGAGCCATGGGAACCGTGTATAAAGGCATGGACCCGGCTATCAACCGTAATGTGGCTTTAAAAACCATCCGCCTTGATTTTGTCAACGACCCGGAAGAAATGGCTGAACTCAAAGAACGCCTATTTCGGGAGGCCCAGGCAGCGGGCAATTTATCGCATCCCAATATTGTCACGATTTACGACGTCGGGTCGGAGAAAAACCTGCAATACATCGCCATGGAATACCTTCAGGGTCAAACATTGGAAGATTTGATTCGCAAGAAAACGAAAATGAATTACCGCATTATCTCCCAGATCATCTCGCAGATTTGTATGGCCCTCGATTATGCCCATAGCCAGGGGATCATCCACCGCGATATCAAGCCGGCCAATATCATGATTCTGACTGATTATAAAGTGAAGGTCATGGATTTCGGTATCGCCCGGGTCGATTCCTCGTCGATGACCCGAACCGGTATTGCCATGGGTACACCCAATTACATTTCGCCGGAACAATTATCCGGCAAACAGATCGACCGTCGCACCGATATTTTCAGCCTGGGCGTCGTGATGTACGAAATGCTGGTGCAACGTCGGCCGTTCCGCGGTGAAAATCTGACTTCGTTGATATATAATATCGTCAACAACGACCCCGAACCGCCGTCCTCGCTGGACCCGTCTATCCCCAGCCTCTTCGACCGCGTGATAGCCAAAGCTCTGGCCAAAAATCCCGACGCGCGCTATCAGCACGCCGGCGAAATCGGCATGGCTATTTCTGATTTTATTGAATCCTTCGGAACGAAAAAGTCGGTTTAGAATCAGTCCGGCTCGTTAACGTCGCCCGGCTTGTTCTGATCGATAATCTCTTCGGCTAAAGACAGAGCCACACCCGACAACATGACCTCCACCCCCAGCCGCGTGAAATCGCTGGAAATCAGACTGCGATCGATACCCGAATACAGCGAACATGACGCGCCCTGCTCCACCACGAGTCCGGAAATATTTTCGGCCGTTTCGTTGACAAATGTGACTTCACCCAGTTCTTCCGAAACGACATACCCCGAACAATTATGAATCTGCAAATGGGAATTGCCGGTGTAGACGACAACCAGCATGCCACGGGCTTTGCCGAGCAGAATCTCTGGATAAATTTCCAATATCAGAACCCGCTTTTCGCTCTGATTGGAAATCCTGATGCGATAGTGGTCACTTTCGTATAAAATCTTCTCGGCCTTTAATACCGCACTGACTCTTTTGGCATCTTCTTCTGTGAACTTATTCATGGTTTTTCTTATTTGTGTCGCTATCTTTGGAGTCACTGCTATCCATGGCCGATTTTATTTCATTCTGGGTATCCTTGACGGCCGACTTGAATTCCCTGATACCTTTGCCCATGTTCCGGGCGATCTCCGGAAGACGTTTCGCACCGAACAATAAGAGGATGGCCAAAAAAACCAGTGCTATTTCCCACGGCCCCATTCCAAACATATTTAACTCCTTGGCGAAATTTCTCCAACCCTGCTATTCATACCGGTCTCAAATATAATAAACGACAGAATCCCGGCAAAGTTTATATTATTCATCAAACATTATATATACCACCACCGGAAGTAGACGATTACGATTAACACTGCCAGCGCCGACATGAAGTTAATCTTGAACGTCAGCCCGATCGTGAAAGCGATGGAATAAAGTTGAAAACGCATCGTATCCATGCCGATCGTGACCGACTTCGAAAACAGCGTTTTGGCCGCCCCCGGTTGCAGAAAAGACCCTATCAACTCTCCCACAAAGCCGCCAATAACTGCGGCCAGAATCAATGCCACGATTATAAACGTCAACTCACGCTTTTTCACAGCCAATACTCCGGTTTATAAAATTTCGAATCGATATAAACATCCTATAACCGTCGCTTGACCCCAGGATGCTCTCCATGGCCCGCTCCGGGTGCGGCATCATCCCCATGACATTCCCGGATTCGCTGACGATTCCGGCGATATTGTCGGCCGAACCGTTGGGATTGCTACGGTCGGTGACATTGCCCTCACGATCACAATACCTGAAAACTACCCGGTTGCTTTTCTTCAAAAGCTCCACGTCGCCGCTGAAATTATAATAATTCCCGTCTTTGTGGGCGATCGGTATTTTAAGCACGTCGCCGACCCGGTATTCGGACGTGAAGGCAAGATCATTTCTCTCTACGCGAATATATACATCACGTCCGCGAAAACGCAGGTCGCGATTGCGGATTAATGCTCCCGGCAAAAGCCCCGATTCCAGAAGAACCTGAAAACCATTGCAAATGCCAAAAACCAGCCCGCCTTCGGCGGCAAACCGCGCGACCGCCTTCATAATCGGCGAAAACCTGGCGATGGCGCCGGAACGAAGATAATCGCCATGGGCGAATCCACCCGGGAGAATTATGACATCGCAACCCCTAAGATCGGTTTCCTGATGCCACAGAAATTCCGCATCCTCACCGATAAGCCTGGCGGCCGCAAAAGCATCGTAATCGCAGTTGGACCCCGGAAATGTAACCACCCCGAATTTCATTTGTCAAAATCCACTTCAAATTTCTCGATCACGGGATTGGCCAGAAGTTTCCGGCATATTTCCGTGACTTTCTCTTTCGAATTTTCACCCCCGCCCAGTTCCAGTTCGAAAAATCGGCCGCTTCGAACCGAGTTTACCATATCGTATCCCATATTTTTTATGGCTTTTTCGATCGTCAGACCTTGGGGATCCAGAACGCCGTCCTTGAGACGGACAAATACCGTAGCTTTATTCTTGCTCATTGTTTTCTCCGTTATTTCGACCGTTAGCCTGCCGTCTTCGGACAAAATCCACGCCGAGATAGAAAAACCGGTAGGCTTCACGAATTAGGCCGGTTATAATATATGATGCAAATATGGGGAATAATAAAAGACGAGGCTTATAAAGCGCCGCGGCCGCGGCTACCAGTACAAAAAGCAGCTTGATACGATTTCTACGCGTATTGAACTTGTCGGGAAATGAATCATATTCAACCTGCGAAACCATAAGCGCCGCAAACAGAATAATCATCGATACCAAGTATTCGGAATACTGCAGACTACCCCATAGATAATAGCTCATTATAATGAAGGAAACCAGCGCCAGAGCCGCGCCCGGTACCGGCAGGCCCATGAATTCCTTTTTCTCATCGGTATCGGCCAGGACATTGAATCGGGCCAGACGGTAACCCGAAGCCATTATATATACAATCCCTATTATCCAGCCCCACTTGCCCATCGCGTGAAGCTTGAGCGTATAGACTATAAAGGCCGGCGCCACCCCGAATGACAAAAAATCCGCCAGCGAATCAAGTTCGATCCCAAAAGAGGATGATGAGCCGGAAAAACGCGCCACTTTACCGTCGAGACCGTCCAGAAACCCCGCCAGTATCACCAGCCAGCAGGCCGTCGTGACATCCCCTTCATAAGCCGAAAGCAATGCCAGAAACCCGCAGACAGCGTTGCCCATTGTAAATGTGCCCGGGAAAATCCCTTTCATATTTGGCATCAGAACATCCTTATTCATCAACTTTAACGCGACCTATTATGGTTTCGCCGGCCCTGACTTTATCCCCCGGCCGAACGGTTACTTCCACCGATCCCGGGAGAAAAAACTCGGCACGGGAACCGAAATGGATCATACCGAAAATCTCTCCGGCCCTGGCCCGTTGATTGGCTTTTAAATCATATTCTATACGCCTCGCCATGATGCCGGCGATTTGCTTGAATATCATTTTCCCGGATTTGAAGACATAGCCGATTTCAGTATGCTCGTTTTCATCGGAGGCTTTGTCGACATAGGCCGCAAAGAATTTCCCGGGTGTATATTTCACATAATCGACCGTTCCGTCACAGGGTATGCGGTTTATATGGACGTCGAGAATCGACAGGAATATCGAAACCTTATTTCCCCGGCCGCCGATATAATGATTTTCTATTGGCTCCACCGCCAGTACCCGGCCATCGGCGATCGCCAGTACCGCCCGGGAATCGTCCGGGATATTTCTTATCGGATTACGATAAAAATATGTCAGAAACACGGTCAACACGGCAAACATCAGTGCCAGAACCAGAATCCAGGCCGAATCCTGGCGGGCCGCCAGCAGACAGAGAATTACGGTTAACAAGGCTCCCGGTAAAATCAACTTTAAACCGTATCCCGCGATCATTTGCCAAAAACCCTCTTGAATACTTTATCCACGTTTTTCATGTAATACGACAGGTCGAAACACTCCTCGATTTCTTCGACCCTAAGAACCCTCGCAATTTCCGGGTCCGCCAATACCAGCTCCCGAAAACCCTTTTTGCAATTGTAGGCCTGCATGGCATTACGTTGTACGATTAGATATGCCTTTTCCCGGCTTGACAGCGCCGAAGTCAGCTTCAGAAGCAGGCGCTGTGAAAAAACCACCCCGCCATAACAATTAATATTCGTCAACATTCGGTCGGGATTGATTAGCAGGCGGTCCAGAACATCGTTAAAAATTTTCAGGGCATAATCGACAATTATCGTACTGTCGGGAATTATAACGCGTTCCACCGAACTGTGAGCGATATCGCGCTCGTGCCATAATGTGACATTTTCCATGGCCGCCAGAGCGTATCCCCGCACCAGGCGGGCAATGCCAGAAATCCGCTCGACCGTAATCGGGTTTTTCTTGTGCGGCATGGCCGAGGACCCCTTCTGCCCCTTGGCAAAGCCCTCCATGACCTCGCCGATTTCGGTCCGGTGCAGATTCCTTATTTCCGTCGCAATTTTCTCCATCGTCGACGCCAATACCGCTAATGACGTGATATAGGCCGCGTGACGATCCCGCTGAATGACCTGCGTGGAAACCTTATCAACCTTTAGCCCAAGATATCTACAGACCCGCGCCTCGATTTCGGGATCGACATTGGCGAAATTGCCGACCGCCCCGGAAATGGCCCCTACCGCCGCTTCTTCCGCCGCCATCTTGAATCGTTTTCGCCCGCGCTCAAGCTCGGTGTACCAAACGGCGAATTTGAGACCGAGCGTCGTCGGCTCCGCGGCAACACCATGTGTACGCCCTATAATCGGCGTCATCTTGTATTTCAAGGCGTGCTTTTTAATCTTGGACAGAGCCGCGACCAATTTCCTGTCTATTATTTCAGCGGCCCTTCTCATCTGGAGCGACAGGGCCGTGTCGAGAACGTCCGAAGAAGTCATCCCGAAATGGATATATTTCGCATCCGGCCCGACAAATTCACCGACCGAAGTTAAAAAGGCGATGACATCATGGTTAGTCTCGGCTTCGATTTCGTTGATACGGTCGATATTGAAAGCGGCCTTTTTCTTGATATTCTGCCAAGCTTTTTGCGGAATCATTTTCATATCCGCCATGGCCCGGCAGGCGGCCAGTTCCACTTCCAGCCAATAACCGAACCGGGAGTCATCGGACCAGATTTGGCCCATTTCGGGTAGAGTATAACGGGCAATCATCCCTTGTTGACTCTCTCCCAGTCTTCGAGGAATTTCTTCAGGCCGACATCGGTCAGCGGGTGACGAACGAGGTTTTCGATTACTTTAAACGGTATCGTCGCCACGTGGGCGCCCATCATGGCCGCTTCAACCACGTGCAGGGGATTCCTGACCGAAGCCACCAGCACCTCGGTTTCAAACCCGTAATTGTCATAAATCGTAACAATCTGCTTTATCAATTCCATACCGAAATGCGAAACATCATCCAGACGACCAACAAACGGCGAAACAAATGTGGCCCCGGCCTTGGCCACCATCAAAGCCTGCATCGGCGAAAAACACAAGGTGGCATTGGTCATAATGCCCTGTTCCGAAAGCCTCTTGATGGCTTTGATGCCGTCCTTGGTGATGGGGACCTTAATCGTGATGTTCTCGGCAATCGAAGCCAAATCTTCGGCCTCCCGAAGCATATTCTCTACATCAAGCGCCACCACTTCGGCCGAAACCGGGCCCTTAACCATTTTGCAGATTTCTGCCAGAATTTCACGGTACGGGCCCTTTTCTTTGGCCAAAAGGCTGGGATTGGTGGTAACACCATCGAGGATGCCCAGTGATGTGGCCTCTTTTATTTCCTCCAGATTCGCAGTATCGATAAAAAATTTCATCTTAAACCTCATTATCATAGCCGACTTCGACCAGATATAAACCGCGGGCCGGAGCGACCATTTTCACTAGAGTATGATCTTTCGAGTGCAAAATATCCTTAAAATTTTTCAAAGTCAAGTAATCGTTCTCGCGCCCCGCCAGGGTCATTACTCCAACCAGCGACCGCACCATAGTATGCAAAAACCGATTGGCTTTAATCTCATAAATCAATAACGAACCGTGTGTCCGCCAATGAGATTGATAAATTTCACATTCATTGTTTTCCTTGAGCGAAGCGATCTTGCAAAAGGCCGAAAAATCGTGCCGCCCCAGAATATATGCGGCGATTTCCGCCATCCTTTCAACATTCAACGAATATTGATATTCCCAGCGATAATCGTGATACAAAGCCGATCTTTCGCGCGATATGACATATTTATACTTCCGCCAGATGGCCGAATAACGGGCGCTGAAATTGTCGGCAACGGATTCCGCCTTTTTAACCAGAATAGAGCGCGGCAAAAAATAATTTATGGCATCCTTGTATTTCTCAATCGGTAAGTCATGTTCAATTCGAAAATTGACGACTTGCCCGAGAGCGTGGACGCCGCTGTCGGTGCGACCGGCGGCAAAAAGAGTCACCTCTTTACCGGTAACTTTACGGATGGCCTCGACCATCTCCCTCTGAACCGTATTTTCATCGGGTTGAACCTGCCAACCGCAATAATAGGCGCCGTTATACTCAACTATTAAGCGGATGTTCTTTTCGGCCATAATTATCAACCCAATATCCAAAAAAGCATTCCGACCACGAAAATGCTTATAATAAAAAACAGCCAATCTCGCGGGGTTGCCCTGAAAATTCGATAGGAACTGCGTTCGGCGCCGGAAACATAACCGCGCGCTTCAATGGCCAAAGCCAGATCATCGGCACGACGCAGCGACGCATGAAAAACCGGTATCACAAGATAAAGCAGTTTTCTTGCTCGGATAAAAAGCCCCCCCGAAAAACTGACTCCCCGCACAATCTGGGCCTTGCGAATGGTGTCCAACTCCTCGATCAACACCGGTATCAGCCGCATGGCGATGAATATTATCAAAGCCAGGTCATCGACCGGCACTCCGATCCTTTTAAGCGGCCGCAATCCCCGCACCAGAGATTCGGCCATATCGGTGGGAAGAGTCGTCAGCGATATAAAAAAGGCCAAAAAAACGAAAACCAGAACGCGCAGCGAAAAACTTATGGCCATGTCCACGCCGCCTGCCGTTAATCGCAAGCCCCATATCTCGACCAGCGTCCGGCTATCCCGCGCCGAAAAAATAAGATGATAAATGGCCGTTATCGAAACCAATATCAGAAACGGCTTTAAATTCGAGACAATACTTTCGGTCGATATCCGGGACAAAAGCAAAAGGACAACCAGGCCGGCGATTATTCCCAGATAAAACCAGGCAGAAACCGTAAAAACCGAAAGAACCATTATGACCGCGACCGCCGCAATTTTAAACCGGGTATCAAGGTTATGCGCGAATGAATCCAGGGGACGATATTGCCCGATTATCAAACGATTTCGCAATAGTATGTTCCTCCACTATCAAGATGCGCAATCTAATGAGCGGACGCATGACTGTCAAACAGATAAAGCGCCCAAAAGAAAACCGTCCCGGAGGAACGGGACGGTTTTATGCGGGCAGGCTGTAAAAGACATTGGTTTTATTTAAGAAGGATCATTTTCTTGCTTTCCGATTCACCGCCGCGGTTGAGGCGATAAAAATAAACGCCACTGGCGACTTCATGGCCGGATTCATCTCTGCCATCCCAAATAACCGTATAACGTCCGGCCCTTTGAGGGCAATCGACCAGCGTTTTCACTCTGCGTCCCAGTATATTGAAAACGCACAACTCAACATGTGCTTCACGGTCATGATTTACCGGATTCAATTCATAAACAATGGTCGTGGTCGGGTTAAAAGGATTTGGGAAATTTTGCCCCAGCGAAAAATCTTTGGGAAGCGGCACAAACGGCGAACCATTATAAATGTCCGGATTTTGTCCGCCCAGAAAAACAATGATTCTTTGCAAAACATCAACACGCTTGTCATAGGTGGCGAACATATCCGAAAGCGCCTCATATCCCCAGTTAAAAAAGACCGTCTTATGCTCTCCCGCAAAACTGACCGCCGAATACCCGCCGTCATCATACCTGAATACTGCCGCGCCGCCGTTGACAGGAACTACTTGAGAGCTGGCCTGCCAGTCCTGATTGGCATAGCTGGCATAACGGACTACCAGACTATTGCCGATGGGGTTGTCGGCCATCCCTTCATGAATGACATTGAAACAGGAACCGTCAATGTCGGCATGAAGGTAATTATTCAAAAAAGTCCTGTCCTCACGGGCCAATTCTGACGCCAGCCACTGGCCGGTCAAAAACAACGCCCCGCCGCCGTCAAGATAGTCTGTAAGCAACATCCGGTCCGTCTGCGAAATGAGATCCGAAGCCGTATCGCCGGTATACCAAACCATCATTCTAAAATCATCGACATAATGAGCCGGGGGTATCCCTTTGTTCTTATAATCCCAGACGGCCACCGGCGTTTTCAAAACATGAAAATCATTCAGATATATTTCTTCGTACGCCGCCCCGCGATCGGCATCGACCAGTAAAATCTGCGGATGACCGATGGTTCTTTCTATCGTAAATTTATCTAATACACTATCGGCTTTGTTGCTTATCGCCAGCGTAAATGAAGCGTAGGTCGGCATTACCGAATCAGGCATAACAAATACAATCGGTTCATGTTCATTATCGACCCGACCCCCGTCACCGGTGACAACAGAAAAATAAACGGCCGGCACCGCTTCATCAAGGCCCTCAAATGACGCCGACAGCGTTACAAATACATCCTTCGCCGTCAGCCACTTATTTGTTATTTCAAACTTATATTCAACCCTTTCCCCCGCCTCCAGCCAGCCGTCGTCATCGGCATCATTGAAACGGAATTCCGTCAATTCAAATTTCGGACGAGACCACCTGACATCGAAATTCGCCGTCATAACCGAATCCGAATCGGAAATGTTCCAGATAGCAACCTGCGTGGTCATGTCGCTATAGGCCCGACTATCAGGCGTCGATGCATCGTCGAAATTGCGCCTGCCGGTTGAACCCGGAAACGGATCTCCGTTATCCCCCGAATTATTCCGCGTACACTCAAGCTGATACAGCCCGTCGGCCTGCTCCAGAGCAACATGATATCTTTCGGGATCGTCATTATTCCCCGCGGCGTCTCCGGCGCTTTCATCGATATGATAGATCAATAGCCCCTGTCCCGGCAAAGCGGCGTCAAATCCATTCGCTCGGCGATTTTCGACAAGAAAATATTGATCCCCTCTGTAATCGCCCCCCGCCCATAATTTATAAATCACCGGCGAGGTTTCAATTTCCGAAATGGTGACACCGGTCATGTTTTCAACTACCTCAAACGGTTGGACAAAACCAAGATAAACTTTACTCCAGGCATCGAGATGCGCCGGTCGTCGCGATCCGCCGTTGTAACACCCGGTGGCCATTAGCGACCATTTCCCCAAACCCAGCGACGTGTTCGTCCGGTCCGTGACATCATACAAATCCGGCAACCCCAGAATATGGCCGTACTCGTGACAGAACACTCCGATATGCGACAAGGTCCGCCCGGCATAGGATTCTTCCGGCTCCACCGTATAGTCATCGATGGTGATACCACCGACCGATATTTTATACTGCCCCAAATTCCATTTGTGGGAGTGCATATCGCTTGGCACTGCGCTTTCTTCGTGTCCCGGCCCGGCGTGTACTATGAACAGCCCGTCCATGTCACCGTCACTGTCATAAATATCATAACGCGAAAAATCGACCCCCGCCAAATCGGCCGCGGCGATGGCGTCCAGCACCAGCATCTTGCTGCTGTGCGGAAATGTCCCCAGGCCGTAGTTCGAACCGACATAAAATGAATAATTTTGCGGCATCCGTAACCAGCCGTAAACATCTCCGATTATATGAAATTTCCCGTATGAATTCTCCAGATAATACTCCGTCATCGAACCGGTCGGATTCTTGCCGTCTGTGGAAAACAACAAAGAATCGAACTGCCCCGGCGTTCCCGCCACCGACCCGGCGGTGAATGGATTATCGTTGAAATCGACCAGAAGCACCAGCACGCGAACCGTATCGATACTGCCTCCATTTTCAGCCAATGTCATTGATCGACCGGTCCGTCCCGCAAACTTTGCCGCCTTGTCTATTCCGCGTTCACGCGCTTCTTTCATTGAATTTATGAACTGCCCGAGACGGCCCTCTTGTTCCATCTGCATCAATGCCTCGTCGGACAAAGGAACCGATAACGCCGACACGGGCATAATTGCCAGAACCATCATATTTATCATCAGATTGAACAGCTTATTTCCGATTGGCGCTTTCATGGAACAGTCGTATCGCTTGTATGCCTACTTCAGCATCATCATCTTTTTGGTCTGCGCCCCGCCTTCAGTCGTTATCCGGTAAAAATATACGCCCGAGGCCACCTGATGACCGCGCCCGTCCGTACCGTCCCAGACCGCCGCATTAACGCCCCGGTCCGCTACGCCGTCAACCAGAGTCGTCACCACCTGCCCCAGCATATTGATGACATCCAGCCTGACATTCCCGGTGCGGGTCAACTCATATGTTATCGTCGTCGTCGGATTGAACGGGTTGGGGTAATTCTGATGCAGTAGAAACTGGTCCGGCAGATTATCCAGATGTTCTTCCACGGCGGTGACACCGTAATAACGATTGAGACCGCGATGAGCATAAGTGTACAGCTCGGACATATCATGCCCGGCCGCCAGAATCAGCGCCACTTCGACCGAGTCCCCGGACACAATACGGTACGGCCCGAATGACAGACAAGTCATATAGTCGCCGCTTACGCCGGTCGAACCACTGACGCCGGTGGTGCTGATAAGCTCATACAACCCTGTGTCGGACAACCCGGATTTACCCTGAATATTTTCCGTGATAGCCATCCCGCCGGCGCTTGTCACCGGAAGCATCCCGACATAATACCCGTTCCCCTCGTAATACAGCATATTATCGGCTTCAAATATTCCTACCGTTTCACCGCCGAATCCCAAATCGAAATCAGCCATGAAACCGAAATAGACGTTGGTAATAACTTCAGCCGAGGTGTTTTTCAGGAAATACCGCATGATGGCAAAACCGTCATCGCCGCTCCGATCATAAGTCGAAACTGCCTGCCGGACTTTGATCGGGATAGGTATGTCCGAATTGGCGTCAGTGTATGTGGCGCTGCTTTTGAACCCGCCGTCAACATCGGGATAAGCCGTAGCCAGGACTTCGGACGGTTTGAAATCGGAATGATGACTCTTGCCGAGGCTGTCGCGAACCGACGAAGCGATCTGCAGCGGGTTACGACCGACAATTATCCCGGATTCATAAAGGAGGTTTTCCGACTGGTCGAACCGGAACCCCTGCCCCCCGGCGAAATAGGCGGAATTGGGACCGAGACCATTCTGGCCGAAATCCGACACCGAAAATTCCAGGCGTGAAGTCGTATGCGTCACAATACTGCCTGCGGGCGGATACCCGACCGTAAGATTAATATGCAGAGTATCATACTCGACACCGAACGGCAGCGAAACGATCAAATCCATCGTGAAACTGTAACCATGCACTACGGCGGCGTTAATGCTGAAAATAAACGGTTCGATATTCATGGACATGTTGATATTACCCGGGAATATGAAAACCGCTTCGTCATTCAAAATCGTTATATTTTCGTCTTCACATTCGATACGGACAATTACGGAATCGACCCGGGCGGTGGGATCGGACAGGCGGACAAAAAACTGCACCGTGTCGCTGGGGTCGGCACGGCCGTCGCCACCGTATACATGGTTGTCAACGTAAACCGGCGGCAGAACCGGCACGGGCATGAAACTTATGGCGGCTTCGGCGTCGGGCAGGCCATATCCATAAGCGTTGTCTTCACCGGCGGGGCCCAGATCACGACAGGATTGAATGATGGCATTCTTGACGTCGGCCACGGTGGCGTCCGGATTGTACTGCCTCAACAGGGCCGCCAGACCGGCGATGAACGGAGCCGCCATCGAGGTTCCATTCATCGAGCGATAAGTGCTGTCCTTGTACGATGAAACGATCGACACTCCGGGAGCAACCACTTCCGGCTTCTTCGACGTCTGGTCGCAGGCCGAGGGACCGCGGCTGGAAAAATCCGCCACCGTCAAAGTCGAACTGTTGATGGCGCCCACCGAAAAGGTATTGAGCGGGGTCGAAGCATTGTCGGCCGGTATGCGCAGGCTCATCGCGTTCGGGCCTTCATTACCCGCCGAAAAAACAACGATAATCCCGGCCGCCTCGACATTATTAATGGCCTGTGAAAAAGTCTGATTGCACGGAGCATAAATGCTCTGCGGCACTCCCCAGCTGTTGAGAATGACATCGGGCATATCACTGACCGTGGCCGGGTTGCCGTCGGGATCGACCGCCCACTGAAAAGCGCTCAAAATGTCCGCGATGGTCGCCGAAAAACTCGACCCCTGGTCAACCACGGCGGCGCTGATCCATTCCGCCGACGGCGCAACGCCGAACGAATCGGTCGGGGTACTGCCGACCATGATACCCATAGTATGCGTTCCGTGACCCGAACGGTCGATCGGGGTCGATGTTCCCGCCACCGGACCGAACCAGGAGGAACTCGACGAGGCGTGGTTGCCCCGCCACTTGGACGCCAGAGCCGGGTGATCACCTTGCACCCCGGTATCGAAACTGCATACGACCCGACCGGCACCGGTCAACCCGCGCCGCCACAACGCCGGAACTTTCAGGACTTCAAGATGGCTGGAAGCGGCGCCGCCAAGCAATGCCGGGGTGTTTTCGACCGGCTCGATATACTCCAGTACGGCGTTATCGATAACACTCTTGACACCGGCCAGATTTTCAATTTCGGCCACAGCCGAAAGCGGCAGCTCGACCGCCACCGCCGGGCTTATCCAGAATTTTTCCATGACACGGGCCGACGGCACTGACATGACAAAATCATAAATCCGGTCGAGATTGGTATTGGACTGCTGAAGCTTTTCTATCACTGCTTGATGACGGGCGCGCAGGGTCTTTTCGGAGGCGGCGGAAATGCGGGATACGTCATTTCTCAAATTATCATCCTCGGCAAATATCACAACCGAGACCATAGAATCGACGCTCGCGGCGGTCATACGGCTTAAAGCATTTTCTATCGTGGGTGAAAGATCGGCCCGGGCCGGGCCGGAAATCATAAATATTATCAGGCCCCGAAGACAGGCCTTGCAAAAAACAGAATTTATCTTAGTCATCTATTCCTCCTCAAATAAAACCAAAACAGGTTTGAGCAACCAATATGCCGCCAGCCAAAAGCATTTAGAGTCATATTTCTGTGCAACCCGCTCCACACTCGAAAATTCTGACGAGAGCCTATCGTGCTATGCCCCATACGGTTACACGTATTACCTAAACCCGTGTAAAGATTGCACAGAAAATCATCCATTCTTGCGGATGTTTTCATATCTCTGATTTTGCATGCATATAGGAATTTGCTTGCGCATAAAAAGCGGGTTGAAATCGAGGACTTTAAATGATATCTTTTTAGTTAATTATGAGAAAAGCACGACAATTCGTCTCCAAAAGACCCTGGCTGGTCGTCCTGACTCTGGCGGTTCTGGTAAGGATTATCTATTTTATTACGCGCTACCCCTCTGCCGGCGAAGAATACCTGCTGGTCGATTCCCTTTTTCATCATAAATGGGCCCTCGCTATTGCCTCCGGCGACTGGCTGGGCCGCGAAACCTTTTTCCGGGCACCGCTTTACCCCTACGCTCTCGGACTGCTGTATTTCATATTCGGCGAATCCGCCCGGATCGGTTTTGTGTTCGGACAGCTTTTGGGGATAATTTCAATCTTTCTGACATACCGCATCGCCTATCACGCCGCAGGGGGCAAAACCGCTTTCGTCGCCGCCCTCATTCAGTCCATATATCCCATTATCATATTCTTCGAAGGGGAACTTCTGGTCGAGGGCTTGTTCGTAGTGCTGGTGCAGGCGTCAATTCTATCTCTTTTCAATGCCGCCATAAGCGATCGCCGGAAATGGCCGATACTCACCGGCCTGTTTCTCGGGCTGGCCGCTCTTACCCGTCCCGTCATTCTTGCTCTGGTGCCGTTGTACCTGTTATGGTACATTATAATAAAACGCCGGTCGCCTTACTATATTCTAAAGACCGCCGCCATTTTAATGGTTATGTTTCTTGTCATCCTGCCCGTCACGGTAAGGAATCTCCTGGTCGGCCGCGACGCCACCCTGATTGCCTCGTCGGGAGGCATAAATTTTTATATCGGCAACAACGAACACGCCGACGGCCTCTCGGCAACTCTCCCCCCGCCATTGACCAATGACTGGAGAATTACGGACATTAAATACGCCGCCGAAAGTGCCACCGGGCGCGAAATGACCCCCTCGGAAATATCATCGTTTTATTATGAATTCGGATGGAACTGGATTTCGAACAACAAACTCGATTTTATTAAACTCTATCTCAAGAAATTGTACTATTCGCTGAATAATTTCGAAATATCCAATAACCGCAACCTCATTTATGAATTCTCAAACAATGGTCTGTTAAGCATCCTGCCAATATCCTTCTGGCTTATCATCGGACTGACGGTGCTCGGTCTTTTCGCTCCGGCCGATAGCCCGAATCGAAAACGCCTGAAAATATTCCTGATCATGTTTCCATTATTGTACATTCTGACCATTTCCTTCTACTTCATCAACGCTCGCTTCCGCCTTCCGATATTGCCGCTCTTGTTCATCCTTGCCGCATCGGGTGCAATCTGGTTATATAACAACATTAAAACCGGGCAAAATCTCCCGAAAACGGCGATAGCCTTGTTAATGGGAATTATCGTCAGTGCCTTTTCCCTGACCAATCTCTACCATCACGACAGCGGCGATATTTCCGGCGGCCTTTTTAACCGCGCCAACAACTATTTCGCGGCGGGCGACCTGCCAACCGCCGCCGACTATTACCGACGGGTCCTGTCAAACCGCCCGGACTACCCCGAAGCCGCCCTGAATCTGGGAGCCCTCTTCCTTAAAACCGGTCGGGTCGATTCGGCCCGTATCTATTTCGAGCGGGAATACCGTTTATACCCCGACAACCCCCGCATTCTTGCTAATTTGGCGTCATTGCAATATCTCGACGGCAACCACGATTCGGCCATCGTCCTGGCCGACCGCGCTATCGCCCTTCGCCCGTATTTCGACGACCCCCATCTGGTTAAACTGCGCGCTTTGGCGGCGCAAAACGACATCGCCGGTATTTACCGACTGCTGGAAATAGCCTCCCGAACCATACCCGATCCGGCCCGGCTATATCTCGATGCCGGCATCATTTTTTCGGAGATAAAGGATTTCGACGACGCCGAAAAATACCTCTCTCTTGCCTTTACCGCCGAACCGGCACCGTCCGAAACCGATGACGCCGCCTTTAGTAACATTCATAAAATTTCCGGCCGCGACATCATCTCCATCCGGGCCCGCGCCGCCTATCAACTGGGGTACATCTACGGCCTGACCGGCAATTACAGAAATTCCGTCGATTTCAGCAATGCCGCCCTTGCGCTCGATTCGAATCTTGTCGAAGCCTACGTTAATTTAATAAGCGGTTATCTTTCTCTTGGTAATTCAGAACAAGCCCACCGGATACTCACCCTTGCCGACCGCAAATTCCCGAACAATGAAACCATTGCGATTCTAAAATCACGACTCCAATAAAAAAAGCCGGAAGATTTTTTCCTCCGGCTTCATAGAAAGTCAGTCTCTTCTAACGCGCATTGGCCGCATTTTTCTGATCAGATAACAGCCCATTGCGGTACAATTCATTGTATTCTTCTTCAATTGCCCGTAACTTACTGACACTGACTCTATCGGCAGTACTACTGGTTGAGAATTTGCCGGTTTTGCTGTAAGGTTCTTCCATTGTAAACCAATTCATCATTTTGGCAAATACCTGCTGTGCTGACGCCTGGTCCATCGCCATCAGAGGGAAACAAAAATGCGCTGTTTTGAAAACCTGAGTTTCCCTTGCCATTGCGCATATTTTCCCTTGATAATCCCGTGACCACATAGATACATACGATGGAACGTTTGCGGGCACAATAGATTCGACTATCCCATTTTCCAGACTATAATGGTACCTAGACATATATATAAACAGAGAATGATTACCCGGCCCGACCACCGGTTCAATAGCACCAACTTCCGGAAGAGCTGGAATTGTATCAATATAAGGATAATCGTACCAGCCCCAGATTTGATAAATATATCTCTGCCTTAATAACGCCGTATCTATATATGCGTCCGGCACTCCAACTATATTTCCGGAAATGGCATCACCCCCGATAAAATCCTCAATTCTTAGGTACTGATCACGAATAGGAAAATCCGGGCCGGTCAGATCATCATAATAATCGCTCCAAATGCCTTCCCATCCAGAGAAAAATACACTATCAATACCAAAGTAAGTCCTGTATGGTGCTCCTATTTGTAATGAAAGAGCGTAATCAACAGATGGCAGCCCCGTCCCAAAGGGAGCTCTGGCTATCGTCCACACCTTCCCGCCGCTATTCATAAATCTAATCAATGAACGTGCGGTCCTGGTTGCAAGGTCAATGGCATTAAATGGATCGTCCTTATACAACAATACTACTTTATGCTTCAAAATATCACGCAGCGGAACTTGATCGAGCCCCAAAGTATCGCTTATGGCGCTAAAATCATAAAGGTTGCAGGTTGAAATATAATCCTGTGTACAGCCATTGGTTGAATAACCCATATATGTACCGGCTGGGCCATAAACTTCGGGCAAAATATTTGTCGCATCGAAACTACCCGGCTTCCATGTATTGGCAAAATTACCATGCACGTTTCTTACGAGATATTCCAATGGGATATTAATTTGCATACCGGACAAACCCGGGTCATTAAAACGCCCGAAAATTGGAAAATTCACATTCGGGTAACCGCGTTCAGTGTATAATGTTATATCAACAATCAACAACTCCCGTTCAAACTTGGGTTCAATAACCTGGAAAAATGTATGAGCCGGCACCTTGTCGGGAACATCAGAATCATCCCGCGATTGACAGGTAAATATAAAATATCCCGTCCGGGTCGTATCGCCGGCGGCATCCACCTGCTTATTGGCAAACAGGTCATACAAACGAACGCTCTGGTCATACCCCCAGCCTTGTGATTCTTTTATCAGTATTCCGGGATTTACCGCCGGATCGAGAGAATCGCGCCATTGCTTGAGCGCCAGAAGACTGTCTTGGGAGAATATCATCGTATCCAGTCCCCGGAACGCCCCGATAAAATAATTGCGCCATTTTCCCAACGCCTGATCTGCGGCTCCCAGATTATTGACCGGGTAATATGTGTATATCGGCGTGAACGTCGTTTCCGGCGGTGTCACCGAATTATTGATGGTCGTGTCAACCCTGCTTAATATCTTAAGCGAGTCGCCCCGCTGATAATAATCACCGAAGGCATCGACAAAAATCCTGACCCGCAAATATTTCTTCAAAGAATCCAGGCCGGCCTTGCTGAACGGCCCGAAACAACGCCAGCGATACTGAAACGGCGGCGGGTTGCGGGGATAATCGATGGGATCCGTGGCGCTCCACGTCATCCTGACGCCTTCCAGTACACCCGAAGAATCCTTGGCATTCACGTATGGATCCGTTAACAAAACATAGCCTATTGTCGTTTCGGGGAAGTGATTATTCTTCTTGAACAGCCGGTATGCCACCTCGGATTCCGCACCCAGATTATCGATCGCCTGTAAAATAATATAAGATGCCACGAATGACCGCACCGGGTCAAGTGAATCCGCCTTGAGCTTTATTCTGGCGCTGGTCTGTGGATTTTGCAGATCGACCTCGAGCACCGTCCAGTCGATCGAATCGGGATAGTTGGCGACGAAAGCGATGATATCATCCCCGGCCAAACGCGCCACCATACTGCTTTCCACGACGGCATAACGATAGTACCGGATAAAACCGTCCACGTCCGTCCCATACCAGTATATGCTGGTGTCGGCCGAAAACTGGGTCCCTTCGACCGGGATATTGACAAACTGCACGTGAGGGGGCTGATTGACTCTGGGAGGACCCGATATTTCCTTGGAACATCCCCACATCCCCACGGCATATATAGTTAACACCAGCGCACATATTATCAAAAATCCGCGCTTCATAGGTCCTCCGATTTTATTTATCTTCTCCATTAGAACGAAATCCCCAATGAAAACCGATGAACTTCATTCAGGAATCCAAAATCCTGATATGCGTAGTTGACAGAAAGGTCCATTTCGTCACCGAGCGGAATGGTCAAACCGCCGCCGGCCGTAAATCCGTCGGAATCGTAATTGAGCCTTTCCCCGACCCGAAGGGTAAACCTGTTGAGATATTGGTATTCCAGACCCACATTATATTTCTCGAGGTTATCCGCCGGATGCGCACCCTCGGCGGCCAGCATCACCCGGTGATCATCCATGTCGATAAAATCAATCGATGCCCCGAATTTGAAATTGATCGGCAGCGGGAATTCCTTCTGTATGAATTTCATGTCCGGCCCGAAATTGGAAATGAGCATGGCGATTTTGAAATTCTTGTATCCCGAATTGTAAATGGTGCCAACGTCGGCCGCCCAACCGGTCGCGCTGTATTCGGACAGGTCTTCCCGGATGTACTTGGCCGTCACACCCAGAGAAAACTTGTCAGTCAGATAACGCGCATAGCTGACCGAGACGGCAATGTCGCCCGCCGAAAAATACTGCATATTCCCGGCCGCATCCCGGCCGTTCCAGTATTCATAGCTGGTATAGGGAATATCGCCCGTGTTGAGCGAATAAACCCCGATACCCACCACCCCGCCGACGGCTTCGAGCGGTGTCACCATGCCGACGAATTCGTAATTGATGTCCGCAGGCATTTCGATGTGCGTCAGCATTATTTCCCGGCCATATACATACACCATGCCGGCCGGGTTATAAAAGACCGCAGAAGCATCATCGACCCCGGCGGTAAAAGCCTCGGCCATCCCCATGGCCCGGGCGGAAACCCCCAACTCCAGGAAATTGACCCCCGTCGTTCCCACCTTGGCCTGGGACAAGGCCAGCGACGGTAGAAGCAATATCGCCAGCAACAACAGGAGACTGCCCCGGCATTTATGTATTCTCATCAGCACCAACTCCCATTTTTCTAAAATTATTCTTTCTCCGTATTTATTACAAACTCACCTGCACCCCGAACTTGATCTGACGACCATAGCGCCAGAGCTCGGGATTGCGGTCATATTCCGTCCCGCCCGTCACGTTGCCACTGCCGTCATTCTGACTGGTGTCGGCCCGTCCCGTATTACCATAGACGGAAACCACGTTACGGGTGTTCAAGAGGTTATCGACCCAGACAATGGCGCGCCAGTTGAGCGCAAACAGCCGGAAATATTTTTCAAATCGGACGTCGAAATTCAAAGTCGACGGACGCCGCAGCGAATTCTCATCGACATCGACACCTTCCTGCGTCGTCAGATTGGGATAATTCGACCCCGGCGTGAAAGGACGCCCGGACTCGAACAAGCCCTGCACCGAAAACGTCCAGCCGTTCGGAATCCTGAAACCGAACAACCGCGGCTTCATCGTCTCCGGAATAACCAGCTGAATACCGCATTTCAGCGAATGACGAACGTCGTTGTCCAGCGGCTTTTCGGCCAGCGACTCGCGGCTCAATTGGAAGTCTTCCCAGTACGTCGTGCGCGTCTGCGACTGCTTGCCGAACGCGAAGGCATAAGTGTAGTTGACTTCGCCGTTAATCAGGCGGCCGCCGCGCTTGTCAATCGTAATTTCAAAACCGCGGCTGCGGCCATAGTCACGGTTCTCGTATCTTTGAACCGTCAGCGCCCCACCGCCGATTTTCACGTTGGCCGAGTTGATCTTGTCGAACTCGTCCTTGAAATAACCGGAGAGGTCAACCGAGTAATCTTCCGACATGGCATACTTGACGCCGAAAGAATACTGAATCGTCTTGACATAATCGAGGTTATAGTTCCCGATAATGTCATTGGCCGACGCCGACGTCGTATTCCGGTCATACATGAACGAATATGACGGCAGTTGATAAAAATGCCCGTAGTTGAAATGGATCTTGGCCTTGTCCGAAATCGGGTAGGAAAAACCGATACGGGGCGAAAAACGCGTCCGGTCGCCGTAAATAACGCCGGTGCCCAGGTCATCCGCCTTGGCCACCTCTTCCAATCCCGACGACTGGATGAAGTAATCATAACGGAACCCGAGCGAAGCAATCATGGAGCCGTATTCGAGGTTGTCGCGGACATAAAACGTTCCGGCCAGAGGACTGTAGCTGTAAAAATCGCGCAATTCACCGATACCCGGATAAGCGCCGCCGTCATCACGACCAACGTACGGAATTTCCAGACCGCGGATGTCTTCCTTGTCCATGTATTCCTTGCGAATTTCCATGCCGGCCTTGATTTCATGATTGCCCATCTGGCGATACATGCGCCCTTCCATAACATACTGCTGGATTCGGCGATGATGCCAGACCGTCGTCGCATCATAGCTGTCCACGTTCAAAAATCCCGGGCCGTAATCATAGATACCGTTGCCGTTAACATCGGTGAACGGTTCACCCGGATCGTACTGATAGTTGCGATAATCGAAAATACCGTTGCCGTTACGATCGATAAAATCGATTCCCGGCGACCAGGCTTCATTGGGGCCCGTATAACGACCGTTGCGGTCAATATCCATGTTTTCCGGACAATCGCAGCTTATGAAAATATCCAGCCCCGGTTCATATATGCCGTTATTGTTGACGTCGATGAATCTCTCCCCGAGGTTGATATCACCGTCGAGATACGGTTCGGCCTGGTGTTCATCGATCACGTCCCGGCGGTCATAGTCGAATTTGCCGTTGCCGTTGGAATCATAAAGGTAATCCCCCGGATTCCAGACGCCGTCGCCGTTGAGGTCGGCGAACGGCTCCCCTTCGAGATTATCGGCGAAGGCGATGTTGTTGAAACGAAAATCATACATACCGCCGTATCCCTGAATATTCCCGAAGGTCCAGTATGGCCCCGAAATGTCGCGGCCGTAAAAATTCCCGGCAACCGTATCGGGGTATATATCCAGAATCGGTTCCGCCAGGTCAAATTGCCCGTTTCTTATCGTGTTGTCGAAAACGATGTTGCCCGCCTGATCCACATAAGCGTAACGATCCTGATATGACTCATACAAGTTGTATTGCAAAAACTGGTCGGGATTCAGCCCTTTTCCGGGATTGTTCGGGTCGCCCGGCTGATACAACACGTCACGATTGTAATATGACCCCTTCACGTAATAGTGCATATCCTTGTTGATCTGGTGCGTGACCTCCATCGAATAGGATTGCCATTTGGTCTCGCCGACCGGCGCCGTGTTGGGCGTATAACGATACTGCCAGTCGAACAGCGTCTGCCGATTCACCGAATTCTTGTAGCTGAAAATCATCTTCATGGTGTTGATCGGCTTCATCATGATGTTGGCATTGATCGTGTAATCGTTGTACTGGCGTTCCGGCACATCGATCCCGAACAGGTTGAAAGATCCGTATGTTTTCGGATACAACGGGCTTTCAAATTCCTTGTAATTGGTCGACGTGTTCGTCTTCGTCATTTCGGCGTAGAAGAAATACGTCACCTCTTTATCTTCCAGCATATTCAGGCCCAGCGCCGGAAGCAGCCGGCTTTTCAAAATCGGGTCGGGACCGCTGATGGTAAAATATAGGTTGTCGTAATTTTCTGAATATCTGTTCAGCGATTTATTGCCGAAATCATCGGTAATGTACTGCAGTGTCGCGTTCGTGTTTTCCGTCGAACCCGTCTGCGTCGTAATACGAATAATGCCGGACAGGGCGTTGCCGTATTCCGGGTCGAATCCGTCCTTGATAATACTGATTTCCTGAATCGAACCCGATGTCAGCGACAATCCCAGGTTGGCCGGGCCATACCCGCCCAGCGGGTCACCGATAGTGACCCCGTCGACAATGTAGGCCACTTCACCGGCACGACCGCCGCGAATGATGATCTCGCCTTCGGATGTCGTGACTACACCGGCCGTCTGCTGCAAAAGCTGATCCACGTTCTGCACCGGCAGGCTCTTGATCTGGTCCTTGGACATGGTCACTTCGCTGGATACTTTGTAAATATCAATCTTGTCGCGGTCGGCCGTCACCTTGATGACTTTGTCCAGGTCGGTCACCGCCGTCTGCATCTGCGCATTCTGCTCCGTAGTGATGTCTACGACAACTTCAACCCCTTCAATCTCCATGGGGCTATAAGATACCGAAGTGATTTGCAGGCTATATTTTCCCGGCGGGACCAGAACAATCATAAAGCTTCCGTCAGGATCGGTCATTGCACCCATCCTTGTCCCCAGCAGTTGCACCGACGCCCCCGGTATCGGTTCTCCCGTCGCTTTATCGGTTACCCGCCCTTTGATCCTGCCGGTGGTACCGGCCAGTGCCAATGACGACAACAGCATCGCCATGGCAATTAATACTACCAAAAACAGGCACACTTTGGGCAGCCTGGACATTTCCCTATCCTCCTTACCTCTATACAACAATAACAATTTTTTGCTAATAGTGAAACCGGTCGCCTTTCTCATTGCCGAAAATCTCTGCATCTTTCGCTATCAAGTTCGCCTAAAGAGTGCGACGGTTTGTGAGGGAAAATCAATCGCGCCTGCGATTGTAAGAGACCGACGCCTGACTCCTCCGTTATTCCAATTTCCTTCCCAACAAATTTACAGTATAGCCCCGTAACGTGCCGGAAGTCAAGAGCTTTTTTAAACGGTCAGCTATATTTAATACGGACACTCCACCTTCATTAGTAAGACTATTCGCCGTAATATTCTGTTCAAAAAATTTATTTCTTTAAAAGCGGATTCTGACGCAATTTTCCCGTCTCAATATCTATTTCGCCGATGACTTCAGGCGGAAATCGGTCTTCATCAAATTTAATCCCCAATCCCCTTGAAAAATTACCGACAAATATCTCTTTTATATCGGATATCCGGATTGACCGGCCATTTGTATCATCCCCGGGAAAATCACCCCCCACCGGTCCCAGCGCCGGATGAGTGGCTATGCCGTTGGCTTTAATCGATCCCTGATGAATAAAACAATCACCGCTCTGTCGCTGCGCTCCCCCCACAATCTTAACCCCCTGACTGACAATCTCATAACGGGAAACCGAAGCAAAACAGGCGCCGCTTCGAGACGGCCCGTTGCTCTTGAAATTGGCGTCGGAATGACGCCGCCAGACAGATGAGATTCCGACTTCATTTAAAAAATCGACCAGCGTCAATGAAACAGCGGTGTTGATTTCTGTCAGGCTATTTTTCCCCGAAGGCAGCAGGTTCATTCGGGCCATCAGCGAAAACGTCAGTTCCGACCGGTCATGATATATGGCGCGACCTCCGGTTATACGACGGATTACCGGCAAGCCGGATTCCACGCGCGACATGTTTAAGGCCCTTGAAATATCCTGATTATAGCCTATCGTTATCGCCGGGATAGCCCATGAATACAGCCGCAATACGGCTGTAATTTCATATTTATTTCCTGAAAAAGAGCGGAAAAGCGCCCCGTCGCAGGCCATATTATAAAACGGGTCGCCTTCAGGCTCAAAGAGGAATATGGCACGAGCGGCATTCATTTACCGGCTATGATAAAGCCCGACGACAAAAAACGCAATAGCCCGTACAAATCGGCAAATACCTCAACCCGGGTAATCGATATTGCTTGATTACTTGAAAAAAGATCGGCCGAAAACGACTCAAAAAAAATAAAAAAAACACGCCCAGGAGGAATCGAACCCCCAACCTTCTGGTCCGTAGCCAGACGCTCTATCCAATTGAGCTATGGGCGCATTCGTTGCAACGGTCTATTAATATGGTCAAATTCGGCAAATGTCAATCAAAATTAATCCCCTTAATCTCGGTAGTTTTAAACAGGGGCAAGTGAATCGTCGGCTATTTAATATTCGCGAAATATATAAATGCAACGGCGATAGCGATAAATATCAAAAATATTAGCCAGAGCGGAAAAGCTCGGTCATGCGCGGCCTTCGGCGAGGGAATATCTTCGGCGGCTTCCGAAGGCTTTTTGAATGAATCCAGAATTTCATTTTCGCGGAACAGGGCTTCTTCACTTTCCCCGGAAATGGTAATCGGCGCAATCTCCTCGGGACCATCGCCGCTGTCAACCAGATCCACCCGCGCCGCCAGAACCGTGACGTTATCCTGCCCACCGCGTTCATTGGCCAGCTTGACCAATTGAGCGGCGATTTTATTGACATCTCTACCGCACGCCGACGCCACCGAAAAAATATCCTCGTCATCGACAAATCCGCATAAGCCGTCGGTGCATAATATGTAAATGTCCCCTTTGCTGACTCGACTCGCTCGGAAATCGATATCGACTCTTTCGCTTATGCCCAGCGCCCGGGTAATCACGTTGCGGTTGACCATTTGCGAGGCTTCCTTTTCACTCACCTGTCCGTTTTTCTGCAACTCGCAAACCCAGGAATGGTCGGTCGTCAGAGGAATCAGGGTCGTATCGGTCAGGCGATAAGCACGGCTGTCGCCGACATGTGCGATACATACCCGCTTGTCCTGAAAAGCCATGGCCACCACGGTCGTGCCCATACCGGAAAAATCGCTGTGCGACCGCGAACGCCGATACACACTTCGATTGGCCAGGCGAATGGCCTGAACCAAAAGACTCCCGCGCGACGGCAAATTGGCCGGCAACCCCAGAATGACGTCTTCGGCTAACATCGCCTGCAAATCGGTGAAACTATAATGGATAATATTGCAGGCTTCCCGCGAAGCCACCTCACCGGCCTTGTGGCCACCCATCCCGTCACAAACCACATACAGGTCGTTGTCCGGGTCCAGAAACAGATAATCCTCGTTTTGCGTTCGTACCAGTCCGATATTGGTATTTCCAGCAGCCGTTATTTGCAGACTCAAAACAACCTCTAAGTATTTTTACACGACACAAAAATTATAAGAAACTTTCATAATATATTGCAAATAAAAATTTTATCATAAAAAAACCCCCCGCACCGGCAGGGGGTCCAACATAAGAGCGTATCGGGTTTATTTTAACAATACCATTTTCATGGTGGCTTTATTCTTCCCGGATTCAACACTGTAAAAATAAACGCCGCTGGGAATAGCCCCGGCGTCATACGTGAACGAATTCGGCCCGGCATTAAGCTGGCCTAATTCGAATCTATCCACCGATTGACCCAGCAAATTAAACACTTCAAGCGTTACTTCAGAACGCTCCGGTAACTCAAACGCAATAGTCGTTATCGGGTTAAACGGGTTGGGGTAATTCTGATGCAGCATGAATCCATGAGGCACCAGCGGATCATCGCCGCCCGGAGCCGACGACGTAACCACGAATGTGGTAACATCGCCCGCAAGTGTCACGGTTGGATCGACACCGGAACGAACCGTGAAAGTCAGCTCATCGGTTATATTATTGGGAGCCAGAGGCGGCACTACCAGGTCAATGCCAATACTCCCGACTTCCATCGGTCCGACATAAACCAAATCCGACTGCGGTTTGACAATCCAGCCGTTGGACGAAACCCCTTCAATCCGGTAGAAATCAGTGCCTTCACCGGTATTGCGAAATAAAACCGTGAAATGAACCGTTTCCCCGGGCGCGGAATACTGGTCCGACGGAAATTCTACCGCTTCGATTCCCACCAGCGCATTGGCCGAGAGATTGACATTTAAAACCGCGCCCATCCCCTGCCAGATAGGATCTTGTGGACCCAAAGCGGTGGCATTACGGCCGTTGATTTTAAAAGCAATAGTTTCTCCGGGCACGGCGCCTTCGTCTTCATCAGTATCGGACTCATCACCGAATACTCCCAGAAGACCGTATTTCCCATATGTGTGGACTACAAACTTTCCACACAGAGTTCCCTGGGTATCAAAGGCTTCGACAATCGAACCGACCGGCAATGGTTGGCCGTTATAAAGCGACGCATCCCCATAAAAATCGGTCCACACCGGGAAGGCATTCTGTTCGGCCGCCACCGGCAAAACAAAAACTGCCGTCAGCACCATCGCTATCAGTATTTTGGGTATTTTCGATATCACTATTTCACCTTCCTTCGCCGGCCGCCCGTATTCGGAGCGACCGGCTTAAGAATCGGGTTTTTAATTTACTTCATCAAAACCATTTTGCGTGATTCGATATAATCGTCGGCCTGCATCCGGTAGAAATAAACACCGGAAGCAACGTTATTGCCGCTCTGATCGGTGCCATTCCAGGTGACGATATTCTCCCCGGCATTGGCCAGGTTATCGAAAACCGTCGCCACTTTCTTGCCCAGAATGTTGTACACCTCGACCGTCACATGCATTGCCGACGGAACCGAGAAGACTATATTGGTCGTCGGGTTGAACGGGTTCGGGTAGTTCTGGGACAACGAATATGAAGCCGGAACCAGAGGTTCGCCGCTGGAAGAGCTCAAGGAGAATACTTCTTCGCTGGCACCCGGCTGAGACCAGGCAAACGTTTCTGCCGTACGGACGCCGTCGACAACGAGATAAAACATCTCGCCCGAAGCCAGACCTTCCGATTCCTCGGTCATGGGGTCGTCGCCATAAACGGCCATGAAGCCGAACTTGCCGCCTTCACGAACCACGGCGCGTCCGACCACTCGGTTATCGGCGGTCATCGCCAGCACCTCGGTGCCGGTCGCAACAATTTCGTTATCCAGTACCAACTCATGAGAATAAAGATTCATCCACACGCGGCTGGTCGAAACCTCATCCATTGTCGCCGCCTTGGCAAAGGCAAACGGCTGACGGGCATACACGGTCGGACCGGCCCCGGGATAAATCAGGACATCGGGCACAACCATTTTAAGCCAGTAACCAAAACCCGGAGACAGGTGCTGTAACGTCCAGTAATAATTCGCCAGGTCGGGGTCATACGTCATCGGGACGCCGTCGTAACCCAGAGCGATAATGAGATTATCATTGACCGAACTCAAAGCGTGCGTGACCGTATCCGACTCATTGGGCAGATAGGACACGAGGTTCCAGCCCTTGTTTAACATAATCGGCGTCGTGGCGGATACCGGCACGCCCGTGACGGGCAGATTTACGGTCGGGCCACAGCCGTCCTTGATCTTAACCCAGTAGCCGTGCATATGATCGACTTCCCATAAAGTCGAGAACTCAAGCAGAGCCGGATCGTATGTATATCCGCCCTTGTCAAACCCAAGAACCACGTCAATACAGCTGTAAATCGGCTGCAATACCAGTTCGATATCGTCAATCGGCGTATCGACATTCCAGGAAATCAGATTCCAGCCGGAACGAAGCGTGATAAACCGATCCTCGGTCGATTCCAGATCGAGACAGACCTCGATGCGGTCGCCATGGGCGGTCCAGACATTATTGCCCATACTCTTGGCCGGAAGGCCATTAATGAACAAATCGATGGTTTCGCCCGCTTCGGCGCCTTCATCCTCAATGGTGTAGATCAAATCACCGAAAACCGCCAGCGTGAATTTACCCGGCTCGGTGACATAAACCGTGCCGCAATGAACGCCGTCGGGATCATAGGCGTCGACCACCGCACCTACCGGAAGCGGAACATTGTAATAGGTGTTATTATCGCAATAGAATGTAACCCAGTATGGCGATCCGACCGGCATATCGACCGGGGTCAGCACAATATCAAAGCCGATGTCACTGATCTGGATATCTTCCAGTATGCCCGGATAATAGCCTTCTTTGTAGGCATAGGCATCAAACGGAAAAATCGATTCGCTTTCACAGGCGAACTGGCCATTGACATCGCTCGTATGCGTTGAAATCAGCGCCCCGGCCGGGAATTCATTCCAGAATTCGACCGTGGCACCCTCGATTTCATTGCCGTATATATCGATTACCCGGCCGCAGACGAAGGCGTCATCGGAACCGATAATCACCGTCCCCTTGATAAAAGTCGGGGTGATCATATTATAATATTCATCGACAAAAGCCAAACCACCGCCCGGAATAATAGTCGTCGTGTCAATATTCACGAACGACGGAATCGCCGTTTCCAGAATCGAGAAGTGCAACTTGGCCATCATCCCGCGACCCGGAAGAATCGGGCCGTTGAATATCGGCGCAATCGTGATCATCGCCCGCCGAGAGGCATTGTTTATCGTCACCGATTTGGTGTCATAACCGCTCATCAGGGTGCCGTCAAAAGTTACGGCATTCAAAACCAGATGATTGGAATTCCAGGTTATTGGCAGATTGATAGCCGTCAGCATCGTTTCGGTCTTGAAATAAACCGGAACAATCGCGTCATTTCCGGGAATACCGGGCACCGCCGAAATCCAGACCGAATCCGGCTGCGTGCTCAAGGCCTTAACTGTCAGATTAACCGGAACAATCACTTCGTCGAACTGCTTAAGATCGGAATATTCCGAAATGGTTATGTCGGCATTGTAATCGCCCGCCGCCAGACCGATGGTATTAATATTGATATTGAACGTCATCGGCGTAGTATAATACGGCGACGACGACGGAATGATATTAATCCAACCGACATTCTCGGAAATGGTGAAATCAACGTTACGAGCGAATTCCTCGAAAACGTTTAGACCGAAACTGGCCGACTGGCCCTCGGTCAAAGTGACGTCGAAAACGGTCGGATTGGTCTTGACCACAATCGGAACGACGTCGATTACCGTAATCGTGATTGTTTCTTCATCGGTGAAAATACCGTCGGTCACCGAAAACGTCACTTCATATTCGCCCTGCTGATCACTTGCGGGCGTAAAAATATATGAATAAGTATTATCATGGTTATTGGTGAATGTGGCGTTGGGCAATTCCGGATCCACCGAATAAATCAATATATCGCCATCAAGGTCGGTCGCCGAAATCAACAGTATTAAGGTCTCACCTTCCATAACAGACTGATCGCCAATGGCCGCCAGCACGGGCGGTTGCGGCACGTCAGTGACCGTTACTTCCAACTCAATTTCGTCGCTCAAAGAACCGTCGGTGGCAATGAACCGGATAACATAGACTCCGGCCTGCTGGAAATCCGGATTGAAGACAAAGTCGCCGGTGCCGTCACCGTTATCATTGAAGTCGGAATTGACCGGGGCATCCTCGGCGCTCAAAAACAGCGGGTCGCCGTCCGGATCCGTAGCCTCAAACGTGAAATTAAGAGTCCCGCCTTCATCCACCGTCATCGGTTCGGCCTCAACCGCCACCGGCGCCCGGTTTACGTTGATAACCGTTATCTCTATCGTCTCATTATCACCAAGAATACCATCGGTCACGGAAAACGTCACGGGATATACCCCGGCTTGCGTAAAGTCCGGATTGAAAGTATATGTCGCCGTGCCATCACCATGGTCATTTAGCACCGCATTCAACAACACCGGATTGACCGAAAATGACAAATTATCACCATTACCATCAAAGGCGCTAAGTTCGATTATCAACTGGTCCCCTTCGGCGACGCTTCTGTCTCCGATTGGATCCAGAACCGGCGCCACATTGCCCATGGTTACCGTAATAATGACATACTCTTCGTCAATCAAAGAACCATCATCGGCATAGAAGCGAACCTCGTGCTGGCCGACCTGCGAGGCCTCCGGCGTGAACGAGAAAAATCCGGTTCCGTCCAGATTATCATCAAAACTGGCATTGTCCGGGAGCTGCTCCGCATGAAGGGTCGGGATCGTTCCATCCGGGTCGGTCGCGCTTATTGGAAACGCCAGCATGTCCCCGACCTCAACCCCCTGCGGGCCGATCGGCGACAAAACCGGAGCCTGATTGGTATTGGTGACGGTGATCGTTATCGTTTCATCATCTTCAAGATCACCATCTGTCACCGAAAACGTGACGACTATATCACCCGCCTGATCATAATCGGGATTAAATGTGTATGTCGCCGAATTATCGAAATTATTAACAAGATTTGCATTTGGAACCGATGGATCAACCGCGAAGGTAAGATCCTCACCGTCGGGGTCAGATGCCGTAAGATCAATTATCAGCGTACCCCCCTCCGCCACGATCTTATTGCCGATTGCGGCCAATTCGGGAGCCCGGTTGGTATTGGTCACGGTAATCGTGATTGTTTCGGCATCGGTATTGGTACCGTCGGTGACCGAAAATTCAACCGTATAATCACCCGCTTGAGTATAATCGGGCGTGAACTCATAGACGGCCGTGCCGTTACCGTTATCGGTCAGAGTAGCATTGGCCAAAATCGGATCAACATCGAACGCCAGATTATCACCGTCTCCGTCCGTGGCCGATAGATTTATGGTTAGCATGGCACCCTCGGCTACATTCCTGTTGCCGATAGCGGCCAGAACCGGCGGTTGATTGACATCGAAAACCGTGATGGTTATCGGTTCCGAATCGGAGTCGGTACCGTCCGTGACCGAAAATGTCACCGGGTATGACCCCGCTTGAGTATAATCGGGATTAAAAGTATAGGTCGCCGAACCATTGCCATGATCCACCAGATTGGCATTGGCAATGGCCGGAGTGACTCCAAAAACAAGACCGTCACCGTCAGCGTCAGTCGCGGTCAGGTTAATGACCAGGCTGGCGCCTTCATCTACCGATTTATTCCCGATCGCCGCCAGCACCGGAGCCCGATTCGTATTAGTGACCGTGATCGTTATCGCTTCACTGTCGGTCTCGGTTCCATCGGAAACCGTAAAGGTTACCGGGTAGGAACCGGCTTGAGTATAATTGGGACTGAATGTAAAGGTCGCCGTACGATCACCGTGGGTATTGTTGACCAGGGTGGCATTGGCAAGAGCAGGTTCATACGAAAAACCTAATGTATCCAGAGCATTGGGGTCGGTGGCGGTAAGCTCAATAACCAGCGTCGCGCCTTCGGCCACCGTTTTGTTGCCAATCGCACCCAGCACCGGCGGGTCATTCTGCGGGGCATTGGGGTCTATGACATTAAAGCAGAAGGCATTGCCCACCCATTCGGCACTCTGCGCCCAAAGCCAATCAAACGTATTATTCGGCGCATAGTTAATGGAATCAATACAAATTGTTCCCGCCTGCGCGCTGTTCATGCCTATTTTAAACCGAAGTTTACGGGTGTTGTCCGATGCCGGCCAGCCCGTTAACGAAATCGTGGTATGATTGAATGTGTCCGGCAACGCGCCATCCATATTAAACATGGTATAGGCGTTCATGGTCGTCCAGTAAAAAGCCCCTGGGGTATACGATGGAAGCCAGCCGTTATAACCCATAATCATACTCGGCATTCCATACATGGCGCCACCAAGGTCGGTGTACGTCACGCTAGTGCCAGTTGGACTGAAAATCGTCCACGTGCTGCTGTAACCATTAATAGTAAGACCCGAAGAATTTTGCATGTAAATATCAATCGTGAAATTATCGCCCATTTCCACGACTTCGGGATTGGCCCCAGATGACGTGACTTCGGCGTCAATAAAAACGTTAGCCGCACCGGCGCTTGTCGCAAATACGAAAACAAGAGCCAATACGTACTTCAGAATCGTACCTCGCATAATACGCTCCTTATTATGTTGTAAATAATAACGAATATCCATCTATCCCTTATCTGGCGGTAAAAGGATAAGTCATTTAGATATCATATAATTGTAAAGATTTTATTAGTCGCCTATGAGTAAAATACAAAGCTTATCCCTTCACACCAATTTAAACTCCAACCTCGCTATTACTCATATTTTATGGCAGCAAAGCAAGTACCGAAGACTTTCTTCCACCCCCCTCCCAAACCGCTAACCCCTTATAAGTCAGCAACAATAGTATAATAATATGAGCCGAATTGTCAAGTTAAATAGCGCCAACAGGATAGGCAAATTATTGCATATTTGCGGCAAATCTCTGTCATGATTCCGCTTTTTACCTTTTGGCCAACCGCCAGAGAACAAATAATATCAATATTGAACCCAGAAGATCGAAAATAATATCTAACACGTCGGAATCACGGCCGGGAATGTAGCGCTGATAAAACTCATCTATTATAGCAAAAATCGAAATAAACAATAGACTTAAAAGAAAGGTGTAATTTATATGCATCCGGGATGAAATATTGGCAAACGACCTGAATACCAGAACCGAAAATATGGCATACTCCGCAAAATGCGCCGCCTTATCCAGTCCGGGGACATTGATGGCTCCGGCATGAAGATTCGGCATCGAAGATACGGCTATAATCAACGCCGCATACAAAATCGCCGGAAGATGATACTTCGCAAACCAAATCACTGCATTCATATTCATTATTACGATTCTTTACCCGTTGTTTTGAGCCAATATATATTTTAATTGTTGAGTTCAAATAACTTTATTGGAATTTACAAATTTTGCATTATTTTAACCCTGCCCATAATTGTAATACCTCCTTGCCGGAGTGATAGCCAGTTTTCAAGTATCATGAACGGTGACGAATTAAAAATCTCGACCACCCCGGATCTGATAGGCCGCCGGATTTACCTTCGCCCGGCCATCCCCGATGATTATTTAATTACTTATGCCTGGTTTCTGAAATGCGGCCCCTCCTCGCAGACCTGCCGCCCCGTCACTCTGACAACTCCGGAAGAGATGGCCGCCCGCCAGCGATCCAAGGAAAAGACGACCGATCGCAGCGACTTCGTTATGGTCAGTAAAAAAACCCATCAACTTGTCGGCAAGCTGGCTTTCT
>CALAMC010000109.1 GCA_937925655.1 uncultured candidate division Zixibacteria bacterium | reverse complement strand
CAATTACAAATATCGTTTATGCTATCATTTTTTTATTAACATCTCGGTGGGGCGGGGCCAGCCGGAACGGCATACAGGTAATTGATCAGGTATAATATATCCAAAAGGTTGAGATACCCGTCGGTGACCACATCACCCTGTGCGAACTGGCCCGGTGGTGGGCCGGGCGGTGTGCCATAGACATGGTCTATCAGGTATAATATATCCAGCAGGTTCAAATTACCGTCGGCGTTGACGTCCCCGCAACAGGCGCGGACGTTAAAATAAATGGTGCAAAAGGTAGTATCTTCGGCCCGGTCGCTGAAGGAGGCGATAACCTCGTATACCGCTTCACCGTCATTGCCATCGTCGGTGAAGGTAAGCAGTTTATTCGGACAGTGAATAGAGGCTCGTCCCCCGGCGTCCTCGACCAGATCGCAAGTGAGGTAATCGCCGGTGTTGACATCGGTAACCTGGAACGGGAATGTGACCGACGTTCCAATGCAACAATCGATAGTGGCCCCACAATCGGCAGTGACAGTAGGAGGAGTGTTGATAATATTAAGCGTAAAATCACAGGCATTTCTTACAACGGCGTGATCATAAGGTATTGAATAATGGTCATAAGCCATTATTTGCACGTCATAGGATCCCAGCATATCGAAGTCGGCATCAAAAGACCAATCTATAAATGCCCCGCCTTCAAATTCCCCCAAAGAATCGGTGATAATAACCTCTCCGAAGTTGGCCAAAACGCCGGACAGGGCATTATTCGGGATTTCGTATGGAAGGCCCACGTCCATTGTTAAAGTGTCTCTCTTGCCTGTTCCCCAGTTAATATCAAGAACATCCGGCGGACATCCAGAAATAAACCGTGGAGCCGTGGGCGTACTCCACCCTTCAATTCGCGCACAATATGGCCCGCCAAATGGCCCAGATACCGGCAGCCATAGCCAATCATATGTTGGATCAGCATGGCCCATTGAATCAATGCATAACCACCCAAAGTCGCCATAATCACAGAAATCCGCGCTGGCATGGAATCTATACACCAAAAGCTCGCCTTCACCCGGTGGCCAGCCGCCTGATGTTGTCCATGTCGTATGATTGATAGTATCCGGGAGAATCCCATCCCAACTCCAAACTCTAATTTCATTTCCCACAGGGAATCTATCGCCATCTGGCCCAAAACCGTTTAAAATCTCAACGGAACCACCTGTTTCCGGGCGACCGCCGGCATCAACCCAGTAAATCCGATCAACACCATTCGATTGCGGGCCATAAATGCGCAAAGGCATGCTATAACCATTTCTTTGTGCATCTTCATTATTCATGTACAATTCAATCGTAAAATAACGACCGCAAGCGAGTGTATTTCCGATGATCCGACTCTTATACTCCACCCGGAAATCCACAGCCGCAGCGGTGGCGTATATAATCAAGACAACAACAACAGCGAAAAATAATTTCTTTGACATAATATCCTCCCAATTTAAAGACATCTCGGTGGGGCGGAGCCCGTCGAAACGCCATAAAGGTACCTTATCAAATATATTATATCGAGCAGGTTCAGGTATCCGTCGGTGTGCACGTCGCCCTGCGCA
>CALAMC010000108.1 GCA_937925655.1 uncultured candidate division Zixibacteria bacterium | reverse complement strand
AGGGCGTCTGGCGGTCACTAAAATTGGGTTTTATTAGGTAGGCATGGTCTGCCTGTGCCCGTTGGGTTCTCAAACCCACCGGGTAATTCACATGGCAATTGACTCCGCTCAATCTTCCATTGACTTTCACTGCGGCGGAAAGTTATCTTGACGCAAACATAATTCGAAAAAAAAGGAGAATAATATGTCCGACGAAGTATATGAACTCTGGCCGGAATTGAAATGGATTAAAAGCGACGAACTCCGTCACCAAACCGCCGCCACCTGGAAACTGGCGCTCGAAAAAAGCCCCTTAACGGCCAAAGACTTGAACGAGATACCCTTCACCCTTCTGGTCAAGGACTGCCCGGTATCGTTCATGGCCCACAAACGGGCGGTGGTGCACATCGCCTATGAATCGGCCAAAGTCATGGCCCACTTTTTCGGCAATAATCTTCCGTTCGACATGGACGTGGTGGTCGCCGGAGCGATACTGGCCGACGTGGGCAAGCTTCTGGAGTACGACAAAGTGAACGGCAAGGCGGTCGTGTCGGATATGGGCAAGTATGTCCGTCACCCCTTCTCCGGGGTGGCTCTGGCGATGGCCTGCGGCGTGCCGGACAAGGTTTGTCACATCATCGCGGCGCACGCCGGTGAGGGCGACATGGTCAAACGGACGGCCGAGGCCTATATCGTGCACCACGCCGATTTCATGAGCTTCGAGCCGTTCAAGAATCTGGCGAAGTGAGCGTATAAAAGTTACGGAACACGCTTCCTTCTCCCGGGGTTTTATCATAAAACGATTTACACGGGAGAAGATAATGAAAAAGATTTTTGGCTACGCGTTCTTCATAGTTTTTATCCTGCCTATTATCGCCGGGGCGGCGGATACGCTCAAGGTCGGCGACAGATTGCCCGATTTCAAACTTCCCTACGCCACCAAAGATTCCATTTTTATGCGGGGGATTTCCAACCAGGATCTCATGGGCAAGCGTTATATTCTGGCTTTTTACCCGGCGGCGTGGTCGGGCGGATGCACCGGCCAGATGTGCACCTTCCGCGATAATTTCAAACAGTTCGAGGACCTCGGCGTCGAAATACTGGCCATTTCCGGCGACTACGTTTTCACCAAGCATGAATGGGCCAAGCATCATAATCTCAATTTCAAACTCCTGGCCGACCATACCCGCGACTACGGCCGCAAGATGGGGGTTTATATTGAAGATTATGGCATGTTCCAGCGGTCGGTATTCGTGGTCGGGCCGGATGGCAAATTCGAGTATATCGATTATGATTATTCTCTCGAGGATGATTCCGATTTCAAAGCTTTGATGGAGTTTATAAGGTCGGTGAAATAGCGTCCGGGAACGGATGAATTTGCGCAGGTTCGAGATAAATTCAACCAGGCAAGTTAATCCGTCAAACCAGCAGACGAGGGCGTCTGCCGGTCACACAACACGATGCTTTTTTGAGGTTTGAGTGTGGCCCCTCCAAATTCATTTGGAGGGGTTTTATTCCGCCCCAAACAAGCTTGGGGCGGCCACACGGAGGGCACAACGCCGGTGTAATTTCAGGCCCTCCGTTTTTTCCATTGGGGGCAACTTTTGGGCGATTTTTCCGTCAAATAAAACAAAGGCCAAAAAATTTGCAGGAGTCCGTCCCGATGAAAATATTCATAACGCTCATTTTGTCGGTTTTTCTAATCGTCTCCGTCGCCGGCGCCGAGGAAACCAGTCACCGGTTTTCCGGGAAAAAAGCCGAACGCACGTACTCGTATAATTATGATTATGACTATGATTTTGATTTCGATGATATCAATTTCGACGATATCGATTTCGAGGACTTCAACTTTGATTTCGACGACGATCATGGCGTCACCGTAATCGATAAAACCAACCGTTTTGACAGGCATTTTTCTCGTAACAAATACTTTGGGCATAGCATTCTGGAAGACGCCGATTTAAGCTTCCGGGGCAGTACTATTGTCATCAAGCATGACCGTCGTGGCGACGTGGTTAAAATCACCGGGAATTACGACCTGATAATCAATGGCGGTGAGGTCAAGCTGGACGATAACCAGCGGCGGTTGGTCGGTGAATTTTATGAACAGACACATCAGCTGACCGAACAGGCGAAACTGGTCGGCAAAGAAGGCGCCAAAGTCGGTATCAAGGGCGCCAAGCTGGGAGTGTCGGCTCTTTTTAAGGTTTTTCATCTTCTTTCGCCCAATTATGACACCGACGATCTGGAGCGCGAGGTCGAAGCCGAAGCAAAACTGATTGAGGCTCAAGCCAAAGACCTGGAACGCTACGCCAAAGATATCGAATATATGGCCGATGACATCGCGGACCTCGCCGAACAGATGAGCGAAGAGATACCGGAAATCGATAGACTGGGATGGTTTTAAATAACATGTGATCTATGCGCGGGCAATTCTATACTGCCTCCGGTCTTCTATGCCCGCAGGAGTTCTTAATAAAGGGAAATTCAAAGCCTGAATTTCCCTTTATTTATTCGAAGCCGACATTCAGCCATTGCCGGACGGCAAATTTTGACTATCTTACCGGCCTGATGAAACCATACGAGCCGATAATGCTGAACCATCGGGCCATTTTGAGCCTTACCCCCGGAGCCAAATATATCCTCGTGGCAACTTTCTTTTTTGCTCTCATGTTCGCCGGGGTGAAAATGCTTTCACGCATCCCATCGCATGAAATTGTTTTTTTTCGCGCCATTGTCACGCTCGTGGTCGGGTATATTATGATTGTCAGGGCAAGGCTGAATCCATGGGGAAATAATAAAAAATATCTGATTCTGCGAGGGTTGGCCGGAACCGGGGCGCTGATATGCTTCTTCTATACTCTTCAGAAAATGCCGCTGGCTTCGGCCGTGACCATTCACCACCTCTCGCCCATTTTTACCGTCCTTATCTCGGGCCTTATTTTGCGCGAAAACGCCCGGCCGATGCAGTGGATTTTTCTGGTACTTGCCTTTGGCGGGGTGGTCATGGTCAAAGGATTCGATCCCCGCATTACGATTACCGGCCTTATGGTCGGCATATGCGCCGCTTTCTTTTCGGCCCTGGCTTATAATTTCGTCCGCAAATTGAAAGATTATGATCATCCGCTGGTGGTCGTTTTTTATTTTCCGCTGGTGACGGTTCCGCTGGTCGGAATCTATAGTTTGTCCGACTGGATCTGGCCGGACTGGAGCGAGCTTGTCATTCTGCTCGCAGTAGGCTTATTGACCACCGTTGCACAGATTTATCTGACCAAAGCGTACCAGGCGGACCGGGCTTCCAATATAAGTATTTTCAATTATCTGGGAATAGTCTATGCGCTGATTATCGGTTTTGTATTCTTCGCCGAGACGCTTCCCCCGATGGCTCTGGTCGGGATCGGCGTAATTATAGCCGGAGTCATCATGTCCAATCATTTCAGGGCAGAGCCGGTAAAAATTGATTAAGACTCTTCCTCGTCTTCCGGCATTTCAAGAATATCATCGAGCAGATGGTCGAGCGCTTCCTGCTCTTTTTCGGTAAACCCCATATATCCGGGCAGGTCATCGTTGTTTTCCTGTTGTCCGGTCATTTCATTGACTTCCCGGCGGGTCAGAAATCTGATACCGGTTTGACTGATGTTATTATGGGGTTTCGACCATACCGTCTGGGCCGGAATGGCCGTGGGGAAATCGTTTTTATCGAGATAAATATGAACCATAACATAAGAATTGGGGCCCAGTTCCTCGGTCAGCTCGATCATGGCGCCGCTGGCGCTGATATTCTGGGTTTTGCCGAAAATGCCTTCGTACAGGTTCGGCTTGCCGGCGGTTAAGTCGTTAACAGATAGCGGCTTAACAAGGGCATCCAGTTCCAGTTTGGCTCTCTTGAAGTATCGCATTCTATATCTATTATCGGATGAAAGAAGGCGGTAATACAGTCCGAAATTCGATCTTGCCGGAAAAATGGCTATTTTTTAGGAGAATCTTCGGGGAATAGTTCACGCAAATCTTCGGGGAGTTGAACTTTGGGCGCGGCAATCCCCAGCCAGCGTTGATGCCATTTCCAGGTTTTCTTTTCGGCCTTCATGAATTTTTTGATTTTCTTTTCGCGGTTGAAAGCGATGGCGTCGTATTTTTCGATTTTCTGGAGGAGATTCTCGACATTTTCGCGGCGTTCCATGGCCATGCGGAAATTGTCATAATCCTTGAAATTGAAAAGCGATTGCACGACCGGCTCGAAAAAGACCATCACCTGCGAGCCGATATAATTGAGCGGTTTGACCGATTCCAGAAACAGAATCGCCGGGACAGCCATGCGCCACCGGATGACTTTCTTGGCCACTTTTTCGAGAACAGCGTCTTCCTCTTCGGGGATACCGGGCGCACCGCCTTCGGGCGGGTCCACCGGCCCTTTGAACAGTGACATCAGTTCTCCCCTCCGATTTCGGGCTCGCCGCCGGCCGGGGTCATTTTATGCATGACAAAGCCCATGACCAAGTCTTTATTGTCGGAAAACCTGATATAGACGCCCCGGAAGTTTTCCAGCCGTGAGGGCCGCACGAACGGTGACAACAGCACTCCGTTTTTATCCGGATAGTACGACCGGTACTGTGCCCATTTTTTAACCAGCCGCTGGGTGGTGGTTTTAATGATTATTTCCTCGTCGGTCAGAGTGTAACGGGTCGGGAAATAGTACGCCGCCAGCGAACCGGTTAAAATTAAAACTGCCAGTATGGTAAACAACGCCGAATAAGTCCAGAAATACACGGCCAGAACGACGGCAGCGATAAAAGCCGTCACCAGTATCGTTCGCGGCCGATTTTGTTTGGCCGGGTGGCAGGTCCACTCCAGAGTCTCGCCGGAACTTTTTTCGCCCGGCGTTTCGGATTCGCGTTCCTCCGCCGCGAGTTCGAATTCCAGCGACAGTTGTTTTTTCTTTTCGGCGTCGTCCATACAGAATCTAATTTTCTTTATTCAGATCCTCGACCGACCGGTAGCGCTGTTTGTTGACTTCCTGCATTTTATTCAGGAAATCCTCGGCCTTGATAATTTTCTTATCGATCAAAAGCCCCACCAACGCTTCCTGGGCGAGGTTATTCGACAGGGCCAGTTCTTCAAAAGTGATATCTCTTTCCTTGCCGTCGATCACCATTTTAAGTGCGAATTTTTTATCGGTCATTTTTTATCCTTTCCGAGAGTCTCGTTCAGCGATCCCGTCCGATACCCCTCAAGGTCGACGGCGACATATTTGAATCCAGCCTGCTTAATCTTCTCGATCAATGTTTCTTTTATGGCTTTATTAAGCAGGCGCGGTAAATCCTCGGGCCTTAATTCCAGCCGCGCCACATCGTGGTGATAACGCACCCGGAATCCCTCGAACCCGGCCTCGCGCACAGCGGTCTCGGCCCGGTCGATCATGCGCAGGCGTTCCGTGGTTATAGATGTTCCGTAGGGTATCCGCGACGCCAGGCAGGCCGTGGCCGGTTTTTCGGCAAAGGAGAGTTGATTTTTCCGGGCGATGCGGCGGATATCGTCTTTGGTCAGGCCGGTTTCACGAAGCGGTGAGACGACGTGCATTTCGCGGGCCGCTTTCAGGCCGGGGCGATAATCGCTCGTATCGGACAGATTGGTGCCGTCAAAAATAACCACCATATTTTCCAGTTGCGCAATGGCGCCGAGTTCGGTGTAAAGCGTATGTTTGCACCAATAACAACGGTCGGCGGGATTTTTTACGTAGTTTTCGTTGTCCATTTCGTGAGTGGTAATAAAACGGTGGCGCTTTTCCGTCAGGCCCAGTTCCCGTGCGACTTTGCGGGCGGCTTCTTTTTCACCGGTGGCATAGGATTCCGAAAGAGCGGTTACGGCCAGGACGTGTCCCGGCCCCAGCGCCTTAATCGCCGCCCACAGCACCAGCGATGAATCCAAACCGCCACTATAAGCCACCAAGGCGTTTTTATACTGCCTGATAAAATCGATGAGTCTGTCCTGATTATCTCTGGCCAAGCCGAAAATCCACTTTTCGCGGTCTGCCGTATTCTATTTGATAAATCGGCAGGTCGACATTTTCCCGGTTGCTCCCGAATGATACGTCGCCGGCCACGCCGCGATAACCTTTAATCGAAGATAAATAGCGGACGATTTCCTCACGGGAGTAATTGCCGGCGGCAAAAGCCGCGCATAAAAGCGACGCGGCATCATAACCCAGCGCTTCCAGACGGCCCGGCTGATAACCGAAACGTTTATCAAAATCGAAGAAGAACTGACGAACCCGCTCGCTTTCATCATCCATGATCAGACCCGATGTGAAATAGTGCTTCCCCAGGACATTATCGCCAAGGTCGTAGACGGTCTTATGTCCCCAACCGTCGGCCCCCAGCAACGTGGTTTTGAGGCCATAAAACTGAATCTGCGGCAAGAGCAATCTCAATTGAGAGGCTTCGGCGGGGATATAAATGCAATCGAGCCGGGCGCTCACTTCCTCGGCGTCGACCGTATCGCCGGTCTCATTCAAAAATACACGCGGTTCGAGCAATTCCGGCAGAACCAGGGATTTGATATCCTTGACAAACGGCCCGAAATCGGTCTCGCGAACACGGAAATATTCAATGGCCAGGACCTTGCCGCCCCGGGCTTGGAACCGTTCGGAAAAAGCGGCCGCCATGGCCAGATTATCCGGCGAGGTGGGCGTCATGATGGCGGCTGTCCGCGCCCCGAGAATATCGACAGCCAGATCAGCCATGCGGACCCCCTGCCAGTTGAGGTTGGGTATCAGTTGAAAGCAAGTTGCCGATAGCTCCGTCAGACCACCCTGTCCGGCGGCCGGAGCAATCAGGGGCATATCGCCGCAGGCGAGCACGGCCGAAGCCACCGCGGTAGCTTCCGAAGTCAGCGGGCCGATAACGGCCGCGATGTCTTCGGCGCTAAGTCTCTTAACCACTCGCGCCGTTTCGAGCGTTCGCCCCTCGGTATCATACACGACAACGCTGACGTCCAGCTCGGATGATTTGTTAAATTGCTCCAGGCGAAGCGTGATACCATTGAGAAGCGCTTCACCATACGTCTGCATTTCGCCCGATAACGGCAGGACAACCGCGAATTCGGGTTTCTGTCGGAGATGCTTTTCGGCCTCGTCCATGAGGGTGCGGGCTTCCGGAGAAGTACACGAAGCCAGAAATGACTTGATGGGCTGATAATTTTTTTCGGTAAACAGCTTCCGCGCAATACGCATCATGAGGTTGCAGCGGCGGTCGACCGGAATCGTGGCGGCGATGATACGCTCCGACGCCTGCGAACCATAATCGGCCACCATCCCGATCAATGATTCCACCGCCAGGTCGGTCAAACGCTTATCGCCGGAGAGGCTGTAAGCCTTGATATAGGCATCAACCGCCGGTCCGACCCGTTTTAAGTGATAGTCAACATTGCCCAGAAAATAGTATGAGTAAGGTGCATACATCGAAACCGGATAGTCGGCGATCAACCGCTCCAGCCCCGCCCGGCTCTCCGTAAACAAGCCCGCATACATGGCCGCTTTGGAGCAAAAATAAATATATTTGTCGATACTTTTCGAGTCGGGATAGGAATCGGTCAACTGCGAAAAGGCCCGGAAGGCGGCCGCATTCTCGCCTGATTCCAGAAACTTGAAAGCTTCATTGAACCGGGAGCTTTCCTGGTCCGCCCCGACAGATAAACACGAAAAAAGACAGATTAAAACGGCGGCGGCAATTGCTCTGCACATCATAAAGTCCATTAAAGCGAGTACTTGCCAAAGTCTTCCGGATTAATTTTCCTCAAACGGTCTGCCAGTGATTCGGGGTCGTTAGTCATCTCGGACGGTTTTTCCGGGGAGGATTGAAGATTAAACAGTTCTTCCGCGGCGAAAATCGGCGCCCCCATTTTCAAGGCCAGCGCGATCGAATCCGACGGCCGGGCATCGATATCCATCTTTTCGCCGTTTGAGGCAATCCGGATCCGGGCATAAAATGTCTGATCCTTAAGCTCGGTGATTTCAACCCGTTCCATGGTGGCGTTCAAATGGTTTATTACGTTTTTCAACAAATCATGGGTCATCGGTCTTTTGGGGCTAACCCCGGACAGTTCCATCGCAATCGCCCAGGCTTCACTGTGACCGATCCAAATCGGCAGGACCTTCTGCCCTTCCAACGGCGTCAGTATAATTACGGGCGAGTTGGTCGTCATGTCCAGAGCGAGACCATCGACTTTGACCTCAAGCATCGCCATGATCAGGCCTTCCTTATTACCCAAACTTTAACATTGGCGACAATGTCTTTTTCGATCTTGACGGGTATGGTGTAAACGCCGAGCGACTTGATCGGATCTTCGAGATTGATATTGCGCTTATCGACGCGAATGCCTTCGGTTTCGAGCATCTCGGCCACATTTTGCGCCGTCACCGACCCGAAAATTTTATCTTCTTCACCGACCAGGACTTCAATGGTCAGCGACATCTGTTCCATTTTGGCTTTGAGTTTTTCGGCTTCGTTGCGAAGTTTGCGCTCCCGGGTTTTATTCTGTTTCTCGATCTCTTCGATGGCCCGGACATTGGCCTTGGTGGCCATGATGGCAAGATTGCGCGGCATCAGAAAATTACGGGCGTAACCGCTTTTGACCTCGATTATTTTGCCGGCCTTGCCCAGATCCGGGATATCCTGTTTCAAAATTACCTTCATCTTTATATCCTTTCAATCATTATCAGCCAATCAGGCGTGCCCTGACTTTCCGGAAATCGAAATAACTGTCGATAAAACCAATCACCGCGGCCAGAATCAATCCCGGAACCTGCAGGAGCAATATACCTATATAAAACAAAATTCTCAAGAAAAGTGACAGCCGTATTTTTTTGAGATAATACTCCAACACCGAAAATCCGAATACGGCATAGAAAAATCCGATAAAGAGGATCACGTTGTCGGCGACGATTTTCATTGACTCCGTCCCGACCAGGCGCAACAGCAGAAAGACACCGACGCCATAGACGTAATATGCCGGCATTTTCCAGTATAAAAAACTGCGGAAGGAGGGGGCATATTCGTTGAGGCTTCGGGACAGGATTATCAAAGCGACCCAGGCCACGAACAACTGGGCCACGCCGGAAAGGGCCATAAGCGACGGCATCAGCCTTTTTACCAATGCGACAAACGCCTGCATCAATGTCCGGACCTCTTCCGCCCGTGCTTCCGAGAGACTTCCCCACGCTATGCCGCTTTCCAGAAATTCATCGGTTTGGTTTAAGGCGGCATAAAACAGGTCGCGTTCGCCCCAGAATAATATCAAGGTGGCCATTACCGACAAAACCATTGCTGTCTGGAAAGCCCGGGCCGTCGGCGCCCCGGCGCTCAACAGCCAGCCCATAATGGATGCCGGAATCAGCACCGATCCCCACAGCATGACCAAAAGCAGGCCGAATCCGAAGACCGACGCCGCCATGACCAGCGATGCCAGCGCCGCGGTCATCAAGATGACTCCTCGACGCCGGAAAGCCAGATACATCGCCGCAAAGATCGCGGCCGTCTGCACGATATAGCCCAGAACCGGGATATAGATCACCAGTGGGAAAAACAGGATGGTCATGACCCCCAGGATCGTGACGATTTTATCTGCCGGACTCCAATCGGACATAGCACTAATCCGTAATTAACGGTAAACCTCGCTGACAAAAGGCAGAATCGCCAGATGACGGGCTCTTTTAATAGCCCGGGTCAGCGCCCGCTGGTGTTTGGCGCAATTGCCCGAAACACGACGCGGGACAATTTTGCCTCGTTCATTAATAAATCTTCTCAAAATACGATCATCGTCGTGCGGGATATAATCCATGTGATCTTCGCAGAACCGGCAGATTCTGCGTCTTTTTCTTTCAAAGTCCGCCATATTTATTCCTCATTAAGTTATATACAAAATTAATTACATCAGTTACTGTCAGCCAAAATCCATCGAGGGAATTCCCGACGGATATCGGCATCGGCCGCGATCATGCCACTACTCGTCATCATCCATATCCGAATCATCTTCATGATCGGTCAAGGTCAATTTTGCATCGGCATCATCGCGGGCAATCTCGGGACGAGTCCGAATTTTCGGCATGGGTCTGGCGACCTTGCCGGTTTCTTCGTCCAACTTGCCCTCAAAGACCACCGTCAGATAACGGATATAGGCTTCTTCGAGGCGATAAAAGCGATCCAGTTCGGACAGAACACTGTTGTCTCCGGTAAATATCAGGCGGGCGTAATATCCCTGGGTGTACTTCCGGATAGGATAAGCCAGACGACGAATACCGATGCGGTCTTCATCGAAAACTTTGCCGTTATAACGTTTGATGACATCGGAGACGGCGTTGATTTGACGATCGAACGTGGCCTCGTCGGCTTGAGGACCGAGAATAAACGTGGTTTCGTACAAGCGCACTAAGGCACCTCCCTTCGGTCTATCGGCCCCGGATTATGGGTTTTCCGGAGCAGGGTTATTGTTATATATTGTCATCGCCTCTTCAAGGCGATTGTTTAGCGAATATAATATGGCCGCGGCCGCTTTTTCAAGCGTTTTCTCGATAATTTCAATTTCATTTGACATAAAACCGCCCAGCACAAAATCGACCGGGTCAACCTCCGGCGGCACCGGCCCGATACCCAGACGCACTCGAGCTATCTTTTCGGTGGCCAGATGATAAATAATCGAGGCCATTCCATTATGACCGCCGTCCGAGCCGGCCGGGCGAATTCGCAACTGGCCCAACGGCAGATTATAATCATCATAGACAACAATCATTTCGTCTATCGGAACGCTATGCTGCTCAATGGCTTGAGAGACGGCTCGTCCGGAATTGTTCATATAAGTGGTCGGCCAGATAAGTCGAATTAACCGGCTCCCAATATTTTTTTCAAGCAAGTAATAATCGCCGGGGCCGGGTCGCGGCCGCAAATTCCATTTCTGGGAAATAAGATTCAGGACTTTAAATCCGAGATTGTGGCGGGTCTCGGCGTATTTCTGGCCGATATTGCCCAGCCCGACAATCAAAGAAATGCTCATGCCGGAAAATCTCTTGTTTTAAGCAGTCGCACCGAGTTGGTCACGACCAGGATTGATGAAATCGACATCGCCGCGGCCGCAATGACCGGCGACAGGGACCAGCCCAAAACCGGGTAAAACAGACCCGCCGCCAGCGGAATGGCCAGGACATTATAGAAAAACGCCCAGAACAGATTTTGTTTTATTGTCCTGTATGTCAGCGCCGAAATATCGAAGGCCTCGGAAACGGTTTCCAGATTGTCACGCACCAGAATGACATCGGCCGACTCGATGGCGGCGTCGGTACCGGTTCCCAGCGCCACGCCGACGTCGGCCGCCGCCAATGCGGGAGCATCATTGATGCCGTCGCCGACCATAACCACGCCGGCTCCGGATTGTTGAAGCGCCTGCACTATGATCGACTTCTGGCCCGGCTTGATTCCTGCCTCGAATTTCGAAATGCCCAATAGCGAGGCCACGCCTGTCGCCGTGCGCTGATTGTCGCCGGTCAGCATAATTACTTCGCGACCCGATTTGACCAGTTTGTCGATAACCAGAGCGGCTTCATCCTTGACCGTATCGAACAGAATAAACAAACCCAGAAGGCGGCCATCGACGGCTGAATATATACACGTGCGTCCGAGCGCCATTTCCCGTTGAGCGAGGTTTTCAAAGAAAGAAATATCTATATTTTCCCGGGTCATGGTTTCGCCACTGCCGACGATAACCGTGCGGCCATCAATTTCACCTTTCAGTCCGAACCCCGGAAATTCGGTCAGGTTCTTAACCGCAACCGGTTCGATTTTGCTGTCACGCGCTTTCGCCGTGATCGCCTGCGCCAGCGGATGTTGCGAGCCGTTTTCGACCGAAGCCGTCAGGCGCAGAAGTTCGACAGGATTCTGACCATCGACCGCGTGATATGAAACGACCTGAAATTGACCTTTTGTCAATGTTCCGGTTTTATCGAATATGACCTTACCCGCTTTGACCAGTTTTTCCAGAATATCGGCCCCGCGAATGAAAATGCCACGCCGGGCGGCGCGTCCGGTTCCGGCCATGACCGCCGTCGGGGTGGCCAGACCCAGGGCGCAGGGACAGGCGATAATGAGAACCGCTACCGGCGCAGTTAAAAGCATCGGACTGGACCTGTCGGCCAGAAACCAGACGGCAAATGTAATCGCCGCAAACACCAGCACGACAGGGACAAATATGCCGGCAACCTTATCGGCCAGTTTCTGAACCGGGGCCTTACGACTCTGGGCTTCGGTGACCAGCCGGATTATTCCCGCCAGAAAAGTTTCCTGTCCGGTTCCGGTTACTTTGAACCTGAAGGCTTTATTGCCATTCAGTGAGCCACCGATGACGGCATCACCGATAGCTTTTTCGACCGGGACCGACTCTCCGGTCAGCATAGATTCATTAATCGATGGTTCGCCTTCGATGATAATTCCGTCAGCGGCGATCTTTTCCCCGGCCTTGACCGCCACGGTCATGCCTTTTCTAAGAGCCGCCGGTTCGACCTGCACTTCAACGCCGTTAATGACGGCGGTGGCCGTGTCGGGTCGAAGTTCCAGAAGTGCCCGGATGCCGTCGCGGGCCCGGCCTTTGGCCCGGCTTTCGAGATAGCGCCCCAGCAGAATCAGCGTGATGATCATGGCGGCCGATTCAAAATAATAGTGCGGGTGTATCAGGTGCCCGATCCAGACGACGTCGATAATAACGTATGTGCTGTAAATATAGGCCGCAAGTGAACCCAGCGCTATAAGAGTACTCATGTTGGCGCGGAGATGTTTCGCCTGCCGCCAGGCATCCAACAAAATTTCCCGTCCGGCGAAAAACAGGATAGGCAAGGTTAATAACATCAGAAGAAGGCCTTTGAAACCGGTCGAAAACAGGGGCTGACCTATGAACATATCGCTCATGCTCAAGACCATCACGGGAATCGTGAAAAACAACGCTTGTCGAAACAGCCGCAAGGCGTGATTTTGTTCATCATCGGACAGGTCGAACGCCTGCTCCGGCTCGACTGCCTCTTCGGCGCCATATCCAATTTCGATAATTTTCTCGCGAATCCTGTCTTTATTCGTAAGTGCGGGTTGAAAATCTATATGGGCCGACCCGGTCGCGAAATTCACACGCACGTCGTCGATACCGGCGGCTCCGCGCAGGTTACGTTCGATTCCGGCGGCACATCCGGCGCAGTGCATTCCCTGGATTTTAAGATTAAGTTCGGCCATAGCAGTTTTTTAAAATAAGAAGATTTTTATTGCGGCGCAAACAGGAAGCGCCGAAAGATTATTTTAAACCGAGGGTCAGAAGTAGCTGCGGGCATTTCTTAAGCAGCTCCTTGCGGATTTTAACGCGGGCCCGGTGGAGATACCAGCGCACCGTCGCTTCCGGCATGTTCATGACATTGGCCACGTCGTTGATATGACAGCCATCCACATCGCGCATGATAAAGGCCGATTTTTGTTTGTCGCTCAAGGATTCGGCGGCATCGGTGATATATTTGCGGAGCTGGTCACGCTGATACGAAATTTCCGGAGAATCATATTTTTCATCGGCCTGCTCCTGAATGTTTTCTATCGATTCATGTTGGTGGCGATGGTGTTTGCGCATATAGTCAATCGAGGCGTTGACGGTGATTCGATACAGCCAGGTGTAAAATTTCTTATTCTCGTCGTAACGCCAGATGTTGCGGCTGGTTTTGACAAAAACATTCTGGGTAATATCGGCCGCTTCATCGTAATCGCCGACCATTTTATAGGCCAGCGAAGCCACCTGATTGCGATACATCCGCACCAGCTCGCCGAACGCCCGATCATTGCCTTCTTTTATTTCCCGGATAATATCGCGGGTTTTTAGCTCAAGCTGAATATCTTCCGGAGTGGGGACTTTTCTTTTCGTCGCTTTATCAGGCATTGTTACCTATCCGGTCCACATAAAGTGGATAATTTAAGTTCTCTTTTATCAGTTAAACGTGCCCGGCCAATACATTGTTCCACCGATTTTTGACAATGTTTCGTATAACTCATCCCGAATTTCCAAAGGAAAAACCCATAAATAGAAAAAGGCCCGGCGGGCCTTGATTTTTGCTTTTGGAGAAACAGGCTAAAAATTCAAAATAAATTCGAGTGGATTTACGGACTTATTGTTTTTAATGACTTCGTAGTGGAGATGCGGACCCGTCGAATAGCCGGTAGAGCCCATCAGGCCGATCAAATCGCCCCGGCGGACTTTCTGACCCCGCTCCACCTTGATCTGGCTCAAATGTCCATAGCGAGTACGATAACCATAACCGTGATTGATTTCGACCAGCTTGCCCAGGTCACCCATGTTTCCGGTCATCTTGATGACACCGTCGGCGGTCGCATAGATTGGGGTTCCCGTTCGATTGGCAATATCGATGCCCGCGTGGAAGCGCTGATATCCGGTGAAAGGATCGTTTTTCATTCCGAAGCCACGACTCATATAACCGCGCGCCGGCATAATCGATGGGGTATGGTCCAGGATGGATTTTTTCTCGGCCAGGGTATTGAAAACTTCCTCGTACTTGACTTGCTCGAATTTGGCCAGGCGAAGCAAGGCTTCGACATCCTGTTCCGTGGAATGAGCCAGCCGTATGGCTTCGGAGAATCTGTCCGGGTTTATTTTGGTTGATGGGCCACCGATACCCAGTCCGCGCTCGTCGGAAGAAATCTCGGGCAAACCGAATATATTGCGGATAATAATTTCCTTATCGACCAACTCCCCGTAGATATGGCTTATTTGGGAAACCTCACCCCGAATTTCTTCATATTTATCGGCCAAAAGACGGTTTTCGGTTTGAAGCTGGTCAATCAACCGCGTATCCGATTTGGATTTGAGATATGAAAATGTCAGAAAGACATTCGCCGCCACAAGCACCACGACCAGCAGTAAACAACTATATATAAGCCTTTGCGGGATTTGGAATTGCCGCGTGCTGTCTCGGCCTGCGCCGATTACCATTATGGATAATTTCTTATACGCCATCAGCAAAAATCATCTAATACAAACCTCACTATTAAGAGGCCTTGACTTCAGGTTCCGGCCAACATATATCCCAAATGTCTATTAGTCAATAAAAAAATTATTGACCGGTTAGCCCCTGGTTTGGTCTGTATTATTTGATAAGCTGAAAATCCTTATTCAAAATTTTATTTACTACCTTAATAAATTTCTCTCCGGAAAGACTCTGCAGGCTATAAAGGTGCCAGTATATCTTTCGCGGCAGAACGAAAACATCCTTTTTTTTCGTTGAAGCCATTTCGACCCTTCCTTCCCGTTCGTTACGGGCCGCAAGGGTTCGGCTATGGCCTCTTCCCTATATCGGCCCGATTCGGGATTATTTTATCACCCGGTATCCTTATTCTTTATGCTTATCTTGCATATATCATGCCCCCGCACGGGCCTGCCCGACTTTTACCGCGCCGCTTGTTATATTATTATCTCTCAACAATATAACTTACTGTTCAAGATTCAACTTTTGACATAGTTCGGAATTTACGGGTTAAAATTATGGGTATGATTCCAGTATATGACGGGTTCATCCCGCCCGGAGAGCATGGCCCTTGACAATGGCGTTTTTTGCGGATAAATTGGCCATGGCTTTAATCTTGATTATATAAGGACCATATCAATGATATCCATGAAAGGCAAAACGGTATTTGTGTCGGGAGCATCGGCCGGTATCGGCTATTTCACGGCTTGCACATTCGCCCGTGAAGGCGCCCGCCTGATCCTGGCGGCCCGTCGGGAAAGCCGCCTGGAACGGCTGGCCCAGAAATTAAACGAAGATTATGGGGCCACCAGCTTGTGTCTTAAAATCGACGTTCGCCAGCAACGCGAAGTCATCAAACAGCTTAATTCCTTACCGGCGCGCTGGCGGAAAATCGACATCCTCGTCAACAACGCCGGGTTAAGCCGGGGGCTGTCCAAACTCCATGAAGGCGACCTGACCGACTGGGAGGAGATGATCGATACCAATATCAAGGGTCTGCTTTATGTCAGCCGGGTAATTATTCCCTGGATGGTCAAGCGGGAGACCGGGCATATTATCAATATCGGCTCGATTGCCGGGCATGATGTTTATCCCGGCGGTAATGTCTATTGCGCCACCAAATTCGCGGTCGACGCCCTGACCAAAGGGATGCAGATGGATTTGGTGGATACGCCGATACGGGTTTCCTCGGTCGACCCCGGCATGGCGGAGACGGAATTCTCGATTGTCCGTTTCCACGGCGACAAAGACCGCGCCAAAGACGTCTATAAAGGCATCAAGCCGCTTACCGGTCAGGACGTGGCCGAAGCGATCCTGTTTTGCGCGACGCGTCCGCCGCATGTTAATATCAACCAGATTCGCATCATGCCCACCGCCCAGGCCTCGGCGCTGGTGAGTTATCGGGAGAAATAGAATCACTCTATAGGTTGCCGGGAACAGCATAAGTAAAAAATAATAGGAACGATTTATAATAGACTGAATCGCTTGGGTGCCCCACCGCTTCAGGGCTTGTTGAAAAAGTCTTGTTTTTGACAATTAGTCGTTTTAGATAGAAGCAT
>CALAMC010000107.1 GCA_937925655.1 uncultured candidate division Zixibacteria bacterium | reverse complement strand
ACAAACGAGTCAATATTCGAAAGAGTTTAAAAAACTACACTTATCTTGGATGCCCGATGACCAAAAACCGGTCCCCCTGGTGTTTTCGTATGTGCAAGCTTAACCCCGACGGAACCGGCTTGTGCGGCCGGGTGGCGCCGCATGGATTCAAAAGCCGTATTCAGCGCGGCATAGAAGATTTCAAGAAGAAGCAAACCAACTCATCGACTTTGCTTCGCAATCACGAGCCGGCCCCCGGCAAAAACGCCTGACACCCTCCGCAGGTCCCGAATACTTCATATGCCCGTGTCGCCCAAGGCTTGCCTTTGGATTGTATAGAACTTGATTTTCAATTTGACAAATCTTTTCTCAATTCGTCTATTCTCCAATGAAACGGATATATAGGAACGAAAAACGGAGACCATGAATGCCTGAATTATTTTTCACCCTGATGTTAGTAATACTCTGTATCCTGCCGAATTTGGCCGTCGGCCAGGAAATCCTGACCGTGCCCTTCACCATCGACCGCAATCGCGTTATCATCCCCACCTCCGTCAACGACTCATCACCCCTTCGTTTGATACTCGACAGCGGCATGGGCTTCGACGGCGTTTATTTATTCCACCTGTCAGATCTGGGTCTGATCGACACCACCGGTGCGGTCACCGTCAATGTCGGCGGCGCGGGCGACGGCGAGGCTTCCACCGCCACCATGATCGAAACCGGACATATCGCCTTCGGTGAGGTCACCGTGCCCAACCAGCGCATAATTGTCTCCCACAGCAGTCATACCCGGCAATTCCCGACCGACGGGGTCGTCGGATGGAATTTTTTCGGGCATTACATCGTGGAAATCGACTACGACCAAAATATGATATTTCTTCATGACACCACCGACACCACGGCCGACTCAAGTTGGCTGTGCCTTCCCATTGAACTGAAAAAGAATCTTCCTTTTCTCGATATCACCGTCGAAGTCATCCCCGGCGAAGTCGTCCCCATGCGGGTATATATTGACCTGGCGTCCGAAGAAGCCCTTGAGCTTTTAATACACGACCAGCAGAAATTCACCATGCCCGACAGCGTGATAGAAAGCAGTCTGGGCTACGGCTTAAGCGGCGAAATAAAAGGCCGGCATGGAAAAAGCGCCGGTTTACAAATCGGGAAATATATGCTTCACGATATCCGCACCGCCTTCGCCCCCGCCAAAGTCCGCTCCAAACAGGAGGGCGCCAATGGCATTCTGGGCAATAACCCTATCCGTCGCTTCAATATCATCTTCGATTATCCCCACAATTGCCTCTATATAAAACCGAACAGGAATTTCGAAATACCCTTTGATTGATAGTCCTAATTACACACAATAAAAAATACGCCATCAGGGATTCGAACCCCGGACCGACTGATTAAGAGTCAGCTGCTCTACCAACTGAGCTAATGGCGCATTTTCAAAACTTTTTGAGGGTGGAAGGGATCGAACCTTCGACCACCTGCTTAAAAGGCAGATGCTCTACCACTGAGCTACACCCCCGGCCTCAAAAAGGCGAAAGACATTATAAAAAAAGCCGAGGATATGTCAACATCCTTTTTGCCCTATTTGACTATTTCCAGCAGCTCGACGTCGAATATAAGCGTCGCGTCGGGCGGAATAACTCCGGGATAACCTTTCTTGCCATACGCCAGATTCCCCGGTATTGTCAGCTTGCGCTTCTCGCCGACTTTCATGCTCAAAAGAGCCTCATCCCAACCTTTTATAACCTGCCCGACCCCGACCTGAAACTTGAGCGGTTCGCCGCGATCGACCGAACTGTCAAATTTGGTGCCGTTGACCAGCCAGCCGGTATAATGGGCTTTGACCATGTCGCCCTTTTTCGGAACCGCACCAGCGCCCTCTTTGAGCACGATATATTTCAGTCCCGATTCGGTGGTGATTTCTTTGGGTGTCATTTCTTCCTTTTTGGCCGACACACTATCAGCCGGTTTTTCCTCGGCTTGTGTCGTCATTTTAGCCTTTTCCGTAACGACCGCTTTGGCGGAATCGGACATGTCGGCCATGGCCGAGCCGGCCGCTAACAGCAACACTAAAGTCCCAAGCAAAAATCTAATCACTATATTCCTCCCCGTTAAAAAATTAAGGGTGAACAAATCCAATATATTATATACGCAGGGATTTGTCCACCCTCAAAAAAACCGACGATTACAGCCTTAATTCCCCAGAAGCTCCCTTTCATACATATCAACCAGCTCGCCGAGAACCTTGAACACGTTGTTCACCGGTTCGGGCGAGGTCATATCGATTCCGGCCTTTTTGAGAATGTCAATCGGGTAGGCCGAAGAACCGGTTTTGACGAATTCGAGATAGGCTTCCTGCGCACCGGGTTTGCCCTCGAGAATCATTTGCGACAGCATCTGCGATGCGGCATAGCTGGTCGCGTATTGATATACGTAATACTGACGATAAAAATGGCTGATACGCAAACAGCCGATATCGTTTATCGGAAGCAAATACAAATCCGGGCCGTTGTATTTTTCGAATATCTCGCGATACATCGCCCGCATCGACTCCGCCGTCAACGCCCCGCCGCTTTCGATAATCTCATGTGCCCGAAGCTCATACTCGGTAAACATGACCTGCGAGAAAAACGTCCCGATAATCTGCTGAATATAATAATCCAGCAAATACAGCCGCTCCTTCTTATCGGTGGAATTTTTCAGCAGGTATTTGAGCATAATCGATTCATTGCAGGTCGAGGCCACCTCGGCACAGAACAGGGAATGTCCGGCGTAGGTGTAGGGCTCATTTTTATATGTATAATAAGAATGCATGGCATGACCCATTTCGTGGGCCAGCGTCGACACCGAATTAAGCGTCCCGTTGAAATTTAACAGCATGACCGGGTGAACCGTGTAGGTGCCCCAGCTGTAAGCGCCCGTTCCCTTGGCCTTGGTTTCATAAACGTCGATCCAGCGGGAATCGAAAGCCGTTTTAACGCTGTTCAGATAATCCTGCCCCAGCGGCGCCAGAGCGGTCAATACCATGTTCTGGGCCGTCGCATAATCATACTCGATATCCGGCTTTTCGACCAGCGGGACGCTCATGTCATATTTGAACAGCGTGTCATAACCCAGCACTTTCTTGCGCAACGTGTTGAACTTATAAACCGTGGTCAGATTATCGTTGGTCGCCTTGACCAGATTACGTACGACTTCTTCGGGGATATTATTACCGAAAAGCGAACTGGCCAGGCACGACGGGTAATTGCGCGCCTGCGCATAGAAATTATCGGTCGTGAACGACGCCGCCATGGTCGCCGCCAAAGTGTTTTCCAGTCGCGCATAGGCGCTGTCATACGTCATCGCGGCCTTGCGACGTAATTCGCGATCGGTTCCCTCGAGAATACGGCCATAACGTTCGGGAGTCAGCTCTATTACGTTGCCTTTGTCATCGGTAATCGTGCCGTAATCCATATCGGCCTCGTCGAGCATCTTGAAAATCTGCGATGGCCACCGCCCGACCTGGCCGGACATGGCCAGTATCCTTTCCACCTCCGGAGCCATGATATGCTCTTTGCGCCGGATTAAATCCTCCAGATAGAAACGATAAACGTCGAGACGTTTATTGGTATTTATGAATTTCTGAAGTTTCTTGCTGTCGATGGCGAGTATTTCCGGTTCGGCAAACGACGTCAACTGGTTGAACGTCGCGTACACGCCGTACGCGCGTTGACTCATATCCTGATATTTGCTGACCCGGTTGTCCTCGTCCAGCTTGAGATTGGCATAAACATACATGCGATGCCAGTACATGCCGGCGGAGTCGGACCGTTCCAGAAATTCGGCCAGGATATCCGATGACTTGCCCAGACGCCCCTCATACTGGGCCAGCGTCGGGATCACCTGCTGAAGTTTGGCCAGTTCCGCTTCCCAGGCTTCATCGCTGGGATAGAAATCGCTCAAATCCCATTTGTATTTGTCCTCGATCTGATCGCGGGTCGGGATTTCTTCGACCTGCGCCAGAACCGGGGCATTCCACACCAGGGCCAGAAGGGTCGCCAGAAGCAGACCGGCCATGTTGCGGAAACCGTAACGATTTGTCATTAAAATTCCTCCTGTTTATTTAATAAAGTAAGGCTGTTGCGGTCGCAATTATAAAGGCGGGCACAAATCTATCCATAATGTTGAATTACGTTTCAAATCAAATAAGGTTCAAAGATATAAGAATATTTGTAATCATCAAGCCCTTTAATTGACAGGAGGGATGGCCGCCCATTTATACTGATAGCCCCTCCTCACAGGACGACTTGTTGACACGATTTAGATAGCTTTCAAAACCTCTTCGCATCCCCGCGCTTAAACACCCATTCCGGCGTGACCAGCGTCTCTCCGAAATCAACCGAATACCACGGGCTTAAAGCCGCGTCTTTGGGGTTTTTCAAAATATGCATGTCCTGCGCCGGCATATAACTCTGGGCCAGAAGAAAAACCTTTTTGCCCGTGTCCTTATGAGTGGCCATATCGACCACAATCACGGCATGGCCGGGAAAACCACCCTGTATAAAAACATCCCCGACCGCCAGGCTGTCGATATCCGACACCGGTTTCAACTGCTTGTTCAGCGAATAGGAACCAGCATAGGTGAATACGATATCAAGATATTTGCGCAGGCTCTGATACGAGGAATCCACCGGCGACGATTTTCTCCATGTGACACGACTGCCTTCAACATCCGGCCGCATCCCGCCAATCCAATCCCGAAACCGGGCCGTATCGCCGCTGGTGAAATTAAACGCGATATTGTCATATGAATTTCTCGAATACAAATATTCGGCGCGAAGACGCATTATGGCATCGGCGCACTGCTGGAGGTCCTTGTCCCCGACGTCGATATCGATTACCGCCCAGTGCGCCGCCTGATTGCCCTTGGGACGGCCGTCATACAAAAAGACCGTAGCCCCATCTTCTTTGAGCGGCAAATGCCTCAACCAGTCGGCGAAACTTCCGCACACCGCCAAAGTCTTTATATAACCTTCCGGCGCGACAGCAACGTTGCATATGGCATTATCGTTATGATAATCCTGCAACCAGCAATAATCCTGGCCGCGAGTATCGGCCGACCCGACCCAAACCAGCGCCCCCATGATAAACGTCACAAAACGGCTTTTTACCACTTGACACTCATCGCCATTTCGATCGCTTCGTCGAATAATTTCCGAAAATACCGCTTGTCATGCCCGGTCAAAAACAGAAGCAAATTCTTGCCCTTCTTGATTCCCAGAAGACCGACCGCGGTTTCATTGGATATCGACTGCTCGCCCATCTTGATATTATAACGGGCGGTACCCTCCCACTGCACTCCATCCAGATCACCGAATTTGACACCTTTCTTGATACGCGTCGTAAACCCCTGAAAGCTGATGCTTTCATCGAAGAAATCGACGTCCTTGAGTATTTCTTTTTTCTGGTCCGACTTATACGTTTGGCTTAAAAGACTGTCCACAAACGCCACCGGCGGCAAATCGACCGTAGCCAGATATATGCTCATCGACGGAAGCGGCATTTCGCTGGCATATTCGGCGTATTCGGGCGGGATTTCGGGATTTGTCTGCTCGACTTCGAGACGGTAATTGCTCGGTTCCGAAAACACTTTGCCCTGCCAGTTTTCGCGAATCGTCAGCTTGAAATCGTACTCGGCGTCGGTGTAAACGTTTTCGACAATGGCTCCGGTTTTGTCCTTTTTCTTGCGGGCAAAAGCACTCGGAATACAAATCAATACAACCAAAAAAACGATCAAACCCGATTTGAACTTTGGCATATACCCTCCGATAAATGATTTTGTTTCTCTTTATACAAATTTATCGATTTTGCGCTTTGTGATTATTATAAAAATGACTCTGCCGCCGAATGAAACCGGACGGTTATTGATTCCCTTTCCCTTTCAATAAATCTATCGCCTTGGCGTCACCGATCACTATCATACGGTCGCCCGCGGCCAGTCGTTCCGATGACGCCGGCGTCACAATCTGGTCTTCGCCTCTTCTGATTCCGACCACGGTGACGCCGTACTTCTGACGGAATTGTATTTCGGCCAGCGTTTGCCCCGCCATTTGCGGGTTGTCCGATATATCGATTTCGGCCAGAGTGAATTTGCCGGGCTGATTGTTGGTATCGTCGGCGTCCTGAAACCGTTTTAAAAGCAGTTCCGCCTGTCTCAAATCCTCGATCGTCCCCATGATGACCAGCCTGTCGCCCGGGTAAATCTGGAAATCCGGCCCGGGATTATTATAGACCCGGCCCGCCCGGTTGACCGCCAGAATCGATACCCCCGTTTCCGCCCGTAAGGGGATGTCCTTGATTCGGCTCCCGGCCACCGAGGCATCCGAGGAGATACGAACTTCTCTGAAGTTTATCGGCCAGCTGATATCTTCGGTCAAAAACTCCATGGCATACGTCAGGGCATCCACCGCCTGTTCCGCGGCATCGGCAAACGGTCGGAAGACGACATTGGCGCCGGTCTTTTCGTACTCGCTGACTTCGTCCTGGTTGGTGGCCGTCACCGCCACCCGGCCCTTGTACCCCCGGTTCTTGAGTTGTTGCAACAAAGCCAGGTTCAATTCTTTCGAACGAACCGTACTGACCACCCAGTGAGCGCTGTTCAACGGTAGCTGGTCATGAATCTCCGGGTCGGCCACGTCACCATACAACACCGATATCCCCCGCGACGACCACTTCTCCAGAGACAACGGGTCGAAATCCACACCCACCAGAACCTTGCCGCGACGTAATAAATACTCCGCCACCCCGCTTCCGTAATTGCCCAGTCCCACGATTATGACATCCACCGACGATGATATCCCGTGCGTGTCGAGGGCGGCCTCCCGGTGCGGATTACGTTTTTCGAAAATTTTCAACGGCTCCGAAAGCAGACGGTACAATTGCCCCGAATATAGAATGAGATAGGTGGATACGAAAATGGTGATAACCCCAACCAGCGTGATAAGCCCCATCGTCTCCTCGGTGATGTGGCCGATACTCAAACCCAGCGCCGCCACGATCAGCGAAAATTCACTTATCTGCGCCACCGTCAATCCTGCCAGAAATCCGGTGCGCCGACGGTACCCCATTACGCCCATGATCGCCAGAACGATCAAAGGATTGCCGACAAGGACAAAAAGCGATAGCCAGATCGAGTCTCCGACCTGCGAGCCGACCGTGTCGAAATCCAAACGAGCTCCCAGATCGATGAAAAAAAACAGAAGCAGAAAATCCCGCAAACTCGTCAACCGCGCCCCGATCGATTCGCGATACCCCGTCGAGGCCAGCGATACTCCGGCCAGAAACGCCCCGACCTCTTTGCTGAATCCGAGCAGTTCACTGGCGGCGCTCAAAAATACCGCCCACGCCACCGCGTACAATACCAGAAGCTCCTGCGAGTGGGCCAGCCGACGAGTAAACGGGGGCAACACATATTTCATCAGTAATGCTATCACTCCCAGAAGCCCCAGCCCCTTGACCAGCATGACTATGGCCGATATATATACATTGCCTTCCGTCGTGACCGTGCTTCCGAAAGTGGTCAGCCCCACCAAGGCCAGTATTGCGGCGATATCCTGAACGATCAAAAACCCGATCGCTATCTGGCCGTGAAGAGAATCGATTTCCTTTTTGTCCGACAGAAGCTTGACAATTATAATCGTGCTCGAAAACGTGAGCGCCACCGCCACATAGGCGGCACTGATGACGTTCATACCTATGAGCAGGGCGATACCGAAACCGATCGCCGATGTGAATATTATCTGCCCCAGGCCCGTGGCCAGCGCGACCGGGCCGTTGGAACGAATCAGATTCAAATCCAGCTTGAGACCGACAATAAACAAAAGCAGGGCAATGCCCATATGGGCCAGTAGTTCTATCTGCTGGTAACTTTCGATAAGACCCAGAAAGGACGGCCCCGCCAGAATCCCCGCCGCCAGAAACATGATCAACAGCGGCTGGCGAAGCTTCTGCCCGACAATGGCCAGCAAGGTTGACAGGCCCAGTATCGCCGCGATTTCTATGAATGAATTCCCGTGCATAACATTACGAAATTATCACCGGAAGACCGAACTTTCAACAAATATATTCCGCCCGGAACCCCTTTTCGTCCAACCGGATAAAACTTCCATACAGCCTGCCTGAAACCGCGTTTTTATAAAATTTTCAAATAAAAATGCCCCTGTTCGACTGATATAATATGCCGATAAGAATAATTATAATATTGACTTAACCCGGAAAGGGCTGATTTGGCGCGGGCACAGGCGATAGCACCATTATACAACGTTGAGCTTTTTAATTTGCCCCCCAAATTAATGTATGACTTTCGCGCCAAAAATGCTAATATTGGCCGATTAAACGGTTACAACAGACGACTTCAAATGAAACATATACAGCATGCTGGTTCATAACTTCATCGAATCTCGGGCCGAAATCTGTCCGGATAAATACGCTCTGGTCTATACGGATGCCCGTTTGACTTATGGCGAATTAAACCAGCGCGCCAACTGCCTGGCTTCCTATCTCAATCATGCCGGTGTCGATAAAGGCGATCGGGTTGTTATCGTCATGGAATCGTCTATTAACTATGTCGTTTCATATTTCGCGGTCCTTAAAGCCGGCGCCGTGGTGACCGCTCTCAATACCGCTTCCACCGAAATCGAGGCCAAAGCCATTCTGATGAATTGTACCCCGGCGGCCGTCATCATTCAGGCCAAATACGCACATCTTGTTACCGACTATATCAAAGAATCGAATAGCGTCAAAATCGTCATCGTTGATAATACCTGCGCCAATAACCCCCTGGATTGCGGCGTCAAACAGGAAGATTTTTGGAAAGTCCTGGCCAATACCAATGGCCATGCCCCCGATGTAAAATTGGAGCCGAATGATCTGGCCATGATTATCTACACGTCGGGGACAACCGGCGCTCCCAAAGGAGTCATGCTATCGCATAATAACCTGGTCGCCAACACCGATTCCATTGTTGAATACCTGGAATTGACCGAATATGATAAAGTCATGGCCATTTTGCCGCTCACGTATGCCTATGGCAACTCCGTCCTTCTCACCCATATGCGGGTCGGCGGTTGTGTCGTCATCGATCATCGCTTTGCTTTCCCGAACCTGATCTTGAATATCATGTCCAAAGAACAGGTTACCGGCTTTTCCGGAGTCCCCTCCACCTATGCCATCCTGATGCATAAAACCAATATCGCCAAATTAAAATGGGATCATCTCCGATACCTCACGCAAGCCGGGGGACCGATGGCTCCCGCGCTGACCCGAAAAATCCTCGAAATTTTGCCAAAGGTGCGTTTATTTGTCATGTACGGTCAAACCGAGGCCGCGGCACGACTGTCGTACTTTGAGCCGATGTTGCATCCCGACAAAATCGGCTCCATCGGTAAAGCCATACCCGGTGTCACCCTGACCGTCCGCGATGAACATGGAAATTTGTGCCAACCCGGCCAGACCGGCGAAATCGTCGCGCAGGGCGATAATGTCATGCTCGGTTACTGGGGGCGCCCCGATGAAACCGCCAGAGTCCTAAGAGGCGGCGGCCTGCATACCAATGACCTGGCCCGCATCGACGAAGACGGGTATTTCTATATCGTCGGCCGCCGTAACGATATTATCAAAGTCGGCGCCAATCGGGTCAGCCCGCAGGAAATTGAGGAAGTTCTCACCGCTTATCCCGACGTCTATGAAGCCGCCGCGGTGGGCGTCCCCGATGAACTCCTCGGCGAAAAAATCAAGGCCGTCGTCGTCTTGAAACAGGATGCCAACCTGTCCGAATGCGACCTGCTGAAACATTGTCACAAATACCTCCCGCCATATAAAGTCCCGGCCATACTCGAATTCCGGGAGAACATCCCCAAATCGCCGTCGGGAAAAATCCGCCGCTATCTGCTGGCCAATAA
>CALAMC010000106.1 GCA_937925655.1 uncultured candidate division Zixibacteria bacterium | reverse complement strand
TTCAGCATAAATACCAAAGCCCCCTTACCCAAGGGGGCTTTCGGTTTTTATAGAAACACAAGAGTCCGGGCTAAATTGGATAATCAAAATCCATGAATGTCAAAGCCGAAAACCAAATTCGTATGAATGTCAGACTGTTTCGAGATGTCAGGAAGACAATTCTGATTCTTATGGAGGGGGGAGGATTCGAACCTCCGAAGGCTTCGCCGACAGATTTACAGTCTGTTCCCTTTGGCCACTCGGGAACCCCTCCAAAAGTATTTTATATCAGCTACCCGCCATACTCTTTCCCACCGCCGTATTAAAAGCCGGCGAGAGGAATCGAACCCCCGACAGGCTGATTACAAATCAGCTACTCTACCAACTGAGTTACGCCGGCGTATAGCTAATTGGCCCTTAAAATATTTAATAACGGCCATATGTCAAGCGCTAATATCGCACCCCGGCCGCAAAAATGCGCCGGTTCAGATTTTCTTTTTCCACTTGGTCCCGCCCGGAGTATCCTCCAGGATTATCCCCTTCGATAGAAGCTCATCGCGGATTCTGTCGGCCAGCGCAAAATCCCTGGCCTTTCGAGCGGCGATACGTTTCTCGATGGCATCCATGACCTCGACTTCAAGGTCACTTTCGTCCTTTTTAATAAACCCCAAAACTGTATCGATTCTTTCCAGCGCTTCACAGGCCCGCGTTCGTTCTTCTGCGGACAATCGCCCTTCCGCCTTCAGACGATTGATCTCCCGGATAAAATCAAAGACCTCTCCCAAGGCTCCGGATATATTCAAATCATCATCAAGATTGCTCTCAAAACCCCCAAGCATTTTATCAATGACCGGCCCGGCTTCCCCCGTTGATTGTCCACCCGGATAATCACCCAAGTTCACATAAAAATCATTATAGCGTTCCAGAGCATTGGCGGCGGCATCAAGCCCTTCGAAAGTAAAGTTCAACTGCTGACGATAATGAGTCGAAATCAGAACATAGCGCACGGCCAAAGCCGAATAACCTTTTTCGAGTATTTGCCGAAGGGTATAAAAATTATTAAATGATTTTGACATTTTCCGCCCCTCGACAATCAGGTGCTCGGAGTGGAGCCAAAAGCGCACGAACGGCTGTTCATTGGCCGCTTCCGACTGGGCGATTTCGTTTTCATGATGCGGGAAGATATTATCCACCCCGCCGCAATGAATATCAAACGTTTTGCCCAGGTATTTCATCGACATGGCCGAACATTCCAGATGCCAGCCCGGGCGACCTTTGCCCAACTCGGTTTCCCAATAGACATCACCGTCGTTTGCATCCCAGGCTTTCCACAGGGCGAAATCGGATACGGCTTCTTTATCATACTCATCGGATGATACCCTTGCCCCGGCCTTGAGTCCGCTTAAATCGATATGCGACAATTTGCCATAATCCGGAAATTTGGCAATGGAATAATAGTAATTTCCGTTGACTTCGTAGGCGATACCCCTGGCTTTAAGATTCTTGATTAGATTAACCATTTCCTCGATATGTTCCGTGGCGGCGGGGTATACCTCCGCTCTTTCAATTTTAAGCGAATCCAGATCCTCGAAAAAAGCATCGATATAGCGCCTAGTATATTCCTTCAGGGTGATGCCTTTCGCGATGGAACCTTTGATGGTTTTATCATCGATGTCGGTCAAATTCATTACCTGCGTTACCGCGTAACCTTTGTATTTTAAATAACGGCGCAGAAGATCCTCAAACATATAGGTTCTGAAATTGCCGATATGGGCGAAATCATAGACGGTCGGACCGCAGGTATATAGGCGGACATGGTTATTTTCAAGAGGTTGAAAAACCTCCTTTTTACGCGTCAAAGTATTGGTAAAAGTAAGTGCCATAAATAACCTGCCTTTTAATCAGTATCGGTCAATAAATCGATATCAATATAAAAATCGCTTCATTTATCGTCAATTTTCAAACCCGGGTAAGCCAGTAATTCAGTCAGGTCACCGATAACCACGACGCCATCGGGCATTGGTTCCGGGTATTCTCTTCCCTGCCTGAATTTGATGATGGCCTTCATTCCAAAATCAATCGGCCCCTGATAATCCTCGATATACCGGTCGCCAACAAATAGAAGCTCCTCGGGCGGAAAACCCATCAAGTTCACGGCATGGCCATAAATATCCGGATGGGGTTTTCTTTTACCGAAAGAGGAGGAGAAAACGGTAAAATCGAACATGGGAAATAATCCGAATTTTTCCAATTCGTCGATATGCATCTTTTCAGGGAAAATAGTATTGGAAACCAATCCAATTTTATAACCGTTATTTTTCAAAGCCCGGATAACTGTCGGCGCCTCTGGAAACATAGTCACCTGCCGGGCAAGCGGCACATGATAAGCCGCAAAGAAACTATCGGCCAAATATCGCCTTCCATTCAAGCCGAATGCGTTCAGCAAATCTCTGATGGCATCGGTGATGACCCATTCTTCCAGCGTTTCCCCGGCATGCTTGCGATAATCATCGCGAATCTTCACGTATTCAGAAATAAAGGCATTTTTATCCGGAACCGCATAACCGGCTTCTTTTAAAAATTCATAACCGGCATCAAGACACAGTTGACCGAGATCGTCCCATGGGATTGATTCATATTCTATCAGGGTTGAACCCAGGTCAAAAATAATACCGCGGATATCCGTTGCCATTGTTTCCCCGTTTAACTTAGTGCCGCCTCACAAATTTTCTGCACCAGTTGGTCATAACTCATCCCGGCTTCTTTGGCCGCCATCGGGGCCAAGGAAAGCTCGGTCATACCCGGTAAAGTATTAACCTCCAGAAAGAACGGTCGGTTTCCAGCGCCCAGAATAAAATCCACCCGGGCCAGGCCGGAGCAACCGATGGCCGTATAGGCCGTGTGAGCCATAGATTGAATGTCCGCCGCCACTTGAGCATCGATGGGGGCGGGGCAAAGGTACTTCGATTTCCCCTTGGTATATTTGCATTGATAATCATAGAGTTCATTGGAGGGCACGATCTCCACCAGCGGCAGAGGCCGGCCGTTGAGAACGGCAGCGGTGATTTCCCGACCCTTAATATAATCTTCGACCAGAATATCAGGACCGACTTCTTGGGCCAGCCCGAGCGCATCCGCAAGCCGATCCCATTCTTTTACCAGCGTTAGTCCGACCGTGGACCCGGAGCTGTTGGGCTTAACAATCAACGGCAGATTGAAATCCTTTTTTATCAGGGCAATAAATTGATCAATGTTCTTTTTGTTTTTAATATTCAACAATCGCCAGTTGGCGGTAGGGATATTCTGGGCTTTCGCGATCATCTTGGCAAATGCTTTGTCCATACAAACGGCCGAGGCAAGCATTTTAGACCCGGTATATTTCCAGCCGGCCAGATTAAGTAAGGCCTGCAGAGTACCATTTTCGCCGGCCCCGCCATGAAGGGCGATAAAGATCAGGTCATAATCGCGTGCGGACGATGAGCCAAGCGAGGCGAGAAGAGCCGTGGTGGCAAGACTTTTCAGGGCCAGTTTATTATCGGATTTTTCGTCGGTCTGAAGCAAATAGCGGCCGTCACTATCCAGCAGGGAAGCACCGTCGGCGCTATCAATCACCGTATAATCGTGGCCCAGCCGTTTAAGGCTGTCGACTATGGATTTGGCCGACACCAGTGACACCTGACGTTCCTCGGATGTACCCCCGGCCAGAACCAGAATTTTAAACTTTTTTGTCATTCTTTTTAATTCCATAAATTTTCTTTATTACCAGGGCCGCCATGACAACAATAATCATCGGCCATACAATTTTCTCATACAGCCTGAAATAATGCGCAATCGTATCGAAATTTACAATAAACAAATGACCGCCAAAAAGCAGTATGCCGTTAAAAATGCAAAATGAAATCGATACCAGAGCAAACGTCCGGCTCGCCCGGTAATTCCCCAATCCGGCCACGAGCATAATCACCGTTCGAGCCCCGACCACGAAACGGTTAAATAGTAAAAGCAGCGTTCCCCGGCGTTTCAGCCATGCCTCCATTTTATTAATATCATTGGCGGAAAAATATTTATAATTCTTGGTCAGAAAAAACTGGCGTCCATACTTTCGGCCCAGATAGTAAACCGTCATGGCCGATGACATTCCTCCCAGGCAGGCGGCAATAAAAACCCCGGCCGCCTCGAGTCTTCCTGCCGCGGCCAGCGCCCCGCCGGTGATAGTCACAAGGTCGCCCGGAAAGGGCGGGAATATATTTTCAATATACGACGAGACACCAATAGCCAGATAAATCCAGAAAGGCCCATAAGCAAACAGCCGATCCAGAAAGTCATTTATCAGGTGTAAGGATTGTTCCATTGTCTTTAAAAATTAGAACTGCTGCAATAACGGCGATTCCTTCTCGCCTGCCGATAAAGCCCATATTTTCATTGGATTTGGCCTTGATGGAAATGGCATCTTCATCAATTAACAATATTCGTGCAATTTTCTTTTTCATAATTGAAATATGCGGGGCCATTTTCGGCTCTTCGGCAATGATGGTGGCGTCAACGTTATTAACCCGGTACCCTTTGGCCACGATCTTTTTAAAAACTTCTGCCAACAGCAACGTCGACTTGATATCCTTATACCTTTTATCGGTGTCGGGAAACTGGGTGCCGATATCAGACAAACCGGCCGCCCCCAGCAAGGCGTCGGCAATGGCATGCAATAACGCGTCGGCATCGCTATGACCGTCGAGTCCGTAATCGCAGGGGATGATCACTCCCCCCAGGACCAGCGGGCGACCCTTGATAAAGCGATGAGAATCATAACCCGACCCCACCCGGAATCCAGTCAAATCAGCGGTCATCCAATAATCTCCTGGCCAGGATTAAATCAACCTCTTCCGTAACTTTTATGTTTAAATAACGCGGTTCGACGATTTTTATCTTGAATCCGAGCTTTTCCACGAGGGCGGCATCATCGGTCACATTGTCCGAACCGCCGGCCTGTTCGAAGGCCGACATAATCAAATCATACTGAAAAGCCTGGGGCGTTTCGGCCAGGAATATTTTGGAGCGCTCCAGAGTGGCCAGAATGAAACCTCCTTCCGCGCGCTTGACCGTGTCGGTGGCGGCCCGTGCAAGTATCGCGGCCCGATTATTCATGGCTTCCCTCATTACCCTCTCAATATCCTCCGAGGCAACGACCGGCCTGGCTCCGTCATGAATGGCCACAAAACGGGTCGAAATGGACAAAGATTTAAGACCCCTGCATACCGAATCGCGGCGAGTTTCGCCACCCACTACTATTTTCCGAACCTTTTGAAATCCAAATGGTTCCACCACCTGTTCATTGGCGAAAAGCAGGAATTCCTGAGGAACGATCAGGACTATATCGGTTATTATCGAAGTATTCTCGAAAGCGGCGACCGTCCATGATAAAAGCGGCCGGCCGTTGATGGGGCGGAATTGTTTGGGGACATCCCCCCCGAAACGGATTCCCCGCCCCGCGGCGACTATCAGGGCGACATTTTCCATACGGCCCAATATATTTATTAAACAAAAAGACCGAAATAGTTTTTACAGAATCAGCATGCAATCGCCATAACTGTAGAACCGATAATTTTCCCGAATAGCTTCATAATAAACTTTTAAAATCAGCTCCCGGCTGGCAAAGGCTGAAACCAAAAACAGCAACGAGGACTTCGGCAAATGAAAATTGGTAATCATATGATCGACAATTTTGAATTCGAAAGGAGGATAAATGAACAAGTCAACCTCCCCGGCAAACGCCTGAATTTGACCGTCAACGACTGGGGCCGATTCGAGAGTCCGGACCGATGTTGTGCCCACTGCGAAAATCCGTCCCCCCGCTTTCTTTACTTTATTTATAGCCCGGGCTGAAGATTTCGATATTTCCGCGTATTCGGCGTCAACGACGTGTTCCTCGATCTTTCTGGTCTTGACCGTCTTAAACGTTCCATAGCCGACGTGCAGTGTTACCGGAATAATTTTGACCCCCTTTTCTTCAATCCTTTTAAGAATTGAAGGGGTGAAATGCAAGCCGGCGGTGGGAGCGGCAACCGCGCCGGTTTTATTTTCCTGTGCATAAACAGTCTGATAGCGCGTTTCGTCCCGTTTTTCATCGGGGCGGTGGATATAAACCGGAAGCGGAATATGTCCATACCGCTGGATAATCTCCCTGGCTTCCTGGCGGCTTTTGAATTTGATGATAGTCCGCCCCGTGGGCAGTTTGGCGACGATATCAAGGTGACTTCCATTATCGAACTTAATTCTCTCGCCCTCTTTGATCCGGCGGGTCGGGTGGGTTAAAACCTCCCAGCAGATTTTATTGTCATATCTGGTCTCTCCCAGCAGAAATATCTCGATCCGACCGCCGCTGTCGCGCCGGGCCAAAAGGCGCGATTTGAAAACCATGGTATTATTTATGACCAGGCCGTCACCTTTCTGCATATAGTCGATTACATTCGGAAACTTTTTGTGTTTAAAATCGCCGGTTTTACGGTCAACGATCACAAGGCGGGAACCGTCACGCCGTGGGGCCGGATAATAGGCGATCCGTCCTTCGGGCAGTTTATAATCAAATAACGAAATGTCCATTTATGCGTGCTCTGTACTTATCAGGTCAGTGACCGAACTGCCGTAATCTCACAGAAACTCGCCCTTGGCGATCATTTCCGCCCGGCCGCCGACATAGATATCAATACGGCCCTGGCGCGCCGGAGAGGCCTTGATATATAAAATCGAGGGACGATCAATTTCAAAACCCTGCTCAACCTTTGCCGATACATCCGGTGAGCCGAGAACCTCATATTTTGACAGATACCCCGCCAGACACCCCGCCGCCGAGCCGGTGGCTGGATCTTCTTCGATGCCGTAAAATATCGGAAAACAGCGGGCGCTGATGTCATTGCCTTTTTTATGAGTTTGGGTGCTGAAGACGAATAACGCCCGGGCATCGATGCGTGTAATCAGACGGCCGTAAAGATCTTTATTCACCCGGCATCTTTTCAAGGCGTCAAGACTGTTTAAGGGAACAATCAGGCTGGGCAGACCGGTGGAGACTTCAATGCACGGGTAATGCCGGTTAATATCTTTTTCGGCCAGATTCAGAACGCGGGCAATTTCTCCGGCGTTAATGATGCGACCGAATTGCGGCTGTTTCTGGCGCATGGTTAACCGTCCGATCCCCTTTTTATCGTGCTGAACATCGACCGGAATATTGCCAACCTTCAATCTCAAATTGACCCGCGGTGCTTTAGATTTTAAAATTTCTTTCACGATAATAAAGGCGGTTCCGATGGTTGGATGACCGGCGAAGGGGACTTCGCTAACCGGGGTGAATATACGCATACGAAAAGAACCATCCTTATGGCGTTTATTATAGATAAAAGTCGTCTCCGAATAGTTCATTTCCCGGGCAATCATTTGCATCTCCTTCTGGCTGTAATGTTCGGCATTACGAAAGACGGCCAGTTGATTGCCGGCGTATTTGGCTTCGGCAAAAACATCGATTATATAAAACACTCTCTTCACAAAATTGCCTCCGGCAAAATCAAATAACGCAACCAAAATAAAAAATAAAGCCGGGCAAATCCAGTTATATTTGCCCGGCCCGACCTTAATCCAATCGACTTTTTAGCCTACACCGGCCATTTTCATAAACGTCTCCGCCTTCATATACTCTTCCATTAGATTCCCCTTGAGACCCTCCAATCCGGTCTCGTCGAGTCCAAGAATTTCCGAGACACCGGCAGGAAGCATATGATGAGAATTCTCAACGATGGTCGGAGGAAAAACCACATGGGCCAGATGATCCGCCAGACACACCAAATGAGCGTAATTCTGGCTGCCATTTTCATCTTGCGGGTTATGATGAAAAGCAATGGCTTCGGCCATACGGTCCGGCAACTTCCAGCTTTTAATTAGATGACTGCCCAGGTGGGCATGATTGAAGCCCAGAATTTTTTCCTCGGCTTCATAAACCAGCAATTCCTGCTTACTGCGTAATTCATCCATGATTCTGGCATGGTCAGCCGGAAGAAAGCAGCAGATGACGATGCGTCCGATATCGTGCACCAATCCCGACGTGAAAGCCGGATCCGGATTAAAAACGGTGCCGTTTTTAAATTTCTGCGCGATTACCCGTGCGGCCACGGCCGTGGCCAGACTGTGCCGCCAAAACTCCTCATGAAACTCCTTATTGGAATTGTCGGACTTGAACATATTCAAAACCGATGCCGACAGCACCAGATTGCGGACCGCCTCAAGACCAATAATGGTCACCGCATGTTTGACCGATTCCACCTCTCTTGACAATCCATAAAAGGCCGAATTGGTCAGTTTGAGCACCTTGACCGACATGGCCGCATCTTCGCCCAGGATTTTAGCCACCTTGGCCGAAGAAGCGTTGGGGTCGTTGATGACTTTTTGAATCTGTTCAAATACAATCGGCGGTGTTGGGAGATTTCTGATACCGCCTATTATCTGGTTGATTCGTTTTTCGACATCCGGGTCAAATGCGGTAAGTGCCATAACGTTGCGCCTTTATTTCAAATATTCCCCGTCAAAACCGGGTCCATTATATTGCCTTATAATTCTTGTATATGTCTGTTGCCAGTGCTTTGCGGACAATTTCCTCATCCATTTCATCGTCCGACTCGCCGCAAATTTCCGGTATCCCGGTCAGAATTTCGGCCAGCCGTTCCGAAAAATCCAAAGAAGCATAATATCCTTCTTTGATTTTTCTTCTTATATCGCCCAGGCGGTTGGCCCCTTCGGTTTCGGCTTTTTGAACCGATTCCGCCTTATCCACGGGGTTTCCCGTAGGTCTTTCGCCTTTGTTTGTTCGAGGGTCTTTCCTATTTCCCATTCTTCCCTCCAAATCCGATTTATGTGCCCCATCGGGGCGGTTCCGGGGTTAATTCTTGCCGTCAACAAATTGCGGCGATGGATCGCCTTCGTGCACGTACTGCATGATCTTACTGGAATTTTTAAGCTGCTCCAGTTCGGCCAGTATTCTTCCGTGACGGCTTTTCAGGTATTGCTCGTTTTCTTTTACAAGCGTAATATTCTTTTTTATCAGCGTGATAATGCTGTTGACCAGTTTGCGAATCTCCGGCGCCGAAGAAGCCAACTGGAATAAACGCGGATTCTTCTCCTTGAGGGCGTTAATTTTTTCCTCGGACTTGGTGATCCGCTGTTGACAACGCTGAACTTCGGTGTAGAGGTCAAGCAACTTATCGTCTTTTTCGTATTTGACCATATCCTTTTGTTTATCAATCAATATGTACAGCGACTGATAAAAAGAATACTCTTCCTTCAGTATAAACGCCAGTTCACGTTCCATTTTTGTTATTTGGTTGGTTTCCATGTTCATGGCCTTTCATGCAGATATGGACAGGCTTTTATTGGTATTGGCCGTTGCGACCCCTTTGCTTTCCGATTGTTTCGATTTACTCTGCTGTGACAATTCCATCCACCCCTCTTTTACGTTGGACAGGATGGCCATTATCTCATCCAGTTGCTTCAAATCCCGGCTGGCCTGCACGAGATTGATTTCATTAATAAGAAAACTGTACAGACTGGACAGGTTTTGTGCTATCTCCCCGCCCTTTTCCATGTTCAAAGTGGTGTACAGGTGGACAAGAAATTTCTTACTGTCTTCGAACGCCTGATAACCGGAGGATATATCACCGGATTGAATTGACCGACGGGCCCGCGACAAATTGCTAATGGCACCGTTATACACCTTGACGATTAGCTCAACCTGGGAATTGCTTCCGGTGTCACTTCTGATGTATTCGTTGATTTTGTCTCTCATATGGTCCTATTTTGAATTGATGATTTTCCAGTTATTGGTGAGCTGGGTTAACTGCGCGTCCAGATAGGTGGAAGTTGATTGCATTTCGGCCAGGGCGTCTTCCATTGCCTGAAACTTTGCATACAATATTTCCCGCCGGGCCGCCAACCGTTCGTCATAGAAAGTTATCTGCTTATCGAGATCTTCGATTTGTTGTTGCAAAGCCTGGGTTCGTCGTGCGATAGAACCTTCGTAACTGTCGGTAATATTGTCCAGAGTCTTGGCCACCGTCGAAGACAACCCGCGGACGAATGATACGGAACCTTCGCTGCCGGAGACCAGATCGGAAGAAGTCAGGGTTACCTTTATTTTCAAACCGGAGGTCGTGGAATTGCCGCTATTTCCGGTCAGATACTGCCCGCTTCCGGTGGCCTTTTCACCGTTTATGGTTCCTTCCACGTCGCGACCGGCGGCCGTTGTACCTGTCGCCAGCCCAAGTGTATCAAAGCCGGTATTGGACGCACTCGTGAGAATATCTATTTTGGAGCTGGAGCCGTAAGTACCACTCGTGAATTTCAAATAACCCGTATCACCGTTATCAACCCACTCTACCGATACGCCGCGCTTTCCGATTTTTTCGTCGGCATTGATGCGGGTTTGTATTTCCTGGGCCAGTTCCGTTCCCGTAGAATATGTCTTTTCGGTAAGGGCGATTTCATTCGATCTGACCCCATCCACCATGAATTGCAGTATATTATTCGCAGAGCTAATGGTCAGAGGGTTTGCCGAGGGATCGGCAATATCTATTCCCCGGAAATATCCCTTTTCGGCAACCCGCGTAATATTTACGCTGTAATTGCTTCCCGGGACGGCTTCACTTCCCGCGGAAACAAAGGAAATCCCCGCGCGAGTCGAGTCGCCCGAATCCACGAATAATTTCAGAAACTCACTGAAATTGTTTTCTATGGCATCGGTTAATCTTTCAGTATCGGCGATTTTCAACCGTCCATCGCCGCCGGAACGAATGCCAATTGAAGCCAGACTTTTATACGCCGAAGTAATTCCGGGAATAACCGAGGTCGTCGAGGAGCGGGTGGTTGACTGCATCGCCTGAAGAACAAACTCCGTAAACAGCACGCCGGTGTCGTTGTTTTCCTTGTCATAAGTGAATTGATCTTCCATGAAATCCATCAGGCTGTTGTACTTGGTTATAAAATCATTGATCATGTTTTTTATGCCGTTGACGTCCCGATTGGTTTCGATAAGAACACTTGCCCCGGGCTCACTGACCTTTTTGACGGACAGGGATAAACCCGGAATGACATCATTAAATACATTGGTCTCCGAACTTATGACAAGGGCGGAGCCATAGTTGGCGTCTTCGGACCCCATGGCGATTTTGGCATCGCTGGCCGCCTGCAACAGAGGTGCAAAAGTCGATACCTGAAAAGTGTCGCCTCCGGTAAGTTTCCCGGATGAAAACGACAGCTTAAGACCATCGGCGCCGTCGCCGACAAGTTCCACTTCGGAATCGGCCTGCGTGACCAGAATCGACCCCGAATTGGTGCCGTCGGTCCAGTCCACCCGGATGACATCCGAGCCTATGGTCTGCTCGCCGCTTCCGGCAACGGTGAAGGAATATACTTTATTGGAACTGCCGGAGTATGAAGCGGTGCCACCCAGGGACACCGATGAGGTCGTGCCTCCCGCAAATGACAGGGCTTCGGGATTGTCGAACGATTTGGCGGAGTAATCAAGCGTCTGCCCACCCGACAGCGATATGTCCAGATTTATGGAATTGGCCAATCCGGTTTTATTGGAGGTTATTAAAAGGCGATAGGGATTGGATGAAGTGCCGTCGTTTACGATGGTAGCCGTGACACCGGCATTAGCTTTATTTATGGCATTTTTAATGTCCACTAAAGAATTGTTTGTATTGTCAACGTTGATTGTTATCAAGCTTGAATTGCCGGTCGAGATTTTTATAGTCCCCGTTCCAAAGACATTTTCGGTCGGGTCGTTAAAACCCTGCGAAGCAATTTGATGATTACGGGCAATCTGCAGAACTCTCAATGAGTACGCCCCGGGGCCGACTTCGCCGCTGGAAGTTGCCGATATGACGCTGTCATCGGATACGCTCACGCTCGCCTGTTGAAATGAATCGGCTCGTTTTAATTTATTTATGGCCGTCTGTACTGCCAGAAATTTGGCTTCAACGGCGCGATAGGCGGCAATTTGCTGTGTCTTGAGAGTCTTGTCGCTTTCCAGTATAGTGACCGGCTGACGCTCATAATTCATGATGGTATCAATGATTGATGTTATGTCAAGTCCGGATACGAGACCTTCAATAGTCTGTAAGGCCGCCATATTGTCCCCTTTGCGAAATAATTACTTTCCAGCATTTGGCCGTTTCGTTTAAGAACGCGGCCATAAATATCGTATTTCCGAGCCCAAACCCGAAAACCCTTATCTTCTTTTTTTATCGTCATTTTCCGGGATTTTTTCAGCCCTGCGAGATAGAAATTTGTACCGACCGGATGTTTCTCCTTGAAACGAAATTCCATAAAAAAGGCCCCGATTTCGAAAAATCGGGGCCGGTTTATGCCAAATCTATCACGATTAGGAGAAGAGAGACAAAACAACTTGAGGAATCTGATTACCCTGGGCAAGCATGGCGGTGCCGGCTTGCATCAGTATCTGATTCTTCACGAAGTTTGACATTTCTTCAGCCATGTCGGTATCGCGAATATTGGATTCGGAAGCCTGCAGGTTCTGGGAAGCGATACGCAGGTTTCTCAAGTTCGATTCCAGAGTGTTTTTCTGGAAACTACCGAGAGTTCCACGAATCACCGTAACCTCATCGATTGCCTGATCGATGATGGCTTGCGAATCCTGAGCACCCTGGGCTGTCGTCACGTCAATATCGGCCAGCGAGGCATACATATTGTCGGACAAATAGCGGCCAAGAGTGGAAGCGGACATATTGGGCAGACTGATTTTGGCCGTCTGACCAACGTTGGCGCCGATCTGGAAAACCAGCGAGTTGTCGTTGTTGCTGATCGTTTCCGAACCACCGTCGGCATCCAGGTCAAGCACTATCTTCAAGCGCTCGAGACCGGAGGTATCGCTGACGATGGTTTCGACGCCGGCGATAACCGTATGGGCCGAACTGCCGTCCAGATAGACCGCAAAACGCGCGGCTTCGACGTCAACAATCATGTTACCGATGGTAACACCGCCGCCGGTCGCGCTAAGGCCACTGACCGTAATGCCCATTGTTCCGCGACCCGTTGCACCAACGGCTTTATTGCCGATAGTCCAGTCACGATCGGCACCCCAATCGACGCGATTGAGCTGGGTGGTATAGCCGTCGAATCTGATCACGGCATCGCTACCGGTCCAGGCAATAGAATCCTGGACGACGCCGATAGCGGCATTGTTGGCCAGAGCGCGAATACTGTAAGCGGAACCCTGATCGGCGCTGGTGAAGACGATGGAACCATCGGTTCCTTCCGAAGCAGTAATATTCTGGGTTGTACCGTCGGCCATACCAAAGCCGGTTCCGAGAGCTTCATCAAGCTGATCATTGATTTCAGCAATCAAGGAAGCCATCGTGGTATGCGTTCCGGTCAAAATCAGAGTTGCCTGCTGTTGCGCGGAGTTATCGTAGTTGCCGTTGACTATGGCTTCGAGAGCCAGTTCCTGGCTGGCCACACCACGATCGTCCTGCGCCGCGAAGGCGAACCAGGCCGCCGCACCACCGGTATAAGCGCTGGCGCCGACCGCTATCGAATAATCACTACCGGTATTATCGGTGACAAAAGCCAGCGTTCCACCGGCCAGAACCGTCGCCGTGATGACACCGGAACCGAAAGCGGTATCGATCGAGCTGTTGAGGGCCGTAAGCAATTGAGCCTGCGTCATACCATCGGTCACAGCCTGGGTGATGGTGGCCGTCTGAACGTCACCACCGGCATACTGATACGAAAGGGTAAACGTTATCGTACCAGCATCCGCCGCCGTGGCGGCGCCGTTCAAAGTGGCCGTGGAAACGACCTGCGGCGCATCAACCGCGGCACCAAAAGTAATACCGTTACCCCAATCGTCAACGATAGTAACAGCTGTGCCATTGTTTTTTATCGCCGCGGATGACGTCGTGATAACGTCCAGGGTATGGTCACCATCGGTCAAATTGGCCGGAGTGACGGAGGTATTGATGGCAATACCATAGTTGGTCGTGTTCAACGAGGCACTGGATTCACTGATCTTGGTCGAGGTCAGGTAATGCGTGCCGTCGGAAAGATAGCTTTCCCGAATGTTGGCACCGGAAGAACCGGCATGGGCACCGGTGAAGACCGCCGTGTTGGCATTGGTGCCGTTAAGTAATTTCTTGGTTCCAAACTGCGTATTGGCCGCGATACGGTCAATCGTCAGAATGGCGTTATCAATTTCTGCCTGGTCAGCTTCGAGCTGGGCAACGTCATTGAAACCTTCGTTGGCGGCGTGAATGGCCAGTTCTCTCATCGAAACCAACAGGCTGTTGATTTCAGTCAGAGCACCTTCAGCCGTCTGGATCATGTTGATTGATCCTTCCGAGTTTTTAATGGCTTGATTCAAACCCGCAATCTGGGCACGGAATTGTTCCGAAATCACCAGACCGGCCGGGTTGTCCGCGGCGCGGTTGATGCGATAACCTGACGACAACTTTTCCATGGATTTGGTCAGGGCATCAGTCGTATTCAACAAGTTACGATGCGCATTGATCGCGGCAATGTTGTTATTGATGCGAAGTGACATCCGTTACTTCCTCCTTGAATTTAATCCACTAGTGGTTAAAGTATCCTTTCTCACTCAAAACCGGACAAGGGTGTCACTTCCGATGTTTTTTCACGATCCCATTATTAAGTACAGAAAGCTTTTCTTGTCGTTACGCCTCCTCTCCTTTTTTTGACAGAAATAACGTTAATTTCAAAATTATTTTTGTATATATTGCGTCCTTATCTTTTTTAAATGAATCGGCAATATCATGGAAAACTTTATAGGCTGATATCCGCTATTGAATAGGATAAGAGTCCGACTTTACGCTATATCAGACCGTTTTCAAAGTGGCCCCCAATTGGGCCATTCTTTCTTTGGCCTTACGATGCCCCGGATTTATCTTAAGTATTTGACTATAGCCAATTTGCGCCGATTGGATATGGCCCATACTATGGTAACATTCGGAAATAGCGAACAAGGAGTCAATATCGGCCGGATTATTATGTAAAACCTTCTCAAGATGTTGTATAGCCGAGGCAAAATCGCCCAACCCGATGTATAAATCGGCCACCGCCTTTTCTATGGCGAAATCATCGGGAGCGGTTTCCAGATACTCGGTCAAAAAGGCCAGAGCATCCTTATTTTTACCCAATTTGATTTTCGTCAATCCGAGATTGCGATAGGTAATCGCCAGATTTGTTTCCGTTTCGAGGCCCTTTGAATATTCGACTTCGGCGGCTGTATAATCACCCAATTTGAAACAGCAATTGGCCAGATCATTCAGAATTTCCAGATTTCCGGGTTCAAGTTCCAGGCAGCGCCGGTACGACTCTATGGCCGTATTATAATCTTGCGCTTCATAGGCCGCGGTGGCCTTCATATGCCAGGGTTCGAAATTCTTTGGTTCGATATCGGTCCAGCGACCGAAAGCGGCGATGGCATCAATGTATCTTTTCCTGCCCGCCAAAAAACATCCAGCCTTTTTGAAAACATCGGTGCGGTCCCGGGTTAATTCCAGAGCCCTCATAAAACACGCTTCCGCCTCATCCATTTGATTCAAATACATCAAGGCCCCGCCCTTATACAGATGCGCCATATCCGAATCAGGATTATTAACCAGTTCCTTTTCAATGCACGGCAGAGCGCGTAACGGTTCTTTCCATTCCAGGTAAATTCCCGCCAAACGGATATAGGTATCCCGGTACGGCTCCTGCTCGGCCAGAGTATTTACAAAATATTCTGCGGCTTTCTCTTTATTTCCCAGTTCATATTGGATCAATCCGAGGTAGTAGTAGGCAATATGCCGGGCGCGAATATACATCTGAATCATATTTTCGGTTTTAATTTGTTGACCGTACCTGTGCTGCAAATCCAGATATTTATGCAAATAGTGTTGCGCTTTATCATAATTCTTGCGGGCGATATAAACCTGGCCGTAAGTAAAAATGGCGTCAAGATAGTCGGGCTTTATTTTAAGCGCCTTAGTCAGGAATTTTTCCGCCGTATCGAGGTCCTTTTTCTTGAGGGCCGCAAAGGCCGCCTGATGATGCGCCTGGAGATGAATACCCAGGCTTTTATCAGTCAGCGCAATGACCCGCTCGGCGTGATAAATCACCTTGTCGTTAATATTCGGTTCATCTTCATCGGTGAGACTTCTAAGTAACTGAGCCATATTAAAATGGGCAAAGGCGAAATCCGGCCGTTCTTCAAGCTGCTTTTCCAGCAGATGACGCGACCGCATCAACTTGTGCCGCATTTTTTCCGGCGCCAGATTATAACCATAATGCTTAATGGTCACCGGAACCGGCAAGGCTACCAGACCCTCCGGGTATTTTAGCTGGTTATGGACAATCCCCTCATAACGGAAATCGGGACTGTTACGAAAAAGGCGAACACTAATCAAGCCCGACGACGTTTCGCCCGTTCGCGGATTGATGTTTTCCACGTTGACCGAAATAAGTTGACTTTCGGTCGTGGCCAGAATCGTCCGAAGCTTATTGACATCGGCGGCGACAAATTCCTCATCGGCGTCGATCACCATAATCCAGTCACAGGTGGCCTTCTCCAGAGATAAATTACGCGGCGCCGAAAAATCATTGGCCCACTTTTGGAAAAATACCTCGGCTCCATACTCACGGGCGATTTCCACCGTGCGGTCGGTCGAGCCGGTATCGACAATGATTATTTCATCGACCCAGTCGCGAATCGAAGACAGACAACCCGGCAATAATTCTTCTTCATCCTTGACAATCATGCAGGCGCTGATGGTGACCCGGTTTTCAAGGTTTTTTTTCATCATCCGCAATTCCTGCACCTGGCGGCATTTTTTCAGACCCTTTTCGACCCATTTCAGTGCTTCGTCGGTACGGTTCGACGAATTCAGCACACTGGCCAGATTCAAATAGGCGTGTTCCAGAGTCGGGTCATACTTGATAGCCTTCATAAACGATTTGCAGGCCGATTCGGGATCGTTCTTGGCGGCTTGGGCCAGCCCCAGATAATTGTACAGATAACCTTCCCGTCCCCGGCTTAGATTAGCATCGCGGACCGGGTTGTCGGGACTGTTAATGTACCTTTGGCAATATTCAATTACCAGATCATGGTTTTTATAGCCGGTATTGATGAAGGCCAGTACGTAATAGAAATCTTTATCGGTATCGTTTAGTTCCAGACCACGCATGGCCGCCGTTTCGGCGTCGGCCAGGTGACCCGAAGTCGCCAGCGAAAAGGCCAGAAGCGCCAAAAACCGGCGTCGACTGTCCAAATCCGCTATCGACGAGGAATCGAATTGGGCGTACTCTTCGATGATTCGTTTGTACTGCTTGCGTCGATAAAGCGATAACGCCGTGTCCAGAACCGATTCTTCCCGTTGGCGTGACCTGGTTCCGGCCCGCCCGGTTGACGAACGTTCCTTTTTCGGGGAGGCGGGAACGTTTTTGCGGGAGCGGCCGGATTCTTTTTTGCCTTTGCCGCCTGCCATCGTGGATTAAACCGTAACTTCTTCGACGGTTTCCTCGACTTTGAAATCCGCCGGCGTGTCCAGAAACTCCGACAGCAGATGCCTGACGCGATAACTGGAGTTAACCAGCACCAGCTGTTTGGCCAACCGGGTTCGCGTATTGATAATCAGCGGTCCCTGAAGATTGATCGAAATTTCCGCAGGGTTGGCGGGAACCGTAACTATAGCATACGTTTCCACCTCTCTGACATCGCTGATTTTCAATTCATCGAGCTCTCTCGGATTGACCTCGATTCGATAATCCGGACAAAAGACAATCGGGTTGACAATCATGAACGCCACCCCGGGATCGTCAATCGATTGAAACCACAAAAACGGTTCGCAGTCATCACGTTCGATTATACAATACCGCTTGAGGTGCTCAAACCCGAGCACCGGCTTGGGCATCGTTATAATCTTGCCGTCCGGAATCGAGACTTCCCCGAATCTTTGCGTTAATAAAATCATAACTCATTCCATTACACAGGTTCTATGTCAGAAAATCCAATAACGTCGGTTGTATTATCTTCGAAGCCGCGATTAAAGCGGCCTGGTAACTGGTCTGCTGCATGGCCAAATCCGTAACCAGTTGGGTTAAATCGGCATCCTCAACCTCACTCAACAGGGATCTATAAGTGTAACTCATATCGGAAAGACGAGCCTGGGTCGATTCCATGCGAACCACCCGTGTTCCAACTTGCGCTTCGTGAGTCAGCAGGTCCCGAATGCATTCCTCGAAATTTCCTATTAACTGACCGACCACAACCTGGTCGTCGTTACGCATGGCCTGTTCGAGTAATATCAGCGATCCGAAAATATCCGGTGACCCGAATATCCCCATATCGTGGGCGGTGCTGCCACCGCCAATTTCATCGATTATTAACGATGCATTGTTCACGGTCGGGATGATCTGTATTCCCGTCTGGCCGGCGTTGATAGAGGCTTCAATACGCAGTCCGCAATTATTGAAGGCGTTTATCAAGTCGCCCACCGTCGCATAGCTGGAGTTGCCCATATCGACAATTCTCGAAGTCCGCCCCAGGGAAATGCGAAGTTGCCCCAGTTCCAGACCATGGCCGTTGTTCAACAGCGACAATGGCGTATCCGTCGTTAACCGCGGATTAAGGTCTTGACCTTCCATGCTTCCATAAAATACTCCGGAAATTCCCAGGTCTCCGGCCGTGGTCTGTCCTGCCGCAGATTCGGCCGCCGAAAATTCGGTGCGCGGGTTTAAGTCGGCTCCATTGAGCACAAAGCCAATCTCTCCGGCTATACCAAGGTCTTCAGCGGTGGTGCTGCCCGGGGCCGTATCGGATATGGTCAGTCCCAGATTGTTGGGGTCAGTAATATCGATGCCGGTTCCGGCCGCATTTATGGAGGCGGTTATGGCCTGCACTTGAGGGTCGGAACTCGCGGCAAAGGCATTATTAAGCGCCTGGATAACATCGTCAATGGTGACGGCGCCGGACAAATCAACGTTCAGATTTATCGATTCGTCCGCGTTTGCTATGGAAATGGTGCCGTTTAACAGATTCACGCCACTTCCGGAATTCAGGTTAACCAGTTTGGTGCTTCCTGTTATCAAACCATCGGGTGTCGATTTCCATTCCAGTTGCGACCCACCCAGGCTGTAACCAAGAGTCAAATTGGTTATGCCCCCTGCGACCAGCTGGCTGTTAACCGCGGTGATAGCATCGTCAAGGGTCACGGCTCCGCTGACGTCGAGTGTGACACTTATATTTTTATTGGCGTCAGTAACGATAAATTGACCGGTCGTTAGATCAACGCCCGCGCCCATATTCAAATCGGCCAAAAGGGTGGTCGCCCCGATACCCAATTTGAGGTCGGCTTTTTCACCCAGAACCGACAATCGGTTCATGAAAACTTGAGAACCGATCATGTTGACCTGCACCTTGGAGCCGGGCTCAATTTCCGTACGAATAACACCCAGATCGCCCATATATTCGACGCCGTTGGCGCCCAGTTCAAAGGCCCTGGTCTGGGTCCGGAAACCCGAATATATATACTTACCCTGCACCTGCGAATTGACCTGGGTCAGAATCGCTTCAAATATGCCGTGTATATCGTCGGCCCCCGCCTGCCGGGCGTTGGCGTCATAATCCCCGTTGGCCAGGCCCACCGCCAGGACGTTGGCGTCAGATATCAATTGTTCGATTTCGCGCAGACTCGATTCGTAATATGTCTGCATGCTGTTTCCGTACGATATATTGCTCTGATATTGCGTGATTTGTGCCAGAACCGTACGATACTGCATGTCCTTCTGGGTGCCCGTCGGGTCGTCGGACGGGACGTTTATTCGCCTCCCGCTGGACATCATCGACTGCAATTCCATGTAGCGGGTTAACGACCGGTTCAGGTTGAAGGAAACCATATCCGGAACCATGCTATGTGATACTCGCATAATCTAATCTCTCATTTCGGACAAAAGCCCTGTCAGGCTTCAAAGTGTCATTGCGGCCGAAATTGTCAGCCGGAAGTGCCGGCGTTGTTTTCGGGCGGCCGGGTTGTATCCTTTTTGTATTTTATTTCCGGCGGTTTTTTCTTCTCGCCGCTTCCGGCAATCTTGTCCTTCAACGCCCTGACAATACTGCCGAGGTCCTGCTTGACCGACTTGGCGGCTTTGCGGTTTTCGTTTTGAATGCGAACGTATACTTCTTCGCGGTGAACGACCACTTTCGGCGGAGCCTCAATACCGATTCGCACCTGGCGTCCGAAAACACCCAGAACGGTCACCTTGATTTCATCACCGATCGTTATCGATTCACCCAACTTCCTTGTCAAAATCAGCAAAACGCCCTCCGTGGACTGATTCCGTGTTACTTATACTATCTTCCCGTGACACCCATCGTTTGGATGATCGTCACCAGTGCCTCATCCATGGTCGTGACGACACGCGCCGCGGCGTCGTAGGCATGCTGGTACTTTATCATCATGGCCATTTCCTCATCCAGCGAAACGCCCTGGATGGACTGGCGGTTGTTTTCAACTTGGGTCACCAGCAACTCGAAGTTTGACTTTTGACTTTTGGCATTGCTGGTTTTGATGCCGATATCGCCCACAATGTTCTGATAGAAATCCGACAGCGTCGCCGTGCCGTTTTGCATCAACAGACTATTGCGCAGATCGGCGATCGCCAGGGCATTCGTATTATCCCCTATTTCACCTGAACCCGAAGCGGCAATTTTGTTCGGATCGATTTCTATGTCAAAGCTCAAACTGATCGTGGCCGCCGTCGTTCCCCTCGGGTCGAAGAAATTCAATCCGGTCGTGCCATCCAGTCCATATCCCGCTCGATGCACGGCATTGACGCTTGTTACCAGCGTCCGCGCCAGAGTATCCAGCGAATTTACATATTCCGGAATAGTCGTATCGCGTAATTCCAGAAGACCCTTGAGCGAACCCTTGAAATTTCTTATCTCCCGATCGGTGTTTTCCCAGACAATGGTCGAAACGGTCAAATTGCCCGATTTGACCTGTTTTGTTCCGACGTTGAACGACTGACTTCCATCGACGATGGTCAAGGAACCGATATACACCATGAGCGACCCGTTGGCCTGTTCGCGGACGTTGACATCAACGTACGTTGACAATTCATCGACGAGACTATCGCGACGGTCACGCAGGTCATTGGCCTTTTCCGTGCCGAGTTCCTGACGGGTGATATCGACGTTGAGTTGAGCGATTTCCTTCGTAATATTATTGACGTTTTCCAGCAATAGATTAATTTCCGTATCTACAGATTTCCGGACATCGCCAATCTTGCTTGAAATCAGATGCAGGTTATCGGTCAGCATAATCGTCGCCGATTGCAGGTCCGACCGCGCCGCCAGAGAATCCGGGTTATTGGCCAGTTCCGACCATTTCGCCCAGAAGGCATCGATAAGGCTGTTGATGGAACGGTCGCCCGGCTCGTTCAATATATTTTCAAGCTGGGTCATGGTCTTTTCTTTCGAAGTCCATTCTCCCAGGGATTTATTTTGCATGCGGTATTGTTCCGTCAAGAACAGGTCTTTCACCTGATAGACGCCCGTGGCCGTCACACCCGTGCCGACAGATCCGATCGGCATCTGCTGTGGGTAGGTTGTGGTGAGATTAACCCTTTGACGGGCGTATCCGGGTGTATTGGCGTTGGCGATGTTATGACCGAGGGTCTGAAGCCAGACCTGATTGGCCATCAAGGCTCGCTTACCCATTTCGATGCCGTCAAATAGCCCCATTATACCCTCCTGTCCATCGCCAGCGAGGCATCGGCTCCGCCCGCTTGCCCCTCTTTCTTATAACTATATTGAGGGGATTTAATTTTGCCCAGCAATTCCATCGTCATGCGTATATTTTCCCGTGACTGCTCGATGAGCATTTCGTTCTGGTTGCGCACCCTGACGACTTTATCGTTAAGTTCGAGGATATTATCTTTGATTCGGGAAAGTTCGTCGGCCCGGCCCGATGATACCAGCGTAATGAGCTTTGAGATGTTGATATCGTTCTCTTCATCGTAAACTTCCGATATTAGTCCGATCAGCTTTTCCCGTCTTCTTGACAATTCCGTGCTTTCCGCGACTTTTTTCCGTTGCAGGTCGGTCACCCGATTCAGCCCCTCAAGGTCGTTTTGGACCAGCGCTTTCTGTTGTTGTTCCAGAAGCTCCAGGAACGTTTCAATCAGGGACGCTTCCCGTTCCAGTACTTGAATCAACTCCAGTACCAGTTCAGATTCTGAACTTCTGTCCATTATTTCTTTCGGCATCTTAAATTTTCTCTTTAGCCGCCACCATCAACTCGGCGGTTTCGGTTTTGGGTCGTCCCAATATTTTATTTATATAATCGCGAGTTTCCTTGTATGGCGGGACGCCGCCGTATTTTTCGACCGTCCCCGGCCCGGCATTGTACGCCGCCAGGGCGGTCCTGATATCACCAAAGCGATTCAGCATCTGCCGCAGGTACCTGGCCCCGCCCAAAATATTTTCTTCCGGGTCAAAAATGTCCCTGACCCCGACCTCCTCGGCCGTAGTATCCATAAGCTGCATCAGGCCTTTGGCCCCCGCCGGTGAAACCGCCGCCGGGTCGCCGCCCGATTCGGCCTTTATGACCGATTCCAGCAGTTTCGGATCCAGGTCATACTTTCGTGCGGCCTTTCGAATAATGGGTTCAAAATCATTGACCGACCGGTTTTTTTGAGGCAGATTTAATTTATCCGGCTTATTGTTTTCCGATGTGAGATTTTTAATCTTCAGATTAATCGGTTTCCGAACCGGTTCGATAAGGGTATTGACCGCTTTGGTTTCCGGTATTATGCCGGATTGTTTTTCCAGAATCTTTTCCAGACTACTATATAGCATATCCGCCAGACTGCGCTTTCCGGTTCCCGCCATTTTCGAGGCCAGTTCCTGATCGAACATCTGCATGTACACATCTTCTCCGAATCCCGTCCCGGCGACACCACCGCTATCGGAATTATCCGGAACGGTTTTGCGCATCGTTTGCAGCATATGATATAAAAATATCGATTCCAGGTCCTTGGAGGCCTTATACAATTTCTGTTTACGGGCCTCCAGGGAGTCCGAATTATTAAGGGCCGTTGACAATACAGCCGTATGTGGAATATTATTTACTTGCATGGCATAATTTATATAATCACCAGTTCCGCCCGAAGTACCCCGGCCTGACGCAGGGCCTCAAAAATTGCGATAATGTCTCGCGGGGCGGCGCCAATCTGGTTTAAGGCATTGGCCACGTCGGACAGGGCGACCGTCTCCTGAAGGTGGACCACTCGGGCCTGTTCATTCTTGACCGACAGTTCGTACTCCGAAGTCACCACCGTTTCTCCCTGCGAAAACGGTTCGGGTTGTGAAATAATCGGCCAGGACTTTATATTCACCGTGATATTCCCATGAGCTATGGCCACCGGCGCGATCGAGACATGATCTCCGGCAACAATGGTTCCGGTTCGTTCATTGATGACGACGCGGGCCGGTGAATCCGGCTCGACCGTCATGGAACCGATATCGGCCAGCATGCGCGTGCGATAATTGGGAAAATTGAGAGAATCGGGAACGATAATTCGAACCGTCGCCGCATCATCGACATACGACATCAAGCCGTACTTCGTGTTAATTTTGGTGGCAATTCTGTCGGCCGTGGCATAATCCGGCGACTGAACAATAAGCAATATCTCTTTGGAATTGGGCAAATCCATGGGTACCCGCACCACCTTGCCGCCGCCCGGAACCCGGCCGACCAGGGTATAATTATTGATAATTTTGCTGCCGCCCTCGACCTGCACGTTGAACCCGCCGATTGAAACCGGACCCTGGGCATGGACATACACATCTCCCTGAATCGATGACAACGGCGTCAGCATGAGAACTCCGCCCTGCAACGAGGAAGCGTCGCCTATCGAAGAGACGGTGACATCAAGACGGTCACCCTCTTTGGCATCCGAGGAGATACGCGCGGTAACCATCACCGCCGCGACATTTTTCACTTTCAGCTGCGTCGCATCCACGGTGACGCCGATGCGCTCCAGCATATTGGCCAGTGACTGAATCGTAAATTGCGTACTTTTACTGTCACCGGAACCGTCCAGACCGATAATCAAACCGTATCCAAACAGGTCCAGTTCGTTTTTATCGTGAATTTTGACAATGTCCTTGATACGTGCCGCTCCTTCGGTTTGCGGAACCGCTATCGTTAATGCTATCGCCAGCCAGACAACAAAAAAAGCCGGAATCGATATCTTCATGCAAATAAAACTTCGCATATGTCCTCCTAAAACAGCCAGTTGAGAAACCGCATTAATGGTCCCGGTCGGCTGGCGTCGGACCCGGCCCCGCGACCCGTGTACGATATCTCCGCGTCGGCGATCAAATACGAAGCGACGGTATTATCGGCCGCAATATCCCTCTGGCGGACCACTCCCGAAAGAGACATGGTTTCCTTTTCCTTGGATATATTGACCGTCCGACTACCCTTGATAATAAGGTCGCCGTTTTCTTTGATGCCTGTCACGGTTACCGTCATCTTGCCGCGCAACGACTGACTGCGCTGATTTTCGCCCTTGCCGTTGTGGGAACCTTTGTTTTCGCCGCTGATACCGAACAACGGCAGAAAATCGAGCGTTCCGATACCAGGCCCGCCCTCAAGTTCGAATTTACCGTCTTTCTGGGTTTTGGTCTCCGCCTGCGTTGTGGCACTCGCCGATTCATATATGAGTACGGTTAAAATATCGCCGATACCATGCGCCTTGATATCCGTGAACAGCGACGTTGACTGCCCGAAGTCACCCGACCAGACGCGTAGCGAAAATGGCAGAAGCAGCAAAAAGATGGTTATTAAAAATATCCTTTTAAGTTTCATGACACACCTCGTCTCACGGCGCCACCAGCACCGTTTGCTCGTTATTTATGATTGCCTCAATGGTTTTTTTCGATTGTTCGTTGCGGACCCGAATGCTTTCACCGGTATAACCGTTTTCCAGCGCCGTTCCCAAAGCCGAAATTTCCAGAACACCGGCACGATAAATAATCGTAACTTCGCGTCCCACTTCCACGGTGGGGACTATTTCGGTATTGGCATAGGTTAGAATATTGCCTTTACCGACCAGTCGTCTGGTTCTCCGCCCCGCAATCTCGTTGATATCGGTCAGGGGTTTATCGGCCAGATAGGTCACATCCCGGCTTTCAAATGCGATCGATTCCGGGGATAACAGGGAGTTGCGGTTGATACGGTCGCTCGCGACCATGACATTCATGTAATTGAAAATATTGACGCTAACCTGTCCTGATTCCAAAAGCTCCCCGCTTTTGAACAGGCTGGCTTTCACGATGACTCGCCCGACCGGGCGTCCATTCGATACCGGCTCCACCGCCAGGCTGTCATAATCGCCCTTTACGCCTATCAACCGAATTTTGCGAAATTCCACCCGGACGCTTTGAGAATCGAGGCGGAAACAATTAATTATGGCATCAGACAAATCATTTTTCAGACCGTCGTCGAAAGCCGAAGCAGTCGTGACCGCCGCTAAAACAATCAGTCCCGTGCAAATCCATTTGCGTCTCGCCATCATATTGCTCTTTTATTTCAGGTTATTTATGACCTGCGCCATTTCTTCGCCGGTCCGAATAACCTTGGAATTCAATTCGTATGATCTTTGCGCCACGATCATATTGACCATCTCATCGACGACCTGAACGTTGGACATTTCCAGGTAACCCTGGTCGATTTTTCCCAAACCGTCGAGTGACGGTTGCCCGAGTATGGGACTCCCCGAGGCGGCGGTTTCGATATACAGATTGTGTCCGACCGCCGAAAGACCGGCCGGGTTGATAAATTTGGCCAGTTCGATTGTACCCACCGTTTGCGGATCGGAACTTCCCGCTATCAGGACCGAAACCTCGCCGTCTACCGTCACCGATATCGACATCGCGTCTTCGGGTATGCTTATTTCGGGGGTAAGAAAGAATCCGTCGGAGGTAACAATCTGGCCGTCGGCCGAAAGCTTGAAAGCGCCATCGCGTGTGTACGACGTGGTTCCATCGGGCATGGAAATCTGGAAAAATCCATTGCCGCTGATGGCCAAATCAAGAGCGTTGTTCGTCTGGACATAGTCGCCGACCGAAAACTCACGCACGGTGGCAACCGCCCTTGTGCCATAGCCGACGTCAAGATTGGTCGGGACACTGCTGTTGATGGCCGTAGCCGTTCCGGCTTTGCGAAGGTTTTGATATAAAATGTCCTGGAACTCCACTTTGGAGCGCTTAAAACCGGTCGTATTGACGTTGGACAGGTTATTGGCGATGTTATCGATATTCAACTGCTGGGCGACCATACCGGTGGCCGCCGTTCTCATGGCTTTTATCATAAGACCCTCTCTTTCTTAAGGGTTATCGTACTCGTCCCACATTGTTAATCAGCTTTTCCAGAGTCCCGTCCTGGATTTTCAACGCCTGCGCGTCGGATTCATAGCCGCGAAACGAGATAATCATGTCGACCATCTCGCGAACGGCATCGATATTCGAGGATTCCAAATAGCCCTGACGTATGGCGAAATTTACAGCCGCCCGCAATTCGACGCCGTCGGGTATATTGAAAGCGTTCTTGCCGACTTTGGTTAACCGGTTGATATCGTCCGGTTCGGTTACACGGATATTGGCCACGGGCGTTTCATTCACAGCTATTTGACCGGTTTCGGATACCGTTACATCGCCACCCTCAAGTGTGATCGGCCCGGCATCGCTCATCACCCTCATACCATCAGGAGTGCTCAAATAACCGTCAGGACTGATCGAGAAGTTGCCTCCCCGTGTCAGATAGAGGTCTTCTGTTTCGGGGTCTTGAACGACAAAAAAGCCGATGCCCTCAATGGCCATATCGAGAGGGTTGTTTGTTCGGTCCAAAGAACCCTGGTCATAATTGGTATAGACCTGGTCGATCATCGGCGTTTCCCAATCATTCTTGCGCTCGACCCGCCGGGCCTGCGCCTTGGAAAGCTCTTGAGTAAATACCATGTCTTTCTTAAATCCAGGGGCAGAAGCGTTGGCCAGATTATTGGCGATGGTTTCCTGTTGCCTTATCCGCGGAATCATGGCCGATGCGGCCTTGTACATACCTTTTATCATAATGCCATTTCTCCGACATATTATTAAGCAGTCTCCATGCCACATTTTTCATGGTCCCGCCCCACTTCCTCAACGTGCCATATTACAATGACTTATGCGATGTTTTACAATCCCGCTTTATTGTATTTGGATCTGTTTTGGGAAAATATTTCCGGTCAATCCAATAAGGCATTTCCGTCCGGAATGGTCTAATTTTTCAATTAATTATGTAATAGTCGCTTTCTGATGGATTGGGGCTAATCGGAAAACGTGAATGCAACGATTTGCACAATTTTTGATGCCTGAAGGCAATTTCGCTTGTTCAGTCAGCCTGAATTCCTTATATTATGACTAAAGAAAACTTTCTCAACTTGCGTTATTACATCGACTTGAATGAAACAGTCGATTTTAATGAAAATTTTCGAAATTTCGCATTACGTTTGCGTGATTGGTCTTCGGCGATATGAGAGGAGTTTACATGAAATCGAAAATATGTATTTATTCAGCTTTAATAGTTTGTCTGGCCTTTAACGCATCGGCCAACTATGCGGGTATCAATGATACGGTCAAAGTTGATTCGGTTGAGGCTTATGCGGGGCGGACGGCGATTGTGCCGGTTTTCATTACGAATTCCGAGGCCGTCTCGGCCATTGAAGTTACGTTAAAATTTGACTCCCTATACCTTATCCCGGACTCCTTCAATTTCAGCGGCGGCAGATTCGATTTCATTTCTGAAACTGACACCCAGCGTGTTGTCTTTAATGATACCGCTCATATGATTGACTTGTTTTTTTATGACTTTGATAATCCTTTCCCGCCCGGAAGCGGGCGCGGATTCAATTTATATTTCACTGTTAAATCAAATGCAGTTGGCCGCGATTTGCCGATTGACACCGCCTTTTGGGCACTGCCCGGCGGTGGTATGCGCAAAACCTTTTTTGCATCGGAAGCAGGTATTCAGATAAAACCCCAAATTGTCACCGGCAATATTCGCGTGCTTGAAGCACCCGCCACGCTCGATTCCATCTGGGTCGATGCCGTCGTCGGTCGTCCCGGAAATGGGGTTGCCGTCAACGTATACGGTTATAACGAAATCGAAGTTGATTCCATTGCCCTGGCGCTGGAATATACGTCCGATGATATAACTTTCAATACCGTTAATTTCAGCGGAACGCGGTCCGAGTCGGCTCTGAATAAGACGGTGGCCACCAATTTGCCGGAGCGGCAACTGCTGATTACGATTAAATTCAATTCGTTAATGCCTATGCCGGCGGGCGAAGGCGTGTTGGCGACGCTCTACTTCGACATTGATATTAATGCCCCCGAACATACCGTCTTGATAAACTCGGAGCCCTACCTCGGTTTCTGGAAAACCGTTTTTCACCGCCCCTCTTCCGGCGGCGGCATGACTATCGAGCCATACTTCCACCCGGGCCAGATCGAGATAAAACATACCGTGCCCGTTGAGGAAGATTTCGACAACAATCTTTTGCCCAAGGAATTCGCCCTGGCGCAGAACTACCCCAATCCCTTTAACCCTTCGACAAGGATCGAATTCGCACTGCCCAGAGCCGCCGACGTTACCTTGACCGTATATAACATACTGGGTGAAAAAGTTAAAACTCTCGTCGATGAGCATATGAATCCCGGAGTGCATTTCGTCATATTTGATGGCTATGACGACAACAATAATCCGGTTGCATCGGGTATGTATTTTTATCGAATCAAAGCAGGAGATTTCAGTCGTAGCAGGAAAATGATGATGCTGAAATAGCAGAAAAATCCGCCTTTGATGTGGATGTATCGTCTATTGTCAGTCGGCTCCCGGTGTCTAAAATCGGGAGCTACTTTTTTGCAGGGAATAATTGGACGCGATTTCGTCCTGTTCTTTTTGTGAAACCAGTTCGGCCTTCTTGAGATAGGCCTCCCTTTTCTTTTCCCGAAGTTTTTCGAGAATCTGACGGCGGCGGGTGGCTTCGAGCAGTTCCTGCCGGTGCTTCTCCCGCTCCCGCTCCAGGACTTTGAGGACTTCCATCCCTGACAATTTGTCTTTCTTGAGTTTCATGAAGTATCTGGAGTACCGCACGAGGTGGTTGGGGTCAATGTGCCCTGTCAAATATTTCCGGCTGTCGTCCTGGCCCGCACGGTTGCGCCTGTCAAGGTTATGGATAAATTCCTGCTGGGACATGACCTTGCGTGCCGAAACCGCCAGTTCTTTTTGCTTCAGTGTTTCATCGTGCGATCTTAGCTGAAGCAGCTTTTCCAGCCGGAACTGGAACTTTTTCGCCATCGATTCGCCCTCCCTCGGGCTTTAATATTTCAATCAGGGCCGCCTTTGATTTCTCAAAATCATCGTTCTCAGAAATTTTCTGACGGAAAAACTGGTATATTTTGTCTATTTTCGATATGGCGTAGTCTATTTTTTCCGATGAACCTTTAACATAGGCCCCGATATTTATCAAATCCTCGGATTCGCGATAGGTGGCGATTATTTCGCGAACCTGTGCCGCCAGATCCATCTGTTCCTGATCGACCACGTCGATCATCAGACGGCTGATCGAATCGAGCACATCCACCGCGGGGTATTGATTATGCGCCGCCAGCTTGCGCGACAATGAAATATGGCCGTCCAGAATCGAGCGCACGGCATCGGAAATAGGCTCATTGACGTCATCGCCTTCCACCAGGACCGTATATAACCCGGTTATAGAACCTTTGTCATTATTCCCGGCGCGCTCCAGTATTCTGGGCAGAAGGGCGAACACGGAGGGAGTAAATCCCTTGGTTGCCGGCGGTTCACCTACGGCCAGCCCGATTTCTCTTTGGGCTATGGCGATACGCGTGATCGAGTCCATCAGCAACATGACATTTTTGCCCTGATCGCGGAAATGTTCGGCAATGGCCGTCGCCGCCATGGCTCCTTTGATTCGTATCAGGGCGGGCTGATCGGATGTGACAGCGATAATTATAGACCTCTTAAGGCCTTCTTCGCCCAGGTCCTTTTCCACAAATTCGCGGACTTCTCTGCCCCGTTCTCCTACCAGCGCAATGATATTGACGTCGGCCGAGGAGCCGCGGGCGATCATGCCCAGCATAACCGACTTGCCGACGCCCGAACCGGCAAATATTCCCATGCGCTGTCCTCTGCCACAGGTGGCCATCAGATCGATAACGCGGATGCCGGTCCGCAGTGCTTCATTGATGCGCCGCCGGCTGAAGGCCGGGATGGGGGGGCTTTCGATACGCCTCGTATTGACCGTCAGGATGGGTCCTTTGCCGTCAAGGGGACGGCCCAAACCGTCGATCACCCGTCCGATCAACTCATTTCCAACCGGAACACGCAATTGCTCACCGGTCGAGACGACTATCGAACCGGGCGTGATACCGGTCATACTCCCCAGAGGCATCAACAAGATTCTGTTTTCGCGAAAGCCGACCACTTCGGCCCGCGTCTTTTCACCGTCGGGATTTTCTATCGTGCACAGGTCGCCGATAGACACGGCCGGACCTTCCGACTCCACGACCAACCCGATTGTCTTAACTACTTTGCCCGATTGTTTTATGGTATGAACGGAATTGATCCGTTTAAGAAACAAATCGTAGGGAAGCTGTTTCATCATTATACTTCGTCAGGCGAGAGGGCTTTGGCGACAATTTCCATCTGCGAATCGACACGGGCGTCAATGTCTCCGGAGGGCGTTTCAATGAAGCAGCCGCCGAACTTGACGCGGTTGTCCGGTTCGATGGTTATTTCCTTGACAAGGGTTGAATCCCCCTTGAATCTGTCCAGTTGCGGCTCGAGCAGAGGCAGGTGCTGTGGATTTACTTTGATCTTTATTCGGGTCTTATCGATCAGACCGTCGATAGTCCCCTTAATTATGCGGGCCGTTATTTCTTCGTCGACTTTTACGGCGTCGAAAGTTACTTTACGAGCAATGGCCATTATCAATTCCATGACGTTTTGACGTGCCTCTTCATAAATTTTCTCCCTCTGGGCTACTATCGAACTTATGAGAGAATTAAAATTGCCGACCACTTTCAGGGCTTCCTGATGGCCCGATTCAAGTCCCTGGCGATGCCCCTCTTCAAATCCTCTCTTATAGGCGCTATCGCCGGCCTCTTCTCTTTCCCGGCGAACCTGTTTTTCTATTTTTAATAGTTCCTGAACCGGTATCAGTTTTTTGCCTTCGGTGGTCGTCAACACATTTATGTCTTTGAACATCGAGGGCAAGCGCCTTTCTATCTCGCGGTCGATTTCGATATCGGAGCGATATTCACCGATAATGACTTTAGTGCCAAGGCTCGGCCTTTCCAGAAGCTTAGACAATAATGTCCTCCTTGCCGCCACGACCGGATACGACAATCTGACCTTCTTCTTCGAGTCGTCGAACCGATTCCACTATTCTCTGCTGGGCGGCTTCGACGTCGGACAGACGCATCGGGCCCAGAAATTCCATCTCTTCCTTTATCATTACCGAGACACGCTCGGAAACATTGGCGAAAATCTTATTTTTAACTTCGTCGGCCGCGGCTTTAAGGGCAATGGACAAGTCCTTGGTTTCGACCTCTTTGAGCAACCGTTGAATGGACCGGTCGTCGAGCAAAACGATATCGTCAAAGACGAACATCATGTTCTTTATTTCGGCGGCCAGGTCGGCGTTTTCGGCCTCGATGGACTGCAGAATATTTTTCTCGGCCGAGCTTTCAATCAGGTTCAAAATTTCGGCCATCGTCTTGGCGCCACCCGAAACCGACAGATCCCCGGCCGTCGAGGAATCGAAATGTCCTTCCAGAGAAGCCTCGATTTCCTTCAATACTTCCGGCGATATTTTTTCCATCGTCGAGATACGCAATGCCACTTCCGACTGAAGTTCCGACGGCAGGTCACTTAGCACCGCCGCCGCCTGATGCGCGGTCAACTGGGTTAAAATTAACGCGATCGTCTGCGGATGCTCATTCTGAATAAAACCGACCAGTTGCTTGGCGTCGATGTTTTTCAGCAGGTTGAATCCGGTTTTATGAAGGGCCGATTCCAATCGCGATAAAATCCTGCTGGCTTTATCATTTCCGACGGCCTTTTCCAGTACCGCTTTGGCGAAATCCACGCCGCCCTGGGATATGTACTGGCGGGCCATGAAAATTTCATAACATTCTTCGATCACCCGTTTTTCCACTTCGGGCGGCACCTCACCCAGATTGGCCATCTCGACCGTCAGAATTTCCATGTCCGGCTCCGACATGCTTTTTAGCACCTGGGCGGAAACATCGGTTCCGAACGCGACCAGCGCGATGGCGGCTTTTTTGCTGGGCGACATATTATCGTATGAATCTTTTTCCATATTATTGCGGCTCCACCATCATGGTTTTAATCACTTTGGCGAATTCTTCGGGACTTTCATTGGCCGTTTTCTGCATCCGGTCGAGGAGCTTCGGCTTGCGTTTCTCGGGGATTATTTCTTCGACCATTTCCGTTTCAATGCCGCTTTCGGCATACGACGGACCCGCCTCCGGGACCGGCCTGACGGGGGCCGGGGGCGGCAATATCCTTCCCAGCGAGGTAAACAGCTTTTTCGCCTTCCGGCGGAAATACAAAAGGCCGAATATGCCCAGTAGAACCAGCCCGACTTTCTTCACCAGGTCAAATATGAATTCCTGCTGTATTATATTATCGACAAAATTGGTTTCCGTTTCGATTGCGGTTCGGTCAAAGGCGATGTTGACGACTTCTATCTGATCGCTGCGATCGGCATTGAAGCCCACCGCGTTTCTGACGATAGCCGTCAGGCGGTCAATCTCGTCCTGCGAACGAGGCTCATAAACGACGCCCGATTCTTCACTTTGCACCTGATTATAATCCAGGAGGACCGCTACCGATATACGTTCTATGTCACCGACGGCGTTGACGATATGCTCGATAGTCTTGTTAATTTCATAATTTGTGGTCGTGGTCTCCACCCGGTTTTCGTCGGTGCTCTGCGATTCTTCCTCACGTTTATCGGAGGCTGAAGCCGTTTGTTCGGATTTTTCTTCGCTCCGAATGACGGCGCTGTTGGGATCATAAAGTTCGCTGGTCTTTTCCAGCTGTTGGAAATTCAGGTCGGCGGTTACCCGCACAATCGATCGGCCCGGGCCGACCACCCCGTCGAGCATGGTTTGAGCTTTTCGTTCGAGATAGCTTTCAACCCCTTTGCGCACTTCCAGCTGGGTGGCGGTCAGCCCGGCCAGCGGATCGGTTGAAGTCCCGGAAGAAAGCATATTGCCGCGCTGGTCAATAATGGTGATATTATCCGGCTGCAATCCCTCCACCGATGACGCCACCAGGTGAGTAATACCGGCAACCTGTTCCGTTGACAACATCCCGGGACGGCGCAGTTTAAGGACGACCGAGGCCGTCGCTTCTTTTTTATCTTCCTTGAATAACCGTTCCTTGGGCATGACAATGTGCACTCGCGCGGCGTCGACGCCGGAAAGCTGGACAATCGTCCGCATCAGCTCACCCTCCAGGGCGCGACGAAAATTGAGGTTCTGCAGGAATTCCGTCATCCCCAGGTTGGATTGGTCGAATATCGAATACCCGACGTTGCCTGAACGCGGCATACCCTCTGATGCCATCGTAATTCTCAAATCATATACTTTATCCGACGGGACCGAAATTGAGGAACCACCGTTGGCCAGTTTGTACGGAATTTTATTATCGGTGAGATAGCCCGTTATTTCACCGGCATCGGCCGGATCCAGATTGGAGTACAGGACCGAATAATTAATGGTTCCGACCCAGCTGCTTATGGCGAAAATGCCGACAATGATGCCGGCGATGACACCGATGAGCATGATCGCCTGACTCGGCGTCATGGCCCGCACGAAAATTCCGATATTCGCGAAAAGGCTTTTAAAATATTCCATTCCTATTCTCTCTTGTTATATTCGCCTGTCCAATGGCGAATGAACGTAGCCGATTTATTTACATAGGCATTTTTACCAGAGTTTCATAAGCCTCAACAAGTTTGTTTCTTATTTCCAGAAGCAGGTCCATGGCGACTCCCGCCTTTTCCAGCGCGATCATGACATCGTGCAAATCGGCGATTTCTCCGGCGGCCGCCAGTTCTTGTGCTTTGGCGGCATCGAACTGCAGTCCGTTGACCGAATTGAGCATGCTACCCAGAACTTCCGTAAAGCTGGCTTCCTTGTCACTTTTCATCTCGGGCGGCGCCAACGGCGCCCGACTCTGAAGTCCCGGGACTATGCGGCCGACAGTGCCGATCGATTCGCTCATAACGTCACATCCACCATGGTTCCCAGTCGTGTTTTTTCGGTCTGACCGTCACGTTCATAGGTCGCCGTAAGTGCCGCCGCAGACCGGAATTTTTCGAAAACCATTTCAAGGGCTTCTTTTTCCTGGGGCGTAAGGATTTCCTCGAATGCCCCGCGATTGACCCTGACACCGAGGACCGATTTGGCTTTGTCGGTTTGCCCGGTGATTTCCACCGGTGTTTTGGCCGATGAGGGACTTATCGTCTGCTCGGCGTTTTGCCGGCGCGCAGTTTGATTGTCCGTATCAAGCTGCCGATAGGCATTAATCCCAACTGAATTGATATTCATATCTGTCACCTTTGTTTATTAAATTTCCATTGCGTTTCTGGCCATTTCCTTGGCCGCCAGAATGGCGGTGGTATTGGCCTCATAGGCCCGTGATGAAGTCATCATGTCAACCATTTCATTTATCAGCTCGACATCCGGCATTTTCACGTAGCCTTCCTCGTCGGCATCGGGATGAGCGGGGTCATAAATCAATTTATAATCATCCGGCGAAGCTTCCACTTCCTTCGCATCAACTTTGGATATCTCAACACCGCTTTTCAGGTTACGCGTCGAACCGGGCAAGTGTCCCGGATTGGTCCGAGCCAGGCGGGTCCTGGCCTGATTCATGATGGTCTTGAACGGTACATTTTCCCTGGCCTCTTCCACCATGACTCTTTTACGGCGATACGGACTGCCGTCCTCGGTGCGGGTGGTTTCGACGTTGGCGATATTCTGGGCGATGGCGTCCATTTTGCGCCGCTGTATGGTTAAACCGGAAGCGGACACATCAATTGAATTTACCAGACCTGACATATCTTATTATCCTTGACCTTTGATGGCCTTTTTAAGTCCCTGAAATTTCAGTGACAACATCCGAGCCCCCAGAGCGTACGTAATCTGGTTTTGGGCCAGGTCGGCCATCTCTTTATCGACATTGACGTTGTTAATACCGTTTGACTCGGACGAATTGTCCGTAATAATTTTAGGACCATCGCCAGAAGCCTGTCCGGGCTGCAGATGATTTGGATGGGTCGTCGCCATCTTCAAACTGCTTTTTTGGCCAATCGCTTTTTTCAGTTCGCCGTGGAAATCGATATCTTTACTTTTATAGCCCGGCGTTGAAACATTGGCGAGATTGCCCGAAACCAGCTTGTGCTTGACCGCCGACAGTTCGAGGAATTTTTCCAGCATCGGCACGCCGCTTTTGGCGAAAATCGTATTTTGTATAATATCCGACATATCTTTTCCCGCGCCAGCGTAATGCAGTCGCCGTGCCAATTTGGATTAATTCCGTAAGTGACAAATATTCAATGAATTACAGAATTTATTGGAATTATATGATGAAAAGGGCGGGAATTATATTCCCCGATGAAGATGAAATAATTTCCAGTCAAAAGATCAATAATGGTTCGAATCCGGTTCCTGCCCCGAAAGCTCCATAGTCAGAACAACGATATCGACCCGCCGGTTTTTGGAGCGGTTTTCATCGGTATTGTTGGGAGCGATCGGCCGAAATTCACCATATCCAAGGGCCGAAAGCCGGGTAGGCATGATATCAAAGCTGTTGACGAAGTATTTAACCACGGCCGTGGCCCGTGCCGATGACAGTTCCCAGTTTGAAGGGAAGCGGGCGGTACTGATTGGTTTATTATCAGTATGGCCCTCGATACGGACATGGTTTTCCATATTGCGCAGTTGCGAACCGATCAGATCGAGCGTCTGTTGAGCACCATCCTCGAGATCGGCGGATCCTTCCCGGAACAGGGCCTGCTCCATGATATGAATGACCAAACCGCGCTCCGACACCTCGACATTCAACTCTTTTCCTTTGCCGGCTTTATCGAAGGCCTCGGTTATGTTGTGACCCAATGTTTTCAGGTGCCCGATATCGAGAATGCCGTTTCCGGGGAGACTGCCGCGGTCGGCGCTCTTCTTGATTGCCGTATTGCCCCCGTGCAAGACGCCCGACAACGCTTCGCTCATCTGCCCGAACTTTTTGGCATCGATACGCGACATGGAATACATGACAATGAAAAAAGCCAGAAGCAGTGTAATCAGATCGGCATAGGTCAATAGCCACCGATCCAGGTTTTCCTTGTTATCTCCCCTTTTGCGACGAGCCATCATGATCAGTCGTCTCCGTGACGCAGATGCGGAGCCAGGAACGAAAGTAGTTTGGTGCGCACGACCCGGGGATTGTCACCGGATTGAATGGCGATGACGCCTTCCGTTATCAAATCCAGTTTGGCCAGTTCTTCTTCGTGACGCATTTTGAGTTTATCGCTTAGCGGCAGGTAGCACAAATTAGCCAGGGCCACCCCCCAAAGGGTGGCGATAAAAGCCCCGGCAATAGCCTGGGCCATGCGGTCGGCGTTGGCGGTGTTGCTCAACGTATGAATCAGCCCGAGAACCGTTCCGATGATACCCATGGTCGGTGAAAAACCGCCCATTTTCTGGAAAAATAAAATCCCTTTTTTATGACGGTCTTCAACATAAGCGATTTCTGTTTCGAGGATACTTTTAAGATCCGTTGTTTCGCTGCCGTCGATAACCAACCGGACCGCCTTACGGAAAAACGGATCGGATATTTTGCCTAATTCATTCTCCAGCCCCAAAATACCCTCTTTACGGGCCTTTTCGGATAACTTGACAATACGTTCAACCGTTTCCATCAGGTCGGCTTTACGGGTGCTGAAAGCCAAACGGATAAACGTAGGAACCTGGCGAACAGTATAAACCGAAGTCGTTACAATTGTCGCACCAATGGTGCCGCCGATGACAATCATCATGGCCGGACCCTGAACAATGGAATTGAGGTTGCCCCCTTCCAGTACAAAGGAAACAACCACCGCCCCGATGCCGAGGATCAGACCGCCAAAAGTTGCTATATCCATAAATAATCCATCAAGCGGGCGTTATTTCCCCCGCTCCGGCAACAATATGCAATTACAGGGATTATCGGCAAAAAACGAGAATTTTTAATTGGGCCCACCGCCGGGGCTTGGACAACCGGGGCTATTATTCCTGTTCGACCGGTTCTTCTATGTTGTATTCGGCCAATTTGTTGCGAATAGTCCGGGGGGTTATGTTGAGGACTTCGGCGGCCTTCGTCTTATTTCCGTTATATTTTTCCAGCGTCTTGAGTATCAGATACTTCTCACCTTCCTGCAACGTGATGCCGATTTCCAGTCCGGGCGTTTGTTCGGATAATTTGCCCAAAACCAGATCTCCGGGGAAACATTCGCGCGTCAATGTCGTCCCCGGCGCGGTCACGACTGCCCGCTCGATGTAATTTTCCAGTTCGCGGACATTTCCGGGCCAGTGATATTTCAATAACAACTTCATGACGTCATCGTCGACCCCGGTGATATTTTTGTTATTTTCGGCGTTGTACTTAAAAATGAAATGCTGAACCAGAAGCGGAATATCCTCGAGCCGCTCCCGCAACGAAGCAATATGTATCGGGATGACGTTCAAGCGGAAGTACAGATCTTCGCGAAATTGGCCATGCGCGATGGCCCTCTTCAAGTCGCGATTCGACGTGGCGATAATACGAACGTCGACTTCTATCGGCTTGCCGGATCCCAGTCTCTCGAATTCACGTTCCTGCAATACTCTTAGAAGTTTAGCCTGAAGTCCCGACGGCATCTCGCTGATTTCATCGAGCAGCAGAGTCCCCGTATGCGCCAGTTCGAATCGGCCCTTATGTTGCCGAACCGCCCCGGTGAAAGCTCCCTTTTCGTAGCCGAACAATTCCGCCTCAACCAGATTTTCGGGCAGGGCGGCACAATTCAGCTTTATGAAAGGATTATCGCGGCGGGGCGAGGCATAGTGAATCGCCCGCGCCACCAGCTCTTTTCCCGTTCCCGATTCACCCGTTATGAGTACCGTAGAGCGGGCATCGGCGGTGGTCTCGATAAGGTCGAAAACCTGTTTGATGCGCTGTGATTTCCCGACGATGTTCTGATATTTCTCGGCCAGGTCGGATTTGAGCATTTTATTTTCGCGGCGGAGTTCGATAACTTCGGCGGCTCGTGCGACCACAATTTCGATATTATCCGGCGAAACCGGTTTAAGCAAATAGTCATAAGCGCCCATTTTCATCGCCTTGACGGCATTTTCGACCGTCCCATAGGCCGTGATCATAATCGCCATTATTTCCGGCTGCATGCTTTTGGCGCGACCCAGCAAAGTGATGCCATCCATACCTTTCATCTTGATATCCGACACCATAAGATCGAACCGGGCTTCATCCAGACAGACCAGGGCATCCTCGGCCGACATGACCGATTCAACATTATGTCCCATACGGGATATGGTTTCGGTCAAGAAATCGTTGACCAGACGGTCATCATCAACTACCAGAATATCAAGCTTCATGCCGCTATCTCCCCGTTTAGATTACTTTCATGGGCAATATTATTGAAAAAGTTGTTCCGTCTGAACCGTGGTCGGCCAGACATAAATCGCCGCCGTGGGCCTTAATTATTTTCCAGGCAATGGCTAATCCCAGGCCCGTCCCGTTTTCCTTGGTCGAATAAAACGGTGTGAATATTTTTTCGATTTGGCTATCCGGTATTCCGGGACCGTTGTCGCGTATTTTGATTTCTGTCAGACGATCCAGACCGGAAAGCTCCAGTCTTTTGCCGAATTCCGACTGGGACTTGTCCAGTGGCAGGGTTCGGCAGGACACGGTCACTTCCGGTTTTGCGGCGCTCGCTTCCAAACCGTTTCTTATCAGGTTGAAAATCGCCTGCCGGAACAAGTGCGGGTCGATTTCGATCACGGCTTCGTCATCTATTATAAAGTCACGTCGGATACAGGACCTGGAAAATTCCGGCCCCATCGAGTCGAAGAATTCTTCCAGTATCGAATCAAGATACTCGTTCAATGTCACCGGGATTTTATTAATTTCATCGTTATGGGCAAAATCCAGAAGATTCTGGATGGTTTCGTTGATATTGTTCACACCGGAGACGATTTTTTCGGCCATGGCTTTTTTGGATGGATCATGGCACAAGTCGCGCACCAGAAGTGAGGCAAAACCGTTGATCGCCAAAAGAGGGTTTCGTACTTCATGGGCAATGGCCGCCGCCAGTTCACCCAATGAAGCCAGCACTTTCATCCGCGATAATTTTTCCTCAAGACGCTTGACTTTGGAAATATCCGAAAAGAGTTCCACCGCTCCGACAATCTCGCCCTGCTTGTTTTTCAAAAGGGAGGTTGAAACCTGCAAAGTGACGACAGTACCATAATATGTTTCAATTCTCTTTTCCTTCGAATCGATACAAAGACCGCTGCCGACGGTCCCGACCGCCGAAAATTCGCCGTTCTCAACCGCCGAAATTATATCAGCATAATGGCTGCCGCGAACGGAAGATATTTCTCCGGGCAATCCCAGAATTTTCATGGCCGAGGGATTGATATGCGTCACCTTCCCCGTCCGGTCGACCGCGATCACGCCCGAAGTTAAAGAGCCCAGGATGGAATTCAAAAATTCCGTGACGGCTCGGTTTTCGGCAACAAGATTTTGCAGCGATTCATTAACATCGCTAAGTTCATCGCTCTGGCGAGTATATGTGTCCTTCAGCGCCAGGTATTGGCGCTGCATGCGATTGATTACATCACTGAAAGAGCTGTAGCGCTCGGTGAATTCGGCAATGCTTTCGGACAAATCAATGTCCGAAACCTTTTCATCATCCATGAACTCGTCTCCCTTATCCGATGGGAAAAATATTCCCTGTTAAACAGGGGCGCAATAAAAAAACTTAAATCAATATTGTTGCGCAAGGTCTTATTTTGACAATATGCGATAGTCCCGGGCGGGAATTTGCCTGATTACCGACGGTAATTTTAAGTCATTTCGACTGATTTATTGACCGCCTGTCGTCGATTTTCGATAATGGAATCGGCCGTCTTGTACAGCTTATTTATATTAAACGGCTTCACGATATAATCTTCGACTTTCAATCGCAGTGCGGCAATGGCGGATTCAAGACTGGGGAAGCCGGTGACAATCAGGATCGGTAAATCGGGGAAAAAGGCTTTGACTTTGCCGATCAGAGATATTCCGTCGGATTCGGGCAATTTTAGATCGACAATGACCAACTCAAAGCGTCGATTTTTCAGCTGTTCCATGGCTTTGTCGGCCGATTCGCATACCGTGACCTGCCAGTTTCTTTCACTGAAAAAATCATACAGCAGGTCGCGAATCAAAAGCTCATCATCGACGATCAGAATACTTTTGGGGGTAATATCCAAAGATGTATCTCCCGCTTAAAGTCACGATTTTCCGCCAACGCCGACTTCATATGAATTCAGGGCTTCCCGTTCAGTCGAATAAATTTCGAAAATATGCGATAGTTGCGTGATATCGAATATTTCCCGAACGTATTCCACAAGATCGGACATGGTCAGACGACCGCGGTGCAAGCGGATTTCCTTCATTATTGAGACCAGCGCTCCCAGACCGGAGCTATTGACAAAATCGACGGCGGCCAGGTTCACGTGAATCTGCGACTTGCCGGTTTGAAGCATTTCTTTGACGACTTCCTTTAGCTTATTGCCGTTGCTCATGTCCAGGCGACCGCTCAATTCCACGATGGCAATATTGCCGGCGTCTTTTACGTTAAAATTCATCATTTCCTCCGCTTTTATGGCTACCCTACGCTTATTTTCAAATCCAGATTAAATTTCAAGGAGATTTTCAATCCCCCCGTCTTATCATCTTTTTGGTAATCTACGCCGTCGGTATAGCATTCAATCAGGTCTATACCACGCCCGCCTTCTGCCAGAGGCTCCGGCCGTGCCCGGCCATGCAGAAAAGACAGGTCACATTCCCCTTCGTCAATTATATCGGCAGTTAATTCCCTATCCTTTATTGACAGAATAACTTCAACCTTTTTGGAAGGATCCAGCTTATTACCGTGCACCAGCGCATTGGTAAAAGCCTCCGAAATTGTCAGGAGAATATTGTTCAGGCGTTTATCCTTGATCGGGAAGGCGCCCAAAAAGGCTTTGACATCGGCGAACATACGGCCTTCCGCTTCCAGGTAAGATGAATATGTGAACTGGGTCCGCTTCAATTTTAATCAAAACCTCATGATTATTTTCAATATCGTCAAATCGTCGACATTTCCGGCATCACCGTCACGGCTGAAACGTTCGACATAGTCTCTGGCCTGTTCGCAAAACGCCTGGGCGGTCAAATTGCGAGTCGCCATAAATACCTGCTTTGCCCGCTCCAGACCAAACAGCCTGCTTTTGGCATCGGTGGCCTCGGTTAAACCATCGGTAAAGGCAAAAAAATGGTCACCGTTTTCCACCGCTTCCTCTCCCAATTTATATGCAATATCATCAAATTGGCCCACAAATGGCCCGCCGATTTTTAGACCCTTGACCTTGTCTTCGTGTGCGTTCCAGTACATCGGCGGTGGATGGCCGGCGTTACAATATACAAGCCTCCGCTTGGCCAGGTCGAATCGAGCAATGAATAAAGTGACAAACATCGATTCGGATTTAATGATACCGGTGCACAGAATTTTATTTATGTGCGACATAAGGTCCGAAGGATTGATGACCGCGAACTGGGTCAACTGCGACCTTATTATGGCTATGGTGGCCGACATCACCAACGCCGCCGGGACGCCTTTATTGGAGACATCGCCGATCACGATCATGAATTCGTCGTCGTTAATGCGAATGATATCATAGAAATCGCCGCCGACCTGCCGGGCCGGAATATATAATGTCCCTATTTCAACCCCGTTGATTTTAATATCTTTGTCCGGCAATATGGCGCTTTGAATTTCAGTCGCGGTGACCAACTCCTGCTCCATCTTCTGCTTGACAAGGGACTCTTTGAGAAGCATGGAATTATCGATCGCAATCGCGGCGAATTGCGCCAGCAGTTTGAGATTTTCCTTGTCGGCGTCCGTAAACCCCGTCCCACTGGTCTTGTTAATAATTAAAATCGTGCCATGACATCTGGCGCGCGAAGAAATCGGCATGGCCAGAAGACTTTCAATACGTGGCCCATGCTCAACGGGGAAATTATACGCATTCTCCACGACCGGCGTCTGTTTGTGGAAGGCGAAAGAAGCTACGTCTTCGCCATCCCGATACCGAATGCTTTTTACCAGCGCGTCATCGACTCCCCAGGTAATCCGCGAAACGAGCTCATTATTTTCCTCGATAAGAATGGCGCCGACCTCGCCGCCGGCCATGCGGATAGCCATTTCCATGGCCACCGACAGGATGCTTTCGATATCTAGAAGCGACGTTACCAGCGTGGCCATAGTGGTCAAATCGCTAAGCTTAAGCGACGTCTCTTCCAGCCGCGATTCAAGATCAAGAACCCGGGTTTCGATGACGCTTTTAACCTTCATAATCCATTATTCGGCACAAAGCGGTCGGAATTAAGGTTCTATCCGGCGAATTGAAAATATACAGACGCTTTTATCTTTTTTTGAATTTTATTCTGAAAGGCACACCCGCAAAATCATAACTTTCGCGCAGACGGTTATCGATATAGCGTAAATAGCTTTTTTGAAGCAACTGGGGATGATTGCAAAAAAAGGTGAAAGTCGGCGGCGCCACATCGGTTTGCGTCGCATAATAAATATTGATATACTTGCCCCGTATCGCGGCGGGCGGTTGTTTGGCGACCATGGTTTCGACGAAGGCGTTCAATTCAGCCGTCGGTATGCGCCGATTCCAGTTTTCATAAACGGCATCGATAAGTGTCAGGGTTTTGGCGACGCGCTGACCGCTTAGGGCCGAGATATATATTTGCGGGATATGACCGTGCACGCCCAAAAACGTTTTCGCCTGTTCGGTGAAAATGGCGGCCGTATGAGTATCTTTCTCGACCAGGTCCCATTTATTGACGGCCAGCACGATGGCCCGGCGGGCTTCGACGGCGTCTTCGATCACTTTGAGATCCTGCACCGACAACCCTTCGGAGGCATCCACCAGCACCACCGCCACATGACATCCCTCGATTGCCCGCAAGGTACGAAGCGTCATGAAAAATTCCAGATCTTCTTTGACTTTTGTCTTGTGCCGCAGTCCGGCGGTATCGATCAAAACGTATTTTTTTCCGTCATATTCGAAAGGCGTATCGACGGCATCACGAGTCGTTCCCGGCACCGGCGAAACAATGACACGCTCTTCACCTATCAGTGAATTTATAAACGACGATTTGCCGACATTGGGGCGACCGATAATGGCAATGCGGACGGCATCACCGGCCATTTTATCTTCTACCTCGTGCGGGAGGAGTTCAACCAGCTTATCCAGAGCGTCACCGACACCGTAACCGGTGTTGGCCGAGACGGGGTAGGGTTCATCGAGACCGAGTTTGTAGAAGGCAAATCGTTCGACGGCAACATTATCATTGTCGGACTTGTTGACCAGAAGCAGGACTTTGCGTTTTGATTTCTGAAGCCGCCGCGCGATCAATTCATCGGCCCGGTCAATACCCGTCTGGCAGTCGACGACAAACAGTGTCAGATCGGCCTGCATGACGGCTTCCTCGGCCTGCTCCAGAACCAGGCGGTCGATTCCTTTGGCCGTCTCCGGAATCATGCCGCCGGTATCGATCAGATAAAACTCCCGGCCATTCCAATCGCAGAGAGCATAATTGCGGTCTCGCGTTACTCCCGGCTTGTCGTCGACAATGGCGATTTTTCTTCTAAGGAAACGGTTGAAAAGCGACGATTTGCCGACGTTGGGACGACCGATGATGGCGACCAGAGGAAGACTCATGACACGGCCTCGTATATGGAATCGGCGATGAAATAACTTCCGATACGAATATCGGCTTTGAGTTTTCTCTTCAGGTCTTGCACGTTCATGTCGTCCAAAAACAGGTTATCGTCGTTTATGCAGTTTGGCGGGAGGATTATGACATCATAATTTCCATTAACTATTTTCACGACCCGGCGTATGTCACCTCCGGTCAAAAGGCCGCTGACCGTCACCGTCTTGCCCCAGAATTTATTCTCGACGGGAATAATGTCAATCGCGAGTCCGGTATTTTTCACCAGTGGCCCGATTATTTCTCTTTGAAGTGTTGGAAAAGCCGAGACACCGGTTATTAGCGCGACACGCTTTTTCGATTTTTTTTTGGACAACGCTTTCCGTCGGCGATTGAATTGGGTGATGGTCCAGCGAAGCATCCCGATGCCGTTTTCGAATTGCTCCATCTCTTCGTATTCAAAAAGACGGGGAATCTCGCGCTCGGCCAGAACATAGAATTCATCGGCCGCGAAAACCATACGGGTGCCGAGTTTTTTTAGATATTGGCGCTGAAAAACATCAATCAAGCCGATCATCTCCCCGGCACCGGTTTTATCATAGGATTTAAGGCGTGTCAGTCTCTGGCGATATTTTGTCAATCCTACCGGCACAATACCTATCGTTTGCACGCCCGGATAAAGGGACGCCAAGTCCTCTATGGTACGATTTAAAGCGGTGCCATCGTTTATACCCGGGCAAACTACGACCTGTGTATGAAATACAATCCCGGCCTTTATAAGGCGTCTCAAAAGCGGGATAATCGGTTCCAGCTTTTCATTGCGCAACAAACAACGCCTAAGAATATCATCGGTGGCGTGCACGGATACATACAAGGGCGACAAATTCTGGTCAATAATCCGTTTTATATCCGTTTCTGTGAGATTCGACAAAGTAATGAAATTGCCGTGCTTAAATGACAGGCGGAAATCATCGTCTTTAACATAAAGCGAGCGGCGCATCCCTTTAGGCTGCTGATGGACAAAGCAGAAAATGCAGTTGGCTTTGCAGCGCAGGATCTTATCATCTTCGAAAATAAGGCCCAAGTCATGGGGCCGGTCGATACCGAAATCAAATTTGCTTGCGGCACCGCCGGGATTTTTAAAAACAAGTGACAGAGTGTCGTCGGCCGCCTTGAACTGGAAATCCAGCGTATCGGTCACCGGCTGGCCATTGACAGACACCAGTTGCCACCCTTCGCGGACATATCCGAAAAGCGGCGAATCGGGATGTATCGACTGTACTTTCATGGCATAAAATTAAGCGGGCGAAGGGAGTCGAACCCTCGACGTCAAGCTTGGGAAGCTTGCATTCTACCGCTGAATTACGCCCGCTTTATTATTTATTAAAATCTATATCTCAATCAGTGTAAAGTCAAGACCCATCGGGGCCCTGTCACAAAAGCCCACCGGCGACACATCCGGCCGACATCAACACCCCTACCAGCAAATGGGTTTGGACGGTTCCGGCCATGGCCGGTATAAGTTCCTTGATTTTCTCGTATTCACGGCTGAAAATGCGCACGGTTTTGAGGGCGATGGGAAGCGACAGCAGGGCGATCAATGAATACGGGCTTAACAGGCCGAAAATGACGGCCAGCACCACCCCGGCATAGCTACCGAAAATTAAAAAATAATATCCGGCCATAGCGGCTTTCTTGCCCTGCCGCACTACCAGATGGTTTTTGCCGACCGCTTTATCGGCGTCATAATCGGGATACTGGTTGATATACAAAATGGCCGTGATCAAAAAACCGATCGGAAACGACGTCCAGAAAGCCGACCAGCTGAAATATCCGGACTGGACATAATAAGCCCCCAGCACCGGAAGAATCCCGAAATTGATATGAATCATGATTTCACCCAGGCCCCGATAGGAAAATGCAAAACGGGTAGCGGTGTAAAAAAACCCGCCGATAAACCCCGCCGCGGCGATAATTAAAACCCAGTAGCCGGGAGTCACCGTCGTCAGATATATCCCGCAGGCCAGCGCCATCATCCAGAACACGAAGGCGCCAACCAAAACCGTTTTGGGGGTCATGAGTTTATTCTGAATAACTCGACTGCCGCCGGAAAAGGGCGTATAATTCTCATTTATTTCATCATTGGTGGTCTTATGGTCAAAGTAGTCGTTGGCCATATTGGCGGCGGCGTGAGCGAAAATCGCCCCGAACAGAGTCACGAAAAATGTCGTCCAGTTGAATTGCCCGGTTTCATAAAAGGCCAGTGTCGCGCCAAACAAAACCGGAATAATAATACCCGTGAAAAACGGGGCCCTTACCGCTATAGCCCACTTCTGAATCGGATTCATTGTCCTTCTCCTCCATCTGTAATTCCTTGTGCAAATTAATAATAGATACGACTTAAAAGTATGGACATTATTCTAATTTTCAAGCTCTTTATCTTTTTTCCCGGTGAATTTCACCAAATATATGGTCAGTTCAAAAAGTAACATCAGGGGTACGGCCAGCAAAAGCTGGGTGAAAACATCGGGCGTCGGCGTCAATATCGCCGCGATAATCAAAATGGCCACGATGGCATAGGGCCGGATTTTTGAAAGACCACGTGAAGAAACAATCCCGATTTTCCCTAAAAAATAGCCGACCACCGGCAGTTCGAAAGCAAAACCAAAGGCCAAAATCATCATCCCGGCAAAAGATATGTAACTCGATACGGTGATAATCGGCGTCATGATATCGGCGCCGTAACCGGTCAAAAATTTTATGGCGAACGGCAGAACGAAGAAAAAACAGAACGAGGCGCCGATTAAAAACAATATGGTGGACCAGAAGACCAGCGGGATAATGACCTTTTTCTCGGTGGCATAAAGGCCGGGGCCGATAAATTTCCAGAGTTGATAGAAAACAATCGGTGCGGCGGCGATTATTCCGGTATAGAGAGCCAGTTTCATATAGGCATAAAACGACCCGGTAACCTCGGTAAAATATAGTTTGGTATCACCCAGTGGATAGGTGATGAATTTATAAAGCTCATCGGCAAAGATAAAGGCGACAATGGCCATCACGGCAACCGACAGAATAGCCTTAATCAACCGCCAGCGCAGTTCCTCGATATGATCCAGAAAGGGCATTTCGGATTTGGTCTTATCTTTTAACTCTTCTTCAGCCATAATTCTTGCCGGTCAAAACCCCTGCGGTTTTGACAATTTATCTTGATATCTTTTCCATTTATACGACAGCCCCAAAAATAGACACAAATCATTGTTAAGGCAAGGACTAAGTGCTATGGGTATAGAGCGGCGTTAGGAGCGAATTCCTGACGCCCACGATTTATTATTGAGGCCCCCAGGCCGCAACATAGTTTGCTTCAACTCCTCCGGCGGTCGTGAAGCCTCCCCCGACAATCAGTTTGTTGCCCCAGACAGCAAGAGCGCCAACGGAATTGTTCATGCCTGTCCCGAGCGCAGACCAAACCGAACCATCCCAGGCCGCAATATAATTGACATCTGTTACACCGGCTGTTGTGAACTCTCCGGCGGCAATCAGTTTGTCGTCATAGACGGCCAGAGCGAAGTTCTTGTAGGTCGAAACCCCCGTGGTTTCGACATCTTCATTGCTA
>CALAMC010000105.1 GCA_937925655.1 uncultured candidate division Zixibacteria bacterium | reverse complement strand
CTATCGTCCCCACGTTTACATGAGGCTTGTTCCGTATAAATTTCTCTTTCGCCATTTCCTTTCTTCCTCACTATACTTTTAATTAAACATTGACATAGCAAAAAGTTTATTGGTCATATCCTCCGGGAGCGGCGCGTACTTCGAAAACTGCATGGTATAAACGCCTCTCCCCTGAGTAAGATTTCGTAAAATAGTTGCATATCCGAACATCTCGGCCAAAGGTACCGTGGCGCGTATAACCTGAAGATTACTGCGCGGGATCATGCCGTGAATTTTGCCGCGGCGAAGATTCATATCGCCGACAATACTGCCCATATAGTCTTCGGGGCAGATAATTTCAACGTCCATAACGGGTTCGAGCATTACCGGCCGCGCCTTGCGGGCGGCGTCCTTGAGGGCCATGGACGCGGCCACTTCGAAGGCCAGTTCGGTGGCGTCGATTTCGTGTGAAGAACCATCGACCAGGGTCGCCTTGATACCGGTAATGGGATAGCCGGCGATAACGCCGCTTGACATGGCGCTTTTCAATCCCCGTTCGATAGCCGGAATAAATTCGCGGGGAATAATATCATTTTTGATCTGGCTTTCAAATTTGAACGGGGTTCCGTTATTATTGGGTTCGACGTGAATGACAACGTGGCCGTACTGACCCTTGCCGCCGCTCTGACGGATAAATTTGCCTTCGGCGTCGACGGCCTGGGTGATCGTCTCTTTGTAAGCCACCGACGGTTTGCCGATATTGGCCTGAACGTGAAACTCCCGAATCATTCGGTCTATTATAATCTCAAGGTGTAATTCGCCCATCCCGGCAATGATGGTTTGTCCGGTTTCTTCGTTGATACGGACCTTGAAGGTCGGGTCTTCTTCTTCCAGCTTGCTCATGGCGTCGACCAATTTATCCTGATCGGCCTTGGACCGGGGTTCTATGGCGACCCAGATGACCGGCTCGGGGAATTTCATAACGTCCAGCAGAATGGGGTTTTTGACATCGCACAAGGTATCGCCAGTCGTCGTTTTGCGGAAACCGATAATAGCCACAATGTCACCCGCCGAAGCGGTTTCGACATCGGCCCGCTTATTGGAGTGCATCTGAAGAATACGCGCCACACGTTCTTTGATACCTGAAATCGGGTTTAAAATATTCGCTCCGGTTTTCACGGTTCCCGAATAAATCCGGACATAGCATAATTTTCCGGCGTGGGTGTCGGTGGCGATTTTGAAGGCCAGCGCCGTCAGGGGCGCGTCGGGGTCGGCCTTGCGAACCAGGTCTTTTTTGCCATCAAGCGATTTCCCGCTAACGGGAGGGACATCCAATGGCGACGGTAAATAATCGACAATGGCATCGAGAAGCTTCTGGACGCCCTTGTTTTTCAGGGATGACCCGCACAGCACGGGAACCAGCTTCGTTTCGATAACGCCCTTACGAACGGCATGGATTATACTACTGCGTTCGATGGGCCGTTCATTAAGGAAATTGTCAAGCAGTGTTTCGTCATAATCGGATAAGGCCTCAAGCATATGTTCCCGTGCGCCATTGGCCGCTTCCAGCCAGTCTTCGGGGATTGGGCGATCTTCGAATTGCGCCCCCAACGTTTCTTCGTGACTGAATCGGTAGGTCATATCGATCAAATCGATGACGCCCTTAAACTGCTCGCCCTGGCCGAAAGGAATCTGGACCGGGACGCACTTCTGCACGAATTTCTCGTTCATTTCCTTGACGGCCGAATCGAAATCAGCACCGATGCGATCAAGCTTGTTAACGAAGGCAATGCGGGGAACTTTGTACTTGTCGGCCTGGAACCAAACCGTTTCGGATTGCGGTTCGACACCGCCGACAGCGCAAAACAGGCCCACGGCACCATCGAGGACACGCAACGAGCGTTCCACTTCAATAGTAAAATCGACGTGGCCGGGAGTATCAATGATATTGACCTGGTGGTTTCTCCAGAAGCAGGTGGTCGCAGCCGAGGTTATAGTAATACCTCGTTCCTTTTCCTGCTCCATCCAATCCATGGTCGCAGCACCGTCATCAACTTCGCCGATGCGATGAGTTTTGCCGGTGTAGTAAAGGATTCTCTCGGTCGTGGTCGTCTTACCGGCATCGATATGGGCCATGATGCCGATATTCCGTATGCGCTGTAAATCCTTCATCTGGGGCATAAAAAATCCCTGTCTGAATTCCTAAGCAATCAGCCTTACCAATAAGAAACCGCCTCCAGCACCGCAATAATTCAGAAGGGATCGTTTGCTAGCGCCAATGTCGCTGTTTCTTATCGTATCTTAAAAAAGGCTCTCAATTACGTACTAACCTTCCTTACTTACGATTCCTTAATTAAAGTCCAATTACCATCTAAAGTGGGCAAAAGCCTTGTTGGCTTCGGCCATTTTATGAGTATCTTCTTTTTTCTTAATGGACGCGCCCTCATTATTGGCCGCCGCAATGAACTCCGCCGCCAGTCTTTCGGCCATAGTATGTTCGCCGCGATCACGGGAATAAGAAATCAGCCACCTTATGGCCAGGGCCACACGTCGATCCTGACGGACTTCAACCGGCACCTGGTATGTGGCGCCGCCGACCCGACGTGAGCGAACTTCCAGGACCGGTTTGACATTGTTCATCGCTTTGTGAAAGACATCGATACCCGGCTGACCCATTTTCTTTTCAATCAAATCGAATGAATGGTATAAAATTTGTTCGGCAATGGATTTTTTGCCGCGTTTCATGAGAGAACCGATAAACTGCGTCACCAGTCGGTCGCTGTATTTCGTATCCGGTGTAATCGGTCGTTTGGCCGGTTTGTATCGTCTTGGCATTTATTCAACCTACCTGTTTGTATCTTTCACGTCTACTTTTTGGGCCTCTTGGTGCCGTACTTCGATCGTCCCTGAGCACGGTCAGCGACACCCGATGTATCCATCGTGCCACGAATAATATGGTACCGCACCCCCGGTAAATCTTTCACGCGCCCACCGCGGATAAGAACGATAGAGTGTTCCTGGAGGTTATGCCCCTCACCCGGAATATAGGCCGTCACTTCAATCTGGTTGGTCAGCCTGACACGAGCCACCTTGCGTAATGCAGAATTCGGTTTCTTGGGAGTGGACGTATATACACGGGTACATACACCGCGTTTTTGAGGCGAACCTTTCAAGGCCGGCGTGTTCGATTTGGACTTGGCCTGCTTTCGCCCTATTCGTATCAGTTGACTTATTGTCGGCACATCTTCTCCTTATTATCTATCCACGTTTTCGCACAAAAAAGAGAAAAGTAATTTATCATCTAATCCCTTGTTGTCAAGCGTTTTCTTTGAAAATGTTGGCCAGCGACTCATCGTTATCGCCGGACAGGTTTTCGTCGTCTTCGGACAGAACCTCTACTTTGCGATAGCGTTCAATCCCGGTTCCGGCCGGAATCAGGTGTCCGATAATTACATTTTCCTTAAGCCCCTGCAGGTAGTCGATTTTGCCGTTGATGGCCGCTTCGGTTAAAACCTTGGTGGTTTCCTGGAAAGAGGCCGCCGAAATGAAGCTTTCGGTGGACAAAGAAGCCTTGGTAATTCCCAGAAGCAACGGTTCAAACAAGGCCGGCTCCCCGCCTTCGGCGATAACCCGAGCGTTTTCTTCGGCAAAACGGATGCGGTCAACCTGCTCCCCTTCAAGGAAATTGGTGTCGCCCGGCTGGGTTACCCGAACTTTCTGAAGCATTTGGCGGACAATCACTTCGATATGTTTATCGTTGATTTTGACGCCCTGCAAACGATATACCTCCTGGATTTCATTGACCAGGTATTCCTGCACGGCATTCACCCCGGAAATGCGCAAAATGTCGTGAGGATCAATGGCTCCTTCGCACAATCTTTCGCCGGCGTAAACACGATCGCCTTCATGGACATGGATATGGCGGCCATGCGGAATCAGATAATCCTTGGTTTCACCTTCGTCACCATGGACATATATTTGCTGCTGACCGCGGACGATTTTGCCGAATTCGATAACGCCATCGACTTCTGAAATGACGGCCGGATCATGCGGTTTGCGGGCTTCAAACAGTTCGGCCACTCGTGGCAGACCGCCGGTAATATCGCGCGTTTTTGATATTTCGCGCGAAATTTTTACCAAAAAAGTTCCCGGTTCGATCGTATCGCCGTCATTAACCAGCAGTTGTGCCCCGGTTGGAATACGATAATTGGCCACTTCCTTTTTCTTGGCGTCCAAAATGACAATGGTGGGGAACAAGGTTTTGTCGCGTTCTTCGACGATAATCGGCTGAATCAAACCGGTCGTTTCATCCAATTCTTCACGAAGAGTGACATCTGGAATAATGTCACGGTACTCCACTTTGCCGCCCCGTTCGGCGACGATTGTAGCGGAGTACGGATCCCATTCGAAAATGGGCGAACCTTTTTCGACGGCGTCGCCATCGTTGACCGTCATGGTTGAACCATAGGGGACATTCAGACGGGCCCGGATGCGTCCTTTATCATCGACGACATGGACTTCGCCTTCTCTCCCGCTGGCAATTTTATTGCCGCCGGGGCCTTCAACCAGTTTGAGATTGACATAAACGGCTTTACCGGAATATTTGGACTCGACTTTTGATTGTTCGGCAATACGTGCGGCCGTGCCACCGATATGGAATGTCCGCAAGGTCAACTGGGTGCCGGGTTCGCCGATGGACTGGGCCGCGATTACGCCGGCGGCTTCGCCGATGTCGACGGTGCGCATGGTGGCCAGATTGCGACCATAGCACTTGGCACAAACGCCGCGTTTTGACTCACAGGTCAGTACCGAACGGATTCTGACCATATCAATCCCGGATTCCTCAATGGCGTCGGCGTGGTCTTCATCGATTTCCTGACCGGCTTCAACGATAATTTCGTCGGTAATCGGATCATAAACGTCATCCAGCGCTACGCGACCAAGAATGCGGTCGGACAGCGATTCGATGATTTCCTCGCCCTCCTTCAAAGCCGTGATATTAATGCCGAGAATGGTATTGCAGTCGGGCTCGGTTATGATCACATCTTGAGCCACATCAACCAGCCGCCGAGTTAAATAACCGGCGTCCGCCGTTTTCAAGGCGGTGTCGGCCAAACCCTTACGAGCGCCGTGAGTCGAAATAAAATACTCCGAAACCGACAAACCTTCACGGAAATTGGAGATAATGGGCGATTCAATAATTTCGCCCATGCCGCCCGTTATTTTCTTCTGCGGCTTGGCCATGAGACCGCGCATACCGGCCAACTGGCGAATTTGCTCTTTGGATCCGCGAGCGCCCGAATCGGCCATCATGTAGACGGGGTTGAAACCATCCTTATGACGGGCCAGGTTGCTGAACATAACATCGGAAACTTCGGAGGTGGTCCGGGTCCAGATATCGATGACCTGGTTGTATCGTTCACCATTGGTAATGACGCCGCGTTCGTACCGTTTCTGTATTTTTTCCACTTCTTTGCGCGCGGCGGCAATGAGTCGATCTTTTTCCTCGGGGATGATTATATCATCGATCGAGACGGTAGTTCCCGAAACGGTGGCATATTCAAATCCGAGCTTTTTAAGACGGTCCAGAAATTCCACGGTGCGGCTATTGCCAACGGCTCGGAAGCAGTTCAAAATTAATTGTTCGGTCTTGCCCCGGGAAGCAACGTCGTTGAAATACGGCAATTCTTTAGGCAGAATTTGGTTGAAAATGATACGCCCGACCGACGTTTCCACGAGACTTCCGTCAATCATGACCTTTATGCGGGCATGAAGACCGAGTTTTTTGGCGGCGTGTGCGGCCAGGGCTTCATCTTTGGAATAAAACTTGCTCCCCTCGCCCGGTTCTCCGGCCCGAATCTTGGTCAGGTAATAATTACCGATAACCATGTCCTGCGATGGTATCGCCACCGGGCGACCCGATGACGGCAACAACAGGTTATTGGAGGAAAGCATTAAAAGTCGGGCTTCCAGCTGGGCTTCGAACGACAGCGGAACATGCACGGCCATCTGGTCACCATCAAAGTCGGCGTTGAAAGCGGCGCAAACCAGCGGATGGAGACGGATGGCTTTGCCTTCGACCAGACGCGGATAAAAAGCCTGAATGCCCAGGCGGTGCAGCGTGGGAGCACGGTTGAGCAAAATGGGGTGATCCCCGATGATTTCTTCCAGGATGTCCCAAACTTCGGGCCGCTCCCGTTCGACCAGTTTCTTGGCCGATTTGACGGTCTGCACATAACCCTTTTCTTCGAGCTTCATGATAATAAAGGGTTTGAAAAGTTCCAGAGCCATATTCTTGGGCAGGCCGCACTCATATAGTTTCAATTCAGGGCCGACGACGATAACCGAACGGCCGGAATAATCGACGCGTTTGCCCAAAAGGTTCTGGCGGAATCGACCCTGCTTGCCCTTCAACAGGTCGGACAGCGACTTGAGCGGTCGTTTGGAATCGCCGCGAACCGAGTGGGTGCGGCGGCCATTGTCGAAAAGGGCATCGACGGCTTCCTGGAGCATGCGTTTTTCATTACGCAGGATGACTTCCGGCGCCTGTATATCAATTAGTTTTTTCAAACGATTGTTGCGATTTATAACCCGGCGATAAAGGTCGTTCAAATCGGACGTGGCAAATCGGCCGCCTTCGAGCGGAACGAGAGGGCGCAAGTCGGGCGGGATAACCGGGATAACGCTCATGATCATCCACTCGGGACGATTGTTTGACTGCCGGAAGGCTTCAATAATGCGCAATCTTTTGAGGGCATCCTTTTGACGCTGTACCGAGGTTTCCACTTTGACCTGGGCCCGCAGGCTGACGGCCAGTTCATCGGCATCAATCTTAGACAGTAATTCCCGGACGGCGTCAGCACCCATGCGGGCATCGAATTCCTTGCCGCCTTCTTCGAGCTCAATAAATTCCTCCTCGGACAGTATATCGCCCTTCTGATAGGAGGTATTGCCCGGGTCGATCATGATGTAGGCTTCATAATATATGATCTTTTCCAAATCGCGGACGGACAGATCGAGAAGATTGCCGATTCGCGAGGGCAACGATTTGACATACCAGATATGGGTTACCGGTACGGCCAGTTCGATATGCCCCATTCTTTCCCGGCGGACTTTGGACTGGGTGACTTCGACGCCGCAGCGGTCGCAAACGATACCGCGAAAACGGATGCGCTTGTACTTCCCGCAACTGCATTCCCAGTCTTTGACCGGTCCGAAGATTCTTTCACAGAAGAGGCCGTCGCGTTCCGGCTTAAAAGAACGATAATTAATCGTTTCCGGCTTGGTGACTTCACCGTACGACCATGACAGCACGGTCTCGGGCGAAGCCAGTTGCACCTGAATGGCCGAAAAAGTGATCGGGTTCTTCTGCATCGCGCTCGGAAGGTTTGAAGGTATAGTAACCACTTCATTACTCCTTTATCTCAACGCCCGCCCGGGGCTTGATTTACCTTATAGTTTCTGGTCTTCTTTTTCCATCAATCTGACGTCGAGTCCCAGGGATTGCAACTCCTTCACCAGGACGTTGAACGACTCCGGAATTCCGGGTTCCGGCGGATTCTCACCCTTGACGATGGCCTCGTAAACGCGGCTGCGTCCGGCGACGTCGTCGGATTTGACGGTTAAGAGTTCCTGTAAGGCATAGGCCGCACCATAGGCTTCCATGGCCCACACTTCCATTTCCCCGAAACGCTGGCCGCCGAACTGGGCTTTCCCGCCCAGAGGCTGCTGCGTGACGAGACTGTACGGGCCGATGGAACGAGCGTGGATTTTATCATCGACCAGGTGCAGTAACTTCATCATATATATAAGTCCGACCGTTATTTCATTATCGAATGGCGTCCCCGAATAACCGTCGTATAACATTACTTTGCCGCTTTCGGGCAAATCGGCCTTCTTGAGCATGGCTCGAATCTCGGCCAGCGAAACCCCGTCAAAAACCGGTGAGGCGATTTTGACATTCAGCTTGTTGGCGGCCCACCCCAAATGAGTCTCCAGAATCTGACCAACGTTCATGCGCGACGGAACGCCAAGCGGATTCAAAATGATGTCGACCGGCGTGCCGTCGGCCATATAGGGCATGTCTTCGATCGGGACAATCTTGGAAATGACCCCCTTGTTGCCGTGGCGCCCGGCCATCTTGTCGCCCACAGCCAGCTTGCGCCTGATGGCGATTTTGACCTTGACCAGTTGTTTGACACCCGGCGGAAGCTCGGCGCCCCGAATCACCTTGTCCATTTCGACTTCAAGTTCCTGATCCTTGGCGTTCAAAAGCTCCATCGCCTCGGCCAGGACTTTATCGATGCGCGCATTAAGCGCATCGCTGTCGCTATAACCTTCCGGAGCAACAGCCGAATCGAAATCAAAAGTTTCCAGTTGCGCGGCATCGAATTTATGTCCGGCCCGAATCAAGACCGAATTATCCACCAGAGCGCGCACGGTCCGGCTGGACTGTCCGTCGAGTAGTTCCGCCAGACGCTTGTTGCGATGCGCGATAATGCTTTGCTTCATCTTGGTGAAATTACGCTTCAACTGGGCAATTTCGTTTTTCTCCTGCTTTTTGGCTTCTTCGGTGCGCTCCTTCCTGGAGAATACCTTGGTATCGATGACGACACCTTTCATCCCCGGCGGCGCCTTCAAAGAGGCGTCTTTGACATCCCCGGCCTTTTCACCGAAAATGGCGCGGAGCAGTCTTTCTTCGGGGGTCAGTTCGGTTTCACCCTTAGGCGTCACTTTGCCCACCAGAATATCACCGGCTTCGACTTCGGCCCCGGTGCGAACAATGCCGCGTTCATCGAGGTTAAGCAGGGCCTCTTCGGAGACGTTGGGAATTTCGCGGGTTATTTCTTCGGAACCGCGTTTGGTATCACGCACCTGCAGTTCAAATTCCTCGATATGTATGGAGGTGAAAATATCGTCGCGGATCAGTCTTTCAGAAACAATAATGGCGTCTTCGAAATTGTACCCGCGCCACGGCATGAAGGCGACCAGGACATTATATCCCAGGGCCAGCTCGCCATTATCAGTCGATGGCCCATCGGCAATAACCGTACCCGCTTCGACCCGGTCCCCTTCCTTTACCAGAGGATGATAATCGATGCAGGTGTCCTGATTGGACCGGCGGAACTTGGTCATTTTGTACTCATCGTCTTCATAAAAACCGAGCTCATCATGCTTGGGTTTGGCATCGGGACGAATCACTATTTTGGAGGCCGAAGCATATACGACCGTCCCGGCTCTTTCGGCTGTCAGTGCGGCGCCGGAATCACGGGCGACGCGCTCTTCCATCCCGGTACCGATAACCGGCGCGGCGGTCTTCAACAACGGAACTGCCTGGCGCTGCATATTGGATCCCATCAGTGCACGGTTGGCGTCGTCGTGTTCGAGAAACGGAATAAGCGACGCCGCGACCGACACAATCTGCTTGGGAGATACCTCGATATAGTCAACCTTTTCGGGCGGCACTTCCAGATAATCGGAGCGATTGCGGGCCTTGACAATCTCGCCGGCCAGGCGGGCATTTTTATCCAGTTCCGTATCGGCCGAAACAATAGTGTACTGATCCTCTTCGTCGGCCGTCAGGAATACTATTTCATCGGTGACTTTGCCTTTGTTCAGTTTGCGGTACGGCGTTTCCAGAAAACCATACTTGTTGATACGCGCGAAGGTGGCCATAGAAGCGATCAGACCGATATTCGGACCTTCCGGCGTTTCAATCGGGCAGACTCGACCATAATGCGTATGGTGTACGTCGCGGACCTCAAATCCGGCGCGCTCACGGGTCAGGCCGCCGGGGCCAAGGGCCGACAGGCGCCGTTTATGCGTCAATTCCGACAGCGGGTTGATCTGGTCCATGAATTGCGACAGTTGTGATGAACCGAAGAACGTATCGATGACCGAGGATACCGTCCGGGCGTTGATCAGAAGCTGCGGTGTGACCGGGTCACTGTCCTTTAAAGACAGGCGTTCGCGGATTGACTTGGCCACACGCGACAGCCCAACCGAAAACAGGTTGGACAGAAGTTCACCTACGGTGCGAGCCCGGCGATTTCCCAGATGGTCGATATCATCGACAAAACCCCGACCGTTACGAAGGCCCATAAGATATTTAATAATGGACACAAAATCCTTTTGATCGAGGATGGTTTTTTCCAGAGGAATATCCAGTTTCAAGCGCTGGTTAATCATATACCGACCGACCTCGCCCAGGTCATATCGTTTGGTATTGAAAAACAATTTTTCCAGAAGCGTCTCGGCCATTTCCATGGTAGGCGGTTCTCCGGGGCGAAGCATAGAATAGATTTTGGCCAGCGCTTCATCGCGCGAACTGGTCGGGTCTTTTTTAATAGTATTGACGATGATCAACGCGTCGCGTTGATTTTCACGAATAATAATACTGAAACTCTTGATTTTTGATTCTTTAAACTTTTCCAGAAGCTCTTCGCTTACCGGGTCGCCGATTTCGGCCAGGACTTCGCCGGTTTCCGTATCGATAACTTTTTCGGCCAGCGCTTCGCCCATGACTTCAAGAGCCTTTTTGCCGGCCATGGAGATTTTCTCGGTGTTATAGAAAACCCTGATCAGTTCTTCATCGGTATTATAACCAAGAGCCCGCAGGAGAGTTGTGGCGGTGATTTTACGCCTGGAGTCGACGTTGACATGCATGACATCGTTAACGTCGACCAGGAATTCGACCCAGCTTCCGCGATACGGGATAATCCGAGCCGAATAAAGCAGCTTGCCATTGGGATGGGTGCTTTCATCGAAAAACACACCGGGGCTGCGGTGCAACTGGCTGACGATAACCCGCTCGGAACCATTAATTATAAACGTCCCCCAGTTGGTCAGTATGGGCAACTCGCCCAAATAAACATCCTGTTCGATAATATCCTTGACTTCCAGTTGAGCGCCTTCTTCACCCTGACGGGTAATCAAACGGAGCGAGGCCTTTAGCGGCGCGGCATAGGTCATGTTTCTCTCGCGGCATTCATCGATGGTATATCGGGGCGTTCCCAGGGAGTACCTCACAAACTCCATCGAGTTTATTTCATTGATGTCGGTAACAGGGAAAACCTCTTCGAAAATCTGCTGCAGCCCTTGCTTTTTTCGTTTATCGGAAGGTACGTCAGACTGGAGGAATTCCTTATAGGACCGGATCTGGACATCAAGCAGATTGGGCATTTCCGACGCATCTGCAATGGTCCCGTAGTCTATCCTCTCATTGCTTTGTTTGAGCGCCAATGTAACCTCCTCCAAATATACAATAGACGTCCCTGCCGAAATCCATCCGGTCAGGGAAGTCTATTCGGTGAATGCAAAATGAAGATAACATATCTTCATCGGCGATTCTGTTTCAATTTTTTCTTATCTCCCGACAATTAATAATTGTTTCAGGGAGCCCACTTCATACAGACCATTCGCCGTCAAAGTATTTAAAGCGGGAATCAATTGTGTAAACAGGTTTTTACAAAAATAGTTTCCGTCACGCAAAAACTATTTGAGCTCCACTTGAGCCCCGACTTCCTGCAACTTTTCTATGGCCTTGTTGGCGTCGTCCTTGGAAACACCCTCCAGAACCTTGGCCGGAGCGCCGTCAACCAGATCCTTGGCCTCTTTGAGTCCGAGGTTGGTCAGTTCGCGCACGACCTTGATGACCTGGATTTTCTTGTCTCCGGCAGCATTTAGCATGACGTCGAATTCCGTTTTTTCCTCAACCGCCGCCGCACCACCGCCGCCACCGGCGGGAGCCGCCATGGCCACCGGAGCCATGGGGGTAACACCGAATTTATCCTGAATGGCTTTGGATAAATCAGCCAGGTCCATTGCCGAAAGTGAGGCAATCTTTTCTACAATCTCGTCAATGACTTTGTTTTCAGCCACTTCATTAACCTTTCCTATATGATTTCTATCTATTTCTTATATCAATCGCCGCACCTTTGAATCACACGATCGGGCCCATCGTGTAGAAGCTTGATCCCGGTTGCGGCCAAAGCCCGCATATTCTTCTACTCTTTAGTCTTCTGTAGCGCCTCCAGAGTTGCGACCAATTCCTGGAAAACACCGTCAATGCTGGCAACCAGGCTGGTCAGCGGGGATTCAACCGCCGCGACGACCATCGAATATAGCACCTCTTTGCTCGGCAGGTCGGCCAAACGGGTGATTTCGCTGCCCGGATAAAATTCTTTATCGAGGACGAAAGCCTTGATAACGGGTTTTTCAATGCTCTTAAAGGAATTGTATAATATTTTGGCGGCCACCGACGGGTCATCGGCACCGAAAGCCAACCCGGTCTGCCCCTGGAAAAAGTCATTAAGTTTTTCCAAGCCCGAGTCGGTGGCGGCAATCTTCAACAAGGTATTCTTGGCCACCAGGTACTTTATGGAATTATCCCGTAATTCCTTGCGCAACTTCGTGATTTCTTCGACGTTGAGACCCGTATAATCGGTCACGAAAACCGACGAGGCCGCATCCATTAACTGTTTCAATTTATTGACAGCTTCGATTTTTTCCGGTTTCGGCATGGCTCTATCCTTTCTTCAAATCCGCGGCAAGTATCTGATGATCCAGTTTGATCCCTATCCCCATCGTCGAACTGATCGAAATTCCCTTCACGTATGTGCCTTTGGCCGAAGCCGGTTTGGCTTTCAACAAGGCATCGATAAAGGCCCTGATATTTTCGACGAGCTGCTGATGGCTGAACGAAACCTTACCGACCGGAACGGCCACTATGGCCTGACGGTCAATCCGGTATTCAATGCGACCGGCCTTAAGTTCGCGGACGGCCTTGCCGACGTCCATAGTGACCGTCCCCGCCTTCGGGTTGGGCATCAGGCCGCGCGGGCCTAAAATCTTGCCCAGCGCACCCATGACTTTCATCATATCGGGCGTGGCGACGGCGACATCAAAATCGAACCAACCGCCTTTGATTTTTTCCACCAGGTCATCAGAACCGACATAATCGGCCCCGGCGGCTTTGGCTTCCTGTTCTTTTTCACCGACCGCGAAAACCAGCACTCGAATCTTTTTGCCGGTGCCGTGAGGCAGCGCCACCGTGCCGCGAATCATTTGGTCGGCGTGTTTGGGATCCACGCCGAGACGCGCCGCCAGCTCCACCGTTTCATCGAATTTGGCTGAACCCGTCTCCTTGAGCAGGGCCGCCGCTTCTTCAATGGTGTAGAGCCGGTTACGGTCCACCTTTTCTCGAATGGCATTATAACGTTTGGAATGTCTCATAACTTCTCTTTCTCCCTGTACGCGATAAAACCGCAACAGGTACTGACGAAATTAGTTTAACTTTCTATTTCAAGGCCCATCGAACGAGCCGTACCCGCGATCATCATCATGGCATGTTCCACGGTGGCGGCGTTCAGGTCGACCATTTTCAGTTCGGCTATTTCCCGTAATTGTTTTTGCGATACGGTACCGACTTTATTGCGGTTGGGTTCGCCCGAACCCTTTTGCAGATTGACGGCTTTTTTCAGCAGGGTTGAGGCCGGCGGGGTTTTCGTTATAAAAGTAAAGGTTTTATCAACGTAAACCGTTATCACGACCGGGGTCAGGATTCCGCCCAGACTCTGGGTTTTGGCATTGAAAGCCTTGCAAAACTCCATAATATTGACGCCGTGCTGGCCGAGGGCCGGTCCCACCGGAGGAGCCGGGTTGGCGTTTCCGGCCGGAATCTGTAACTTAATGTACGTCTGTACTTTTTTGGCCAATGTATCACTCCAATTTCAAATTATGACTGATTTTTCTGTTTAACCGATTCTATTTGAAGGAAATCGAGTTCGACCGGGGTCGGCCGCCCGAATATCGAAACCATCACTTTGACTTTCTTGCGTTCCAGATTGACCTCACTGACAAAACCGGAAAAATCCGCGAACGGGCCGTCGATAACTTTGACGGCATCACCGGCCTGGAATGGTACTTCCGTGGCCTCTTCGGTCCGCGAGCGGTCGATTTGACCCATTATCCGTTCCACTTCCGACTTCCGTAACGGTTCCGGTTTGCCCGCGGCCCCGACGAAATTAGTAATGCTCGGAGTCGATACGACCAGATTCTGCGTCACCCGGTCGAGTTCCATCTCAACCAGAATATAACTGGGCAGGAATTTTTTGGTCGATGTTTTCCGCAGGCCCTGCTTCATCTCCGTCACCTGTTCCGTCGGAATGACGATTTGCCCAAATTTAGATTCCAGTCCGGCCGTTGCCACAGCCGATTCAAGATACTTCTTGGCCTTTTGCTCATGACCGGAATATGTATGTACCGCGTACCAGCGAAGCGCCATGGGTTAATTCCTTTTAACCAAAAATATTTTTCGTCACCAGCGTCAAAATCCGGTCGACGATTCCGATGAAGACCGATATGATCAGCGTGACCACCACCGTCACGATGGTCGAACCGATCAATTCCTGACGGGTGGGCCAGGTCACTTTGGTCAGTTCCGTCCGGACTTCCTGTAAGAACTTGACTATTTTTCCAAACATCAGTCTGTCCCGATTTATTGTTTTTTATGCAGGCCAGGAGGGATTCGAACCCCCAACATCCGGTTTTGGAGACCGGCGCTCTAGCCATTAGAGCTACTGGCCTGTCAGTAAATGTTTTTCTTCAATCCTCGCTATTCGATAATCTCGGTGATGACGCCGGCGCCGACGGTT
>CALAMC010000104.1 GCA_937925655.1 uncultured candidate division Zixibacteria bacterium | reverse complement strand
ATCAGCCTTGCCACTTCCTGACCAAGAATATTGTGAACAGCCAGAGTAGCATGGCTGCGATACGGGACATCAAAAGAAATGGTCGTGTTAAGATTGAAAGGATTGGGATAATTTTGATAAAGTCTGAAATCGTCCGGAATTAGCGGATCATAGTCGATTTGAATCCCGGTCGTTGTATCAATACCGGAAAAAATAATAATCATGCCTTCGTAAATATGACCATAATTATGATCTACACAGGACCCCATAAAGTCATTTATACCATCATCGTTGAAATCGCCAATACCGGTGCAAGCCTGGCCGAAATAACTATAATTTCCAGGAAATTCGCTTTCGTATATTACAACATCAGGCACTGAATCCATTTCTGGCCCGCCAAAATATATAAAGACATATCCGGAATTCGTAAAGGGTATTGGACGGCTGACTATTAAGTCATTATAACCGTCATTATTTATGTCACCGGCAGCTCCGGCTGTGTGCGTAAAACTAACTATTGTAACATCGGGGATGTCATCGATGTCAGGACCACCGAAATATATGAAGGCCGTTGAATCTGCGCTAGCGGCATAGTGTGTACCCGCATAAATATCATCGAAATCGTCACCATTTACGTCGCCAAGATTTAATAATTCCCTTCCGAAGTCCGCAAAACCTTCTTCATATTCGCCCGGTCTTTTTATTTTCATGTCCGGAATAGTATCTAATCCGACCCCACCCCAGTATATATATAATTCCCCATTCCGCTCCATTAAGCGATCGGGCCGTAAGTTCGTGACAAAATCCAACTCATTATCACCATTAAAATCTCCCGTAATCATAGACTCTCCAAAATGAAACATATTTAAGGGCTCTTGGTCGTGAGTGAACACGAATTCAGGAATACTATCCATACCAGCATCCAAATCGAGCGCCATTATTTGGAGCCATGTTTCATCGCCCCATGCCGATGCAACGATTTCTTTAATACCGTTATGATTAAAATCCATACCATACACCGCCCCGGCGACGGCCTTTAATGTATCCCAGCCAAACCGCCCATCCCTTACACCATCCATCAATGGACCGCCAAAATATAATCCCAGTTTCCAGTTAAGAGGCGATTTACCCATTATTAGCAAATCATTATAACCATCACCGTTTATATCTCCGATATTTGAAAAGGGTGGTAGAATACTGTCAATCACTAATCGGGGTGTTTCGCTTACAGGCAATCCGCCATAATATAAAAAGGCTTTGCCGCGGTAGTCATAAGTCATAAAGTCTGGGTGACCATCATCATTAAAATCCCCGACAGGGGTAATATGGGCTCCGAATAAAGTATTTGTTGTATCACAATGGATGGTTCCCAGGACCTCCGGAATTCCGCAAAAGACAGATGGAGCCAACAGAAGGAGGATCGGGATTATGATAAATCGAATGGTCAATTTTAGTGACTCCTGAAATTAATATACCTGAAATGCCAATGGAGTCAATACTTAAAGCCGACACCTATGGCGCGGCGCTCGCCCATTATGTCCTGGATTCGCTTGCATTCGAATGACATTGCTGGGGCGGAGCGCTTGCGGGCGGTCAACACCCGCCCCCCAACTTATCATTTGACTCCCCCGTCAACCACCCCTATATTCCGGCTTTCAAGATACGGAGGAAGAAGTGGAACAGCCCAAAGTGACCGCGCAAATGGTCAAAGACCATGGCATAAACGACGAAGAATACGAAAAAATCAAAGAGATTCTCGGCCGCGAACCTAATTTCACCGAACTCGGTGTCTTTTCCGTCATGTGGTCGGAACATTGTTCATATAAAAATTCCATCGCCCTGCTGAAAACCCTTCCGCGCGAGGGCAAGGCGCTCCTGTCCAAAGCCGGTGAGGAAAATGCCGGGGCGGTTGATATCGGCGATGGCCTCGCCATCGTTTTCAAAATTGAGTCGCATAACCATCCCTCGGCCGTGGAACCATACCAGGGCGCGGCCACCGGGGTTGGCGGGATCCTGCGCGATATTTTCACGATGGGCGCGCGGCCGATAGCCTCACTCGATTCGCTCCGTTTCGGCCCGCCGGAAAATCCGAGAGTGCGCTATCTGGTCGATGGTGTCGTGCGCGGTATCGGCGACTATGGCAACTCTTTTGGCGTTCCTACCGTGGCGGGGGAGACGTATTTCGATGATTCCTACACCGGCAATCCGCTGGTCAACGCTATGGCGGTGGGGATTGTCAAAACTGACGGCCTTATTTCCGGCAAAATATCCGGCGTCGGCAATGCGGTGATGATTGTCGGTTCTAAAACCGGCCGTGATGGTATCCACGGGGCGACGTTCGCCTCCGAAGAGCTTACCGCCAAATCCGAAGAAAAACGGCCCTCGGTGCAGATCGGTGACCCGTTTACTGAAAAACTTCTGCTCGAAGCGACGCTCGAAATTATCAAAGAAGATCTCGTCATCGGCGTGCAGGATATGGGCGCGGCGGGAATTACTTGCTCCTGCTCGGAGATGTCTTTCCGCGGCGGCGCGGGAGTAACAATCGATATCGAAAAAGTCCCGGTGCGCGAAGAGAACATGACGCCGTACGAAATACTATTATCCGAATCGCAGGAACGGATGCTGGTCTGTGTCAAAAAGGGACGCGAGGACGACGTCCGGCGAATATTCGACAAATGGGAACTCGATTCCACAATAATTGGCTATTCCAACGACAGCGGGATATTCAAAGTGCGTCTCAATGGCGAGACCATTTCCGAAATCCCCGCCGAGGCCCTGTCTTTGGGCGGCGGGACGCCGGTCTATCACCGCGAATCGCGCAGACCGGAGTATATCGACAAATTATCGAAGATCGATCTAAACAATTATCCAACCAATCGCAACTGGAACGACGATTTACTGACTATGCTGGCCGCGCCGAATATCTGCGACAAAAGCTGGGTGCACCTGCAGTATGATAGCACGGTCCGGACTAACACTGCGGTTGGTCCGGGCTCCGATGCCGCCGTGTTGCGCATCCGCAAAACCAATAAAGCCATTGCCCTGTGCACCGACTGTAACGGGCGCTACTGCTATCTCAATCCCCGCGTCGGGGCACGTCAGGCGGTGGCCGAAGCCGCCCGCAATGTCGTCTGCTCCGGCGGCCAGCCGGTGGCGATCACCAACTGTCTCAATTTCGGCAACCCGTACAAGCCGGAAATATACTACGGCTTTTCCGAAGCCATCGCCGGGATGGGCGAAGCCTGCACCATATTTGGCACCCCGGTCACGGGCGGCAATGTCAGTTTCTATAACGAAGTGCCCGATTTCGCCGTTTTCCCGACCCCGACTATCGGCATGTTGGGCATAGTGCACGATGTAGCGCACATCACTACCCAATGGTTCAAGCACGACGGCGACATTATTTATCTGGTCGGGCAGAACAAAGAAGAGTTAGGGGCGTCGGAGTATCTGCATACCATATTCAAAAAGACCACCGGACCGGTCCCGGAACTGGATTTGAACTTCGAAAAGAAAGTGCAGGACGCCGTGCTTGATGCCATCCAAAAAGGTTTGGTGCGATCCGCGCACGATATTTCCGACGGCGGTCTGGCAATCGCTATGGCCGAGTGTTGCATAACGGATAGAGAAAACATGCACGGTGCGGAAGTCCATGTCGATGACATAATCCGCCCGGACTGTCTGCTGTTCGGGGAGACCCAGTCGCGGATTATCGTGTCGGTTACGCGCGACGACGTGCAGGCCTTTCAGGGTTTATTGAGTGATCACGGTGTACCTTTCAAAGCCATTGGTACTATCGGCGGCGATAAGCTCAAAATCAACAATCTTATCGACCTGCCGCTGTCCAAAATGGAGACGGCTTTCTACGACAGCCTGCCGAAATTATTGGAAAGGTTTTAAATAATCGCCATGAGAATAATACGTATATTGTGATCGGTCCCGACTTGTCGGTACCGCCGACGCGATCGATCTGAAGATCGACCGGGCACAATGCAGTGCAATGCCTGCAATCCGCAGATGTCGGATTTCTCACTCGCTGATGCTCGTTCGGAACCCGATTTACTTTTCCGGAAATCCCATCTTATAATGAATCATGTCCCCGAATTTCTTGATGAATTCGTTTTCTTCGGGCGATAATGGTCCATCGTCAAGCGCCTTGAGGTTTTCCATCAACTGCTTTTCATTACTCGGAGCCGTCAGGCAGACGTCGACATGCGGATTCTGCAATACGAATCTATAGCACTGCCCGGCGGTCGGAAGCGGCGCGTCTTTGGGGTAATTCCTGGGCCGCCGCAATAAATACCCCCAGCGGGTGGCGGTATAACTTATGACGCCGGGATTGTGTTTGGCCAGATGCGGGAAAATGTCTTCTTCCGCGCCCCGGTGAGCCGCATTATAGCGCATCATGAGGGCGTTGATATCCCCGGCTTCGGCCAGTTGTCCCAAAAATTTACGGTCATGACAGGATATCCCGATGCACCGCACCTTGCCTTCGTCTTTGAGTTTTTGCATGGTTTCCAGGGCCCGCGGCGTGAATTGCTGCGGTTTCATGACGCCCAGAAACAAAAAGACATCGATATAATCGGTCCCCAACTGCCGCAATCGTTTTTCGAATGTGCGCCGAATATCCGGATGCCAGACCAGCAGATTGTACGCCCCGGTGGCGACAATCAGCTTTTCCCGCCGGGTTTTAAACGCCTCGCGCAGGGCTTTGGTCATGTGGGTATCGAAACCATAACAGAAGAAAAAGTTGACGCCCTCGTCGATGGCTTTATAAATGGTTTTCTTGCCGGGCCGGTGCGTGGCCGATAAACCCAGCCGATGCACGCTCATCCCGGTGTTCCCGAACGACCCGTATATGAATGATTGATCCGGCATAATGCCAAAATGGTATTTCACGGTCCTGAATGCAACAATAAACTCTTTATTTTGCTTTTTCACCCGGATTTGTTATACTCTTCCATCATGGCGATATACTTTTTTTCAGACGTGCATCTCGGGGCCGCCGACAAGGCCGGCGAAGAGATAAAAATGAAAAAGCTGTATAAGCTTCTCGAAAAAATCGAAAGCGACGGCCGGATGGTTTTCATTCTGGGCGACCTGTTCGACTTCTGGTTCGAATACAAACACGCCGTCCCCAAAGACCATCTAAAAATCATCTTCCGCCTGGCCGCCCTGGTCGAACGCGGAATACCGGTTCATTATATTTCCGGCAATCATGATTTCTGGCTGGGCGAATTCTTGAGCCGCGAGGCCGGCATAACTATCCACCGCGATTACTTCGAAATAAACGAACAGAATAAGCGCATTTTCATGATTCACGGCGACGGCCTTTCGCCCTCGGATTGGAAATACCGCATCCTTCGCCCCGTTCTTCGCAACCGCGTCTGTATCTGGCTTTACCAGCGTATCCCGCCCGACTGGGGAATCCCGCTCGCCAAGTACGTATCCAGCACGTCGCGCGGACACACGTCGGGTCGTACCCTGCAATTTTTAAAAGATTACGAAAACTACGCCCGGCTGAAACTTAAGGACGGTTTCGATGCCGTCATCATCGGTCACGTGCACCAACCGGCCGATATCGCCATGGACGGCGGTCGCTATCTCAACACCGGCGATTTTATTGAGCATTATAGCTATGTCAAACTCGACCACGGTCAGTTAACGCTGGAATACATTGAGGATTGAAAGAAGTGCAGATAATTCGTTCCGTGAAGAAAATGCAGATGGAAGCCCGGCTGTTGGCCGCCGAGGGAAAATCGATCGGCCTGGTTCCGACTATGGGCTTTCTTCACGAAGGCCACCTATCATTGGTAAAAAAGGCCAAAAACCTGGCCGATATTGTCGTCACGTCGATTTTCGTCAACCCCGCTCAATTCGCGCCTCATGAGGACCTGGACAAGTACCCGCGGGATGAAGAAGGCGATATAAAAAAAATCGATTCGGCCGGGGGCGATATCGCGTTCATCCCGACCGCGGCGGACATGTATCCCGAACAATTCCAGACGTATGTCGATGTGCTCGAAAAGACACAGACGCTCGAAGGGAAAATTCGCCCCGGGCATTTTCGCGGCGTCACGACCGTTGTTGCCAAGCTGTTCAATATCGTCCACCCCGACGTGGCCATGTTCGGGATGAAAGACTTCCAGCAGGCGGCGGTTTTAAAACAAATGGTACGCGACCTGAATTACCCGATTAAAATGGTCATTGCTCCAACCGTCCGTGAAAGCGATGGTCTGGCGATGTCCTCGCGGAACAAATATTTCAAACCCGAACAAAGGGCCGAAGCGGTTTGCCTTTATCGAGCTTTGGTGCTGGCCGAAAGCAGTGAAATTGAGGACATTCCAAAATTGAAAAAACTGATGGAAAAGGAAATCATCAGAATTTGTCCCAGCGCGAAAATTGATTATATCGCTTTCACCGATATGGATACGCTCGAACCGGTCAAGGAAATATCGCGCAATACGATTTGCAGTCTGGCCGTGCGCGTCCACGGCGTCCGGCTCATCGACAATATGAAATTGTAAAAGGGTCGACCATTTACGTCCAAAACGATTGACACTAGCCCTAAATTGTGTATTTTATCACCGTGACCAGACGACAACTGTGCCCCACTTTGAAAATCTTAACCGGCGTAATCCTCACTTGCGCTTTTTTGTGTTTCCCGCACGATACTTTGGCCGACTCGACCTCTGTCGATTCCGGCATGGTCGATTCGATTGTCGTCGCCGACACCCTGGCCGAAAACGCAGTCATTGATACTGCCGTTTCCGGCGCGGGTATCAGGCCCGAAGACATGTTTTTCCGTTCTGACCGTATTTCCATGCTGGTTTTCATGATACTTTTCTGTGCCGCAGTTTTACTTTATACCCGCTGGGCAAGGCAGGGTAAAGAGCTGTTTGTGCGCAAGATTCCCGGGATCGAGGCGGTCGAAGAGGCGGTCGGGCGCGCCACCGAAATGGGCAAGCCGGTGCTGTTTATCCCCGGCATCGCCGACGTCGAGGATATAGAAACGATTGCCGGGTTGTCGATTCTGGGCCGAGTCGCCAAAATCACGGCCACCTATGATACCCCGTTGTCGGTGCCCGTGCGTTATCCCATGATCATGGCGGCGGGGCAGGAAGTGGTCGAGCAGGCCTATATCGAAGTCGGTCGGCACGACGCTTATGACCGGGATATCGTCAAATATGTGGCTGGCGAGCAATTCGCCTTCACCGCTACTGTCAATGGCTGGATGATGCGCGAGAAACCGGCCGCAAATATTTATATGGGGGCGTTTTTCGCCGAATCGCTGCTGTTGGCCGAAAGCGGCAACGCCGCCGGAGCGATACAAATCGCCGGGACGGCTCGTCCCGAGCAACTGCCGTTTTTTATCGCCGCCTGCGATTATACGTTAATGGGCGAAGAGTTGTATGCCGCCTCGAGCTATCTTAGCCGTGAACCTCTATTGCTGGGCGGCCTTAAAGGCCAGGACTTTATTAAGCTTTTAATTATTCTGTCAATATTAATAGGCGTGATACTTTTAACCTTCGGCATGGGCGACTGGTTTAAAGCCCTGTATGATGTACCATAAAATTTTATGCGCACGACTCTTCCTGTCATAGTGGCTTTTCTGTCCGGCTTCGTCATGGTCGTCTCCTTTTTCTTCGGGGGCGCGCTGGGGGATCTCGACGATAACGCCCTGCAGTGGGTGACCATTGTCGGCGGTTTCACACTGGTTCTGGGTGTTTTCAGTATTCTGCGGGTCAATGGCAAAGTGGTCGCCAAGCGCGGCCGCGACTGGCCATACAAGCTGGCTACGGTTATATCGGTGGTAGCCATGGCCATTCCCTCAATGTTGCCCGTTTCAACTAACACCGTCGGGGGCAGAATCTTTTATTCGATCTTTCCCGAAAGCTGGGGGTCCCGGATGGGAACCGGTCCGAGTTCCATCTATGACTGGCTGTTCAATTATATCGACTCGCCCATGATGGAAACCATGTTTGCCATGCTGGCCTTTTTTATCGCTTCGGCCGCCTATCGCGCTTTTCGGGCGCGCAACGCCGAGGCGTCTTTGCTGCTTATCACCGCCACCGTCGTTATGCTCTGGCGTATCCCTATGGGCGAAGCTCTCCTGCGGCTGTTCAGCGATAGCCTTCCCGATTACATCAATATGTACGTCATGAACGGCTTCAATGTCTCGGTTCAACGGGGCATTATTATCGGGGCGGCATTGGGCGCGGCCTCGATGTCCTTGCGCATTATTTTGGGCATTGAGCGAACCTACATGGGCAAGGGTTAATATGGCTTCATTTTGGGATAATATACAGAATATCGACCGGCGCTGGATATACCTTCTGGTCGCCGGCGCCGTGCTGTTTCCCATGATATTCGTCGCCAATTTTCCCATTGAACTTACCCCCGAATCGCTTCAGCTTTATAATGCCATTGATGCCTTGCCGGATAGTTGCGCGGTGATGCTGACCTTTGATTACTATCCTTCCGCCCTCGCCGAAACCGAACCAATGTCGGTAGCGGCATTGCGCCATATGTTCCGCAAAAACATGAAAGTGGTCACGATTTCCAATATCCCGCTGGGCGGGCCATCGATTGCCGAACGCGTCACCCGCGAAATTGCCAAAGAATACGGCAAGGAGTACGGGGTCGATTATGTCAATCTGGGGTACAAGTACGGCTACGTGGCGGTCATGCATGGACTGGCCGGCTCAATCGAAAGAATCTTCCCGGCCGACAATACCGGGAATCTCCTGCGCGACCTGCCTTTGATGCAGACGGTTAAAAACTATGATAATATCAAGTTTATATACGTCGTCGCCGATAACGCGACTCTGGAATACTGGATATCTATCGTCAACGCCCAATATGGCATCCCGGTCGGCGGGGGAGTGACCGCCGTCATGGCGCCCAAAATGTATGCCTTTGTCGAATCGGGGCAGATGATCGGCCTTCTGGGTGGAATGAAAGGTGCCGCCGAATATGAACGGCTTCTGGGGATTCTGGGGACGGCCACCAGAGGCATGAATTCGCAGTCTATGGTTCACCTTGTAATTATATTTTTGGTGATCATCGGTAATGTCGGCTTTTTCTTCTCGCGGCAAGATAAAGGAAAACGTAATGGTTGAATCCATGTCATTCTTAGACCATTTCCAAATCTGGCTGCGAGCCTATTTGATCCTATCCTTATTCTCGTTTCTGTACAAAGACAACCCATTTTATAAATTGTCCGAGCATATTTTCGCCGGGTTGTCGGCCGGATACTATGTCGGGCTTATCTGGCAAAGTGTCATTTTGCAGCAACTGATCAATCCCATGTTCGACGGCGGCCAGTGGTGGCTGGTATTTCCGGGAATTCTGGGAATTTTGATGTTCACCCGTTTGAGTCGCAATTATTCCTGGATAAGCCGCGTCTCATTGGCTTTCGTCATTGGCAACACGGCCGGCATTTATCTGGTATCCGAGTTGCACGGCAAAGCCATACGCCAGATTTGGGCCACCATGATTCCACTCGACGGCGGTAGTGGCGCCGCAAGCACAATACTGGCTCTGATTGTCATCACCGGCGTCATTTCCACGCTGGTCTATTTCTACTTTTCAAAAGAGCATAAGGGTCTGATGGGCGCGACCGCCAAAATCGGCATCTGGTTTATCATGATATCTTTCGGGGCGCACTTTGGATATACCGTCATGGGCCGCATTTCGCTTTTGATCGGGCGCATCGAGTTTCTCTATTACGACTGGGGCGGCAGCCTTTTATCAATCTTTTGATTTTTCGCCTTTTCCTCTTTTAATGTCGAGCGTAAAATATTCATTGACCGGCAATTCTTTATAAATTGGTTGTTTTTTTAAAATTATTGGGCATATTTTGGCGCAGAAATGTCTAACGGTTTGAAAATAGTTATACCTGTGGCGGGAGCCGGAACCAGACTGCGGCCGCATACCTATACCCAGCCCAAGTCGCTGTTGCCGGTGGCCGGAAAACCGATGATAGCGCACGTGTTGGATCAATTACTGGTCTTGAACCCGTCGGAAATATGTTTTGTTATCGGATATCTGGGCGAGCAGATAAAAGATTTCGTGGAAAGCAATTATGCTTTCAACGCCTCTTTTGTGGAACAGAAGCGCCTGCTTGGCCTCGGTTATGCCATTAATCTGGCTCTCGATCAAATTAAAAACGGCCCCCTGCTGATAGTTTTGGGGGATACTATAGCGCGGACCGATTACGAGAAATTTATCGGGGCCGGGTCAAATGTCATTGGCCTGCAGAAAGTCGCTGACCCGCGCCGCTTCGGCGTGGCCAATATCGATGGCGACCACATTATTGCTTTCGAGGAAAAACCCCAGCACCCCAAATCGAACCTGGCCATTATCGGGCTTTATTATTTTGAGGATTCAGAGCCGCTGCATAAACAGCTTAACAAAGTGGTTGAACTGGACAAACGCACCGGCGGAGAAATCCAGTTAACCGATGCGCTGGACTATATGCTTCAGGCCGGGGTACATTTTTCGCCATATGAGGTTGACGCCTGGCTCGATTGCGGCAAAGTCGAAACCATGCTGGAAACCAACCGCTTTCTTTTGGAAGAAATGAACGAATATAAAGACTATCCCGGTTCGATTATCATCCCGCCGGTGTACATTGATGCCACCGCTGAAATCGATCGGTCAATCATCGGCCCCTATGTTTCCGTGTCGCCCGGGGCCAGAATTATCAAATCCATCGTCTCCGATTCGATAATATTCGAACAGGCGGTCGTTGAAGACAGTCTTCTGGATTCATCGCTGATCGGTGAGAATGTCAGGGTTCGGGGCAATTACCGCCAGTTGAATCTGGGTGAATCGTCCGGCATTAGTCATTGATAATCCCATACAAAGGAGCCGCAAATGTCGCACAGACATTTCTTCTTCACTTCCGAATCGGTCACGGAAGGCCATCCGGATAAAGTCTGTGACCAGATTTCCGATGGCGTTCTGGATGAAGTCATACGCCAGGATAAACACGGCCGGGTCGCCTGTGAATGTTTTGTGACGGTCGGCTTGCTGATAGTCGGCGGTGAAATTACCACGACCGGCTATGTTGACATTCCCAAACTGGCCCGGGGGCTGATCAAACGCATCGGATACACGCGGCCGGAGTATGGTTTCGCCGCCCAGAGTTGTGCCATTTTAAATGCCATCGGTTCGCAGTCGCCGGATATCGCCCAGGGAGTGGATATCGGCGGCGCCGGCGACCAGGGACTGATGACCGGTTACGCCTGCCGCGAAACACCGGAGCTGATGCCTTTGCCGATTATGATGGCCCATAAAGTGACCCGCCGCTTGGCCGAAGTCCGTAAGAACAATATTCTTGACTATCTCGGCCCCGACGGCAAGTCACAGGTGACGGTGGAATACGTTGACGGTCTTCCCAGGCGCATTGATGTCATCGTTCTGTCAACCCAGCATACGCCGAAAATTCTGGACAAAACCGGCAATAAAATCACCGACGATGCCCGCCGGGAAATTATCGATACCGTGATCAAACCGGCCATCCCGGAAGGATTAATCGACGATAAAACTCGGTTCTTCATCAATCCCACCGGGAAATTCGTCATCGGCGGCCCGCAATCTGATACCGGTATGACCGGACGCAAGATAATCGTCGATACCTACGGCGGCATGGCCACCCACGGCGGCGGGGCGTTTTCCGGTAAAGACCCGACCAAAGTGGACCGTTCGGCGGCCTATATGGCCCGCTATGTTGCCAAAAATGTCGTCGCTTCCGGTCTGGCCGACAAGTGCACGATACAAATTGCGTATTCCATCGGTGTGCCCGAACCGGTTTCGCTGATGATTTTCACCGACCGATCGCATAAAATAAATGAAGACAGAATCGAAGAGATTATCCGCAAAAATTTCGAGCTGACTCCCCAGGGTATCATCGAACAACTGGATTTACTGCGGCCGATATACGAAAAAACCGCCGCCTATGGTCATTTCGGGCGCGAGGAAGCCGAATTCACCTGGGAAAAAACGGATAAAGCCAAAGACCTTCAAAAGGACGCATAACCGTGAAAAAAATCAAATACGACATAGCCGATATCAAACTGGCCGCAAGAGGAAAGCTGCGTATCGAGTGGGCCGATAATAATATGCCCGTGCTGACCATGATTCGCGAACGATTCGCCAAAGAAAAACCGCTTTCGGGATACAATCTGGCCTGTTGCCTGCACGTCACCACCGAAACCGCCAACCTGATGCGTACCCTCAAGGCCGGTGGTGCCGGCGTGGCGCTGTGCGCCTCCAATCCGTTGTCCACGCAGGATGACGTCGCCGCGTCGCTGGTTAAGGATTTTGGCATCCCGGTTTTTGCCATCAACGCTGAAAACCGCACCGTGTACTATAAACATATCAATCAGGTTCTGGATACCAAGCCGCATATCACCATGGATGACGGCGCGGATCTGGTCAATACCCTGCACAAACAAAGAAGAGAGCTTCTGGCCGGCATTATCGGCGGCACCGAGGAAACCACGACCGGCGTTATACGTCTTAAAGCAATGGCGCAGGACAAGGCTCTGATGTATCCCATCATTGCCGTCAATGATTCCAAAACCAAGCATTTCTTTGACAACCGTTATGGCACCGGGCAATCGACCATCGACGGCATCCTGCGCGCCACCAATTACCTCATTGCCGGGGCAACTGTGGTCGTGGCCGGCTATGGCTGGTGCGGACGCGGGTTCGCCACCCGTGCGCGCGGCATGGGGGCGCACGTCATCGTCACCGAGGTCGATGCCGTCAAAGCTATCGAAGCCACCATGGACGGTTTCGAGGTCATGCCGATGGCCAAAGCGACGCCTATCGGGGATATCTTTGTCACCCTGACCGGCGATATAAATGTCATCCGCAAAGAACACTTCGTGAAAATGAAAGACGGCGCCATCGTCTGCAATTCCGGGCATTTCGACGTCGAAATCGACCTTAAGACGCTGGCGAAGATGGCGAAAAAACGCCGCATTGTGCGCCCCTTTGTCGAAGAATTCACCATTGCCGGCGGCAAAAAGATAAACGTGCTGGGCGAGGGAAGACTCATCAATCTGGCCGCCGCCGAGGGGCATCCGGCGATGGTGATGGATATGTCGTTTGCCAATCAGGCGCTGGCCGCGGAGTACATGATTAAAAATTCGTCGAAACTTAAAAAGCAGGTGTATGTCGTCCCGCAAAAGATAGACAACCATATCGCGGCCTTGAAATTAAAGTCGATGGGCAAAAAAATCGACACCCTGACCCCGGAGCAGAAGAAGTACTTATCGTCGTGGGAGTTGGGGACGTAGCGTTCCCGATGGATGCTCCTCCGAATGTCATTCCCGTGAAGGGGAGTGTTAAAAAACCGGTAGGTCGGCTTCCGAATCCCGACTAGTCCCGACAAAGTCGGAACATCTTTTTGTCGGGTTTCTCGTCCCGACTTCGTCGGGGCTCGGAACTGACCTACTTTTTACTTGGTCATGGTTTGGGTGCCCCACCGCTTCAGCGGTGGGATCTCCAATTATTCTACATATTCCCCATCATCGATAACATCGCCCCGCCCGTCACGATAAAGGCAATTACGACGAAAGCAATCATGATAAGCATCAGAACGCCGTTAATCATGAAGAATAATTTCAGTTTGGACAGGGCCGTCAGCATATGCGGCTTACTGCCATTTGCCTGCGCGCCCTCGATTGCCCCGGCGGCCTGAAACAACAGCACGCCCAGCCAGATTGGAAGCCAGCAGATAATAATACCGACAATGGTCAAAGCCGTAATAATGCCCTGAATTATCATAGCCACGCCCAGCACTTTCAGCCAGGTTTTGGACTGAAACAGGGGCAGACTCAATTCCTTGATCATGGTTTGTTCTTCCATAACAACACTCCCCGTGACGGTTTAAAGTGACATTTCGGGATCGATTTTACCAAAAGTAGGTCTTCTTTTAACACGTTGTCAAATAAAAAAAATGGCGGTTATCGTCTCCTGTCATCCCGGACTTGATCCGGAATCCGGTTCCGGACTTCTGCCGCGCTGTCAGGAACCCTTTCCTGACAGTTTCCATATAATCAATCCGGGAGCGTCAGGAAGGGGTTCCTGACGCCGCTAAAACAGACTACAATTTCGCTATCAACTTTGTAGTGCATACCCGTGTTTTAGCCCCGTTTTTGAAGGGTTTTGGCACAGCTATTTTATTGTTATAGATATGGTTGCCGGAGGTTGGGTCCGTTTTGTCATTTTTAGTAATGTTTTCCTTATGTGTGGCCCCTTCAAATTTATTTGGCCGGGTTGACTTGGTTAGTGAATATCCATAATCGTAAAAATAATCATAGACCTCATACATAAGCCACCGCCAGAAATCAACACCGATTTGCCGGCAATTTTGTCATTGCATATCGACGCAAAATTGATATATATTTCAATGTCAAAATCGACAGGATCGGAGGTTCGCGGGATGATAAGATTCTATAATGGCAATATGGCGGCAGATTCTGAATCCCATGTGGTTATAGAAACCCAATATAGGTTGTTAAGCAGCCTTGGGCCAGATTCTCAAAGGAGATTCAAATGGCAAAGCAATTAAAAAGCAAAGCATTGTCTGGAATATTGGATAGGGACTTAGCAATTGCAGAATCACGCGATTTTATTGAAAAATATTCGCCGTACCTGCAGGAATTGATAAATTATTCCACCAATCTTTTCGTGAGGTGCAATAGTTCATTAAAGGGTATAAAAGGTACGCATTTGTCGGCTTTTTCGCTTTACTATCATTTAATTCAAATGACTGATGGAATTGAGATACTAATATCCAAAGGTTGCTTCGTGGCCGCGATTCCATTATTGAGGAGCGCCTATGAATCCGATCTTTCAATCGAGTATATGTTAAAGGATGACTTTGAATTGCGTTCCGCAGCTTGGTGGGTTGAAAATATGCTAAAAAGAAAAAAGCATTATGAATTGCAGAATCCATCAACAATAGTGGGAAAAGAATTTTTGAATGCATTAAGTAGTGATGAAACAACAAAATATCAAAATATTCAGTTACCGGATGAGCAAAAAGTACAACGGCAAATAACTGACATTGATAGACATCTGAGTAAAAAATATGATAAGATTGTAATTGCATTCAAGGGAAAAAGGGGAATTAAACGTTGGTTTCAGATAAATAATGGCCCTGTTAACATTGAGGCGCTAGCAAAGGCTCTTAAAAAGCCGGTATCATATGAATTCTTTTATCGTGAATATTCCGAAATCGCCCACGCGCGGGATAATAGATATATGCTGGAATCCAATAACGGTCAGATATTTTTCAATCCAATCAGAGGTGATTCTGAGTTAGGTGAAAGAATATGTCGGCTTGCCGGGGCTAGGTTAATAAATTCATCGAAATTAATTGCCCAAAAGTATAGACCCGAAGAAAATGTTGGAGAACAAATTATGCAGATAGTTTATAGGCATCGTCCGGATGACTTCCCCAATTTGGAAAAATACCGCTCCAAATAAAGGCACAAGACTGGCCTTAAATCTGAGAATGCCGGCGCCGCCGGGGTGGCCCGACATTCTCCCTTCATAAAATTCAGGGTCTACGAATGTCGGGGTTCCCTAAACGCCGCATCATCCATCCCCATAGACGAAATCCCATCCACCATAGTTCCAATAAATTCGGGACAAAGGTAATTTCCCTCATTGCCGTTTGCGACAAATATCACATTGCCTTTGACCATCACTCACACCCTGAAAGGGTGTGTTACCGGATT
>CALAMC010000103.1 GCA_937925655.1 uncultured candidate division Zixibacteria bacterium | reverse complement strand
CCGTTGGCATCGCCCATCAGCGGATGCGGCGTCGGTTCCGGCCCGCTGTTATACACGAAATCAATCAGGTACAAAATATCCAGTATATCAATATTATGATCATTATTCGCATCACCCCGGCAAACGGCCAACAGCGCCCGGAATGCACTTGCAATGCCATATCCATAATTGGGATCCCAGCCCGGTTTGTCAAAATAATCGCCCTTGCCGTCAACCGCCGAGCTGTCAATTATCTTTTTCAATAAATCAAATGATTCAATATCCGGTCGCCGACTTTTAACCAAACCCAATATTCCCGCCACCTGCGGAGCCGCGCCCGATGTTCCCCCCATATAGCATAAGTAGCTATTGGTCGTTGTGCTACAACTGCGTTTTTCCGGATTCCAGCCCAAATCCCCCATCTGGTCGATTGTATAAAGATCCGTTTCCGGAAACTCAATGTACTTGTATCCCGATGGTGCCACCACATCAAGCTGTGGTCCGTTTCCGCTGTATATCCAGTGGTCGCCGTCTCTTTTTATAGCTCCGACCGCTATCGTTGTGGGAAGTCTGGCAGGAAAGCATACTGATATACCGGGTATATAATTGTCACCAAAATTGCCTGCCGCAAACACAAAAACAACATTTCGCGAAACACCATAGTCTATTGCGTCCGCTATATATTGTATATAGGTCGATGGAGGTTTATATCCCCATGAATTACTTACAATGCTTGCTCCATTTTCCACCGCGTAAACTAATGCGTCATGGATCGTTGTACTGGAACCGCCAATACCTGCATCGTCCCAAATCTTTATGGGTAGAAGTTTGCATTTCGGTGCCACTCCGCACAATCCGATAGTTTCATTTATTTGCGCGAATATTATCCCCTGGCAAGCCGTACCGTGGGCCAGTTTTGGCCCTGGAGAAGGGTCGTTGTCGGGCCGAGGCGGTTCCGCAATTTGACTCCCTAGAAAATCATATCCCGGCAACATTAATGTCGGGTCAATGTCTTCATGGTTAAATACACAACCGTCATCGATAATGGCAATTATTACGCCGGAATCACCCATTGTGATATTCCATGCCGTCTTTGCAGCAATATCGATACCAACTGCCCCGCCGCAGGACCCGTCGTTATATAGATGGTACTGATATTGGAATAAGGGGTCAGAGGGTTCATAAAACAATTCAACGGGAATAAAATCCGGCTGTGAGTACTCAACCAATCCCGATTCATAAAAGGCATTGGCAATATCAAGGCAATTCTCCGGTGATTGGCCCGTGACACGCATCAGCCTCATTTTTGTGTATGTATGAGGCGTATTCGTCAGTTCGACGGCATATTGTTGTTCGATACTGTCTATGGTTGCCTGGCTAACCGTGTCGTTATATCTGATAGCAAAGCGGTCATTGAGTTTGTATATACCGCCCAGAGTATCCTTAAAGACGGGATAGGCAAATAGAACGTCATTTCGGGCAGTAAGATATTCCAGTAGCGAGTCAATATTGTGTCCGTCTTCGACAGCATATTCCACGAAGCCGTACCATAAAGGCTGTGGTTCAATGCTTTCATCAATGGCCTCAACTTGATAGGCAAAGGTTTCGAAAGTCTGTTGGACAACGGAAGTATCAAACTTAATGCTGATTATAGAATCGACCTTCTGGATTTCGTACTGGTCGATATTATAGAAATATTCAGCATGGGTAACCGAAAAGGGTGTTATAAATAACACCAGCATCATCAAAAAATATTTCTTATCCATTGTTTATTCCTCTTCTTTTTGTGTTGGAACCGGTCCGATAGCTATGACTGAAGCGGAAAATGTAGGCGTCGGCATCGCTCCAACTTTTATCGTATTCTGCTCCAGATCAATCGAATATATCGCCAGCGGGGCCCAGGTGGCAGCATTGCCGCCGGCACCGATATAGGCCCGTTTACCGTCAGGCATTATCAATATATCCCGATAAAGCGGTTCCCACTGCTGTCCATAGGGGTCAGTATCCGGGTGATAGATATAATCCGTCACCTCATGTGTGAAAGCATCATATATCCGGATATAGCCCGGGGGAGAGACAAAAAACCAGGCATTGCCGGTTTCAGTCATATAGATTTTGCGACCGTCCGGCGAAATCGCCGAAGACCCGAATTGATCCACCAGATAAGTCGAATCAATGACAGAATCAGCATGCAAATCATATTGGTAAAACCAACCTTCCCAGTATGAAATCTTGGCATGAAAGTAAAGAATATCGTTTAACCAGTTATATGCCAAATCGCTAACCAATACAGATTGATCGCCATTGGTTTTTATAATAAACGAATCCGCCAATTGTCCGGTATTGCAGTCGATTTTATAGATTATATTGGCCAATTCCGCGGCTCCTCCGGCCACCCCATACAGGCAGTTGCTGACCGTATCAAGAAAACTGGTTCGCATGGCCCTTTCAATTGTCATTCTCGGCAAGAGACTGGTAGGGTCGAGGATTTTGAAATCAAGATCAGCACTCAAGGTGCTAACAAGAGCTACATAGTCGTCTGAATAATCACAATAGTAATAGCCCAACATATTATCTAGTGTGTCTTTTACGGAAAGATCCCGCGTGTCATAAACTAAGGTTGTTAATAGTTCAATCGCTCCTACCATTAAACGGGAACCGTCCTGGCTTACAAACATGCTTCTGACAGTGTAATCGATTGGGATAGAAAAAAGAACCGTATCAGCCGGAATGTCGATGGCATAAAGCCGATGGCCATTGTCATCAACGGCATATAGCCTGTATTTGATATCTTCCGGCTCCGG
>CALAMC010000102.1 GCA_937925655.1 uncultured candidate division Zixibacteria bacterium | reverse complement strand
GTCAGCGATTCAATATATTTTCCGGGCGGCGGGACGGGAACCAGTGGCCGCACTAATCGGATGTTCGAGTTTCTCATATCCAGACAGGAGAGAATAGTAAGATGAAAATTATCAAATTCTTTAATTTGTTAATTCTGGTTTTTCTGCTGGCCGGACCGGTCCAGGCTGACCCCTACGGTTACGGCGAGACGGTGCCGATTACCTTTGTCGTTCCCGATACGGCTGACGGCGAACCGCTGACCCCGGATTCAATCAAGATTGCCATTTACTATGAGGCGAGCACGACCGCAGTGGTGGCGTCAACCAGCATGATCAACTGGAACACTAAAACCGGGGAGTATTACTATAATTTCACGACTCCAGACTCCGGTGGCGTCTATCATGCCCGGGTACAATGGGGAGCGCAGGGGAAGGAATATGTCCTCTGGCTGGATAATATCTACGTGGCGGATATTTTCGATATTGATACGGACGCCATAGTCATTCAGGACACGACTGCCAGCGGTAAGGAAGTGGCGGTTATGCCCGGCGACTGGACGGCGGCGGATACAGCCGCTTTTCAGGGTGCGGCTTCTGGTCTGGATTCAAACAAAGTGGCGCAAGCTCTGACCGATGTCCTTTCGGATACGGTTGCCGTGAACGTCGCCAAAATATCTGGCAGCCTGGCGGCGGCCAACAACACCAAATCATTTTTCACCGGAACCGGTCATACTGACGGCGTTGTCCTGTCGGCCAAAAGGCTATCGCTTGTTAATAACGATGCCAATGCCGCCTTTTATGTCTATAACACGGGTGGAACCGCCGCCAAATTTTATACCGACCATGCCGCGTCCGGTGAAAACTGGTCCTACGGTCTGGCCCTCTTGTCCGGCGCCGGTCAATCCGCCCCCCTGCGCATACTCGGCGCCGGCAGTTATACCGGGGCCTATGGCAACCTTCAGGGATCGGTGACGTCGGTAACAAACAAGGTGACGGTTGTGGATTCGACCGCCGGTGATGTTTCTTATCTGGCAAACGCAGGTATATCTTCTTTGGCGACGGCAACGGATATGGCTAAATCGCTCGATTCTCTGGGCAAGGTTCTCGACTCGGTTTATGCGATACTGGATACGCTCCAAAACCAAGACGATTGGATAGCCCTGCAATCTGACATGACAAAAAGCCTCGATTCCCTGGGCGCGGCCCTTTCGTATTCACGGGTTATTCAGGATACGACTTTTGCAATTTTGGACTCCATACAATTATATCTCGATGCTGCAATATCAGGCATATCAAGTGGTTCGAGTAATTGGTCAGATGGTCAACGCGATTCGGTTCTGGCGGCCCTGACGAATGCCTCCTTTCTTGCGAAGATATGGAATATATCCTTTGCGACGGCATTCACCGCGGGCTCGGTCGGGGATAGCCTGACGACCTCGGCTTATGTGCAGGGCACAGCCGCGGGATTGACCGCAGCCGATATCTGGGGTTATTCCGGTGGTCGAACTATTGACGGCGGATACGTGGACTCGAATAAGACCGAACAAGGTGGAACCGCCGGTGGCGACGGGGCGTATTCATATATCGTCACGGTCATAGATACCACTTCCGGCGCGACCGATCCGGTGGCCGACGCCCCCTGTTTTATCAATAATGCCGCTCAATCTTCAGTGCCATACTTCAGCCTGACCAATTCTAATGGCGCGGCGACATTCAATCTTGACGCCGGAACTTGGGTCATCATTATGAATAAAGCCGGATATCATTCAATCCTCGATACGATCGTAATTAGCGGCGCCGCAACCGATACCTTTTATACTTATACCTCGAATGCCAATAAGACGGTGGTATATGGCACGCTCTTTGATCCCCGGGGACAGTATGCGGCTTATGGCCGG
>CALAMC010000101.1 GCA_937925655.1 uncultured candidate division Zixibacteria bacterium | reverse complement strand
GATCGACGATGAGAGTGAGCGAGGAATCTTTTATTTTTTCGGCGGTTTCCAGCGCTTCCTTGAAAAACACGAAGGCGTCATCGTACATTTTTCTTTCGGCATACGATATGGCGATGTTATTCTTGGTATAAGCGCTTTTTCTTATTTCGCCTTTTTCACCATAGATTTCCAGTGACTCCCGGTACAATTCCAGCGCCTTGTGCCAGTCGCCTTTCATGTTCATGATGGTCCCCAGATTATTGACCAGGTCGGCATACACCAGAGAATTATCGATTTCGCGGGCGACTTCGATGGCTTCGGCGTAGGTCGTTTCGGCCTCTTCAAAGTCGCCCAGTTCGACGTAAACCACGCCCAGGTTGCGGAGGGCCTTGCACAGGCCGTTTCGGTCATTCAGACGGCGGCAGGCGCCGATCGCTCTCTGGTGATAACCCAGGGCGCGGTCATGATCACCCTGCCGGGCCAGCAACTGGCCAATTTGCGTGAACGTTTCCGATTTGACGGCCAGATACTGATTGTCGCGACAAAAATTGAGAATCTTCTGATATTCTTCGATGGCGCGGGAATAATTCCCCTGCGACGTATAGGCCTTTCCTTTCTCGCGGTGCAGTTCGAAGCGGAGTTCCATGGAAAAGCCTGGCAGGCCTTTGGCGTTCCACATTTCCTCCAGCGAACCCAGATACCCGAGCGCCTTGTCAAATTCGAAAGAATCATTGGCCTGCTTGGCCAGACTCAACAACCGGTTCATGGTCATGGCCCAGTCGGTGGCGGTCGGGGTTTGCCCGAACCCGCCACCGCCTGGCGACAAGTAGTTCATCCGGTCATCAGGTCTGTCGGGATTAAGCATTCATGCCTCGCAAGACGTTATTCGCCGCCAGCTCCGCCTTCTGCCGGCCGCTTTCGATTTCGAGTTTGGTGTACTGTTTGGCGGCCGTGTCGAATTTGAAATAGGCCAGGTCGATATTACCGTGGTCTTTGGCAATGATACCCTGCTCATATAGAACGTCGGCCATCAGAGCCGAAAGCTGGTGCTCGACGGTCATCCGATATGTTTCTTCGAGAAGCTCTTCGGCACCGGCCAGATCGCCCATACCGCGGAGAATCATGCCGTCGATAAGATTCAATTCGCATTCCAGCGCTTTCGAATTCAGGCCGGGGAGGAGCTTTCTTGCCGTGTCGATGACGGATTTAGCCAGAATAGTTTCGTTCTGATGCAGGTAGCATTTGGATATATTCTGATAACAGATCTCAACCAGGTTGAGGTCCTTTTCTTCGAGGGCTATGGCCAGAGCTGAATTCAGGCTGATAATGGCCTCCCGATAACGTTTCAATTCCGTTTCGGTCAGGCCGATGTTTAAAAGGACGTAGCCCTGCCTGATGGCATTTCCGCAGCTTTCGAAATCGTTCAGGCAGAGGCGGAAAGTCTTAATCGATTCCTCGCGCTCGTCGGTCGCCGACTGTATGGCCCCCAGCGTATTTAATATGGTCGCCCGGAGTTCATGGTCATTGATTTCGGTCGACCACTCCAGGGCCACTTCACAAAGCTCTTCGGCTTTGCGATAATGACCTTTCTGGAAAGCCATGTTGGCGCGATTGCGGGCACACTCGGAGGCGCCTTTTTTATCATCGAGGCCCAGGAATATTTGCTGGGCTTCCAGATACAATCCTTCCGCCGCCTCCCATGCCGACTCCATCATTTTTGCCCGGCCGGTTTCTTTCAGGATGCGGGCGCGTAATCTGTGGTCCCGCATCGCTTCCGGCGTACTTATGGCCGATTTCAGTAATTCCAGAGCAACCACGACATTGCCTTGATGAAGCCAACCTTGTGCCAAATTCAGAAGCGCGTTCCCATCGGTAATCCCGGCGCAGGAATCGTTCCATATTCTATTTGTCGTCTGCACGTTCATCATCAGTTACCTCTAATTAGTTGCTCTCTGATTACTTGAACGGGTTGAAAACGTAATCGGAAATCAGGCCATAGGCCGAGAAGTGATGCAATTCCGCCTTGACCACCTTGTTAACCGTGTCGAGTTGACAGACAATATCTTCGAATTCGCCCGTGACATTATTAAAATAGGCGATACGGATGGATTCCTCGACAACGCCGGTCAGGTCGGCGTCACGGTACGACATAGTTACTTTAACGGGGACGTTGAAGACCAGACCGTTGGTTCCGAATTCATTGTAGAAGACACTCAAGTCCGGAATGAGGATACTGAAAATGGTGTCATTATCGATAGCTCCTGCGGGAACCTCGATTATGACGTCAAAAAATTCCAGCCGTCCACCGGTTTCCGCGGATATGACCTGATCCACGTAAAGTCCGGAACCATCGCCCGGAGAAAGCAGGGCCGCGGCCAGAGAAGATGCCGAACGTCCGAGGATTTTTGTTTCCTGCGTCGGTTCGGTACTCTCCAGCGGAGATTTCGAACAGCCAACCGCAAGTATTAACAGCGCGGCGGCCGCAAGAAAAAAGAAAACCCGATTTTTGGTGCTCGGAGACTTCATTGCGATTCCCCTTTCAGATATTGGCGGTTTTTCCAAATTTCTTTTCATGGTGAAGACTATCATGGCAACAATGATGCCGAGGGTGGAATTGACTTGTTATACCATGTTTGACAACGAATTACGGGCATCAGAGAAGAAGCCGACTGGAATCGCAAAACAGGGGCAACCGGATCAAATCATACCGGGCCGTTGCATCCGTTGAGCGTTAAGTGGAAATGTACGTTTATGTTAAGAGAATTGACGAAAAGGTGGAACATTGTGTTCCGAAATCAGCTTTTTCGACGGTCTTGGACCGGCGTGGCATCCTGAAGTATCCGCCGCAATCGGGGTCGCGAAATCTGCAGAAACCGGGCCGCTTCGGTTTTATTCCAGGAAAACATATCCAGCACCTGTTTGACAATCTGCTGTTCGATGCTGTCCAGGCTGACCCCTTGGGGAGGGACGTTAATTGATATCATCTGCCGGTCGGCCAGGTTGATGCGGCTGTTTTTAAAAGCGGCTCTGACCAGTTTTGCTTTAACCGTTTGACCCTTGGTCAGGAGGACAGCGCGTTCAATGACGTTGCATAACTCACGGATATTGCCGGGCCAATTGTATTCGCGCATTTCCGAAAGAGCCTGATCCTCGATTTTAAGACCGGGCTTGCCGTATATTTTGGAATAGAACTCCAGATAATAGTTTGTCAGAAGAGGAATATCTTCCAGCCGTTCCTTTAATTCCGGTATCTCGATGGTTAACAGATTGAGGCGATAATAGAGGTCTTCCCGGAACCTTCCCTCGCGGACAGCATTATCGAGATTCAGGTTGGTGGCGACAACCACGCGGACATTAACATCCGTTTCACGGACACTGCCGATTTTTCGCAGTCTTTTATCTTCGAGTATCTTTAGCAGTTTGGATTGAGCCGAGGCGCTCAAGTTGCCGACTTCATCCAAAAAGAGCGTCCCGTTTTGGGCATACTCGAATAAGCCCATCTTGTCCGATTTGGCATCGGTGAAAGCACCCTTGACGTGTCCGAAAAGTTCCGATTCGAACAGTTCATCGGGTATGGCCGAGCAGTTCACCTCGACCAGATTATGGTTCCGGCGAACGCCGGTGTAGTGCAAAATTTTGGCGATAAGACCCTTTCCCGAACCGGTTTTCCCCAGAATCATGGCGCTGGGGAAATCGACGTCGGCCAGAAGGGCAATCTGGTTTTTAATATTTTGAATTGACGGAGTAGATCCTATCAGAGCCTCGATTCCGAATCGTTCTACGCTCTGGGGTTTTTCATCAGGGATTGTCTCTATCTCCTCAAGTAATCGCCCGAGTCTTTCGAAACATTGCTCGCCGCTAAGGATTTCTGAAATGCCGAGTTTGGAAAATTTAATGGCTTCGTTGACGGATGAATTGTCGGCCTTGCCGACCAGTGTTACATCGGCCCGGGATGTTGCCAATGATACCAGAAAATCCGGAGTCGAGAAGCGCGGGTCATCCAGGTCAACGAAGACCATCAGCGACCCGGAATCAATTTTTAGGTCAATCGGGGCTTGATACCACGATAAATGCTTCTCCAGATCGCCGGATTTTTGTTTCAGTTTTTCCCGGCTCGACCCGTCGATAATATCGCCGAATATGATCGTTTTATCAGGCATAATAGGCTATTTATCTTATTATCGGTCAAAGGAATGATTCTCTTGATGCGCATGACAGACGGCCGGATTATATGGCCGACGCTCTGGCGAACCACAGTTCAAGGGAATTATTTTCCACTTATCCTGTACCAAATTTGTATTATATTAATTCAAAGATGACATTTTGGGCGATTACTATAATAGTATGATAGAGACCGTATGACCGATAGCGAGCTCTGGCAGGCAATTCTGAACAACAATCCAGAGGCATGGCGCCAGTTGGTGGAACGCTATCAGTCGCTGGTCTATGCGGTCTGTCTTCGCTCGGGACTGCCGATCGCCGACGTGGCCGATTGTTTCCAGCAGACCTGGGTTTCTTTATATAAATCCCGCAATAGCATAAAGGATCCTATTCGTCTTTCGGCCTGGCTTGTGACCACCGCCAAACGCGAGGTGCTAAAAGCCAAGCGTCTGAAAGATCGAGGGATTAATATTGATTCTGCGGTCGAGTTGATTATGCCATCGGTCTTGCCGGATGAAGAGCTCGAACAACTGGAGCGTCAGGCCCAGATCGAGTTGGCTATGATTCGGCTTGATAATCGCTGTCGCAAGGTCTTGGAGGCGTTGTTTTTTGCCCCGGAAAGCGAATCATACGAGAGTATCGCCAGATCGTTGGGAATATCGGCCAACAGCTTGGGGCCGTTGCGCCAGCGATGTTTGGAGAAGCTCAAAAAGATATTGGAGGAAAACGGTTTTGACGAAGAACGGAATGCCAGGTAAAGCGCTCTGTAATATATAATAGAGGAGTATCACTACGCGACATTTAACCAGAAAAGAGATTTTAAAAGCCGCTTTGGCCGTCAATGAGGAATTCACCGGGCATTTAGCGGAATGCCCTCATTGCCGGGATTATGTTCTTATGTTGCGGGCATTTAACGCCTCAAATCGGCTTCCTCTGGCCGATGCTCCAAGGGCATGGATCGAGCGGGCCATAGAATTGGGACAAAAGGAAACGGCATTGAAGCGCGGCGTTCGGATTCTGGCCGAGCTGGTGTTCGATTCATGGACAGTCCCGCGTCCGGTTGGCGTTCGGGGGGAGGCAACCACCGATAATCGCCGCCTGCGTTTTGAATGTCCCGAAATAATTTTTGACCTCCATGCCGAACACGGCGGTTCGGAATGGGCATTTGTTGCACAAGCGATTGGTTCTGGAGCCGAGGCGGCCAAAATCATAATTGGCCGCCGGACCATTGTCCCTGATGGGGCAGGCATATATCAATGGTCGTCGAATAGGCCGCCGAAAAAAATATCGCTCGTGACGGCGCAAAAAGTCATCGACCTGCCGGAATTGTTATGGAAAAAACGACCGACGAAATAACGGTTCGATACTATCTATCAAAAGGCATCGTCGCCGACGGCGATGAATTCGCCCTGGCGGAACTGTGCCAGCGATTTATACTCGATGAATCACGGCGGTCACTTAAAAAGGCTCTGGCGCTGGCACGACGGTTTTCGGCCCGGACCAGAAATCAAAAGGGGCCTTTGCGAATGGCGGCGGTACGCTGTCTGGCTCGTGTATCGCATATGAGCGGCCGTCATGCCGAGGCGTTGAAGGCTTATCTTGAGGCCCGCCGCATGCTCAAAGACGATCCGCTGACAACGGCCCGTATCGACCGGGCATTAATCGATGTCTACATGTATTTGGGTGATTTAAAAAAATCCCGTCGTTCCGCCCGCTCGGCGCTAAAAACCTTCGATAAGCTTGAGGCAAAGGCCGACAAGGCTCAAACCGAAGTCAATTTCGCCAACCTGTTGCATCGACAGGACCGCCATGTTGAAGCCGAAAGACTTTATCGGTCGGCCGAGATATATTTTAAAAAAGAAGGCGATGAACTGTCTGTCGCCCGTTGTCAATATAACCGTGCCAACACGCTGGTCCAATTATTTGAATTGGAGTCGGCTGAAAACCTGTATCATAGCGCCGAAAAAATTTATAAAAAGGCCGGCTATACGCTCGATGCCTGTGACGCTCGTTACGGGCTGGCGTGGTTGTGGATGCTGACCGGCAGATTCCACCGGGCCTTTTTGGAATTGGCTGATTGCGAGACAATATACAAAGAAGGCGGCGATCCGCGCGGCGAGGCTCTCTGCATTCTTGACCGGGCCGAGGTAAATCTGGGATTGGGATTATACCGGGATGCCTATCTGACGGCTGTAGCGGCCGAGAAGAAATTTGCGCGACTGGGACTGACTTATGAACTGGCCAAGGCGGCCTTGTTTCGCGGTCAGGCGGCCGCGGCGCTGGGGCAGACCAGGGAAGCCGGATTGTCGGCCGAGCGTTCGCGCCGTATATTTGATAAGGAAAAAAACTACGGATTCATGGGTGTAGTGCACTTATTGAATGCCGACCTTGGTGTTTCCGGCGATTCATCGGCAGAGAATAGCTTAAAAAATGCCCGGCGTTATTTCACCAGGGCCCAACTGCCTCTGTGGGAAGCGGTCTGTTATCTGCGTGAAGCCGCCGACCGCCGCCGGGCTGATCGGGCGCTTGAAAAACTGTCAGAAAACCGGGCCGTGCGCCACGTTCCCTTTTTATATACTTGCTGGCAGACGGCGTTGGGAGACAGAGCGTTTCGCCGGGGGCAAGTGACGCAGGCGCGAAATTTCTGGCGGAAGGCGGCCGACTGCCTGGATTCGGTCAAAACCCAGTTACCTCCGCCGGAATTGCGCAGCACTTATGGCAGACGACACAGTTCGCCGCATCTGAAATTAATCGCCGCAGAACTGAACCATGACCCCGCGGCGGCGGCCGTATGGTCGGAACGATATCGTACCGCCGGAGTCTGGACTCCATTTATAAGAACCGCCGTGAACGATAAACGAAGAAAGCAGTTGCATGACCGTCTGGATATACTGGCCGGCCGGGTGGGGGCTCTGTCCCGCCAGATCGGGCAGCCCGACCATCAACGCGGCCTGACCGGGTCGGTTAGAAAACAAACCATGAACCGCCTGCAACGCCAGATTCGTGATGATCTGTTGACACTCGAATCAAACCCGGAAGCATCAGTCACGTCACATGAATATCTTAAAGGTCAAATTGAACGAATTTCGCGACGTCTGCCATTGGTGCAGTTTCATCTTCAGGGCAACGATATCACTGCCTTCCTGCATTACCGGGGCGAGACGAGGGTAAGACATATCCGGGGTGGTCGGACAAGGCTGGCGCAGGCATTGGGGCGCTGGCAGTTCATAATGGAAGGCGAAATGCTCTCCGGTTACCTGGGCAGGACGCCAAAAGGTGATTCGGAAAATCTACTGTGGGCGGAATTGGGTGAATGGCTCTGGAAACCACTCGAGATTGATAAATCTTTGAAAAATATCTTGATAATCCCCGAGGGAGAATTGACTCACCTGGCTTGGCCGGCCGTGACTATCGACAATGAAGCGCTTCTGCACAGACACAATATTATCATTTCTCCCAGTATCCGGCACTTTCTGGCGGCCCGCGCGCATAAGGCCAATTCAGATAGGGTAGAAATTTTTAAGGGGGCCGCGCAACACCTGACCCAGACCGGAAAAGAAATTGAATGTCTGGCTGCTCTGGCCGGCAACGAAGTGATTATTCATGACCCCTGTCGCCGGGCGGATTGGCCGGTTGATAAAAACGCCGCACTCTGGCATTATACCGGTCATGCCGAATTTGTAACGGAGAATCCGTTTTATTCCTGCCTTTTGTTGAATGATGGCCCGTTATTCGCCGCCGATTTTCGTCTTAAAAATTGTTTGGTGGACCTGGTCGTTTTGGCCGCCTGCCGTTCCGGCGAACAAATGGCTCTGCCCGGGACCGAAGCGACCGGTTTGGTTCGGTCGTTAATTGAAATGGGTGCCCGCAATGTGGTGGCGGCCAACTGGCCTATTGCCGATGAAGCAGCGGCCTTCTGGGGGTGCGCGTTTTATGAAGATTATTTTAAATCTTATGATATACTCGATTCATTCCGGTACGCTTCGAATAAGGTCCGGGAGAAATATAACTCCGCATATTACTGGGCTTCGTTCTCCCTTTTTGGAGCGGGTGATAAAGGAGGCCGCAAATGAAACCGAAAACCAATCCTAAACATGCCATACTATTGACGATTATATCCATCATATTATTGAATTCAGCCCTCATTGCCCAAGGCCATAGCCATGGTTATCGACCGGGAGAACTGACCTGCAAGATGGTACCCGGTTACAGCATCGGCATTATTATCACGAATTATGGTACAACCGTTAAAGGTCATCAACCACAAACCGGGTGTTATCTTTTGTCCATACCCGCCGGGCAGGATGCCGAAAGTCTGGCAGTTGTCATCGACGCCAGGCCCGACGTTGAATACTGCACTGTCAACCATCTGCTGGCCGCGCCCGAACCGTTCCAGCGCAGTCAGCCGTTTCTGGATGTGGAATGTGTCGGCGATATCTATGCCCAGACATCCGCCGCGACCCTTGAGTTGGTCGATGCCCATGAGTTTTCAACGGGCGCAAATGTCCGCGTAGCCGTCGTTGACGGCGGCGTCAATTTTGATCATCCGCTTTTTGCAGGTGTGCCCGGAACGGTAATATCAGGCTGGGATTATATTGATGGTGACGCCGATGCCTATGACGAAAGTGGCGGAAACTGCTTCGGGCATGGCACCTTTGTCGCCGGGATTGTTCATATGACGGCGCCGGACACAAAGATATATTCTTACCGGGTTCTGGATACGACCGGCCAGGGGTCGGCCTATGACATTTCCGAAGCCATCATTCAGGCCATTGCCGACAGCTGCCGGGTGATTAATTTGAGCATGGGCATGATTGGAGTCGATCCGGCTCTTGATGATGCTTTGCGTCTGGCAGTACGTAATAACGTGTTAATTGTTGCAGCGGCTGGTAATGACTCCACTGATTTGAGTGCCACATTTCCGTTTCCAGCCTCGCGCGCCAGTTGTATGGCTATTGCCGCTTTGGATTCGGTCAATCTTAAGGCCGATTTTTCCAATTACGGAGAAAAGATCGATCTCTGTGCCCCCGGAACCGGAATTTATTCCGCTTTTCCCGATACCATATATGCCTGGTGGGACGGAACCAGCTTTGCCGCACCTTTCGTGGTTGGAACGGCCGCACTGATGATTTCGCTCGATCCGGCCATAACCCGGGACGATGTCTTCAGTATTCTGCAGCAAACGGCGGTCAATGTCGATGATATCAATCCCGATTATGGCGGTCTTCTGGGGGCCGGATTGGTTAATGTCCCGGCCGCGCTTGGTTTTATCGGATCCGTTATCCATGGCGACCCCAACGGTGACGGCACCATCGACCTGCTGGATATACTGTATCTTATTGATTTTCTTTACGAAGACGGTCCAGTACCCGTCCCGATGAATGCGGCGGAAGTGAACGATGACGGCCTGATCAATCTACTGGACATATTGCTGTTGATTGATAATATATATTAGGGGTGCCTTTGGTTTCAATAAGAGCAAAAACCGGAACCGGATGTTTGGGACTACCATGTTTTATTAAGAATTTCCAAAATACTATAAATTTTATGGACGAAGTTTTTGTGACCTGGCTCTGTATATCGAATTATTAAAACAGGCCCGTAATGGGTGAAATGGCATTTATTGAAAGCAGAATGTCATAATCCCGTTTCATGGACTGCGGAATATGGGGGCTGGTATTTAAAAAGCAGTACCGGTACGCATACCTCTTGTAAGGCCGCTGGTTCAGCATCCCGGCGGCCGTTTTATTTCAATATGAATCAATAACCTGACGTAGCCGCGCATATTATGCACCATAAGGGGATTTGTCGAAGACTGATGCACGAATTGAATGTTGTATTGCTCTGTACCGGTGAATAGCGCAATAAGCACCATCAATCCAAAATTTTGCATGGAGGTAAAAAATGCAGAAGAAGTGGGGCTTGTGGACAACAATGATGCTGATTACGATGGCGGCTTTCATGATCGGATGTTCCGATGAATCGCCGCTCTCGTCTAATGGATATGCGCCGGTCTGGCAGGCGGCCGGAGATCCGGTTCAGTTTTCGGCCCAGGTGAAAACTGTCAACCAGAGCCAGAGGATGCTGACTTTCGAAGGCCGTCCCGATACCACTGTGGCGGCTCATAACTGCCTGATCGTAAGGCTCAAGAATGAGATGGAAACGCCTGTCCCGTTTATCGATGTCGGGCCGGGCGATGCCGTCAGTGTTTTCGGGCAACGTCAGCAGAACGGAATGGTTATAGCCAACAAGATCCAGGTCTGTCAACAAACCTGCGATGGTTATGACCTGGCATTCCGGGATACTATTGCCACAATCGATTATGATTCCGGGTCATTCACCGTCAACAACCATACCCAGGTAATTTTAATCGACGAAAATACTTATATCTGGGGGATAACGACGCAAAACAAGATATCCAACCAATATAATGTTGAATTGCGTGCCCATTCCTCCACATCCCTGGGGGACCCCGGACTGGGAACCGGTGAATCGCATAATATGACCGTTGTCCTGGATTTTACCGATTTGGCCGTGGGCGATATTGTCGAAGTCAAAGCCAATATTGTCAATGAAGAAACTCTTCTGGCCGTAAAGATCAAACTGGCCGCCGCGTCGCGTACCGAATGCAATATAATTAATGCCTATATTGCCACAATCGACCACGAAACACGTCTGGTCACATTTGATGGCTATGGCTGGACCGGGTATGTCTGCCCGAAGGCCCGCCTGACCGGTCTTGACGGCGAAGTCCTGACGCTGGAGGATTTTGCGGTCGGCGATTATGTGGCGGTTAAGGGGTATAACACCGGTGATGCCAATGTGTTGAATATCTGCAAAATGGAGAAAATCGAGCCGTAATATAAATCTCGCAGGTAACGCGTAACCAAACCGGGTAGCGCCCATAAATACCCCGGTTACAGCGGCTTGATTTCACGGGTGAGGGTAAAGTGACCTTCACCCGATTTTTTTTGCCCTTATTTGGGGGGCAGGCGATCAATTGAAGGCCATTTTTGGGCACGATGCCGGCGATACCTATTTTGTTGCCAAAACCCCATCTTATTCGTACATTTATATTAAAAGTATCATCATTTGCGGCCGATTTCATTATTAAATTGGGGTTCGGTGGGTTCGGCAATATTGAAAGCTAATCGTGGAGTGTGGCAATAATCATGATCGGGAAATATGGCGAGGGCCCTTTGGGCGTGAGCGTTTTATGAGAGTTTTTTCAAAGCATATTATATTAGCCATTATCCTGTTAAACTCGGCTTTGATCGCCGAAAGCCAGGTTGGATACAGACCGGGTGAAATGCTCTGTAAAATGGCCCATGGTTGTGGCGTTGGCGCAATTATCTCTACCTACGGTGTGAGTATCCGGGGTCAGTTGCCGCAAACGGGTTGCTTTCTCATGAACGCTCCCCCGGGACAGAATGCCGAAAGTCTGGCGGTTATCATCGATGCCCGGCCCGACGTGGAATATTGCACTGTCAACCACCTTCTGACGGCACCCGAACCGTACCAGCGCAGCCAGCCGTTCCTTGATGTGGAATGTGTCGGAGATATCTATAACCAGACAGCCGCCGTAAATCTCGATCTGGACGATGCCCACGAGTTTTCAACGGGTGAGAATGTCCGCGTGGCCGTCATCGATGGCGGTGTCAATTTCAATCATCCCTTTTTTGCGACCATGCCGGGAGAGATGATATCGGGCCGGGATTATGTCGATGGCGATACTATTGCATACGATGAAAGCGGGGGTACCTGTCACGGGCACGGCACATTTGTGGCCGGGATTATCCGCATGACTGCCCCCGGAGCAGACATTTATTCATATCGTGTTCTGGATACGACCGGAGTGGGCTCCGCCTATTCTATTTCCGAAGCCGTTATACAGGCGATGCTTGACGGTTGCCGGGTTATTAATCTAAGTATGGGAATGTGGGGGTACGACCCTGCCCTTGATGACGTTTTGAATCTGGCCAGCCAGAATGATATATTGATCATTGTCGCCGCCGGCAACGACTCGACTAATTTTAGTTCGGTGTTTCAATTTCCGGCATCGAGGGAAAGTTGCATGGCTGTGGCCGCGCTGGATTCGACCAATCTCAAGGCTGGTTTTTCCAATTACGGCAATAAAATTGATATCAGCGCTCCCGGAACTCAAATCTATGCGGCCTTTCCCGACACCGGTTTTGCCTGGTGGGATGGAACCAGCTTTGCCGGGCCCTTTGCGGCGGGGATAGCGGCACTTATGTTGTCACTCGATCCGACTCTGTCCCGTGAAGATGTTTTCAATATAATTCAGCAAACGGCGATCAATGTGGATGATATTAATCCGGATTATGCCGGACTTTTGGGCTCGGGATTAATCAATGGCCCGGCGGCACTCTCTTTAATTTCCGCGGTTGTCAGGGGTGATGCCAATGGCGACGGGCTTGTCAATCTGCTGGATATTCTGTTTATAATCGCTTATGTATACGAAGAAGGGCCGCGGCCGATACCGATGAATTCTGCCGAAATAAACAGCGATGGTCAAATCAATCTTCTGGATATATTATTGCTGATTGATAATATATATGGTCAATAGACTGATTTTCGATTCAAATTTGCATGACATATAATATCCGGAATTTTCTGCCATTTTTTCAAAACAATACCCAAAATCGAACAATTTTATGCACGAAATCCTGATTATCAGACTCTGTATTTCGAGCTTATGGATGCGAAACCGGTATGGGACGGTATGACATTCTCTGCGATTGGGGTGTCATAATCCCCGTATAAGTCCGCAGACCACAGGGGCTTGTGTTTGTTGATTAATGCCGGGACGCATACCTCATGAAAGGTCGCCGGTCCAGCATCCCGGCGGCCTTTTTTCAAGTATCGCCAATTTTATTCCAGATGAATACGCGACCCGGCTACCCGCATTATGCCAAGTCAATAATCGGATATTGAGCATTGGGCCAGAATCCATCAGGTTGGGTCGGCTGTAAGCGGCGTGGATTCCACAGAGCGGTCCTTTGACCGAATTCGAGCCAGCAGATTATAAACGCTGCTGTATGTGACTGGAATCAGTATCAAAGTAATAAAGGTCGAAGCTGTCAGGCCACCGATTACTGATCGAGCCAGGGCCGCCTGGATTTCGCCGCCCGCGCCCAGTACGAAAGCCAGCGGAAGCATGCCCAGCACGGTGGTCGAGGAAGTCATCAGAATGGGTCGCAGGCGCAATCGCGCCGATTGCAGGACGGCCTCGGTAACATCGAGACCACGTTCGCGGCGCATCAAATTGATATAATCGACAAGGACAATAGCGTTGTTGACAACAATGCCCAGAAGCATGATGACACCCATCAGGCTTTGGATGTTAAGGGTCGTGCCGGTTAAAAGAAGCGTGGGAACGACGCCAACAATGGCCAGAGGGACGGTAACCATCACGATAAGCGGGTCAAGAAATCGTTCAAACTGCGCCGCCATTACCATGTAGATGAGAATGACAGCCATAAGAATCGACAGAAGGAAGTCGGATTGAGCCTTTTGCTGTTCCTCGTATTCGCCGCCGAATATAACCGAAAAACCCTCGGGTAGCGGCACCGAGTTTACGGCCTTCTGCAGTTTCTCGACGACATCAACCAGTGCCGCGCCACTCACAAGATTGGCCGTTATGTAGGTTACGCGTTGTCCGTCGATACGCTGGATTTCGGTCGGACCGCGGCGGCGTTCAGTCTGCACGACTGCGGCGAGAGGGATAATATCTCCGGAAGGGGTACGAATCGAAACATTACTCAAGTCGCTGGTGGTCAGGCGGTCTTCCGGCTGAAGGCGAACCGTGATAGAGTATTCCTCGCCTCCCTGGCGAAAAACCCCGGCGCGACTGCCTCCGATATTGGTTTGAATGACTTCGGCGATGTTGCTCACCGACAGCCCCAGATCAGCGATTTTTTCGCGGTCGACAATAAGATTTTGCTCGGGCCGGCCTTCGCGACGGCTGATACGGGTGTCGGTCACTTCGGGAACGCCTTCGATGGCTTTCTTGATTTCTGCCGCCAGGCGATCGGCGACAGTCAAATCATAACCGCGCAAATCTATCTGAATGGCTTCAGAGCCACCGGACCCGAACAGACGACGTAACATCCACAATCCCGATTGTGCCGACACCCGAATGTCGGCCCCGGTAATTTTTCCCGACACCTCCCGGCGAATACGGTCGGCCAAAACGAAACTATTGACGGTGCGTTCACTCGCGCCTTTTAAGGCGATTTCGACCTCGGCGTTGCCCGGGCGTATCTGGGTGGTAATATGGCGGATCTGATCCATCGGAGCAACGGCATAGACCATTTGTTCCAGTTCGCTCAAATAGCGATTGACGACCGCAATATTCGTTCCCTGCGCCATTAACAGGTTAATGCTAATTTCATCGGCGTCGGTCTGCGGCATCAGTTCCACCGGAATCAACGGCCACAACAGCAGGGTTATCGTCAATAGTATAGCCACCGCCCCAAAAACGATTTTTTTGTGTTGCAGGGCTTTGTTGAGAAGACCGAGGTAAACGTTTTCCAGTTTCTGAAACCACTGATTAACCCCGGCCCTGCGGCCTTTGGCGTCCGGCCCGGACGAAATCGTCAAAAATCGACTGGCCAGCATCGGCACCACGGTGAGCGCCACCAGAAGCGAACAAAACAGGGCGAAGACTACGACCAACGCCAGCTCGCGGAAGAGCATTCCCGAAATAGTTTGCATAAAGACTACGGGAAGAAAGATTACAGTAGTCGTGAGTGTCGAGGCGATAATAGCGCCCGTGACTTGTTTTGTCCCGGTCAGGGCGCTGTCTTCGAGGGCGTGACCGTTTTCGCGCAGGCGGACAATATTATCCAGCACCACAATGGAATTGTCGATTATCAAGCCTATCCCCAACGCCAGCCCGCCGAAACTCATCTGATTGAGCGTCAGCTTATTGAAAAATAGTAAACCGAAAGTTGCGATAATCGAGATCGGAATCGACAGGGCGATGATGAAGGTGGTCGAGCCGTTTCTTAAAAAAAGGTATAGAATCAAAATCGCCAGAATGCCGCCAAATAACGCCGACTGTTTAACGTTATCAATCGAATTCTGGATAAAATCACTCTGGTCGATTACCAGTATTAGTTTGAGGTCTTTACGCTCGTTATTGATGCGGTCCATAACTTCGCGTGAGAGGCGAGCCACCTCGACCGTGTTGGCGCCCGTCTGTTTGCGAATTGCCATCCTGACCATCGGCCGACCGTCTATCTGGACGACGCGGTCGATATCCTCGAAACCGTCCACGACTTCGGCCACATCGCGGACTCGAATGGGATAACCATCGACGACCTTAATTATGGTCGCGGCGATTTCATCGAGCGATTGGTATTCGCCCCGGGTCCGGACATACATATCGCTGATACCCTCGCGCATATCGCCTCCGGGAAGGGTCAGGTTTTCGCGCTGAAGCGCCGTTTTAACATCGGATGCCGACAGACGGCTGGAAGCCAGCCGATCGCGCTTGAGGCGTACCTGTATTTCACGATAAACGCCGCCGAAAACATCGATAGACCCGACCCCCGGTATCTGCTCAAATCTCTGGGCAATTTCCCGTTCGAGAATGAGAGTCAATTGATCCATGGACCTTTCCGAGTAGGCGCCGAGGATGACGACCGGGAAGTTGTCGGGGTCGAATTTAAACAGCCGGGGGGGTTCCACTTCCGGCGGAAAGCCATCGCGGATCCGATCGAGGGCCGCCCGGACGTCATTGGCGGCGGCGTCAATATCGGTTCCCTGGGCAAACTCAAGCGTCACCCGGCTCCGGCCTTCTTCCGAAACCGATCGTACTTCGGTGACGTTGGGCACACTGGCCAATGCATTTTCCACCTTGTCGGTAATCAGTGTTTCGATTTCCTCCGGCCCGACATGGGGATAGCTGGTGGCAACGCTTAGTCGGGGAAATTCTATTTTGGGGAGCAGATCAACCGGCAAAAACCGGAAGCCGGTAATTCCAAGGACGATAACGATGAGAAACACCATGGACGTGGCGATGGGCCTCTTGACCGATATGCGGGTAATGTTCATGAGCCACCCTTTTTGTCCTTGGGCGTCAGGCCGATAAGCGAGGAGTCGACGGCGTCGGTTCGCTGATGCTGCATAATTTCCTTAAGCAGGTCTTCGCGCTGTAGCCGCTGTAACTCTTCGACCCAGTCCCAGCTGACCGGCCGCACGCGGGCCAATCCAGAGTCGGCGCCCAATAATTCCTGGCCGAGGGTTACAACCCAGTCACCGGGATTAACCGAACGAACCGCCGCGCTCATCCGACCTTTGGCGATTATTTCGATCGGCACGAAACGAAATGAATGCGGGTCCGTCAAAGTGCCGCCGCGCTGGCCGCCGACCATAGCGACCGGCTCGCCGGTTAGAGAATCGTTACTTATATAAACACCGACGGTGGCGGAGACCGGGTTTTCCCATATGGCGCTCAAAGGAACAAGCGTGGCCTGTTCGCTTTCGCCATAGAATATATCCACAATCACGAACATGCCCGGCGTCAGAGCATGATCGGTATTGGCCAGATCGATTTCGGCAAAAGTACTATGGGCGACCGGGTGCAGGAATGGAGAGATACGCGCAATGGGCGCGCTGATCGAGCCAAAGGGAGCGGCCGAAGTCAATATCTCGGAGCGCTGGCCCCTTTTAATGTACGATAACATGCGGTCGGTAAGAACGATTTCGACACGAACCGAATCGAGTTGCCCCAGGGTGAATATTCTCGTGTTCGGTGTGACCAGCATCCCGACTTCAGCGTTGCGGTTGCCCACGGAACCGTCGACGGGCGCACGAATGACGGTGCGCGACAGTTCTTCCTTGCGCCGGTCAACGATGGCCCGGGCCTGGTTTACCCGCGCGCGCGCCAACTCGGCTCCGGCATCGGCGGCTATTGCCTGCGTCCGCGTATTTTCCATCTCGGTAGGGCTGATGAGTTCTTTTTCGAACAGGCTGATGGTCCGGCGCAATTCCTCGTTAGCCCTTACCAGTTCGGCTTCGGCCTGACGGGCCTGGGCGACGGTAATTTCATAATCGGCCTCGGCCTGTTTGAGCTGTTCACGAAACTCGGTATCACGAAGCTGCACCAGCGCCTTTCCGGCGGTCACCCTGTCGCCGTTGTTGACAAAAACTTCGGCCACGGTGGCGCTAATCTGTGGATACAATTCCACCTGGTTTTTGGCCTTCACCAGGCCGTTTAAGCGTTCGGTTAAGGGAAGGCTGCCGTACTGGGCCTGCACCGCTTCGACCGCGGGAACGGCCGCTTGACCACCCCGGCCAGATTTTTGTTCATTATTACCGGAGCATCCCGGAATAAATGTAAAGCCAAAAATACAAAGGAAAGAATAAATGGCGATTTGAAGGTAGTTGCGGGTTGTCAAAAATCGAGTCATGTAATCTCGTTCGGATGGGCCCTTTAAAGGATTAATCTTAACACTAACATGGGCACATATTATTAAATTATAATTACCAAGTCTATAACAAGTTCCGAAATATCGGAGATTCTTTGTCGGCGTCAGGCTAAAATTTAACATGAGTATTTCAGGCCGCAAACATAATCAGGTCATATTTATCGGGAAATGTATAATATACATTTTTGGTATTATGGTTCCCGATGAAAATTAGTCATTCTTCGCTATTGTTTTTCATTTTTCTCCTTTTGTTACTTTGCCGAAAATTGAGTATAGCACCGGCAGGACGAGCAGGGTCAGAGCCGTCGAGGTGATTATCCCGCCGACTACAACCGTCGCCAGCGGGCGCTGCACTTCGGCGCCCACCCCGGTCGATATCGTCATGGGTATGAATCCGAAGGCCGCCACCAACGCCGTCATCAGTACCGGACGGATGCGGCTTTCGGCGCCGATTTTAATGGCGTCTTTCAGGTTAACCCCGTCATTAAGCAATCTTTTTATGGTTGAAATAAGTACCAGGCCGTTTAAAACGGCCAGTCCGGATAAAGCAATAAAACCTACGCCGGCCGAAATGGAAAAAGGCATGCCGCGAAGTGTCAGGCTGGCGATACCGCCGACGGCCGCCAGAGGAACTCCGGTGAAAATCAATATAGCGTCGCGCGCCGAGCGATAGGTCCAGTACAGAAGACCGAAAATTAAGAGCATCGTTATGGGAACGACAATGGCAAGCCGGGCGCGGGCCCGTTCCAGGTTTTCGAACTGGCCGCCGAAACGAACGTAATACCCCGGCTCGAAAACTATTTCGTTTGAAATGCGGTCGCGGAGTTCTGTGACGAAGGAACCGACATCCCGTCCCCGGACGTTGCATTGCACGATCGCCCGACGTTTACCCCATTCGCGGGTGATGGCGGCCGGACCTTCATACAGTCTGGCGGTGGTGACCCGGTCGAGCGTGACCATGTTGCCGCCGCCGGAACGTATCGGGATTTTAACAATGTCTTCGGGCGCCTGACGATACATCGAATCCAATCGGACATGAATATCGAAACGTTTCTGGCCATCGAAGAGTTGGCCGACCGGAATGCCGCCAAAGCTTTCAATCAGGGACAGGACTTCGTCGGCGCCGAGCCCGAAGCGGGACATGCTCTGACGGTCGACGCTGATTTCGAAATGAGGTTGTCCGGTCAACTGCTCGACCGTGACATCGGCACTGCCCGGAATCGATTCGGCCAGCGCGGCGATCTCCTCGGCCTTTCGTTCCAGAACGGTCAGGTCGTCACCGAATATTTTAATACCGACATCTCCGCGAATTCCGGCGATCATTTCATTGATGCGCATTTCGATCGGCTGGGTAAAAATGCGATTCATGCCGGGGATGTCGGCCAGTTCGGCATCGATCAGCGCCACCAGTTCGGCCTGGGTTCCGGCCTTTTTCCACATGTGGCGGGGTTTGAGTGTGATGAAGGGATCGGAAATCTCGATACCCATGGGGTCGGTGGAAAGTTCGGCGGTGCCGGTGCGGGTCCAGATATCTTCGATTTCATCGGGGAACTTCGCCAGAAGCAGGCGCTCGACCTGCGTCGTGATGGCGGTCGATTGTTCCAGCGATACGCCCGCCAGCCGAACCAGGTTGACGGCGATGGTGCCTTCGCTCAACCTCGGGACGAATTCGGAGCCCATGTGCTTGAAGCGGAATATTCCCGCCCCGACCAGAACGGCCGTAATAATGATGACAATGACTCCGTGTCGGAGCGACCATTGCAGGACCGGTCGGTACAATCTTTTAATAAAGGCGATGATGGGAGATTCCTTGTCTTTGATTCCTTTATTAAAAAACGTGGCGATTAAGGCCGGAATGACGGAAAAAGAAAGCAACAAAGCACCGATCAAAACGAAGCTTACCGTGAGGGCCATCGGTCGAAACAACTTGCCTTCGATACCTTCCAGCGTCAATATGGGTAGATAAACGATAATGATAATTAATTCGCCGAACAGAGTCGGTTTCCGAACTTCCATGATGGCGTCTTTGATGATTTCCAGCCGTGATCGTGAGGGAACGGCTTCCGCCAGACGCCGGACGGCGTTTTCAACCTGAATAACGGAGTTATCGACAGCCAGTCCGAAATCGATCGCGCCGAGGCTCATAAGGGATCCGGCGATGCCGAAGCGGGACATCATGTCGAAGGCAAAAAGCATGGACAGAGGAATGGCCGAGGCCGTAATCAGTCCGGCGCGCAAATTGCCCATGAATATGAACAAGATGGCTATAACCAGAATGGCACCAAAAAACAGGTTATGCTCAACCGTTCGGAGAACCCTGGCCACGAGATCGGTTCGTTGGTACACCGCCCTGACTTCAATATCACTCGGAAGAGTAGTTTTGATTTCCTCGAGGCGATTGGCCAACCGTTCGGTTATTTCGCGGGGATTCTGTCCGATGAGCATGAAACCGAGACCGAGGACGACTTCGCCCGTGCCGTTGTATGTGGCGGCACCCCGACGGATTTCGTGGCCGATCACCACTTCGGCAATATCCTCCACGAAAATCGGGACGCCGTTACGAGTATCGACAATCAGCTTTTCGAGCTGACCGCGGTCGGTAATCATACCGATTCCCCGCACCAGCGTTTGCTCGCCCCCACGAACCATTTGTCCTCCGGGAACGTTTCTGATATCGCTTTCGATTTTTTCGACCACGCCGGACAGCGTCAGGTTGTACTTGGCGAGGAGATTGGGGTCGATCATCAGATGGTACTGCCGCACAAATCCGCCCCAGCTGTTGACTTCGGCCACGCCCGGAACCGACAGCAGTTGGGGCTTGATATACCAGTCCTGTACGGTTCGGGCCAGAGTCGGATCGTCACTTTTGCCGATGACGATATAATGAAAAACTTCGCCAAGCCCGGAAGAGACGGGCCCGAGTTGCGGCGGGTCGACGCCGGCGGGAAGTTCGATGCCGATCAGCCGTTCTGATATCTGCTGGCGCGCGAGATATATGTCGGTGGCGTCGTCGAAAATCAAAGTCACCTGTGCCAGGCCATACCTTGATATGGACCTCACTTCCATAAGCCCCGCCAGTCCGGACAGCGACCGCTCGAGCGGGTGGATCACCAGACGTTCCACTTCCTCGGGCGACCAGCCCGGAGCCGAGACGTTGACCTGTACCAGGACGGGTGTCGTATCGGGAAAGGCATCGAAAGGGAGATTCCAGACCGCGATCATACCCATAATTACCAGAGCCAGCGTCAAGACCAGTACAAACAGGCGGTAACGGATTACAAATTCTACTATTTTTTCAAGCATGACGACTCCGGGCGCTTATTAATGACCGGCGCATCCGGCTCCTATGGAGCCCTTTTTCAGTTCGGTTTTAAGCAGGTAACTGCCGTTGACCACGATCTCCTCGCCCGCCGCAAGGCCATCCACAATCCGATAGTATCCGTTGTCGCCGGGGAAGATTTTTACCTTCCTGGGGCGGAAACGGTCAATCGTTTCTTTTACAAAAACGACATTGCAGCAGCCTTCCCATTGCACGGCGTCTCGGGGGACCATTATCGTCGGCGATAAAGTCGCGCTGCCGATCAATACTCGCCCGTATTCACCGGCATGCAACCGATCGGTTGTACTGACGACTTCGGCCCGGACGGTGGCAGAACGGGTGTTTTTATCGAGGAATCGTGAAATCCAGATGACCCGACCAATGCAACGTTTAAAGCCGTTTCCGTCGGCTGAAAATTCCACGTTGTCGCCAACACGAATTTTATCGAGGGCGTTTTCCCCCACCCGGGCCTCGATCCAGAATGAATCAGGGTCGCCAATAACCGCCAGTGGCTGGCCTTCGGTCAGAAATTGTCCGAGGACGGCGATGCGGTCGATAATGATTCCGTGGCGCGGAGCATAGAGGTTCAGTACTGGAGTGATATGGTTGCCCTTCTTGACGATCTCGAGATCGTGCTCGGATAGGCCCGCCGACATCAACATTCCGGCCTGCCCGACCAGACGGGCTTCGGCCAACTGATATTCCGTCGCGACTTCTTCGAATTCGCTGTCGCTGGCGAGGCCTTTTCCATGTAGTTCTTTTTGGCGCTCGAATTTTTTCGCGGTCAATTGCCGGGCGGCATGAGCTTCCAGATATTCCGCCTTCATTCGTGGCAGGCCGGGGACGTTCAACCGGGCCAGGATATCCCCGGTGCGGACGGTTTGTCCGGGTTCGACCAGCCACTCGGAGACCAGCGCGGGAAGGGTGGTTGACAGGACGACGGTATTGGCCTCGTTGAACACGATTTCGGCGGGCGCTTCGATGACCGGTGTGCTTTCCGCGACGGCGACGGGGCGCACCGTCAGACCGGTCCGCTCGACGGTTTGAATCGAGGCGAATTGTATGACGGCTTCATCGGTGGCACAATGGACTGCATTTTCCGGGAAGAATACGGTAAAGGCGGGAAGAGTTTCATGAATGGAATGGGCGTCAGGCACAATTCGGTTTTCCGGCTGACCCGGATAATCTTCGTGTTCATGTTCAGGATCATGATCATGAACATGATGGTGAACATCATGGGGGTCATTATCATGATTATGGGCCTCAATGCACAGATCACATTGTGATTCGGGCAGGTTGTGTTCGGCACACCAGTCGCCGGAAGCTTTGAAGAGCGGAATTAATTCCGGGTCACAGCGAGAACAGAGGTTCTCCGCTATGCCGTGAATTTCGCATTTTGGGGTAGCCACATCGGCCCGGTTGTCGGCCGCAGCCGGACGAATATAATTCCATCCCAGCCATATCCCTGCCGAAACAAGTATGATAGTTGTAACGAATACAGCCTTTTTTCTCATTCTGCTAATCCTTATAATTATCAATAAAGGAAGAATACCCGCGATTCTAAAATCATGGGTGTTGTAATTTTGAATACGGATTGGCTAAGAATCAGAAACGGGGAGGCTGATCAATATCGACGGCGATTTCGCCGAATTTATAATACGGATTGACCGGTTTAATATCACCCAACCGGCAGTATGTAACATCCCAGTTATAGGCGGAAACGGCCGGGCTGTTCAACCCGGATGAGCAAATCAAACATGGGCAATTATCGCAATTCGGGCCATGGTCCCCGTCAAAATTGCAACTGTGAAAATCGCTACAATTGAAGACTAAAAGGGCCAGAGCGGAGAAAACAACCGCACTTATCGTTTTCATATACATGACTAAAATACTCTTATATTCTATACGCAGTCAGTATACGCTATTTTCAGGATTTGTCAATGGAATCGGGAATGACAAGATTATTTAGTGGAAAATTGAGGCGCGATTATCCTTATTGTGTAATAATTTGAGCGCAATGAGGTTGCTTTAAATAGGCCTTCAGGCCGTGGAAATAATGATGGTAATAAAATCGAATAATAAACCTCCTCAAGTCCAGCCGCTGGTGCCGCGGTATATCAAGAATCTGCTCAAACTGGTATTGGTGGCTATCGTCCTCTATTTTGTTACCAAACAGATAAGCCGTCACTGGGGCGAAATTATCAATTATGACTGGAATATCAATCCCTGGTTGCTGGGACTGTCCGTAATCACCCATATTGTGACTTTTGTCATGTTTTCTCTGGTCTGGTGCCTGATAATTTCCGGCTTCGGACATAAAGTCTCTGTCAAGCATGGGTTTAAACTATCGTATATCAGCAATCTCGGCCGCTATTTGCCGGGCAAATTCTGGACCATTTTCGCGATGGCCTACCTGGCGCGCAGGCTCGATATAAAAGAAGAAGAATCGATGGCGTCATGGATTATTGCCCTGATTTTCGCCCTGCCGACGGGTTTTTTGATTGGTTTTATAACGGTCATTTTTTATCCCCAGATTCTGTCCGATAAAATCAGCGCCGAACTCGGGCTGTCGGTATATATGTTTTCGGGTTTGACTCTTCTGGCGTCCATTCTTCTGATAATTGCTCCCCGATGGACGTTAGCCCTGTTAAATTATTTTTTAAAGCTCATCCGGCGTCCGGCGATATCGTTCAATGTGGGCCGGCTGACTGCCCTGAAAATTTACGGCGGTTATATTGCCAGCTGGATAATGTATGGAATTTCGTTCTGGCTTTTTCTTTATTCCGTTCTGGACAACCCGTCCGTGCCCGTGGCCGGGACCATAGGCATGTATATCTTCGCTTACCAGATCGGTTATGTCGCAATTTTCACGCCCGGCGGGATAGGCGTTCGCGAATTCGCGCTGTGGGTGATGCTGGAGCCGTATATCGGGAAGGTCGCCATCGGTGTAGCGGTGGCCGCCCGATTGTGGAATATCGTGGTAGAATTAATATCGACCCTAATTGCGCTGGCGATAAAGCTCCCGTCAGAAAAATCGTAATGACGGCGAACGACTTCAGCCCTTTATTTTTTTATTCAAACAGTAATTTTTATTTTTGGGATCTTGTTTCGGGCGAAACCGCCTTATTATTTGATGACATAGACGACACGGATAATTTAGAAGCGGTAATTGGCAGAAAAAGCGGTAGAGCTTTGCCGGAAGGTAGCGGCAGAGAAGTATCATCGGAAGATCAGGGTAAATTGTCAGGTCATAAAAAGATCTTGTTTTCATCCGCCAGTTGCGATTCCATGTATATTCGCTAAGGCAGTCGATTTCGTCGATTTCGCCGCTGTCGAAGGCTCTTTTTATCATTTTTTCAAATAGTTTGCTTCCCGGAGAATATGAGGCATATTTTTCGTCATACCCGATTTTCAGTATAACCAGTCGATGATTGACGCGAATGGCCAAATTGGCGGCGATAGTTTTACCGGCGGCGGCGAGGAAATGCCATTCCAGCCACCCCAGGCGGGCCAGGCGGCGTGTCAGAGTCATGTAGAATTCCCGATGTGACGGGCATTTTGATATAGCCGAATTGTTCCGACCCTTCCAGCAGGATGCTTCAATTTCAAGAAATGTCTGCAGATAATTCGGGTTGTCGGTGTTTTCGGTTATGAATTCATAGTGCAAATCGCCGAGTTTTTTGAGTTTTCTTTCCAGCCGGTTCAGGTTTCGAACAAAGCTGGCTTTAAGCGTTGCGCGGTATTCTTCGAAGGATCCAGCGACTTCGATGTAGGAACCTTTGCCGTTGAAACGTTGCAGGATCGGCATGTCCGGCAAACAGTTCCGGGCCATTTTTAACATGGGCGCGGATTCCTGAAGGCGTCTTATTTTGAGACTCGAATAGTGCGGATTGAAGTCATTCAAGGTTTCCAGAATCAGGGGGATAACTTCGTCTTCGAAACCAGGTTTGACGAGGAAATCGACGCACGGCGTATGCCAGTTGAACGGGGTCCATAAGCTCAAATGTTCCCGGCCCAGTATTTTTTGCACGGTGCAAACCAGAGGAAGTACTCCGACCAGATGCACGTCGCGATAAACCAGAAGGCAAACCCAGTCTTGTCCACTTTCGAGCTGGTGTTCGAAAAAAGACAATATCCAGGCATAAGAAAGCATCGGTTGCGCCGTTTCGAAAGCAAGGTCATTCCAGGCGGCGGCATGAGACTCGAGTTCACCAATGTCGCCGATTGTAAAGACTCTGAATGAACCGAAAACGGCGGCGCGCGCCCGGTTTTCGTTCGCTGATTTAAAAGGACTTTTAGAGAATTGCTGCAATCTAAATTTCCTGTCGTTCCGAGTAATCGCCTTTACTATATTATCGACGAATTCGGGCGCTTTTGCACTATTTAAAAATAATTGGCGTTTTTAACGCGCCATCCGAAAAATGGAGACAACTTCTGTCCCAATAATTCCTGATTTTATAATGCATAATTCCGAAAGGAATGGCAGGATGAACATAAAGAGAATTATTTAGAAGCGGCCAATAAGTAATGCCGAAAATTACGGCATGAATGGAATATTTTCAGGCCCCGATTAAATCCTTGACCTTTGTCAGCAGTTCCTCACGGTCCACCGGCTTTTCGAAATATCCGGCCGGATCGGGAAACGACTTCATGCGTTTGATGAAACCCTTCAGTTCCGAAGGGGCCGCCGTTATGATTATCACCGGGATATTCTTGGTTTTGCCGGAGTTTATCAGGTTGCGGTACATTTTCACCCCTGATTCTCCGGGCATCGAGATATCCAGCGTGATCAAATCCGGTTCGTCCTTTTCGGCTTTGATAAAACCCTCGTGTCCGTCGTAGGCGGCAATTGTTTCATAACCGCTTTCGCGGAAAAAAACGCCGAGTGTTTCCACCAGGTCGGGCTCATCTTCGACGATCAGAATCTTCTTTTTATTGGACATAATCTACCCTCCACCGACGGCGTTATTTTTTGCCGTTGATTAATTTCTTGAGCTTCCGCAGTGTCTCCGGGTCGGCGGCATCGATAATATTTTTCAACTCGCTTTGCAGGCTGACCTGACTGGCCAGGTTTTGTTCTTCGTCTGTGGCATCAAGCCCCAGAAGGCTCTTCACGGCGGCGACATATTTGGGCGGGCTGACCGGTTTTTCGAGGTATATTCCCGGCCCCGACATGGTCAGTTCTTTGAGGTCGGCTCTGCCCAGATCGTCACGGGCGTGGCCGGTGACAATCAGTACGGGGATTTTATTATATTTTTTGTTTTTATTCAGGTCGTGATAGAATTTGGCACCGGATTTTTTGGGCATGACCAGATCCAGCGATATCAAATCCGGGTGTTCTTTTTCCACTTTCTCCATGGCTTCGAATCCATCGCAGGCGGTAATGACATTGAAACCGGCCTCCTTTAAAGCCAGCTCCAGAAACTGCCGGACATCGTCTTCATCATCGACAACCAGGATTTTCTTATCGGCGGGTTTACTCATAAGTTATCCCATTATTTAAAGGCTGTTGTTATTTTTCCTCATCGCCGCCTTTGCGGCCCTCTTTATATATATAATTCAAACGCTGTCGGGGAAACTCTAATCTGAAAAGCGATCCCCTATTTTTTTGCGATTTTACCACGATTCGGCCGCCGTGTTCTTGGACCAGTTTACGACTGGTAAGAAGACCCAGCCCGGTTCCTTTGCCACCCTTGGTTGTGAAAAAGGTCGTAAATATCTTTTTCTTGATATCATAATCCATGCCCGCCCCGTTATCGGTGACTTCGAATATCAGGGTATTTCGGTCATCACGAACCGTTATGATAACTTCATTGCCCTTTTGTTTGGCCATTTGGCAGGCGTCGATGGCATTGGAGACGAGATTGGTCAGGCACGTGTGAATGGCGTCGGGATCAAGCGGCGCTTTTTTAACCTTCGGTGACAGCACTTGTTTGAGTTCAATTCCTGACTGGCGGGCAATGTCTTTGTACAGGTCGACAATTTCCACGACCAGCCGGTTGGGATCGATCATTTCCAGCTGGGGCAGACGACCTTTGGAGAAGCTCAAAAAGTCGCGGACCAATGACGTGGTCTTGTTAAAATTGCGGTCCAGCATCTCGCTGCCCTTGTCGATCAGGTCGCGGTCGTCCTTTTTGAGACCGAGGCTGATCATATATTTGCCGCCTTCCAATCCCATCAAGATATTTTTAATGCTATGGGCCAGTCCGGCCACTGTCTGTCCGACCGCCGCCAGGCGTTCGGCGTCGATGATGTCTTTTTCAAGCGCTTTCAGCCGGGTGATATCGGTCGAAATTTCGATGACGTGTGCGACATCTCCGCCGCCACGTTTAAGGGGAGAAGTGGAGACGATATAATTAATGTCCTGACCCTTTTTATCGATGCCCGACTGCTCCGACTCATGGATTTTGCCGTCCTTGAAGGTCTTTGACGCCGGGCAGTTGGGACATTTTTTGTTGCGGCGTTTATAGACTTCATAGCAATGTCTCCCCATTACATTTCCGAAACTTTCGCGGAATTTCTCGTTGGCCCGAACGATGCGATAATCGCTGTCAATGACGGTGATGTAGCACGGGACGCGGTCAAAAAGGATGCTTACCTCCTGTTGCAGGCGGCTGGTGTCGGTCACGGGCGATGACATTTCTATGATATATCCAACGTCTTTCTTCCCCGTATTAAACACCGGGACCGCCCGTACCACGTTATGCGCCGGTCGACCGTTTTTGTCCACTACCACCGAATCGATGACGCGTCGCCGGCCGTCCTTAAAAATCTCGAAGCTGGGGCAGTCGGCGCAGGGGCCACCCTGTTTTTTATAAACGGCATAACACTTCTTATTTCGCCAGGGGCCAAAGAACTCCTCGAAATTGCGATTGGCCGCAACGATATTGTAGTCCCGATCGACGACAGCCACCATGTGCGGGACCATTTCGAAAAATTCCGAATGAATCCGACCGGCGTCAAAAATTTGTTTGTCGGCTTTCTTTTTCGCCATGGTTTTTCTTCATTTTTTTCCGGCCAATGCGGCCTTTATCAGTTTATTTACGGTAAGCAGAAACAAATCTACGTCAATCGGTTTTTCCAGGTAGGCTTCCGGGGGAGGAACCGTTTCGCCGGGTGCAAAGTCCTCGATACAGAATTCCTTCTGCTGGACCGCGCCGCTGATGACAATGACCGGAATATGTTTGTATTCCCGTGACTTTTTCAGCTTCAAATAAAACGACATCCCGGTTTCATGCGGCATCATGATATCCAGGCTGATCAGGTCGGGTCGGATGCGGGCAACGTGGGTCATACCGTCAGCGGCGGCTTCGCATACGGCCGTCTGATAGCCATTGGTTTCGAGGATTGTCTGTAAATAAAGACTGACGTCGGGTTCATCCTCGATTATCAATACTTTATGGGCTTTCCCCATTCGTTTACTTTCCTTCCTCAATCATGATGCCCGGCAGAACCACCCTATTGCCGTGGGCCGGTTGCCAGCGGCTGTCCGGCAGGGAAGTGATACTTTCCTCCGGAACGGGGTGGTGACAGGTTACGCATTTATCCAGCATCGGTTTGTCGGCGACAGCCGGGAGCATCCGTTTATGACACTGAACGCAGGCAATGTGCATGGCATCAACGTAGGAAGGCGCCATTGTGTGCTCAAAGGCAATCGTCGAGCCGGGGACAACCAGGTCGAGATGACAATCCCGGCATTGCTTGGCCGATTCCTTGTTGCGTTGCATGCCGGGTTGATGGCAGTTGTTACATTTGATTTTAGCCCCGTTCGGTGCAGCGTGCCAATCGTGCCCAAAAATATCGCTGGCCAGATACATTCGGTCGTGACAATCGGAACAACGGCTGTTTTTATCTTTGGGCATATTCATGTGGTGACACAAAACACAAGAGCTGTCACCGTTATTACGGTTGATATGCCCCTGATGGTCGAAAGCGACGCCATAGTTGTCGCGATTGCCGTCGATGAAGAGCACCTGTCCGCCGCGGGCAGGCAGGGCGACATCCTGATTGACCCCGCGGCTGTAAATTCTGTCGCCGGGCATGAGAGCAAAGCCGATAGCAAAGAAAACAACAAAGGCCAGGGAGTACCGTGTCCGGGCGGCCACCGAAGGATTTCCCAGCCAGACATGCGAGACGCCGTCGAATATCGGCTTGGTATATGGATCGGCCTGCGGGTCACGCGGTCTGGCTTCCCAGATGTTAAATCTCTCGATGGCGAATAAAAAGGCCAGGGCCGCCGCCGAGACCACCCCCAGACTGATGAAGACTTCCGTCCACGACGGAATATAGCTGTCGCCGGTCGTGGACAGCATGGTCAGGCCGCCGACATTGATGCGGTTGAAGACCATGCCAAAGACGACCATGAAGGAACTGATCCATTGCCATTTGCTCTGGGATCGGAGCTGGGGGGTCAACAGAATTGCCAACGGTATTATAGCGGATATCAGAAGCTCGATAATAAACAGGTTGGATTCGCGAGTCCCGGCGAAAATCTGCCCGAACTGGCCGCGGATGATTATATCGCCCAGTTTCACGATCAGGTAAATGCCCAGTACCCAGATCGCAATTTTGCCGAGTTTCTCGATCAGATGGCCCTCGGATTTACGGCGGTACAGCCAGTGCGAAAAGAGGCTTTCGAAAGAAACCATCATGAGTCCCAGCGCCACGGCCGATATGAAAAACTGCACCGGGAGAATCGGGGTGTACCATAGCGGCGGCAGTTTATACGGCATGATTAAAAAGAGCGATCCCAGCGAAGACTGGTGCAGAGTCGAAAGCATTATGCCCAGCATGACCAACGGAAAGCGGAATTTCATCAGGAAATTGCGGATTTTTGCATAACGGCTGAACTCCTCCAAAGGCACGGGGCTGAATTCCAGAAGCAGGACGGTCGTGTAGAGCATGACACACCAGCCGACTTCGAACAGCGGTGAATGAGGATTCCAGTAGATGATCATGTGCCATATATTCCAGGGCAGGCCCAGGTCAAACATGAGACCACCGACCACGGCCAGATAGCCCAGAAAGGCGGTCAGGACGGCCGGGCGCACCAGTGGTTTGAATTCTTCGCGTTTGAAAATATAGAAGATGGCGGTCAGGACAAAGCCACCCGCGGCCAGCGCGACGCCACCCATGACGTCGAAACCGATCCACAAGCCCCATGGGGTGGCGTCCGTTAGATTGGTGGTAACTCCCAGGCCAAAGATGAACCGGGTAATTCCGACGGCCGTGGCCAGACCGACAATCGACCAGAGGATGGTTTTGAATTTTTGCACTCTATCCATGGGATGATTCCTCCTGATCGTCTTTGGGCCTGGCTAATTCCATGCGGCGGCGAACCATCCAATTAATGCCATACATGACCGCCCCCATTCCCACAAACGCAAACGGAACGGCTTTCATCGCCAGGCTGGTTGTCGCCGGAAGTCCGATTTTGTCCAAATTGGGTTGATAAGCCAAAAAGCCCAGGTCAACGTCGGACAGGTACAGCACCGATGTGCCGCCGACTTCATGCTCACCCCAGACTTTGTCGATGTATTTGCCGGGATTATCCTTGATCTGCTGATGGGCCAGGGCGATTAGTTCGTCGCGTTCGCCGAAAATGGTTGCCCCGGTCGGGCAGACGGAGGTGCAGGCCGGTTGCTGCCCGTCCTTTATTTTTTCGTGACAGAGAATGCACTTTCTGATATAGGGAACCGCGGAATCCCAGTCATAGCGGGGAATACCATAGGGACAGGCCATCATGCAGTAACGACAGCCGAGGCATTTGCCGCTGTCATATATGACCGCCCCGGTTGCGGTGGTATGAAGGGCGCCAACCGGGCAAGCGGAGGCACAGGCCGGCTCAAGACAGTGACGGCATTGTTTGCGGACGAACCGGCCTTCCCGGGTCTGAATGATGGAGGTCCAGTTGACCGCCGAGAGGCCGTCGTTTTTCTGCCAGGTATGGGGCTCGTCGAGACCCAGTTCGTTGGCCACCTTGCAGGCGGCCACGCATTCCAGACAGCCGATGCACTTGGTGATATCGGTCAGAATGGCTTTGCTCATACCGGGGCTCCTTTCTTGTTGAGCGTGGTGCAGACGGCGTCATCGGTTTCCGGCGGAAATTTCCAGGCCAGAGTGCAAATCATCTGCGACAACGGCATGAGAACACAATGAGCGATTTTGGAAAACGGGATGAGAATGAATATCAGCTCGGCCGCAAGGATATGCACCAGCATGAAAAACTGATAGGTAGCCGGTGCAACGGCGGTATGGGCGCAGATAAATCCGGTCACGAAGGGCACCAGTAACAAAAGCGGCCAGAGATAATCCTGCTTTCGGCTCAAGAAACTTGACCGGGGGCTTAACAGGCGCCCCAGAAGAAGCAGGACCGCGAAGACAATGGTGCTTACGGTCAGCCAGTAGGCAACTTCATAGGGCAGAGTCGGCCAGCCAAAGCCGAGGGCGTTTTCCCATAAGCGGACGTGAGCATAAAGAAATATCGGCACGACCAGCAGACCGATATGAAACAATATCGAAAAGACGGAATAGAGCGGTCGGTTGTTAAAAATGCGCTTGACCGGGAACAGCCATTCCAGTCCCCGTGATATAACTAGTTTCCATGGGATGGTTTTGTCGCCTGCCCGGCGCCAGGCCTGCCAGGCCGCAAATATATCCAGAAGGAAAATTCGGGCCAAACCGAGTATCAGGACCGCCAGCGACAGGCGAAACAGCGGCCCTTTGGCAAATGATAAATACGCCTCCATTTTTATTGCGACTCCTCTTTGTTTTCATCCGGTGATTTCACTTTAAGCGATTCATCGAATATGATGGCTTTATACAGCAGGTCGTGCAGACCGACCACTTCGCAGTCGATACCCTGGTCCTCGACCAGCTCGCGCAACTGCTTTTTGCAGTTGGCGCAGGGGGCCACCAGTATTTTGCATCCCGCCTCGCGGATCTGATCGGCCTTGAGTTTACCGCCGACGGTTGTGCGGTACGGCCGGATTTCGTCGATGGAAACCGTGCCCCCGCCCCCGCCACAGCAGATATTGTCCTCGCCCGATGGCGTCATCTCGATGTAGTTCCTGCAGATGGCTTTAAGCAGGTCACGCGGCTGATCGATAATCCAGCGCTGGCGGGCGATATTGCAGGGATCGTGGTAGGACACCTTTTCGGTAATGACATCGGGATCGAATTTAAGGCGTCCTTCTTTCCAGGCCCGATGGGTATATTCCATGATATTAATGACGGGGTAAGCGTCTTTGCCGCCGCAGTATGCAGGCAGAAAGTACTTGGCCGACCGCGAGGCGTGGCCGCATTCGCCAATCAGGACTTTATTGGCTTTAAGGCGTCGCGTTTCGGCATCGATTTTTTTGACCACCCGCTCCAGAATCCGGTCGCTGTAAAACAGCCCGTAATTAATGCCGTCGTAATAGCCGGTGCCGATGGTCCAGGAATCACCGGTGGCGGTAAACACTGCGGCGACGCCCATGAGTGTCTCGGCTTCCATTAGAAAGTCGCTGACAGCGGGGAAAAAGGCATATTCGACGCCTTCGACGTCTATCGGGAATTTAATGACGACGCCCTTTTCTTCGAGCATGTCGTCCTGAAGGAATTCCAGCGTGTCGGCCAAGGCCGGAACCGGGATAGCCGAGGTATTGCCGGTAGCCCCTTCGAGCTGTTCACGGGTACTGACCACCAGAGCGCGCGGGGAAATGCCGATTTCGCTTAAAATATAACGGCCCAAGTGAGTGATCAAACCGTGGTCAATTCCCGACGGGCACTCTAACGAGCAGCGGCGGCAGGCGGTACAATTCCAGAAACTCTCTGCCATCTCCATTATTTTATCATCGGTCAGATAATCGTCGTCACCAATATGACCGCGCAGGACGCCGCCCATTGTGAAGTAGCGACGATAGACACCCATAAGCAATTCGGAGCGGTAGCAGGGGATGTCTTTAGGGTCACCCGTCGCCTGATAAACCTGACAGGTAGTGGCGCAACGCGAGCATTTGGCGCTCATGCGGATGAAATGGTCCAGAGCCATCTGGTAATTGGAATGTTTCAGTATGGCCGCGAAGGCTTCGAGAAAGCGGCGTGGACGGTTGGTGACGTCATAATCTTCGACATGATAGCGCACGTCCAGCTTCTGTTTTTCGACCACCTCCGGCTTTTTGGTCGGTTTGAAGGCCCGCTGTCGTTCTTCGGGCGTGATCGGTCGTGTTTTCATTTATTCTCCGTCGTGTCTCATTTATTTTTTTCTTGTTTATCAAATATCCGTTAACATGTTCAGTTTTTCATGACCGGCAATGGGGCGGTTCAGCAACGGCACCCCCCGACCGGAATGCACTTTCATCCTTATTTGTCCGGGATCGAAATTCAAATAGTCGATATTGTATTCCCGGCAACGTTCGGCGGCGGTGTCATTGCACGGACAGACATAGACCCGGGCGTTATAATCGTTTTTGGCACAGAAATGGAATTCGCGGATTTCCTGGTCGACGCGGTAGGTGTGCGCCCCGCAGCAAATCGCCGCCTTGATGGGTTTGCCGCACTCCGGACAGACTATTTCCGCCACCAGATCGATTAGAAATGAATCCTGCCCCGGTCCGGGGCGAACCGCAAATCCATGGTTTTCAAATACGGTTTTTGTCCAGTTAACCAGTTCACTTAAGGGGACATTATGCGTACGGGCATTGATAACAGGGCGAAACCTGTCCGGCCTAATCCAGCCCTCAAGATACCCCTGAAGCGCTTCGTCCAATTCCATGCTGACATCGGATATTAATTCGATATGCATGGTATAAAGCAGGTCGCGGTAAAAAACACCAATGCCGTTGCAAATAAGGGTGTCAATATCATGAAGCCGAATAAGACGAATTCTTCGAAAGCCACCCTCCCCGGAACAGGCTATTTGTTTGCGGGATATAATCTTACAATTACCAAGAACAATTAATACGAACTTGGAAGCTACCTCGAAACAAGGGGCGATGTTGCCGTTGAGGTCAGGTATAAGTATTCTGTGGCCCATATTGTTGCATCATTAAGCATGCAACATGCCGCATTTCAAGAATTTACATAAGTATTTGTTATATATAATGATATGCGATAAAATTGATTATACTGCGTTGCAATAATTGCAACAATAAGAAAGTATGCAACGTAAATAATGTTGCATTTACTAATTATGCAACATCAGGATTCAAAAATATTAGGGGTTTCTATATTGTATTTTTTTAGTTTCCGCCACAGGGTTGTGCGGTGAATCCCCAATTCTGAAGCCGTTTTAGAAATGTTGCCCCGGTTGCGTCCCAGAACCGTAAGCAGGAGATTGTATTCATCCATTACCTGTGAGATGGGCGTAAGGGGATGATGCTCACCGGGAGCGGTGTCAATGGTCGTCTGAACCAGTTCGGTGGGGAGATGCTCCTTTTGAATGATGCTTCCCCGGCACAGGACAAAACCGTATTCGATGATATTTTCCAGCTCACGGATATTGCCGGGGAAATCATGGCGCATAAGAATCTGCATGACCTCGGGTGACACGCTCATTATTCTTTTGCCGGTACGGGCATTGAATTTTTTTATGAAATTGTCAACCAGATAGGGAATATCTTCGCGCCGTTTAGTCAAAGGGGGCAGTTCGAATTTAACCACCGCCAGCCGGAAGTACAAGTCATCGCGAAACTTGGCTTGAGCGACCAATTGCTTCAGGTCTTTATTGGTGGCCGCCACGACCCGAATATCGACTTTCACGGGCTTGGTCGAGCCGAGCGGTTCGTATTCGCGCTCCTGCAACAATCGCAACAGTTTGACCTGTGTGGATATGGGTAGTTCGCCGATTTCATCGAAAAAGACCGTCCCGCCCTCGGCGTTGGCCAGTTTACCTCGTTTGTCCTGTTTGGCGTCGGTGAAGGCTCCTTTGACATAGCCAAACAACTCCGATTCGAACAACTGCGCCGGCAGGGTTCCGCAATTGATGACCACGTGCGGCATATTTTTACGGGGACTTAGACTATGAATGGCCCGCGCAAACAGTTCTTTGCCGGACCCCGACGGCCCTTGAATCAGGACGGTGCTTTCGGACTCGGCGATATCGGGCATAATTTCGAACAACTTATGAATTTCCGGGCTTTTGGAGATAATGTCTTCGAGTGAATATTTGCTGGTCAGCTCTTTGCGCAATTGCTCCAGCGCCGAAAGATCGCGAAAGGTCTCGACCGCCCCCAGAACTTTGCCGCTGTCGTCACGCAGGATGGCCGTGGAAATGCTTATCGGGATTCTTTCGCCGCCGGCGGTGATGATATTGACGGGCCGGTCGATGGACTGGTTGCCGGTTTGAAGGGTTTGTTGCAACAGGCAATTTTCACAGATATCGGAGTGGAAAATATCGCTGCACGGTCGTCCGATTGCTTTACCGGCCGGGATGCCGGTGATTTTTTCCGCGGCCCGGTTGAAGCTGGTAATGATACGATTGCTATCCACCGTGAAGACACCATCGGCGATGGAGCTTAAAATCACTTTGAAGAATTTCAGATTTTCGGTGCTGTCATTCATTAACGGGGCCGTTTTTTCCTTAATTTATAACTCCGCCAATATTATACGATTATAATCAGTGTTACGGGCATTTTCAAGGTCTTTCGGGATACTATTCCGTTCTATATATTATATTCCCGGCAAAAGAAACATCATGGCGGTGTTGATTTTTGTCAAATCTTTGGCTAATGTGTAATCGCTGTGCCGAATAATTGCACGTGGAGAAACCTCGATGAAAGCTATGGTATTGAATAGCGTCGGGCGCCCGCTGGAAGTGGCCGACATATCCGTTCCCGTTCCGCATAAAGGACAACTGCTTTTAAAGGTCCGCGCCTGCGGCATTTGTCGCACCGATTTGCACGTTGTGGACGGCGAACTGACCGAGCCAAAACTGCCGCTGGTGCCGGGGCATCAGATTGTCGGGGTGGTCGCAGATATTTCGCAGGCAGGCGGCAAATTCAAGAAGGGCGACCGGGTTGGCGTCCCCTGGCTGGGGTATAGTTGCGGGGAATGCGAATTCTGCCGGTCAGACCGTGAAAACCTGTGTGACCATGCCCGCTATACGGGGTATCAAATCAACGGCGGTTTCGCCGAATATTGTGTCGCGGACGAGCGCTTCTGTTTTCCGATACCGGAAGGTTATCCCGATTTGCAGGCGGCACCATTGTTGTGCGCGGGATTGATCGGTTATCGCTCGTATCGGATGACCGGGTCGGCCCGGGCAATCGGTTTTTATGGTTTCGGTGCGGCGGCGCATATTTTGATCCAGGTGGCGCGTTATGAAGGCCGCAGGGTTTTCGCTTTTACCCGCGAAGGGGACGTTGAAAGTCAGAATTTTGCCCGACAGCTGGGGGCCGTCTGGGTCGGTTCATCCGAGCAAAGCCCGCCGGAACCGCTGGACGCCGCCATAATTTTCGCCCCGGTCGGGCAACTTCTGCCGCTATCATTAAAAGCGGTCAGGAAAGGCGGAATTGTCGTCTGCGCCGGAATTTACATGAGTGATATCCCGTCGTTTCCGTATTCGATATTATGGGAAGAGCGTTCGATCAAGTCGGTGGCCAATCTTACCCGCCGCGATGGTGAAGAATTCCTGGCGCTGGCGCCGAAGGTTCCGATCAGGACCGAAGTCCATCCGTATCCGCTTGAAAAAGCCAATGAAGCGCTCGATGATTTGCGCCACGGGCGTTTCAACGGCGCGGCGGTAATCGTGATTGATTAGGCTTCAATCGGAAACGTCTACGGGCAGACCGGGGCCGGGCCGCGCGGGTCATCATACAAAAAGGCAATCAGGCGCAGAATATCTTTGAGGTTTATAATTCCGTCACCGTTGGCGTCTCCCGCGGCCAGAGGAACCGGGGGCGGACCGGGCGGATCGTTGTATATATATGAGATAAGGTAGATAATATCCAAAACGTTATAAATCCAGTTGCCGTCGGCGTCGCCGCACACATAACCGTTATCGAAAATTTTAACCGTCATTATTGCGATTGTCGTATCCAGTAAATCATGGGCCAGGATTTCCAGGCTGTCATGCAGTCCGGCATGTATCGTTGCGGGCGTCCATGCAAAGGTGGCCTCATAAAAACCATTGTCGATATTATAGCCATTATAGGTCAGCACGGCTCCATCGGGGAGTTTGCGGCCAGATATGAAAACTTCATCACCATCGGTATCGACGGCAAATACTTTGAATACCAGTAACTGCTCAATGAGCCCGTTTTTGGCAGATGTGCCATAAAGCACGGGCGGGATATTCTGACTGCCGAGATACGTATAACCGCCGACGAGGATATTGGAGCTTAAACCGGAGGCAGTGTTGGTGACATAAATGTCGACCGCGCCTTCCGTCCCCGGCGGCGTGTGGCCGGTAATTTCGAACGGGGAGACGACAACGATATCCGTCAGATATCCTGCCCCGATAGCAACGATGACGCCGTCGGGATCAAAGCCGGAGCCCGATATGGTCACCTCTGTTCCTCCGGAGACAGGTCCGGACGCAGGCATAATGGCGTCAATGACCGGTGCCATCACCATCGAGGAATTAACCGAAACAATTTCGGAATGAATTCCGAGCGTCCCCGCGGCGTTTTGGACGATAATGAGGTAGTCATAGTTATTGGTTCCATCCACTTCGTCGTCGATATAAAAACCACCCTCGACACCCGGATTGGCAAGATTTCCCGACGGATCATCAATGCGATAGAACGATCCGGCGGATATTGCAAGACGACGGTAAATATGATAAGTATGATCTGGCCGGGCATCCCAGCTCAACAGGACTCTGCCGTAGGCCAAAGCGAGGGCATATAAATTTTTGACGGTGGACGGCCAATCGACGGACGAGAGCTCTATGTCCTCCTGCTGAAAAGAATTATTCGGGATCAACCCGTCAAGGACAACCCCCTCGCCGTTATTGATATTAAAAAAGCGGTACTGATATGGCTGACCCGCTGATTCACCGAGGTAATTCTGGAAATCGTCAAACCAGTTGCCGTTATCGTAACCGGCCCCAATCGACGATTCCGTCCGTATTTCATCGTCTTTGGCGTCGATGTAGCCAAAAAAGTTTATTTCATCGTTGGCCGGAATTGTCTGGTCAGAATTCTTAACGGCTCCGAAAATAGAACCCTGGGCCATGACCGATGGTATGGCCACCGATTCCAAGGTAACCAGTGTCACAATTATGATTACGATTTTTAATCGCTCATCTTTAGGCAACGGCTGACTCCTGCCAATTACTACGAGAATGGCGGTTAAACCGGCAATATTTCGACTCTTAGTATATTTTCGGTCGGTAAACGGGGGGCTTAATTATGTGCCTGAAGAAATATATAAGACAACGCTCCGATTGTCAGCCGATTATTTGGCGGCGGCTCGAATGTTGTCCCGCAGGCGATGGAAATGAATCGGAATCTGCTGGTCGTAGAAGGCTTTGCCATAAATGGACAGGGCCCGGTGTTTCAGCCGGGCGGCGATGTCCGGATGTTGTTCCAAAAGATTGGTCTGCTTGTCCGGGAGTTTAAAAAGATATTCGACATCCTTGTCGGCGTGCATGGTGAAAAAGAAGTCATCTTCGATATAACCGATATTATACCAACTGGTGGCAAAGGCAAAATCTTGTACCGGAGTTAGCGTGTCGAACAGGTCTTTTCCGAATGAATAATTATCGTAATCGAGTTGAAGTTGTCCCAAAATGGTCGGCAAAAAATCAAGCTGGCTGCCGACGCGGTCGTTTCTCACGCCGGCCGGAAGATGGCCATCGGTATGGTAGACAAACAGCGGGACCTGAATCATTGATATATCCAGTTCGTGGCAGACCTCGAATTTGAATCCCTGGTCGGCGGTAACCAGAATCAGGGTATTGTCGAAATCGGGGTCGGCCATGATGCTTCGCACCAGCCGGTTCATGGCCCAGTCAGAGTATTTCATGGCGTTCAAGTCGCGGTGGCGCGGTTCCGAATCGGGAATGTGTTCGAACGGGGCGTCAGGTATCAAATAAGGACTGTGATGTGAGGTCGACAGCAGGGTCGCGAAAAATTTCTGATCTGACTGCGCCAGTTCTTTCAGGCGTTTATGGGCGTGGTCAAACATGACGTGATCCGGGACACCCAACCAGCTTAACACCAGCGAATCATGGTAATCATCGACCGAGGATATTTCCATCATGCCGTTGGCCCGCAAGAAACCCTGCATATTGTCATAATGCGGGTCCTGTGTGGTGAAAAAAAGTGTCCGGTAGCCGTAGTTGCGCAATATTTCCGGCAGGGCATTGTACGACGTATGCCCTTCCACCTGCTTGAACATGACTTTACCGAAAATATGTGGCGTGCCGGTCATGATATTGAACAGGCCGGGGCCGGTGTGGGTGGCCGAGGAGTAAAAGCGGGTAAACAAAACCCCGCTTTTGACCAGAGAATCGAATCCCGGAGTCAAATCATAGGGATATTCGTTGAGCAGGCAACCGACCTTGGTCGAGCCGAACGATTCCATCATGATGAGCAGGACATTGGGCGGGTCGGGATTGGGATGGTCGAATCTTACCCGGCGCAACAGGCGGCGTGTTCCGAGGTCGGCCGTATCCGGCGAGGCCGCCAGCAGACGGCGGACGACCGCTTCCTCGTCGTCCTGACGCCATTTATCGACGAGTTTTTGCACCTGCTCGCGTTTGTGGGTATCATAAAAAACGTCGCGCATGAAGGTGTCCGTCGGATTCAACGAAAGCTGGTTGGCGAAATTATATTCGCAGAAATAGCCGATGCCCCAGCGCATTGGGGCGTCTTTGTAAATGCGGCCGATACTTCCCAGAACAAAGACGGCCAGGACGATTGGAAGCCAGGCCAGCGTGATGATTTTTGAGGAAGGACCGACCTTTTGCACGACCCAATTACGGTAAGACCGGATCAGCAGAATAAAGGCAGTCGTTACGGCGCCGAACAGAAGCAAATATGGCAAAACCGGGTAGCTGGACCAGACCATAGTCAATGTATCTGCGGGGCTGTCGAACCAAATCAAGGCCGAACCGTTCAAGCGGGTATTGAAAAACAGGAAGAATTCAATTTCAACCATGTGCAGAAAAAACATGATGCTGGTCACGATTGAAATGTAGATGAATCCGATTTTACGCATGGTCCTGGATGTAACCAAGTCGTGGCCCGGTATGGCTGAAAGGATAAAAAGCGGTATCATGATGATGCTTACCACTCGGAAATCGAATCTGATGCCGATGAGGAAAGATTTAAGTAAAAAGGCAGAAGGGACAGTTTCGGCCAGTTCATTGGCCAATGTCATAAGGATCCATCGCCAACCCGCCAGAAATAGTAATAATATGGCCGCGACGCCCAGAGCATATAAGGCCGGAGCGGAAATAAATCGGAAATTTTTATTCATAACATTACTGAATCAAAGCTTTTTATTCCTGCCTGCTTCAGGCGAATAAATACTTTGGGAGAATTTTTGGCAAGCTGTAATTTCCCGTATATATGCGATAACGATTGACACCTTAAGATTCCTGCGTATAATTGGAGCCAATTTGAAGCGCGGTTGATACTTATGGAATGGTATATATATCCCTTAGTCGTCGGCGCCGGTTTTCTGGCCGGGTTTATCAATACTCTGGCCGGAAGCGGGTCGCTGATTACGTTGCCGATGTTGATATTTGCGGGTCTTCCGGCCAATGTCGCCAACGGCACCAATCGCGTAGCGGTTCTGCTCCAGTGCGTGGTGGCCGTCCGCAAATTCAGGCAGGAAAATATACTGGATTTGCGCCGGGTAATTTATTTGACGATCCCGGCGGTTCTCGGCGCCGTTATCGGGGCGCAAATTGCCGCCGATCTCGACGAGCAGTTGATGCGAAGAATTATCGGCGTTTTGATGGTCATAATGCTGGTAGTAGTGATTGTCCGGCCCCGTCGCTGGCTGGAGGGCAAAGCCGATGCGCTGGAGCGAAGGCCCGGTTGGAAACAGCATGTAACTTTTTTGGGCATCGGTCTTTACGGGGGTTTTATCCAGGCCGGGGTGGGCATATTTCTTCTGGCCGGGCTGGTTTTAAGCGCCGGCTATGAACTGGTGCGGGCCAATGCTTTTAAAAATTTTGTAGTGCTCTGTTTTACCGCTTTTGCCCTGGTGGTTTTTATTCTCAACGGTCAGGTCGACTGGGTCCTGGGCCTGGTTCTGGCTATCGGCAATATGCTGGGTGCCTGGGTTGCGGCGCATATGGCGGTCAAAAAGGGGGCGCCATTTGTAAGATATATTCTCATTGCAGTGATTATCATTTCCGCCATTATGTTGCTCGGACTGGAAGATTGCGTCTGAAATCAGATGTTTAACTCAATAATACCGGGATATTTTTATTGCCTTGTGGATTTTTCATCCTTAATATTTTATCGATACAACTAACCTTCAGGAAAGGAAGATCAAATGCTCAAGACTTTTGGTGTGTTTGCGGTCCTGCTGGTTTTTCTGGCTTTGGGTGCCTATGCCGAAGAAGAGCAGAAAGACCTGGCCAAGGAATTGCAGGCGGTCAAGGCGGTTGACTGGAATGAATTAGCCAAACTTTTGCCCGAAAAAGTTGAGGGAATGGAAGTCAGCGAGCTCGACGGAGGCTCCATGACTATGGCCGACCCGACCAATCCGGGAAATCAGTTCAGCTATTCATCGGCCTCACGGGCTTATACATCCAAGGATAAAAAGGAAATCCGCCTGCATATTCTGGATACCGGTTTTAATCAGCTTTTGATGACCCCGTTTATGATGCAAATGGAATACGATTCTCCGGAGGGGACGGTTAAATCAGCCGAAATTCAGGGATTTCCGTCCAAGCTGATTTATCAGAAAGACGAGGGCAAAATCACCGGGGTCCAGGTTATTTCGCTGGTGGCCAAAAGAATCCTTGTCACCGGTGAAGGCGATGAAACTGTCACCGAAGAAGATATCCAGAAACTGATTAAGATGATCGATTACAAGAAACTGGCCGCGATGGCCGAATAAAATCGCCGTGCGAATAATTACGCCGCCCGCGAAATTGCGGACGGCGTTTTTTTTGGTCAGATGGAAAATGTGGACTTATTTCGTATAATATCGTGGGATTTTGTTGACAAAATCCGAATATGCCTTAAATTATAAAAGATTGACAGACAGAAAATTAGGCTTTGTCGGCCGGGTGGGGGCGCGGTCGACATGTTACCGCTCGAAAATGGCCGCAACAGATACAATTCATATTTGGCAGTAATTTGAAATATTGAGGAAACCGCAAGATGAAAAAAACCGGAATATTGACCGTACCCGTTTATGTCGCTTTGTTGATATGCGTATGCGGCCCGACGACTATGGCCGAAATCGCCAGCAGTCAGGAGATGGATAACGTCTGCAATAACTGGCTGGATTACTATATTCGCCATAACGGGACGTGGGAAAAGTCCGCTGACCCGCAAGTTGTTTCCGTAACGGATCTTACGCGCGACGGCCAGATTTTAGGGCGGTGTTATTCGATTGACCCGGTCGGTTTTGTCGTGGTTCCCTCGCTTAAAGAATTGCCTCCGGTAAAAGCCTATTCCATGGAATGCAATCTTGACCTGGATGCTCCCGAAGGGATGGGGGCGTTGCTTTTGGACGTTCTGGCCAATCGCATCGAAGAATTCGTGAAATATTACGGCAGCGCCGACGCCGTCATGACGGAGAAATCGGAAGCCATGTTCGACCCGAAAAACCGCCACGCCTGGGATGAATTCGCGGTCGGTTCCGATGTCTTCAAGGCGGTTTTGGAAAGCAAGGCCGATGTGGCTTTTACCACGGTCGGGCCGCTTCTAAGTACCGCCTGGCATCAGGGCGGGCCTTATTATAATTACTGCCCGATGGGTGACGGGGGAAGGTGTGTGGTGGGGTGTGTCGCCACCGCCGCGGCGCAGATACAGTGGTATCACCAGTGGCCGCCGGCCGGTTTCAACGGCCGCAAATTTCTCTGGGAAGGCGATAATTCCTGCGGGGGGTCGACGCCGCCGATGATGCTGGCGGCCAATATGTCGGATAAATACGAGTATGTCGTGACGACGCATAATCTGGCCGAAATCAGCTATGAGATGGGCGTGGCGTTCAGCATGATGTACGGCCGGTGCGGATCGGGCGCCTACACCAGCGGTTGCCGCAGTATATATCCGCGCCATTATGGTTATCAGAACATTGTCGAAGAACATCGCCGCTCCGATTACATGGGGTTCGAGTGGTACGATACCATCCGGGCCGATATTAACAACGGTCTGCCGCTTTTGTATACCATTCACAGTCACGCCATCGTTTGTGACGGGTGGCAAACGGCCGAGGATATGTACTATTATCATTTCAACTATGGCTGGGGCGGTTCCCAGACTGCCTGGTACGCCATGGATAATCTGTATTGCCCGTGGGACGGCTGTAGTTTTCTGATCGAGCGGTTGTACAATCATATCATTCCCGACCGCGAAATCATGTTTTATGCCGACACCATCTCCGGTCATGTTCCGCTGGGAATTCAGTTTACGGCCGTGTCGGATCGCGAGGTCACGTCGTGGGAGTGGAATTTCGGCGATGGCGGTACGGCGTATGTCCAGAACCCGACTCATACTTATACGAAAGCCGGGTGTTTCGATGTAACGCTGACCATCACTCACGACCAGGGGAGTCGGACCCTCAAGCGGACCGAGTTCATATACGCCATAAAGGATTCATTGAAAGCCGGGACGGTCAAGGCCGACGCGGGCCAGACGGTCGCGGTGGTCATCGAGGGACGCAATTCCGAACCTCTGTCGCAGATAACGATTCCGGTGGAGTATGGCGGGGGAGTCGGACTGGTGTATGATTCGATATCGCTCGCCGGGTGTCGCACGGCCCATTTCGAAAAGAAGAATCTTAAGCATTCGGACATATACAATTCGCGCGTGACGGTGACTTTGCAGGCGCGTCTTGAAGCCAGCTCCTGGACCGAGGATCTTCCGGTCGGCGCGGGCCCGATTCTGAAAGTGTATTTCACGGTACCGCCGGGGGCCCCCGAGGGCGCCAAATCGGATATACTGGTTGACGGGTACAGCACGTATATGCCGACTTTTTCCGGGAATATTTATGGCACCATCTACACTTATGATGTTACTACCGTCGCGGGCAAGGTCAAGACCGATCTGATTTGCGGCGACGCCAACGACGATGATGAATGCAACCTTCTGGATATACTGTTTTTGATAAGCAACGTGTATAACAGCGGTCCGCAGCCGGTACCGTTCGAGTCGGGCGATGTCAATGTCGACGGTTCCATCAACCTGCTGGATATTCTAAGCCTGATCGATTACGTGTATAACAAAACCGGGACGCTGGGTTGTTTGTAACGTTGTCCCTACTATAAAATTTCCCGCCCCGGTTGACTTTATCGAGCCGGGGCGCTTTCATGTACGGCGGTCGCGGCATGGCATCGGGGGCCATTATATGGAGTTGCACAGTCCATGATATTACGCAAGATTATGGGCGAGTGTCGGTTTCATTAAATTGGGTTGGAATTTGGGAATTTTTAATTTTGCATTCTCTATCCCCATAGTTAACAAGACGATGACAAAAGCTTTCCTGTTTTGCTCGCGACTTCGAAGGATTTCAGACCTGCGAAGCTCCATGTCTCTGTGTTGGTTATGGCAAAATGGGTTCGTCTTTGAAAATTTTTCATTTTTTACCTCCTTTCCCCCAAAAAACTTTGCATGTAATTATAGACCTCATAATAAAGGAGGACGGGCAAAATTAACACCGGGTTGGGGGAGGGAAAGCCGGGCAGGTTGCCCTAAACCATCTTTCACACCCTAAAAGGGTGTGTTACCTGTTTTGAAAAAGGATGGCTCATCCGCTTAAAAGCAATTGACTTTTTTCATAGCGGGTGGGTTACCTGTTTTCCCGTCATTATGCAATGACAAAATCACATGCAAATCGGTGTTGATTTCTGGCGGTGGCTTATGTATGAGGCCTATGATTATGTCAATTTTCCGACGAAGTAAAAAGAAGTCGGATCCGCCCCAAACGAGTTTGGGGCGGCCGCAAAGTCAACCCCTCCAAATAAATTTGGAGGGGCCACACATAAGGAAAACATTACTAAAAATGACAAAACGAACCCAACTGCCTGGAATCCAATCGATAATAACAATTTAACTATGCCAAAATGGGGTAAAAATAGGCCCAATTGGAAAGAGTGCACTACAAAGTTGATAGTGAAATTGAAGTCTATTTAAGCGGCGTCAGGAACCCCTTCCTGACGCTCCCGGATTGATTATATGGCAACTGTCAGGAAAGGGTTCCTGACAGCGCGGCAGAAGTCCGGAACTGGATCCCGGGTCAAAGCCCGGGATGACAGGAAAAGTCTATGGCGGCGGGTCTGAGGATCCACTCTTCAAACTTCAGGGGCTACGACCGGGCACGACGCACTACGGTGAACCCACCTTTTAAAGTTCAGGGCAGGGCGGGCTTAATAGGCAGGCTTATAAATCCAGTCTTGACAGGAATTTAATCGTAGTTATATTGGAAACGGCAACCATTTACCGCATTTGACAAGAACCCTCGGCAAGAGAGAGGTCCGCATGCCCAGATTCCTCGTTAACTCGATACTCCCCTTTATGTTAATCGCCTGCATTATGGTCGGCGCCTTTTCGGTCGTATCGGCCGAAACCGCCAGCAAAGACCAAATGCAGTTGGCCTGCAAGAATTTTTTGACCTATATGGTCGCCCGTAACGGCGACTGGGGCGGGTCGGATAATCCGACAATCGCCGCCGCGCAGGACATTATCGAAAACGGCCTGCTGGTAGCGCGCTACTATGAAATCGACCCGGCGGGATATGTTATAATTCCCGTTTTAAAAGAATTGCCACCGGTGAAGGCTTATTCGGATATTTATCGGCTCGATCTCGAAGAAAGCGACGGGTTCGCGGCCATGATGCGCGAAGTGCTCGATAACCGGACGCAGAATTATATCAACCTGTTCGGTTCCATGGATTATGTGCAGGCCGACAAAAGCGGCCAGCCGCGCAAAGGCGAAGAGCAGTTAGCCATGTGGGCGTACTATCTTCAGGATGAAGAGCAATTCGGACAGACATTGGCACAAAAAGACTTTCTCGATGTCACCGATTATGGCCCGTTGTTGACGACGGTCTGGCATCAGAATTCACCGTACAATAATCTCTGTCCGTGGGGCGACGGCGGCCGGACGGTGGTGGGGTGCGTGGCGACGGCGACGTCGCAGATAATGGCATATTACAAGTGGCCGCCGCAGGGGACGGGGTCGCACGCTTTCATGTGGAGCGGGGACAATTCCTGCGGGGGCAGTACGGCGGCGCAACTTCTCGAGGCCGATTACACCGACCCCTATGACTGGGATAATATCGTCAATTCCTGCGGCAGTTGTACTCCCGAACAGCAGGCGGCCCTGGCGGAGTTGTGTTACGAGGTCGGGGTGGCGTTCAATATGGACTACGGGCGGTGCGGGTCGGGGGCGTACACGGCCGACGTGCAAAATGTCCTGCCCAATTATTTTCGTTATCTGAATACAATCGAGAGGCACGACCGGATAAGTTATAACCTGATGGCCTATTCCAATATAATCAAGAACGAGATGATGGCGGCTCGTCCGGCACAGTACCGTATCAGCGCGCACTCCATCGTCTGTGACGGCTGGCGGGAAGTCGGCACGGAATTCCACGTGCACATGAATTACGGCTGGGGCGGAGGGAACAATTCCTGGTATGTCATGGACAATCTGCACTGTGACTGGGACGGTTGTTCCCCGATGGTGGAATACGTCATGACCAAAATCATTCCCGATCAGGGGGTAGTGCTGGAAGCGGATACGACGTACGGCGACGTGCCGTTCGAAGTGGTTTTCACCGGGTCGAGCACGCTGGAAGTGGACAACTGGGTCTGGTCGTTCGGCGACGGCGATTCGGCCTTCGTGCAGAATCCGGTTCATGTGTACGAACAGTCGGGGATGTATGACGTGTCTTTGAAAGTGATTGCCGGATCTGCGCAGAGGACGTACACCGCGGTCAACCTGATTGTGGCCTTCGCCGATACGATAAAATGTCCGAATGTCATGGGCAATCCGGGCGACGATGTCCGTCTCGATATTTACGCCTGCAACACGGTACCGGTGCGCAAGCTCAAGATCCCGGTCGAATATTCCGGCTCGCTGTTTCTTACGCTGGATTCATTCACGACCGCGGGGTGCCGGACGGCGGCGATGGACAGCGTCCGGCAGGTTCACGCCGATGCATGGGGGCGGCGGACGACGATAACCATCGAAAACTTTTCGGGGACGTACTATAATCTCCCGCCGGGCGACGGGAAAGTTTTGTCGCTCTTTTTCTCGATTGCCTCATCGGCCACGTTGAGTCAGACGGTGAATATCGGGCTCGACGGGTATATGTCGCATTTTCCGACGTTTTACACGTCGCTTGTGGATTATGCGCCGGTGTTGTCATCGGGGATGGTCACGCTTAATTTCGTGTGCGGCGACGCCTCGGGTGACGGGAATGTCAATCTGATAGATATTTTGTATCTTGTCGATAATGTGTACTCGGGCGGTCCGGCCCCGGTGCCGTTTTCCGCCGGTGACGTGGTTTCGGACGGAGTGATAAATCTGCTGGATATACTGGCCGTCGTTAATTCGGTGTATTTCGGCGGCGGGGCACTGATCTGCAATTAGGCGGGTTTGAAATATGATTTTTCAAGGGGACGGATTCGTCCCCTTTTTTATTTTCTAAAAATAAAACCGGAACGAAGAGAACATGATGTCGGTATATGCTCCGAATTCGCTGCGGACATATCCGGCAAACAACAGCGATTCATCCGAAAACCGGAGGTACGGATTATCGCCGAGGCCGATAAAGGCTCCCACCGATAAGTACACGTTCTGGGCGATGTTGTACTCGCCCCGAAGCGACAGCAAAACCGACGGGTCGTTGAGATTACACAACGCTTCGCCGCCGACCGTGATAAGCGGCGTCAACTGATAGCTGGCGCCGGGTGTTAAGTAGTGACGTCCAAACAGGTATGTGGCGCCGTCGGTATAGGCCGGGTGAGTATTCAAAGTAGAATATTCATCGGCGTCTGACTTTCCGGCTCCGTTAAAATGATACTCGATAAAGCCATAGAGGCGCCCGGTCAGGCTGTAATCACCTCCTACCGAAAGCCGGAAATAATCATAAGCATTATTACGCTGATGTTCGGATAAAGCTTTATTAAAGACATAGGCGCCCTCGGCCCAGACTCCGGCGCCGCCGACCGAGCGGGCGAGGTCAAGGCCGAGCAGGAGGTGTTCCCGAAAACCGACAAGGGAGGCCGATATGTCGGTTTTGGCCAAATAGAATTTGCTTCGTAAAAAGACGGCGCTGTTTTCGAATCGGGCTTTGTCGCCGAAAATGTAGCCGGCATCGATTTCACTCATGAAGCCGAGGGGGATACGCAGACGCGCGGCATCGACGCCGATACGATCTTCGGTGTCGAGTTCCTGATAGGCGTAGGGGGCGATGACATCGGTGGGATTAACAACCCGCGCGGCCCCCCAGGCGACGGCCTGGCGGCCGAGGATAATATCGGCCAAGGGTAAAGAGACGGACAGATTCAAACGATCCAGGTTCTGATATATTTTAAAATTGCCGGGGTCGTCAGGCGAGGACGGGTACAATAGCTGATCGATATCATCAAGACGATAAGACTGCGAGTTGTATTCCAAAGGTGAAGTCATGAAGTAGCCGGGAAATTGATTGTCGTCATGGATTCTCGTGATAAAATCGTAGGAAGTACTGAAAAGGACGCGGTCGGATAATTTATAATCGATATTTACACGCACGCGGTTGAGGGCAATGCCATAACTACTGAAGTCAATTGGATCGTCGTAAGGAGTTTCAACGCGAGGAATATTGTGGGCCGAGAAAAAACTTTTGCAATAACCGCCGACCGATAAATCCCCGGCGATGCTTAACAAAGGCAGAAATGACCATAGTGCAATGGCGCATGTTTTATTGAATGAAAACATAGTTACCTTCGTGTTTCATCGCTATCGATAAGGCCGTCTTTGAGAATGATCAGCCGTTGCGCCCGTTGCATGATTTTTTCATCGTGGGTGGAAAAAATAAAAGTAATGCCGCTGGCGAGGTTCAGCTGGCGCATCATGTCCAAGAGGTCGCCGCCGGTTTTGCTGTCGAGGTTAGCGGTCGGTTCATCGGCCAGAATTAAGGCCGGGCGGGAAACCATGGCGCGGGCGACGGCGACGCGCTGGCGTTGTCCGCCGGAGAGTTTGTTGGGCAGACGGTCGGCCATGCCGGCCAGGCCGACGCGTTCGAGAATTTCCATAACGCGGTTATGGCGTTCGGCTTTGGGCACGTTTTGCAGGAGCATGATGTATTCGATGTTTTCTTCGACCGTCAGGACGGGAATCAAATTGAAGGCCTGGAAGATGAAGCCGATGTTGTCGCGCCGGAAATTGGAAAGTTCCTTGCCGGTCATGGTGGAAATCAGTTTGCCGTTGAGATAGACGTCGCCCTCGGTGACGGTATCCAGCCCGGATATAAGATTCAAAAGAGTGGTTTTTCCGGATCCGGATGGTCCGACAATAGCGGTGAATTCTCCGGTTTTAATGGCCAGATCGATGCCGCGAATGGCCTCGACCGGGATGCCGTTGTCGTGATAGACTTTTTTCAAGCCTCTGGTTTTAATGATATTATTTGCGTCCATAGTACATCCTCAATGACCTTTGCGCATGGCTTCGGCCGGCAGAATTCGGGCGGCGTGCCGGGCGGGATACAGGCCGATAAGGGCCGTGAATATAAAGACCGCAATGGGATATATGATAAACTGCTTCAATTCCATAATGGGATACATCGGGTCGCGGTAGGTGATGCCGACCGATTCAATGCCGGAGTAGTCGATGCCGGTATGGCCGACAATGGCGGTCACGACGTATCCGATTATAGTCCCGATAATGATACTGATGACGGCCAGAGCGGCGGCCTCGAAGACGATCAGGCGGCCCATAGCAAACGGGGTGGTGCCCACGGCGCGCATGACGCCGAATTCGAACATCCGTTCATGCAGTGACATAAACAGGGTATTGATGATGCCAAGGGAAACCACGCCGAACAGAATCAGGCCGAGAATGACCATCAAAAAATCGGCCATTTCGAAGACGGCTTTGATTTCGGGCATGATGACCACCCAGCTGACGGCCTCGTTGCCATCGGTCGAGTACCGGTTCCAGAAGGGTGCGGTTTTATCGTGGGCGATTTGTTTATTGGTCAGTTTCATGGCGATTTCGTGGATGTCGCCTCCGAGGTTGAGCATGTCCTGGCTTTTTTCGAGGCGAATGAAGGCCATGCCGAGGTCGATGGATTTATCGCCGAAATCATATATGCCCGATATGCGAAACAGCTCCTGCGCCAGGTCGCCGGTATGGGCCTGGGCCGAGGTGATGACCACGCGATCGCCCAGTTCCACTTCGAGCAGTTCGGCCAGTCGACAGCCGATGACCAGGTCCTGGGCGTTATCGCCGTCGAAATATGTTCCCTGTTTGACGGCGTCATCGATCAGCGACAGGTGCTGTTCCGTATTTGGATTTACGCCGACCAATGAGACGGCGCTGACATTGGCCGGAGAAGTAATCATGCCGAAGGTAATGGTTCGGCAGGTGAATTTATCGACGAGCGTGTCATTTTCGAGCCGGGTCACGAGCGTGTCGAGATTGGCGATGGTTAACGCGACGTCATTGGTGAGTCGGAAATCGGCGTGGTGAATCTGGCCTTCGCCCAAAAACGAGCGGGTGGCCGAGTTAACCATGTACTGTTCCATGCCGATCATGATGGCGTCGGTGAATATCATGGCGGCCAGGCCGATACCGATGGCGGTTCCGGCGATGAAGGTTCGGCGTTTGTTACGCAGGATATTACGCCAGGCCAGCTTGATGAATTTATTCATGGCGTTTGGTCCTCAATGCGCCCTCATGGCCTTCGCCGGGGCGATATGCGCCGCTTTGAGCGCCGGAAACAATGACACCAGAAACGACGACAGAAGCACGGCCAGACCGGGCAAATAGAAACTCTGGGCGTTGATTTCGGTCAAGCCCTCGGAGAATTTCACGCCGCCATAATCGATACTTTCGGGAAGAGGGATGCCGTGAAGGGAGAAATAATAATTCACCCCCAGCGCCAACACGGACCCGACAAGAAGACTGATGACGGCCATGATAAACACTTCCAGAATCACCAGTCGGAATATCTGTCCCGGCCCGGTGCCGATTGCCCGCAGGACACCGTACTCACGGGTGCGTTCGAGGACGGTCATCAAGACGGTGTTAAGGACGCCGACGGCAACGATAAGGATTATTACGCCCAGGGAGACCCAGTTGCCTTTTTTATCGGCCTGCATGGCGTGATAAAAGGATTTCGCGAACTGTTGCCAGGGAGCGACGTTCAGTGTATTGTCGGTCAGGACGGCGGCAATGCGGGCGGTGGCGTCTTCGACGCTGTTTAGATTATCGACGACAATGGCCAGTTCATGGACGCGGCCGTCGAGGACCAAGAGATTTTGGGCGTCGCTCAAGTGAAGATAGCAGGCGGTCTGGTCATGCATGAAGTCGCCGCCTTCCATGATGCCGACGATAATGTATAAATCGTTGGCGATAGAACCATCGGCGCCCTGCGACACAATGACGAGTTCATCTCCGGGTACGGCCGCCAGAATTTTGGCCAATCCGCGCCCCAGGACGGCTTCGTTGTTCGGATTATTCGAGAGAGTTCGGCCGTTCGTTATTTTTCTGTCAAAAAACGTGGCTTCGTTTTCAAGGGCGGGGTCGATGCCGATGACGCGGATTCCGGCTGATTTATCGCTGACCGATCCCAGACCCATGGCGTACAGCCGGGCGGTGCAGGCGATAACGTGCTCCACACCCGTAATTTCAGAGCGGATATGGTCATAATTGTCGATGGTCTTATATAAAGTGGGGCGGTCGAGGTAGTCGTCTTTATGAATCTGGATATGTCCGAGGCGGTTGCGGGTGAACATGTCGATGATATGATTATAGGTCCCGTCGGCCCAGCCGATGGAAAAGGCCGCGAGGACAAAGCCGCCGAACATGGTCAGGATGGTCAGAAAGGTCCGCCGCCGCTGACGGAAGATATTGCGAAAGGCGATCTTAAGTGTCAGCATAATATATCGGCCTATTTGCGCGATTGAAGATTTCTCAAGGTAAAGGTTTCGCGTTCCAGTTTGGCGTCGAATTCGATTTCGATATAGCGCACGATGGTTTTGTGTCCCTCTTTGTTCTGCGGGATCATCTCCAGCGTAGCCGGAATGGTTCGGTCGCCGAATCTTTTCACGTCGGAATATACCAGGACCCGCATAAGCCGGTCTTTTTCGTCATAGTAGCGAGCCCACCGCGGGATTTTATCGGCTTTACGAATACAAAATATTATATTTTTCCAGACGACCGGGATATTCTCGTTGGGGATGCAGTTGATGTAATAGTTGTCCTCGGTGCCGTCTTCGACGTCGATGGCTTCATAGGTATAATCCTCGAAAAGCGAAAATTCTTTGACCAGATCGTCGTTGGTGAAATCCGATCCCATCCAGGAACTCATCATCATCGACGGCGGGACTTTAATGACCTTGTCGGTTTTGGGCAGATAATTCCACATTTCGTTATCGATGCGCAAGGTTGCGACGCCCTCGTCTTTTTTGGGGGCGGTAATGCGGATAAAGGTTTTATCCATGCCCTCCGACCAACCATACATGGACAGCGTCCTCTGCCAGTTGGGCGTGATGATTTCCATTTCCAGTTCGCTATAGCTGGAATTGGAGCGATAGAGGCGGTCGACATCCTGAATGATATTGTTAATATCTTCCTGGCTGATTTTCTCGGCGGCCGGCAGGCCAGAGGCCAAGCCGGAGAAAAACAAAGTTATGGTAATGGCCAGATATTTCATAATAGTATTTCTTTACGAATCTGCAGTCATAGTGTTTAAGATTATACTATTGATGCATGGGGGCAATTCATTTTTCTTATTATTGGATATAGTTATAAACGGCTTACAAGGCAAGGGGAGAATGATTAGGGAAAGCCGGCGGCAAAAAATGCTTGGGTCTTTTTATGGACACCAATATATTGTATTACAACAAAATAAGAAGGGGCGCCGGTTCGGGCGCCCCCACAGACGGATCAATAAAAGGAGAGATTAAGGGCATTGTGGCGTGGGTCCGTCGAAATAAATCATTTCGATAATGAACAGAATGTCAAGGAGGTTGATAGCTTCATCGAAGTTGATATCGCCGACCGCCGGGTTGGGATACGGAGCCGGGCCGGAGTTGTAAACATGATTGATTAAGAGCAGTATATCGGTCAGATTGACCCCACCGCTGAAATCGGCGTCGCCCAGATGAATGGGAGGATTATCGAGCCGTAATATTATTACCGCATGCTGGAGCGGTTCCGTCTGCGGACAGGGGTGTGACAAATCCGAAGCGCAAACTTCGAGATACCAGATTGTCCCGGAATCACGGCATATCGGCGCGTACTGCCAGAAACCGGTTTCCCGGTCGATTTGGCCCGGGCCGGAAACGAGGTGGTATTCCACCGGGTCGGGCGGTATATTGGGGTCATAGGCGAGAAAGTTGTATTGGAATGGTTTGTACGGATCATTGACAAGTTGAGCCGGATACTGGTTAAAACCGGGCGGGAAGTTGGGAATTTCGGCTATATATAAATTGACTTTGCCGCCGAAATAATCGGCCGCCGCGGCACTTTCAATATCCGGCGCCGTTGAGCTGAAGACTATTTCGAACAAATCAATCGGTCCGGCGGGCAGGGTGACCGAATCTATCTCCGCTTGATCACCCAACAAGTCCCGCCGGCCGCATATAAGAATTTTTAACTTATCATTCTCAAGATTTTGATGAAGTTCCAGATGGCCGGTTTCGGGCATGAGGTTGATATGGTAATCTTCCGTTTGCCAACCGGGAGTGTCGAAAATTATAATCAGGGCCCCACCCGGTTTCTTAAACTGGGTTCGAACGATATATGAGGAATCGGTTTCGACCGGGGCGATCAGGCCGACCGCGCTGTCGATGGTCATCACCGGCGGATGAGGCCAGGGGGCAAGGGCCGTGTCGATGATTCGGTCGAGATAGACGAAATCTTCGACGGTTAACGGCCGGTTGTCGCCTTTTATGTCCGAGGCCGCCGTTTGCGCGGCCGGATCGATGGTGAAAACGAAGGGGCCATAAAGCAGGAAGTCGCGAAACAGATCCCGGTCGGGCAGCCTATATGGCTGGCCGTCGAGATCCAGATCGCCGCGTCCCGTGAAGGGATTTTGACATTGAATATGAATGCCGCCGTTGACGAAGTTGACCGTTCGTTGGGGCGGGTTGGGTGCGCCCGGATTAAAGCAAACATCGGGATAACCATAATATGATGAAAAATGCGCCGCCTGGTCGGTGATGTTGTAGCCGTTGAAATCATAGACGGAATCGGCCACGGCCAGATAAACGATTTCGAGCGGTCCGGCGGCAGTGCCGTTATCGCCGCAGTCGGTCCAGTAAAACCTTACGCCATAAAAGCCGCAATCGAGTTCGCTTTTGTTTTTCACCTGGAAGTTGAGGGTAAACAGGACGGTTCCGTCGGGGATAGTGCGGCTCAAGGGGTGATGCGGCCCGTTCTGGATTTCGGCCAATGAAATCACCTGAACCATGCCCGGCGGGCAATGGTCATCGCAGCTTTCCGGCCGGCCGGCGCGGAAAGTGAAATATTCCCATTCAAAGGTTCCCGGTATGTTAAAAAGAATACCTTTGGTGGCGCCGACAAAAGTCAACCCGGTGGTGTCATAAGCGAACAGCCAATCCCATCCGTGCATTATATCGGTTCCGGCTGTTTTGGTAATGGGCACCGAGATAATCTGGCCGGGCGCGGCTTCATAATGTTGCCCGATTTCAAATTTAAAGGGAGCCTGTTCGGCATATACCGGGCACAAAAGTATAAGCCATGGAATTATCGGTCCTATAAAGAATAGGGAGATAACCCTGATATGACGCTTCGAGGGGGTGAAGCGAATTATCATTGAACAGGCTCCTTATAAAGAATTGACCGTCATTTCAATTCTTAACAAAAGAAAATACTTAGAGCCCTCAATGTGGATTAGAAGCGGTTTATTTTATATCGTTAGCGAATTTGCATTTCTAAAATAGCATAAAAGGCGGGTTTGTCAAGCCCCAAATTGCCCCTTGTGCGGAATATTATTTAATTTATTTTGTTTTAAATAAACGAATATCCGTCAGATACGTTCTATTAGATGGACGGACGGCTTCCTCACTGCGCCGTTACCCCGTCTAAGGGTATAGGGGTCGGAATACTAAATGTTAGCCGGAAAACAGTTTTTCATAGTCTCTTTATCACTTATTATTATTTCAGTTACCGGAATTGTCGAAGCGTATTACGGCGGGCGGCAGTCATCAATATCGACTGTTCCCGAGTCATACGGCCTGATAATCAAATTCAAGCCGGGCGGTCAACCGCAGGAAATAACGCAAAAGAATGGTGTGGCGGTCACTTCTAATCCGGTGCTTAACGCCATCAATAATAAATACAGTGTGGAATCAATGACGGCGCTTGAATCTATCGCTCCGAAGCGGGGGGAGAATCATCCGCTTTCAGGGATATTTTTGGTCGAGTCGGCCGATAAATCATCCCCGTCGGAAATGCGCGCCGATTATGAAAAGCTCGATGAGGTTCTCTGGGTCGAGCCGGATTATCTGGTCGCTTTTCATAGTGTCCCGGATGATGAATACTTCCCGCACTTATGGAATCTGTATAATCACGGTCAGGGGCATTACGATATTGAAAGGGGTAATCTTGACGGCGACGACAAGCTCATAATCCGCTATGGCCTTGACGACGCCGATATCGATTTTGATAATGTGCCGTCGATGTCTCCCGATGCGACGCACCAGACGGTGGCGGCTATAATCGATACCGGACTGGACTTGTTTCATCCCGATCTTGAGGGGCGAATCTGGATCAATGCCCGGGAAATCGCCGGCAACGGCAAAGACGACGACCATAACGGTTATATCGATGATGTTTGTGGCTGGGACTATTCGGCCAGCGGCGGTTCGCCCAAGCCGGAAGACAACGACCCATCGGATAATCTGGGCCACGGGACGCATATCGCGGGAACGATTGCGGCCGTGTCGGGCAACGGTATCGGTATTACCGGAATCGCCCCGCAATGCAAAATCATGCCGTTGAAAATCAATCCCTGGGCGCTGACGTCGAAGATCGCGCGGGCGATAATTTACGCCGCCGATAACGGGGCGGACGTTATCAACATGAGTTTCGGGTTGCCATATCGCAGTCTTATTATCGAATCGGCTCTGGAGTACGCTTATAATAAAGGCGTCGTACTGTGCGCTTCCAGCGGAAATTCGGGTGTGGCCGAGGTCAATTACCCGGCCGGGTCGCCTCTGACCATGGCGGTCGGGGCCACCAATGATTCGGATCGGGTGACGGTATTCTCCAGTTATGGAGATCATGTTGATTTGTGCGCTCCCGGAGAGGCGATATTGTCTTTGCGGGCCGAGGGGACCGATATGTACAATATCCCGCCGTCGGCCGAACCGGGAGTACATATCATCGGCAATCAGTATTATATATCTTCGGGGACGAGCATGTCCTGTCCCCACGTGGTGGCGACCGCGGCCTATCTTAAGTCAAAATCACCGGGTCTTTCGCCCGACCGGGTCAGAGCCATTTTAAACGGCACGGCCGATGATATCACCGACCCTTTTGGCCGGGGTGAAGACCTCGTCGGTTTTGATATATACAGCGGCCACGGGCGACTGAATCTGGAGGCGGCGCTGGAGAATACTCCCGCGGTCGTCGCCCAAATCACGTATCCGGGTGCGCATCAAATAATCAACGGTATTGTCGAAATAACCGGGTCGGCCTATGGTGACGACTTCTTTGATTACCGGATCAGTTTCGGTGCCGGGTACATTCCCGACCAGTGGACGATCATCATTGATTCCGATGAATCGGTAAAAGATGACATTCTGGGGTTCTGGAACACGAACGGTCTGGCTTCGGGTATTTACACGTTAAAATTGAATGTCGGAGCCGACAACGTTGCTTATCGGATCGTGCATGTGATCGGCGAGAATATCTGCGTTATCGAATCGCCGCTCGATAATGCGACCGTTCCACAAATCATTGATATTCGCGGCAGTGTTTATGGACCCGAATTCGACCGGGCGATTCTGGAATACGGAGTCGGGGCCGAACCGCCACAATGGTACCCGTTGGCCGAAATCACGGCCCCGGTTTTCCATGATATCATGGCCGCTTGGTATATTAAAATCGACAACGGTAATCTGTTCAGCCTGCGACTGACGTCGTTCACAACGACCGGGCTGGAGGTCGCCGATACGGTCAAGGTGACGGTCGAATCGATTTTGAATACATCGGATGCCTGGAAGGTGCATCTGCCGGGACTGCCGTCGGCCATCGCCAATTACGGGGACTATGACGGCGACGGTATCAACGAAATTGTAATCGGAACCGATGCCGGGATTGTATTTATATCACCCGACGGGGCAATAAAATCATCGGGGATGCCGACTTTCCCAATTAACAAATATTTTGTGCCGGTGGCGGTCGGGGACGGCAACGGCGACGGTGTCGATGATATAGCCGCGTTGGGGAATAACCCGCCCACGCTGCACTTTTCATCCGGGGCCGGGCCGACGTTCGATTTTTCCATCCCCGATACCATTTCCGCCGGGGGGCCGCTTATATCGGAAGGGACCATTTCGAAAGTATTTTTCCGGGATATTAACGGTGACGGTGCCGACGAGATTCATTTGTTTTTGTATAACGGGTCGCACTCCAACGTGTATGTTTTCAATGCCTCGGGCGCGGTGCTGGCCAATATCTCCCGAATCTCCGAGTATTTGTCGTGCGACCTGAACGGCGACAGGGTCGATGAGCTATACTATTATAGAAGCGGCAGTGGCAAGTTGAGTCGGGCGACGCTTGGCGGCCAAATTCAGGACAGCGTGATATTGATCGAGAACGGTGCTCGCCTTGCCTGTCATGGGCTGTCGGCTTATGATGTCGATGGTGACGGCCTTCATGAATTGATCCTCAATGGCTCGTTCGACGGCGGAAGGCACAAGATTTATGCTTTCGATTATGATCTGCAGATTCTCGACGGCTGGCCGCATGATATGGAGCTCGATGATTACCTGACGCCGACGGTCCCGATTTTCGCCGATATTGACGGTGACGATGTTCCGGAATATTTCACGTCATACTTCGATTACAGCGAGAGTTTTGTTTTCGCCTGGCGCCTCGACGGAACGTCGATTATAACGGAGGGGACCGACGGGCATTTTATCAAGGTTCCGCACCCGGCCATTTTGAACATGCTACTCGCGGCCGATCTCGACGGGGATCATAGGCCCGACCTTGTCGCCCGGGCCAACAACGATCTGTTCTCATCTTTCAAGGTTCAGCGTCTATATGCTTGGAATAATGTGGCCGAATCAATCGAACGCTTTCCGATAGTATTAAATGAAAAGGAATTTGTCACGCCGCGTTATACGCCGACTATCGGTGATATAAACAAGGACGGTTACATCGACCTGGTTGTCCCCGCCGACGACAGCTCGCTTATATTTATCAATTTCACCGGGAGTGAATATAATGAAGAAAACTGCCCGGTGCCGGTTTGGCGTTATTCGAGACGTTTCAATAATGTTGGCCCCGCGGGCGGCTCCGGTATAATCACGGATGTGGAAGAAACCGAGGGATTATATCCAGCCGAGTTCAGTCTTGCCCAGAATGCGCCCAATCCGTTCAACCCGGCCACCGCGATAAACTACACGATTACACGGAAGGCCCATGTCCGTCTGGAAATCTTCGATATTTTGGGGCGGCATGTGCGGACGATGGTCGACGGAATTCAGGGGGCAGGTTCATATAGCGTATTGTTCGATGGCCGCGCCGATGCAGGCAACAAGTTGGCTTCGGGCGTGTATTTTTACCGCCTGCGTGTGGATGACCAAAGCCAAATAAAAACAATGGTACTGTTGAAATGAGAGACGGGATGTGGCATATTCTATCGCTACCGGGCCGTTGGCTGCGAATTGCGGTAGTGACTTTGCTCGTGCAATTAATCATGATGGCGACATTATTGGCGTTGCCGCCGCAACGGCCGATCTATTCCGAACGGGCGTTGAGTGCCGATGAATATGATTTGACAACGTATATTAACGCCAACCGGATGTTGTGCTTTGTCACCAATTCCGGGACAATGGCGCTGGATCATACCCGTCTATTCGGCCGGGCGCCGGGATTTTATTATCCGTTTGCCGGGGACACGGCCGCGTTGCACCAATCACCGCACAACCGGACTCTTGTATATGCGGCGGGATTGGTGCTGGCGGGAAAGGTCGACGGGGCGATCCGTACGGCGGTGGCGGCTTACGAACATCCCGAATTCGAGGCCGGGCCGAAGAGCGGGATGCCGGGCGGCGAAAGGGTTTATAAACTCGATCTGCAATCGGGGCCGGGCAGTCCGGATTATGACGACTGGCCGGTTCACCTCGGAGCCCCGGTTGATAATGAGGGTAATCCGCTTCTATTCGGAGCCCAGACGTTATGGGCCGTGTATCACGATGGTGACGGCTCGCTTCACACCAATTATTATGGCGGGGGGACGGCGCCGCTGGGGATAGAAGTCCATCAACTGGTCTGGGCGGACAGCACTAACGAGGTAGAGCGCAATGTTTTCCATGTACAATACAAATTGTACAACAAGGGCGGAAATCAGATAGACAGTTTTTATATCGCGTTTTTCGCCGACCCGGATTTGGGCGGGGCCAACGACGATTTGATCGGGTGTGACACTTTGCACGAGTTATTTTTTGTCTATAACGGAACCGATAGTGACGTGCAGTACGGAGCAATAACGCCGGCCTGGGGCGGGCGGGTAATGTCGGGGCCGGTGGTTTTCGCACCCGGAGACACGGCCCTCTTTGCCGGCGAGCAGTTGCCGGATTATAGAAATATCGGCATGACGGCGTTTTCGAGATTTGTCAACGGGACGGAACCGAATACCCCGGAAGAGCTGTTCGGCTTTTTGCAGGGCATCGACGGTCATACCGGGCAACCGTACATCGACCCGGTGATCGGCGACACGGTAAGTTTTTATGCTCCCGGCGATGCGGTCAGCCGCACCGGCTGGGTCGATACCGAAAACAATGACCAGCGGATTCTGATCAGTTTCGGGCCGCTGACATTTACCCCCGGCGACAGTCAGCAGGTCGAGTTGAAAATCGGGGCTTTCGTGCAGAAAGACCGGCTTTTTTCCCTGTCCCGGCTCCGGAATATTCTGGATAGTACCATCCCGATCGACAGCGATCCTGATACGATTCAGTATGCCCCGGTCGATTCCGCACATATTCTGGTCGAAGATTTCGGGCGATTGAGCGCCGTAAAATATTATCCGGTCAAACTACGCTGGTTGACGGGCGTCAACTGGGGCGGGAATTTCTTCAGCGGCGGGGTCGATTATGCTTCCCGGTTGTACGGCAGTGCCCTCGACGTGGCGACCATGCCCGATTCATTTAATGCGGTTGAGATGCGTTTTTCCAATGTAAAAAAGCAACGGGCATACCGTTATGTCAGGTGGCTGAACGGCGCGTATAGCTACGGCGGATATCATGAAGTGCCGTTCACGGTCTGGGACGTGGACAACAACCGCCAGGTCAATGTCGCCTTCATCGAGTGGGAGGGGTCCGGAGTATTTGATTATACCTGGGGGCCGGATGAACTGGTAAATCTGGGCGGACGTGAAATTCTGACGATATTTAAATCCGATTACAGCGGCGATAATGCCGGCGACGCCGACTCATATTATGAAAACCTGCAGTTTGTTGATCAGGCCGATTCGGTGGACGCGATGTACTGTGCCTGGCTGGCGCTGTGTTGCGGGCGGGATCTTTCGGCCATAGATGACGAGGGGGTTTTGGCGTTCGAGGGACAGTTCATAAACCACAATGGCCAGCCCGATTCGCTGCGATTTCAGGCGGTGGCGGTTGGCGATATGACCGGGCAGGGTTTGACCATTGAGGTTTTTGCCGATCGCCCGACGCAACTGGCTTTGGTGACGAGCGATCCGGCGGCGTTCCGGGTTTCGTCCACGGCCTTGAAATTCATAGATATCAAGAGCCAGAGAATCGCCATCAATTTTCACCCGTACCGCAGCGGTCGTTACGACGAAAGACTATACATTTACGACTGGGCGTCGGGAACGCTCGTGAAGGATATCCGACTGGTTTGTGGAACGGCTTTGCCGACCGATGTGCCCGACGGATCGGAACCTTTGCCGGAGGCTTTCCGGCTCGCTCAAAATTACCCCAATCCTTTTAATCCGTCGACAATTATCAATTTCTCGCTGGGTGCCCGGTCGGGTGTAAAGCTGGAAATTTTCAATATTCTCGGGCAGAAGTTGGTCACGCTGATTGACAAGGAACTGCCGGCGGGCGAACACAACGTAATCTGGGATGGTCATGCGGCGGCCTCGGGCGTCTATTTTTATCGCCTTAAAACCGAAGCGGGCAGTCAAACCCGCAAAATGGTCTTGTTGAAATAGCATATAAAAGTGTATCGACGAAGAAAGGGGCTTGTCAGATTCCAACTTTTTCGTAGATTATATTTGTCAACCACGAAGTGAATGAAAGACATGATTTGCCCGTTCGATTTGATACATGTCAAAAAGCCCCACGGGGCCTCGCCCGGAGATAATTTATGAAACCGAGAAATTGTTTATTGGTTTTTGCCGTCTTGATGGCTCTGATATGGACACAGGCGTACGGTCTGTATTCTTCTGAAAAAACAGAAAAAGTATCGGATTATCAGCCCGACCGGATAATAGTGAAGTTCAAGTCTCCGGACAAACTGCCGCGTACGGGCGGTTCCGGCAAGGCCATGGCCACCGGCTTCGGGTCGATCGACCAAATCATCAGGCAATACAAAATCGAAAAAATGGAGCCGTTGCCATTGCAGGCGCAATCGGGCGGCGAGTCGAATATATTTAACGGCGTTCGCATTCTGACTTTGTCGTCAGGCGGAAACGCCGCCGAAATTGCCCGGCTTTTGGCCGATGACCCGGAAATAGAGTTTGCCGAGCCCGATTATCCGGCCGAGTTTTATGAGATTCCCGATGACGCGCTGTATATGTATCAGTGGAACCTGCATAATGTCGGGCAGGAGCATCCGCATGTGAAACGCCGCACCGGCAACAATAACGATACTCTAATCATGACCTCCGGCGTCGCCGGGGCCGACATCGACGCCGACGAGGTATTCGATTCCCCGCCGGACGATACTTATACCGCCGTTGCCGCGATTCTCGATACCGGGGTCGATCTGGACCATCCCGACCTGGCCGGCAATATCTGGGTTAACCCGCGCGAGATTCCCGGCAACGGTCTGGACGATGACAACAACGGCTATATCGATGATATCAACGGCTGGGATTTTTCGGGGAGCACGGATGATATCAATCTCGGCGACAACGATCCGACCGACGAGCACGGTCACGGAACGCACTGCGCCGGGATCGTGGCGGCGGTGACGAATAATATGCAGGGGATAGCCGGGGTGGCCGCGGATTGTAAAATCATGGCTTTAAAAATCGATCCGTTGCCGCTGGCCTCGAAAATCGCTCTGGGCATTGTCTATGCCGCCGACAACGGCGCCGATGTGATCAATATGAGTTTCGGGCTGGCCTATCCCAGCGACCTGATCAGCCAGGCGATGGCTTATGCCCGCGCCAGGGGAGTGGTGTTATGCGCCGCGTCGGGCAACGACGGCCGCGAGCAGTACAACTATCCGGCCGAATCGCCGCTGACGATGGCGATTGCCGCCACCAATGATTCCGATCTGGTGACCACTTTTTCAACTTTCGCGTCGATCATCGACGTGGCCGCCCCCGGCAACGGGGTGTTGTCACTTCGGGCGGATAAAACCGACATGTATTCATCATCCAACGAACCGAGGGTACACATCATCGAAGATTTATATTATCTGGCTTCAGGGACGAGCATGGCCTGCCCGCACGTGGTCGGGGCGGCGGCCTATATGCGGGCCATATCGCCGGGATTGCACGTGGAAAAAATCGAAGACGTTATCCGGGCTACCGCCGATGACATTGTCGATCCCTACGGAATCGGCTGGAATCTTCCCGGCTGGGATAAGTACAGCGGGCACGGGCGGCTGAATCTTAAAAAGGCGCTGGACCAGACGCCTCGCGCCACCGCCATAATTGCCGCTCCCGGTCGTCATCAGGTGGTCTCCGGCAGGGCCGATATTGTCGGGTTAGCCGAGAGCCATGGTCAGTCTGTCTGGAATATCGAATACGGCAAGGGAACCAATCCGACGGTCTGGTACCCGGTGGCCGACGGCGAAATCCCGGGTAAAACCGAACCCAATGCCGTCTGGTATACTGACGGTTTAAACGGAGTGTACACCATCCGTATGCGGGTAGGCAGTCTCAATACCGATCGCGTAACGGTGTTTGTCGCCAATGACACCGCGGCCCAAATCGCCTTTCCTGCGGCCAACGGCATTGTCAGCACCCTGACCGGTATCACCGGGGCGGCGTATTGTCCGGGTTTTGCATACGCCACGCTGGAAAGTCTGGTGGATACGGCCGGGGCCGACTGGGAAGAAATCACAATCCTGACGCAACCGGTTTTCGATGATAATCTGGCGTACTGGTTGCTGTATGATAATGTCGAACATCTCTATCAACTGAAACTTTCAGTATTTTCACACGACGGTTTGGTGCGGGCCGACACGGTACTGGTGCACCATCGTTCGCTTTTTGCCACCGACCGGGCCTGGAAAGCCCCGCTTATCGGGCGAGGCGCCATCACCCCGACTTATGCCGACCTCGACCGCGACGGTGTCAATGAAATCATTATCGGGACCGAGATGGGTATACAGGTGTTCGGACTCGACGGCACCGTTAAAACCGAGGGGATCCCGGAACTGCCGGAGAATAATTTTATAATACCGGCGGCGGTGGGGAATCTGGACAACGACGGTTTCGATGACATTGTTTTCATGGGCGTCGATCCGCCGTTTATTTACGGGTTTCCGTCGAGCGCCCCGCCGTTTATCAATCATCTGGGGATGTATCCCACGGTGAGTTATTTTTCCGGCAATACCGAGCATATGTTCCCGAAGTTGTTTTTGAAAGACATCGACGGCGACGGTCGCGATGAAATCCACGTGGTTATTCCCGAAAACACGATGCCGACGGCGATGCTGTTCGAATCCGACGGAACGCTTCGCCACCGTTTCGAGCATATCATGGAGTATCAGCCGGCCGATCTCGACGGCGACGGGATGGATGAGTTGTATGTCATGCCGCGATCGTACGGTCTATTACGACAGATTGACCCGGTCACAGGAGGTACAACCGACAGCCTGATAATTGCATCCGGATTCAGCGCCTTCGACTGTCGCGGGTTGGCGGCGGTCGATATCGATAATGACGGCAAAGTGGAGCTGATTGTTTTCGGGTTGTACCGGGATCTGGGGCATTACCTGTACGCCTTCGATGAAGGGCTCCATCTCAAGACCGGGTGGCCGCATGACATTGGTATGAACGATTTTATCGCGCCGACGATGCCGGTTTTCGGCGATATCGACGATGACGGGTTTCTGGAATACGCCAGCGGGTATTTCGATCTCGATTACAGCTATATGTTTGTCTGGAAAATCGACGGCAGTTCGTATTTGCCGCAAAGCCCCAACGGCTTTTTCGCCAAGACGCCGCAGATATCGCTCATGAATATGCCGGTCATGGTCGATATCGATGCGGACCAGTCGGTCGATATTCTGGCCTGTGCCAATAACGACGCCTTCCTGACATTCCGCGTGCACCGCGTCTATGCCTGGAATAACCGGGGCGGGACGATCGAGGATTTCCCGATCGTGTCGGCGGCCGGGCTGGCAACGTCGTTTTATCGCTATGTGCCGATGCTGGGGGATATCGACAGGGACGGCATGGTTGAGATGATTGCGACCACGGCCGACCTGTCGCTAATTTATGTTGAGTTTCCCAATGTGCCGTATGACCTGTGCCACGCCTTTGCGCCGGCCTGGCGTTATGACCGATCATTTTCGGGAACGCTGAACGGCCTGCCCTGCACGCCGACCGGGGCGGATGATGATCATCTGCCGGTACCCGCGGAATTCATGCTGGCGCAGAATTTTCCCAATCCGTTTAATCCGACGACGGTCATAAATTATGTTTTGCCGGGTCGCGCCGATGTCGAGATAAGCGTTTATGATATTCTGGGTCGAAAGATAGCGGTATTATTAAATGAGGCGCAAGGCGCGGGCCCACATGCGGTTAGCTGGGACGGCATGGATCGCTTCGGGAGGCCGGTGGCTTCGGGAGTATATTTCTATCGCCTTCAAGCCGGAGACAATGTCGAAACCCGAAAAATGGTGCTGTTAAAATAATTCGAAAATTAGCGATAAAAGGGAGCCACCCGGCTCCCTTTATTGTTATATACGGTAATACTTTGTAATATTGAGACGGGGATTTATGCCGGAGAAAAATATGACCAAAGGTAAGACTGAAATTATAACTTTCAAAGTCGATCAATCGCTGGTGGCCGCGCTCAAGGGCGTGACCAACCGTTCGGAATTTATCCGAAACGCCCTTTTGACCGCGCTCGAAAACACCTGTCCGTTGTGCAGCGGAACCGGTATCTTGAGTCCCTCGCAGAAAAAGCACTGGGACAAGTTTTCCGAAAACCATGCGGTTCGCGAATGCCGCGACTGCCACGAGATTCATCTGGTGTGCAACACCCGCCGCACCCATAAGAAGTGAGGAGATATGAAAATTCTGAAAGTCGTTAAAAGTGTTTTTTTCGCGGTTCTGATGCCGGCGGTAATTCCTCTATTGATGTCGTCGTGCGGCAAAGAACCGGAGCCGAAAGACATGTCGGCCAAGGCCAAGGTTTTTGTCAGCATTCTGCCGCAGGGATATCTGGCGCAGAGGGTCGGTGGCGGGCACGTGGATATTTCGGTACTGGTGCCGCCGGGGCAGTCGCCGGAGACATTCGAACCGGCGCCGCAACAGATGGCGGCGTTATCGGAGGCGGATATAATATTCGGCATCGGGATACCGTTTGAAGATGTCCTGTTCGATAAAATCAAAAGCGCCATGCCGAATATAAAGGTTGTTCGGACCGACCTCGATATCACAAAGATTCCAATGGAGTCGGCGCATGGGCATGATCATGCGGTTGAACCGGCCGGGGCGCCCGACCCGCATGTCTGGCTGGACCCGAAGCGGGCGATAATAATATCCGAAGCGATGCGCGATGCCCTAGGTCAAATCGCTCCGAATTATAAAAACGATTTTGAGGCCAACTCCCTCAAGCTCAAAGACGATCTGACAAGAGCCGATTCGCTCCTGACCGAAAAGTTGCGACCGTATCGGGGGCGGGCGTTTTATGTCATGCATCCGGCTTTCGGTTATTTTGCCGAGGCCTATGGTTTAAAGCAAAAGGCGGTTGAAGTCGAGGGCAAAGAGCCGTCGGCCCGCGAACTGGCCGAACTTATCAATAATATACGGATCGACCGGGCCCCGGTTATTTTTGTCCAGAAGCAGTTTTCGAGTGTCACCGTTGAAAGGCTGGCTACGGAACTTGGCATTGCCGTGGTCAGTATCGATCCGCTGGAATATCAGTACATCGATAACCTGATGAAAATGGCCGATGCCATCGCCGAAGCTTTGGAGGAAAAGCGGTGAACGAACAGCCGGTTGTGAAGTTCGAAAATGTCAGTTTCGCCTACGGTGAAAACAAGGCGCTGGAAAGTGTCACGCTCGAAATCGCGGCGAACGAGTTTGTCTGGATTGTCGGGCCCAACGGCGGCGGCAAGACGACGCTGGTTAAACTCATTTTGGGGTTGCTGGAACCGGACAGCGGCCGGGTGACCGTGTTTGGGGAGACGCCGCGCCAGGCGCGCCGCAAAATCGGCTATATGCCGCAATCGGCCCAGCTCGATATGCGCTTTCCGATTACGGTGCTGGACGTGGCTCTCATGGGTCGTCTGGGCAATGGCACCAAATTCGGCGGTTATAAGAAACAGGATTTAAGGGCCGCGCTCGATGCCTTGAACAAAGTCGGTCTGGTGGAGTTAAAAGACCGCGTTTTTTCGTCGTTATCGGGCGGGCAGTTGCGGCGGCTTCTGATCGCGCGTGCTCTGGCCAGTCAACCCCGGCTTTTGGTACTGGATGAACCGACCGCCAATCTCGATCTGGTGGTCGCGCGCGAACTGCTGGGATTTTTGACCAGCCTGGCCAAAGACATGGCGGTCATCATGGTTTCCCATGACCCGGCGTTCGTTTCGGAAAATGTCAAAGAGGTGCTCTGCGTCAACCGCCGGGCGCACAGGCACCCCACGACCAAAATCGACACGGCTTTTTTGAGCGAGCTTTATTCCGGTGATTTGCGCATGATAAGACATGACCGGCATGTCGCCGAGGAGGAATCTCGGTGATGGATTTTTTTGCCGCCGTCGGGCGCTACCCGTTTTTGCAGTATGCCCTCGCCACCGGGATACTGGCGTCGATAGCCGGGGGGGTGGTCGGGACGTTTGTAGTCACGCGGCGCATATCGTATATCGGCGGCGGTATCGCTCATAGTCTTCTGGGCGGGCTGGGGGCGGCTTATTATATCCAGATTGTCCACGAACAAAACTGGCTACATCCCATTTTCGGGGCGGCGGTGGCGGCGGTTTTAGCGGCGGTGATTATCGGCTGGGTTTCGCTTCGGGCCCGCCAACGCGAGGATACGGTCATCGGGGCCATCTGGGCGATCGGCATGGCCCTGGGGATTTTATTTATTTCGCAAACGCCCGGGTACAGCGCCAATCTCATGAGTTATCTGTTCGGCAATATTCTCATGGTCGGAGCGACCGACGTGCTCATGATTGCTATCCTCGACGCCGTTGTCATCGGGACGGTCCTGCTATTTTATAATCAATTGCAGGCGGTCTGTTTCGACGAGGAATTCGCGCGGGTGCGGGGGATAAATGTCGAGTTCTATTATTTGCTTCTGCTGATTTTGACGGCTCTAACCGTGGTTATTCTGGTGTCGGTGGTCGGGATAATCATGGTTATCGCGCTTTTGACGCTTCCGGCGGCGGTGGCCTCGCTTTTTGCCCGGACGCTGAAACGGACGATGCTTTTTGCCGCGATTCTGGGGATAATATTTACGATTGCGGGGCTGGCGATAAGTTATGGTCCGGGACTGCCGGCGGGGGCGACGATAATACTTCTGGCGGGGGTGGTGTATATTGTTTCATCCCTGCTTTTCGGCAGACACAGGTAATAATTGCATTGGCGCATTCTCTACTTTACTTTCCGGCCCGTTCTTTTATATAATTCAGAGATAATTATAATGATTTTGCGTAGTGACCGGGCGGATTTGAGAATCTGTCGGGGAAGAGGAATCCCACCGCTGATTCTTCATGAGTATTCAGAACCTGCGGGCGGTGGGGCACCCCATCATCGGAGGCAATGCGGTCCCGACTTGTCGGGACCGGGCACAACGCAATGTGATTTGGAAATCATACGAAAGGAAATAAACATGGCAGGACAGAATCTCGTTGAAAAAATAGCGCAGAAGTTCGCGGTCGGGCTCGAGGACGGGCATGTCGTCCGAGCCGGCGATTATCTCTCCATCAGACCGGCCCATGTCATGACGCATGATAACACCGGGGCGGTGATCAGCAAATTCAAAGCGATTGGGGCCAAGAAGATGGCCGACCCGCGTCAGCCGGTGTTCGCGCTCGACCACGATATCCAGAATAAAAGCGAGGACAATCTCAAGAAGTACGCCAATATCGAGAACTTCGCCAAAACGATGGGGGTCGATTTTTATCCCGCCGGTCGGGGGATCGGGCATCAGATCATGTGCGAAGAGGGTTATGCCTGGCCGGGCGAGATGATGGTCGCCTCCGACAGCCATTCCAATATGTACGGCGGGCTGGGGTGTCTGGGGACGCCGATTGTGCGGACCGATGCGGCCGCGATCTGGGCCACGGGACGGACGTGGTGGCAGGTGTTTCCGGTGGCGCGGGTGGAACTGACCGGACGGCTCAAACCGGGTGTGACGGGCAAGGATGTCATTATTACCCTGTGCGGCGTGTTCAATAAAGACGAGGTTTTAAACCATGCCGTCGAATTTGTCGGCGAGGGAGTCAAGTCATTGAGTGTTGACCAGCGGCTGACCATAGCCAATATGACAACCGAATGGGGCGCGCTGGCCGGGGTATTTCCGATCGATGAAGTAACGATCGACTGGCTCAAGAAACGGGCGGCTTTTGTCGAAAAGCGCGGCCCGGCCGGGGTACCGTCGGATGCCGACGGCAAAGGCCGTCACCCCCGTCTGAATATGGAACGTATCGCGCGGCTGGAAAAGGATATCCCCCGTGCGGACAAAGATGCCATGTATGCCATCGAGATGACGCTGGATTTATCGACCGTGCAACCGCATGTATCCGGGCCGAACAATGTCAAGACGATGACTTCGATCGCCGCCATGCGGCAGAAGAATGTCAAGGTGCACAAAGCCTATTTGCTGTCCTGCGTCAACAGCCGTGTCGAGGATCTGGCCGAGGCGGCGGCGGTGGTGAAGGGCAAGAAGGTCGCCGAGCATGTCAAATTTTACCTGTCGGCGGCGTCATCGGAAGTGCAGGCGGAAAGTGAACGCCGGGGCGACTGGCCGGCACTTGTGGCGGCCGGGGCGATCGAACTTCCGCCGGGCTGCGGGCCGTGCATCGGGCTGGGTGCCGGGACCCTGGAAGACAACGAAGTGGGGATTTCGGCGACCAACCGCAATTTCAAGGGGCGGATGGGATCGCGCTCGGCCGAGGCGTATCTGGCATCACCGGCGGTGGTGGCGGCTTCGGCCTTGGCGGGCAAAATCGATTTTCCGGGAGATTTCGAAGATAAACCGCCCAGATCAGGCATAAAGATATCCGCCCAAAAAGCCGGAGTATCGGGGACGGTCAGAGTACTCGACGGTTTCCCGGAGAAAATCGAGGGCGAAGTAATATTCTGCCATCAGGACAATCTCAACACCGACGGTATATATCCCGGTAAGTACACCTATATCGACGATTTCACGCCGGAGCAACAGGCCGAAGTGGTGATGGAGAACTATGACCCGGAATTCGGCAAACTGGTTAAAGCCGGTGATATTCTGGCGGGCGGATTCAATTTCGGGACGGGGTCGTCGCGCGAGCAGGCGGCCACGGCGTTGAAATATCGAGGGATACGGATGGTAATTGCGGGGTCGTTTTCGGAGACGTATAAGCGTAACGCTCTTAATAACGGTTATCTGATTATCGAAGTGCCGGAATTCATCCGCGACCTCAAAACGCGGTTCGGCGATAAGAAGCTGACGGTGCGCACCGGCCACAAATGTACTCTCGACGTCAAACAATCGATACTCGAATTCGACGGCAAAAGATATGCGGTCGGGCCGGTCGGGGCGGCGGCGCAGGAATTGATACTGGCCGGGGGACTCGAAAAATGGGTTAAGGGCAGAATTTGAGCGGTCCGACCCGGCTGTTGAATAAGAATTTTGTCCTTCTCTGGCAGGGACAACTGGTCAGCCAGCTTGGCAACCAGGTACATTATATTGCCGCCATATTCTGGGTCAAGCATGCCACCGGCTCGGCGGCTTTAATGGGGACGCTCATGATGGCGGCGATGCTTCCGAGTGTCCTTTTGGGGCCGGTTGGGGGGACCTTTGCGGACTTGTATTCCCGCAAGAAAATTATCGTGCTGTCCGATGTCCTGTGCGGCGTCGGGGTTCTCATCGCGGGTGCCATGCTCATGTATATGCCCGACCGGACAAGCGCCATTGTAGCGATTTTGTTTGCAGTTTCGGTATTCATCGGCATCATCGGGTCGTTTTTCCGCCCGGCAATACAAGCTTCGATTCCGGACCTGGTGCCACCGGAAAAGATTCAGGCGGCCAATTCCATGAATCAGTCATCGATGCAGATTTCGATGTTTATCGGTCAGGGAATGGGGGGCGTGCTGTTTCGTATTCTGGGGGCGCCGCTGCTTTTTATCATCGACGGCCTGACCTACCTGTTCAGTGCCGCCAGCGAGTCGCTAATAAAAATCCCGCAGGTTATTCCCGATAAGGCCAACGGCACGAAAGAAAAGTTTCGGAAATTCAAACTCGACCTGGTCGAGGGACTGCAATATGTCTGGCAACGGCGGGGGATGCGCGACCTTTTTGTGGCGGCCACTTTTCTGAATTTTTTCTCGGCGCCGTTTCCGGTACTGATGCCGTTTTATGTTGAGGATCATCTGGGGGCAACGCCGGACTGGTTCGGCTTCATATTAGCGGCTTTCGGAGTCGGCGCTCTTATCGGGTATGCCATAGCGGGCTCTTTGAAAATATCCGGAGTCATTCGCTCCCGGCTGATTATAACTTTGTTATTCGTGCAAAGTCTGCAATTTGCTCTGTTTGGAGTGGTCTATGACAGATTTCTGGCGCTTTCGATTACTTTATTTCTGGGTATTTTCAGCGGGATAATAAATGTGTATATTCTGACAATATTGCAGATAACGACTCCGACTGAAATACGAGGGCGGGTATTCGGGTTGTTGCAGACTATTGCCGGAGGGTTGATGCCGTTGGGGATGGGGCTGGGCGGTGTCGCGGCGGAGCTATTGAACAATAACGTGGCGCTGATATTTATCATGTCCGGTATCACGACGGTGCTGTGCATGGTGGTTGTTTCCGCCAGCCGGCCTTTCCGGGAGTATTTGGCCCAAGAGCCCAAAGCAAATTCCATAAATTAGGGGGAAAGATGGATATAAATGAATTGAAAAGAGCCGTTGTGGTAATAGGATATCATATTCCACACAAAAGACCGAAGTTTATTGGAACCGGTTTTTTGGTCGGTAATGGCGACAGAGCCTTAACATGTGTTCATGTAGTCTGTGAAAATTACGGAGCAAAGGGAGAAAAACCCAAATCTTTGCCCTTAACTAGAATAATAAATGGAGTTGAGAGTTAACTTCAAAAGTTGTGGAAATTGAAAAAAAAGTAGCGTAGCCTTTC
>CALAMC010000100.1 GCA_937925655.1 uncultured candidate division Zixibacteria bacterium | reverse complement strand
AAGCGCTTGGCTTGGTGGCCTTCCGTTTCTCTCGGTTAGCCCATCGGAATTTAACGGCTCCGAAGAGGAAACCGATGTCAAAACCACTACCGGTGAGTCGTTATGATAAGGGTTGCACAAGGGGAGCCAGAAAACGGCAGAACGAATTTAACAGCCGGAGAGCATGACCGATGAAAGCATGTGAAAACTGCGGGAAGTGTTGCATTGGGACAGTTTTGCAACCACGCGGCAAGGAAGGCACGATCAAATGGCGGCTTATTACTAACAATGCTTTTGGCGTAACACTCAAGACTATCATCCATCAAAACTCCATGAATATTATCCATTTTCCTCTCCCTTCTTCCCCTGCCCGTCAATCTTGGATAGCGGGAACAATGGCGACGAGCCAGCCACTATTCCAATGCCCACAATTGGGACACATCCATTCGGTTAGCTTACCCATTTCCCCTCCACCGCCGCTTTGAGGGCGACTATTCGCTTATACGTTGCGTTATTAGGATGACTCATGCGTATGACATCTAATACCCATTCCCAATCCACCGCCTTTGCCGCCTTTTTAACGGCGCGCAGACGGGCGACTTCGGCCCGCGATATTGTTTCGTAGATGATTGTTACCGTATCATTCTGTTCCATATTACTTCCTCCTTTGCCTCCCTGTTGGGATGTACGGTTATTTTCGGCGATCACCACCGGGAACCTGAATAATGTCGGCGTACCCCGGGTCGGTAATCCGGCTTATTATCCGGCCGTAGCCTTCCCACTCTTTAATGGTTTCCGGCCTGTAATTGCTGGTTAAAAATATGGGCTTCTTATTCACCCATCGCCAGTCGAAGAACTCATCCTGGATTGAAACATTCCAACCCGCCTTGTCATCGAAAGCCCGCCCAAAATCGTCGATGAATACTATATCGGCTTCTCTCAAATTATATGGAACCATCGACGAATATTCGTTGTTCTTTATATGTTCGCGCAATACCCTTATCAATTCCGAGTGCGTCATATAGATGAGATTAAAAGCAAAAAATTTGGGTGCATTATAATGGGACAAAGTATCACGATTGTTTTCTTTCAGCCATTCCTTAACGCGCTTGAATTTATGGTCGATGGCCGCCTTGAATAGTATTGCCAAAATCGATGATTTCCCCGATCCGATGTTTCCCATGATGTAGGCGCCTTTTTGGTCGTCGGTATATAGTGCCTTGATTATGGATTGAATAACCGACCGTATCTTTTTATCGACTTCACCTATGGACGCCTGAACATGCCGGGGGCCGAGAACTTTCTCAACTTCCGGCCAGTAGTGGGCGCGAATCATTTCCTCAATCGAAGGTGTCAACTTCTCGGCCGCCCCGCTTTGATTGTTTTCCATCTTCAATTCTCCTGATCAGCCAATTATGAATAAACCTGGCATAATTGGATTTATTTCCTTTTCGGGGATTAGTTTCAATCCAGCCGGCCATCTTTTTGATTTCAAAGTCATAGTCTGATTTGGATAGTCCGAGGTCTTTATATTTTGAGTAATCAATTTGAATTACAGCCTGATAAAATTTCTGTAATCGGGGGGAGCCAGATTTATCTGGCGACATATCTTCTCTTATATTCTGCTCTGATCTGATCTGCTCTGATCTGCTCTGATCTGGTTGTGAAGGAATTTTCTTGGAATTTTCCTTGATAGGCCGGGCATTGGGATTGACCTGTATTTTTGTTAAACCCTGCCAATACTTATAGTTAAGTATCTCAAACTCAAATTCACAGTCGGGATTATTCCTTACTACTTTTCCAGAGTCAAGGAAGTTTCCAAGAATTTTCCTACAAGTTTTCCCGTCGCAACCCCAAACCGACCCCAACGCAGCCCAGGACCGACCCCTAACGACACCCGAATCACCTACCAATTTAGCATAAACTATCAGTTGCAACCAGAACCCGCGTTCGGTCAAAGATAGCGATAAAAACCAAGCATCATTGAATATGTCCGTCCAGATTTTAGCATACCCGGCCATGAGTTTTAACCTCCGGCCACGCTGTCACAAGACGACCGCAAACAGCG
>CALAMC010000099.1 GCA_937925655.1 uncultured candidate division Zixibacteria bacterium | reverse complement strand
CTATCGTCCCCACGTTTACATGAGGCTTGTTCCGTATAAATTTCTCTTTCGCCATAGAGAAAAAATCCTTCCAATCATTCTTTCGTTATGTTAAAGCCCAAGACCGGGATCGAACCGGTGACCTCATCCTTACCAAGGATGTGCTCTACCAACTGAGCTACTTGGGCTTAAGCGTTTTGCCCAAAATAGGTATAGCTCGCCCTTAAAGACGAGCCCTCAATATAGAAGGCGTCATAAGCTTGTCAAGTGGATTTTTTTGTCCCCCAATGATTTTTTCGCGCAAAAGTATAGGCCCATTCCCATATTTTTTAGCCGGCTTATCCCTTGTTTTATCGGCCGGATTGGAGTATCTTTGAGCCGATTGCTAAAAAATAATACAATATTTTTTAAAAATTGACCTGGGCGGGGCAAAAAATGGTCGCCAAAAATCAATTGGCACGCCCGACTTTAGCATATTTTTTCGTAATTTGGTGTCGTTTGGTACAAAAAAAGAGCGGGAGACGGGGCTCGAACCCGCGACCAACAGCTTGGAAGGCTGTGACTCTGCCAGCTGAGTTACTCCCGCTTGCGGGCCATATATTACGATGGCCCGAAGAAATTGGCAACTGGTTTCACCGGTTTATTTAAAATATTTTACTCTATGCCTCACCCTCCGATTTGGGCCGACATGCCCGCCCCGATCCAGGTGGATAAAACATGCAGTGCGGAAATCAGACCAAGGGTCAACAGGCCGATAATATAGCCGTTCTTGTTCTTGAAACCATACATTACACCGACACCAATCGAAAAGGCAAAGTATTCCCAGATATTAAATACACCAAATTTCGATAGAGCTACAAAGGCCAGACTCTGCATACCCTGATCGGCCACCAAAACGCCGGGCGAAAAGGTCACGGTCATGCTTTGCTTGGCCAGAACCAGCGGCAAATGCAAAAGCGAGCCAAAGCTGTAAATCAGCAAGGCGTAAACCGAAACGCACAGTAGTTGTTTATAGCGGACCAAACCGCCAAAGACGAAATTGCCCCAGAACATGGCGATCCCGGCATAGATCAAAGGCAGAATTCCGAAAGCTAATGCGGAGAAGATAATGATGGGGATCTTGATATAGGCCATGGGGATATTGTCGGGGATGTTCTGTCCCTGCGCACGGGCGGTATCGAGTTGTATTTGGGCAATAATATCAGACGCACCATACATAAAGGCAACAATCAGCAAAGTTGACATTATCCAGGCCCATAAAATTTTCGGGTTGTCTTTCATCTTTGCAAAAAATGCGGTGGGCTCGTAAAAAACCCGCCAAAGTCCTTTAAAGGCGAGTCCTTTTTCGGTAACAGGGGCAGGTGTGTCATTCACTGGCATAGACGTGGATTCATCCATAAATACCTCCGGTAAAAAATTGGACGTTCAAAAAAAGTCATTTAATCGTTGAGAGGCAACTCTTTTTTTAAATACGGGATAAAGAATATAATTATTCGAAAATCGTCAGAAATTCTCGCGGAAATCGGACTTCTCGTAATCGACCACCGGCAGTTTGCCCCAATGGAGTTTCTGCCGTAATATATTATAGAAGGAATTTTCGGCCAGTTTGATGAATTTAGCGGTATGACGGGCGCGGCGGATCTTAAGCGACCCGGTCGGTGAGAAACTCCGGGCGACCTGACCGTCGATGGTTAAAAGCACGTCGCCATGGCCGGAACGAACGCGAATTTCCAGCTCGATATCGGGCGCGAAAACCAAAGGCCGAGAAGTCAGAGAAAAAGGCGAAATAGGTGACACAATGATCGCCTGCATGGCTGGATTTAAAATCGGCCCGCCGACGGCCAGCGAATAGGCGGTTGAACCGGTCGGGGTCGCCACCAGAAGACCATCGGCCGTATAAGATGAAATATATTCCCCGTCGGCATACAGACTGATATTGATTACCCGTGAAACACTGCCTTTATCGACGACGATGTCGTTTAGAGCATAGGGTGACTCCAGGCCGCCGCCGTTGAGGATTTCCGTCTTGAGTAACATGCGTTCTTCGATTTGAAAATCATTGCCGGCCAGCCTCTCCAGAGCCGCTTCGAGTTGCTCGGGAAGCACCTGGGTTAAAAATCCCAGTGAGCCCAGATTTATTCCGAGAATGGGACGGGAGTTTTTCCCCAAAGCCCGGACGGTAGCCAAAATAGTACCATCACCGCCCAGCGAGACGATGATATCAGCATGTTTCCAGAGTTCTCTTTGCGGGGAATTCGCCACCCCCTCATCCGCGGCTTCTTTTATATCTTCGCTGATAATAACCGAATATCCTTTTTTCCGGCACCAGGTGATAACCCGTTTGATGGCGTCGGCGGCGCCGGGCCGATTTAAATTTGCAATGATTCCGAATCTCATTTTACTCGTTGGCCGCCTTGATTTCGGCCGAATTGATTTTTTTCGATTCCGGGTGCCCGTTTTTTTTGGATGATTTGAACGTCAGACGACTGACGAAGCTCTTGCGCACCGGAACCAGATCCAACAGAGCATGGGCGAGGATTTCGGGTGTCAGGCCGATGTTTTCCAACAGGATACTACGATGGCCGTGCTCTATAAAATTATCCGGTATCCCATATGATTTGAACTGCCCCTTGAAGCCGTGCGCGCTCAAGTATTGGCCAACCTGCTGCCCTAATCCGCCGATCAGGCTGCCCTCTTCAATCGTGACGATACACTTGTAATTATCAAGACACTCTTCGAGAAGGTGCGTATCCATCGGTTTGAGAAAGCGGGCATTGATCACCGACAGGTGAAGGTTGTGGTCGATTATTTCCCAGGTTTTCATGGCGGTATCCACCATGGCACCGGTGGCAATGATGACCGTCTCTCCCGCATCCTGCAAGACTTCCCATTTACCCCAATCGATCGGATCGATCACATTGGTCATTTTGTAAGGGATATTGGCCCGTGGGTACCGTATGGCACACGGGCCATCGAGGCTCATGTCGGCCAGAAGATGCAGCATGGAGCGCAGTTCATCACCGTCTTTGGGGCTAAGAATGCTCATATTGGGTACGGCTGATAAATACGACACATCGAAACAGCCGTGATGAGTCGGACCGTCCTCACCGACCAACCCGGCCCGATCGATGCAGTATACCACCGGAAGATTCTGGAGTGCGGCGTCGTGAATAATCTGGTCATAGGCTCTCTGCAAAAAGGTCGAATAAATTGCGACAAAGGGGCGCATACCTTCGGCGGCCATGGCCGCTGCAAAACACGCGGCATGGGCCTCGGCAATGCCGACGTCATAAAAGCGCTCCGGGAATCTTTCGGCGAATTTGTTCAGGCCGACGCCGGAAGTCATAGCGGCCGTTATGGCCACGACACGTTTATTCTTTTCGCCCAATTCCACCATTGTATCGCCATAAATTTTCGTGTACGACGGCAGCAAGCCGTCCGAACTGGCTTTACCCGTCACTTTATCGAAGGCCCCAATGCCGTGAAATTTGGTGGCATCGGATTCGGCCGGCTTATACCCCTTGCCCTTTTTAGTCAGGACGTGTAATAGAAGCGGGCCGGACAGATTTTTGATCTGGGTGAACGTTTTTATCAGAAGCGCAATATCATGACCGTCGATAGGGCCGAAATATCTGAAGCCGAGTTTATCGAACAAATAACCGGGCGCAAACAAACCTTTGAAAGAATCTTCGAGTTGAGAGACCAGCGCCCGGATTTTATCGCGGCGCTTGAATCGTCCGGTCAGTTCCCACACTTCATCGCGCAATTTATTGAACCTCTGGTCGGCCATGATGCTGGTCAGGTATTTGGCCATAGCTCCGACATTTTTGGAGATAGACATGTCGTTTTCATTGAGAACGACAAGCATGTCTTTTTTCATTGCCCCGGCATTGTTAAGGCCTTCATAGGCCAGCCCTCCAGTCAATGCACCATCGCCGATAACGGCCACCACTTTATGCCTGGCGCCGAGGTGGTCCCGGGCAACCGCCAGGCCCAGCGCGGCCGAAATCGAGGTCGAGGCGTGGCCTGCCCCGAAAGCATCGGCGCTCGATTCGGAACGCTTGGGGAATCCGGCGATGCCTTTGTACTGGCGCAGACTGCGCATCCGTTCGGCGCGGCCGGTCAGCATTTTATGGACATAGCACTGATGTCCAACATCCCAGATGATTTTGTCCTGCGGTATATCAAAAACCCGGTGCAACGCGATGGTCAGCTCGACAATACCCAGGTTCGAAGCCACGTGGCCGCCTGTCTCGGACGCGAAACTCAAAATCTCCTGGCGGATTTCTTCGGCCAGGTCATCGAGCATTTCTTCCGGTATCAGGCGGATATCGGTCGATTCTTTGATATTTTTCAGCAAGGACATTAGTGGCGTCTCTGCCCGATAAAGCGGGCAATCATTTCAAAATAATTTTTGCGCAAATCAAATTCGCGGCTAATTTCAATGGCCTCATCAATAAGTCGTTCGGCGTCTTTGCCGGCCTTTTCCAGTCCGACCGTTCCGGGGTAAGTCGCCTTTTTATTTTTACGATCGGAGCCGACTTTTTTTCCCAGTTCTTTTTGGTCTCCCTTAACATCAAGTATGTCATCGACAATCTGAAAAGCAAGCCCGATTTTTTCGCCGTAACGGGATAACCTTGCCAGGGTCGGTTCATCGACCCCGGCCAGAATGGCGCCAATTCGCAAGCTGCCCCGTATGAGCGCCCCGGTTTTATGGTTATGAATATATATTATTTCGTCCAATGAGATATCTTTTCCTTCGGCGGCCACGTCGGCCAGTTGACCGCCGATCATGCCTTCGGTGCCGATGGCCCGGGCCAGTTCTTCGACGGCGCGGGCCGACCCCGCGCGAGCTATAAGTTCGAAAGCGAGGTCATGGAGGGCATCCCCGGCCAGAACGGCGGTGGCCTCGTCGAATTTTTTATGGAGTGTCGGCTGGCCACGGCGAAGGTCATCATCATCCATACAGGGCAGATCATCATGAATCAGCGAATACGTATGAATAAACTCAAGGGCGCAAGCGGCGGGGTTTATTATTTCGCGGTTATCACCCCCAAAAGAATCATAGGCCGTAATTGCCAGAATCGGGCGCAGGCGTTTACCCCCGGCCAGGACGGAATAGCGCATGGCCTGATGCAAAACTTGTGGATAGGCCTGGGAGGGTGGTAAAAATTCATCCAGAAGCCGGTCGATATCGGCCTGCAGCGTTTTCAGGTATTCAATATCCGTTTCGGTCATACTATTAACCATCTCATCCGCCTAATTTTCGACCTCTTCGGAGTCATCAAATGAAACCTCGAGTAATTCCTCGCCTTTTTTCTTAAGGACGCTGATCTTTTTCTCGGCTTCCGATAATTTTCCGGCGCAAAAGGCGGCGATTTCCACCCCTTCGGTATATAGCTCAAGCGCCTCTTCGAGTTTCGTATTGCCGGATTCGAGCAGTTCGGTAATCTCTTCGAGCCGAATCAGAGCGGTTTCAAAATCCGGCGCTTTCTTTTTGCCTGGCGTCATTTATTTATTCCTGGAAACACTTTTCGTTTCGCCCAAAATTTTACCATCGTTTAAAATAATCTCCAATTCCTGCCCCGGCTTCACCTGTCGAACTGATTTAATTGTTTCTGCATCCGGCAGACGTCTTATCACGGCATAACCTCTTTCGAGGATAGACAGCGGTGATAGTGATTCCAGCCGGGACACAGCCAAAGATAGGGCGTTTTTATGGAAATCCAAACTGTTTTTTGCAGCAAAGTCGAAAGCCCGTAAGACGTTATCAAGACGCTGATGACGTTCGTAAATCAATGCTTCGGGGCGCCTGTAAATTCCGCGAGTGATGTTAGTGTGCAGGGCTTCCCGCATAAAATGAATGGCCTTTTCCAAACTGTAGTTGGCGCGGTCAACCAGACCTTTTAATTCCGCTATAAAATCCTGCTTGTCCCATATCACCAATTCGGCCGCAGCCGAGGGTGTCGGTGCACGCAGGTCGGCGGCCAGGTCCGAAAGGGTCGTGTCGATTTCATGTCCGACTGCCGAAACGACAGGGATTTTGGATGCGACAATGGCTCGGACGGTGAGCTCTTCATTGAACGCCCAAAGGTCTTCAAGAGAACCGCCGCCGCGGCCAGTGATGATGACATCGATATCGTCCCGTGAATTAAAATACTCTATTCCGGCCATGATAGATTTCGCCGAGCCATCACCCTGCACCAGGGCCGGATATATAATCAAATGTATAGTATCATTACGGCGCCGCGCGATCTGGATAATATCGCGGATGGCGGCTCCGGTCGGTGAAGTCACAATGCCGATTTTCATCGGGTATGAAGGCAATCTTTTTTTGCGCTCGGGGTTAAACAGACCCTCTTTAGAGAGCTTTTCGTGCAATTGGCGGAAGGCCACTTCCAGTTCGCCGACACCGACCGGAATCATCTGGCGGGCAACCAGCTGGTACTGACCCGACTTCTCATAGACGGTCAATTCGCCATGCACCCGTATTTGCATGCCGTTTTCCGGTTCGAACCTAAGATACTGCCCGGCGGAACGCCACATGACCACACGCAATGATGCATTTTCATCTTTGAGCGTCATATAGCGATGCCCGGAAGAATGATGAATATAATTGGACAACTCTCCTTCGACCCAGACCGGCTCGAAGGATTCTTCAAGGGTATGCTTGATCAGCCGGGTTATGGCGGTGACGGTATAGGTTTTATTTTCGAATTCGGTCATGTCCTTTTATAAGCGGACCGGGCCCAATATGCAAGGACTTTAATGCGGCTTGGAATTAGCTAATGATATGTTTTGTGGATTTTTTCGGCAACGGTGCGGGGAAGGCCCTTTATGGCAAGCAATTGATCGAGAGTCGCTTCTTGGATTTTTTTAACCGAGCCGAAATGTTTAAGCAGAATTTCACGGCGTTTGGGCCCTATTCCTTCGAGTTTATCCAGCGATGATCGAAGGGTTCTTCTGGTGCGAACCTTACGGTTATATTCAATGGCAAAACGATGAGCTTCGTCGCGGACACGCTTTAAAAGTCCCAGTCCGGGCGAGGACTTGGGTAATGTCAGAGGTTCTTTTCGATCCGGAAAATATATTTCTTCCAGCCGCTTGGCCAGTCCAATGACAATTTGGTCAGGAAAATTCAGAGTTTTCAATTCGGTCATAACTGCCGATAGCTGTCCTTTGCCGCCGTCGACGACGAGTAAATCCGGCGGTGATTTTTGTTCTTCCTTCAGTCGGAAAAAGTAGCGGCCAATGACCTCGCGCATCATGGCAAAATCATCCTGCCCGGCCACCTGTCTGATTTTGAAATGCCGGTATTCCGATTTATACGGTTTGGCGTTGCTGAAGTAAACCAGCGAACCAACGGCATCGGTCTGGCCGGTATTGGAAATATCGACGCAGGCGATGGTCCGCGGTGAACGGCCCATATGCAGATCATCCTTGAGCGCCTGCACGGAGCCGGCAAGGCGCTCTTTGTATCCCTGTTTTTGAATGAGAAGTTCATCAAGAAGCAGACGGGCATTGGTGGCGGCCAGGTCAACCAGCTTGAGCTTCTCCCCTTTTTGAGGAGTGTATATCTTTATAATCTTTTCGCCCTTTTTGCGTAACCAGCGTTCGATAAGTCTTTCATCAGAAAGGGTCAGAGGCAAATATATTTCCTGCGGCAGGTCCTGCTGCCGGTTATAATACTGCCGCACGAATCCGGAAATAATGTCTTCATTGGAATCATCGGCTTCGGCAGTCAAGCGAAAGTTCTGGCGCCCGATCAGGACGCCCTCGCGAATCTGAAGCACGACCGCCGCGATTTCGCGGCCCTCCCGGGCACAGGCAACAATATCGCGGCTGACCTGTTTGCCGACATCTACCTTCTGCTTCTGCCGTACCGATTCGAGCGCTTCAATCTGATCGCGAATCTCGGCGGCCCGCTCAAATTGCATACGCCGAGAAAAACGATCCATTTTTTTTCGGAGTTTTTCGATGAGTGTTTCTCCCCGTCCCGATAAGAATAATATGATATCTTCAACTTTTTCGTGATAGGCCTTTTCGGTCACAAGGCCCTCGCAGGGTCCGCCACAAAGGCCAATATTGTAATCCAGACAAACTTTCTGCGCTTTACCATGGGGATGCGGGATTATCAGGTTGCAGGACCGTATTTTGAACAGCTTCGTAAGAAAATTCACCGTGCGCCTCATTCCGGTAGAATTTGTAAATGGTCCAAAATACCGGGCGCCGTCGTTTTCCAGCCGGCGCACAATCAATACCCGCGGAAAGGACTCTTTGACGGTCACCTTTATATAAGGGAAATGTTTGTCATCCTTGAGATTGACATTGTATCGGGGATGGTATTCTTTGACCAGGTTGGCTTCGAGAATCAGAGCCTCCACTTCGGAGTCGGTGACCATGAGGTCGAAGTCGGATATGCCGCAAACCAGCCGCGCGGTTTTAGGGTCATGTCTATCAATGCCGTGAAAATAAGTACGGACACGATTTCGCAGGTTTTTGGCTTTGCCGATATAAATTATTTTGCCGGCCTTATCCTTGAATAAATAAACCCCCGGTAAAGTCGGGAGATTTTTCAATTTCAGTATCAGTGTTTCATTCAGTTGCATATCATTTATTATACGTCGGACAAACCAAAAGCGGACTAATCGATGATGCGCCGGGCGCCGATATAATGTTTGCGCCAGTATTCTTCCTGCATCCCGGAAATAATTACGCCGGCCGAGGAAGAAGCATGCACAAATTCGTCATAGCCGACATAAATTCCGACGTGTGATACAGTTCGGCCGTCGGTCCGGAAAAAGACCAGGTCCCCGTAGCGTAAATGCCCCTTTTCGATTTTGTGTCCCTTTTTATACTGGTCGGCGGCCGAGCGAGGCAGGTCTTTGCGATTGAATGTCGAATAGACATTCCGGACAAATTCACTGCAATCAAGGCCCTTGACAAAGCGCGACATCCCCGAATAAGGTGTGCCCAGGTGGGATTGTATGATCATCCCCAGACGAATCAGGTCCATGGTTTTGAGATTGACAAATTCACTGGTTCGGTATTCCAGGACTTTTTGAGCTTTTGGCGAGTTGTCCGTGTTATCCTTTATTTCTTCGCCGCCTTTACGATATCGCGGAACCGAGGTGGTACACCCCGATAAAAGTATGACCATGAAAATAACAAGCGGCAACAGCCGACAGCTTTCAGTTAATTCGCGGATAAACAATTCCAAATCTCCTGCGATAATATAGGCGGGTTGATATCAGCAAAACAACCAGAAAAATCAAATAAACGGGATAATAATAGCCGGCCAGAAGCGACAGAAGAAATATCGGAAATTTGCAGGCAAACAACAGGGCACTCGTTTTCTTGAGCGACGCGGCGGTCAAGAGCAAGACAAAAGTCAGAAGACATACACCAATCAGAAAAAAGTTCATCATAAAAAGAGCGGGCAATATTGCGGAAAAAATGAATATCGAAGCCCAACCGATTACTTTCCTGTCCGAAAGATAGAAGGCCAGAGTCTTTTTGCCTGTCCGAACGTCTCCTTCCCTGTCGGGAATGATAGTCATCAGATGGGCGGAGGTGACGGCCAGGAAAAAGTACAAACAAGGCCAGACGATATGGCCGGAAAACTTGCCGGCTAAAAAAGCCGCTGTCAGAGGAATTAATACTCCAATTCCGACGCTGTTGGCCGCAAGACCCCAGACCGGCCTGTCTTTTAGACGGGCCGGTGGCAGTGAGTACAGCAAGCCCAAAATAATTAGTATTATATTGATAACACCCACACCCCAATTAACCCAAAAAGAAATGATGACCGAGATACTCCAGAGTATCACCGCGACGGCAATCATTTGATTTTTGTCCAGTAATCCCTTTTGCAGAAAGCCCAGCTTTTCGTTTATCAAGTCGCTTTGATAATCATATATCTGATTGATATAATAGGCGGCGGCGGCATTAAGACTCAAGGCGGTCACTATCAAAAAATCCGGGAGGCCAAAATCGATTCGACCAAGAGGGCGCAACGTCAGAAGATATATCGTCCAGATGGGCAGGTGAAGCATGGGCCGGGCGGCGAATATGAAATCCAATACTTTCACCAATACCCTCGATTATTCAAGGTGCAATGAAACGCAAAAACCAGTACAAGGCCGGAGCCGCAAACAATAGAGAGTCGAAACGATCCAACACACCGCCGTGACCCGGGATTATGGCCGAGGAATCCTTGATGCCGCAGGAACGCTTCCACATAGACTCGACCAGGTCCCCCAGTTGCCCGACCAGCGAGATTATCAAGCCCGCCCCGATCAGAACCGGCCAGCCAATGTCCGATAACAACCACAAACGCATGATGACAGCGACTATCAGGCCGCCCAGCAGACCGCCCAAAAAACCTTCCACGGTTTTATTGGGTGATACGGTCGGCGCAAATTTATGCTTGCCGAAGACCTTGCCTGCGGCCATGGCCATCGTATCCGCCAGCCAGATGGTTCCGAACAGAAACAGAAGCCAGTGGCCGCCCTGTTCAGGATACAAATGACGCATTTTATAAACGAAAGGATAAAGAAATCCGATATAGGCGGCACCCCAGAAGGCGACGGCAGTACTATAGAACAACTCCGCCGGCGTTTTTTGTTTAACCGCCTGGGCCATGCCAAGGCATAAAAACAGCCCGATCAGCAAAAACAAAGACAACTCATCGGATATTTTCATAGCCGCGTAAACCGCTCCGAGGGTCAAAATGAATATTATCGCCCGCACATAGTCCGGCAACTTATCTTTCATCGGCCATAAAAATTCACCCAGACCGATGGCCGCAAGAAGCATGACCATGCCAACCAGCCACCATCCGCCCAGATACCCAATCCATATAATTAACGGTCCGAATACGGCCGCCACGATAATTCTCAAGGCCAGGTTTTTGCTCACGGGGTACGGACCTTTCCAAAACGGCGATCGCGTTTTTGATATTCGATTACCGCCTCGAATAATTCTTTGCGGCCAAAATCCGGCCAGAGCACGTCGGTGACATACATCTCGGTATAACTGGTTTGCCACAGCAGAAAATTCGAAATGCGCATTTCCCCGGACGTGCGAATTAACAGATCCGGGTCGGGCAGGGCCGCCGTATAAAGATATTTTGAAAACACATTTTCATCGATTCGGGCCGGATCCAGTATTCCGGATTTAACCTCGGCGGCGATGGTTCGGACAGCATCGATGATTTCGGTTCGCCCCCCATAATTCAAGGCCAAATTAAGCACCAGCCCGGAATTATCTCTGGTTTTTTCCATGGCCATGTTGAGAGCTTTACGCCGTGAAAGCGATAATCCCTCGATTCGTCCGGTTGTGATAAGCCGGACATTGTTGCGGTTGAGTTCGTCGATTTCCTTCCGTGTGGTTCTGGATAATAGCTTCATCAAAGCGGTAACTTCATCCCGGGGCCGATTCCAGTTTTCCACCGAAAACGTAAAGAGCGTCAGGTATTTGACACCCAATTCAGCGGCCGCGCGAACTGTCTTGCGAACCGCCTCGACTCCGGCCTCATGCCCGAATGTACGCGGTTTATTCCTCTGACAAGCCCAGCGTCCGTTACCGTCCATTATAATCGCCACGTGTTTTGGCAGGCGGTCTTTATCGATTCGGGATTTAAGGATTTCTTCGTCGTTTTTCATCGGAGTAATTATAGATTTGCCCTGCCGGGAGAGCAAGATAATATTCATTCGCCCAAACGATAATCGATAATAGATATTCTCTGATGGAAATATTTTCTGCCCCAGAAACCGCCTTCGCGCCAATGCCGTTCCAGAAAAACGGGCCGGGTCAGGAGATTTTTGTAATCAAAGAGGTAAACACGCGAATATCGGTCGGAAAATTGATGATTGGTCATATATATAGTATACGATTTAACCATGTAATTATAGCGATCCATGGTGATATACCCCGAAGCGGCTCTTTTGATGCTTGCATCGCGTGGCTCAAATCCGATAGAAATGTCGCTTCCGCCGGTATCATTGGGGAAAAAATAAAACTCGCAATCCAATTGCCAGGGCATATCCGAAATGATCAGGTCCGGGACTATACTCTGTGACATCCCGGCCGTATCGGATATATCTATGCTCGAAATCCGGCCGTCGGAATACGCAATATCATAGGTCGTCGAATCAACCCGGTCGAGTTTGCCCCGATAATTGGTAAGAGTCGCCGTCGTGACGGCCCGGCAGGTGAAATCTCGTTTAAGGCCGAATATATACGTGGATTCGAAAGTATTGCGGGCTTGCTGCAAATAAAATTGAATGGCCACGCTGTCGGCATTTTGGGCCGCGGCTCCGGACAATGGCACCAACGCCATGATCATCAATATTAGTGATATGAATAATCTCATAATATGACAATAATAAGTAATCCTGTTTATTTTTCAAAACAAATCATATATTAAATCGTTACAGAAATAGGACACCGGGAAAGACGGACAGATATAATGACAGCATACCTTATGGCCCTGCTTTTATTCTCCCCGATGGTAACCGAGCAGGAGATTCAATGGGATACTCTGAACGTATTGAGTCTTCATGTCGTCGCCGGAGGCAATGTCGGCAGCTCTGTCACCGACCCGGGGGCGGAACTGGGCGTATTCGGCGAATATTTGATCTGGCATCCCATCGCCATGAGGGTCGGGGCCAATTGTGATGTATCCAAAGTCACCGACTTCGATATCGGCCGCGGGACTCAAACCTCATTCTGTATTTCGGCTGAAGTATTCACATACCGCGGAAAGGGTGATTATTTCATATACATCGGCGCTGGCCCGCTGTATAGTTTCAGCTGGTACAACCCCAATTCCTTCGACCGGGTCACTTTTCGCGATTACCGGACTGACACGACTTTCAAGGATATCACCATTGTCGACGCGGACATGAGCGGAAGCTGGGGCTATACGGCCTTGCTTGGCGGACGCTATAAACAAAAATATTCGCTTGAGTTTGGCTTCCGGGTTACCGAACCCGACTTCGTATTTCTGACTCATTGGCCGTCAACAGACGGACCCCTTCAGGCCAATATCTATCGGGAGAAGAAGATATCCACCTTATGGGTTAGAGTCGGGTACATTTTCGCCCTTTAGGTATTTCTCGAGAAAGGCCTTGCGAAAAGCTTCGAAACATTTGTTCTCAATCGCGTTTCTTATATTTCGCATTAAATTCTGAAAAAAAGAAACTGAATGATATGTCGCCAGAATTAAAGCCGTGATTTCCTTCTGATTATATAAATGGCGAATATAACTGCGGCTGTATCTTTGGCAAACCCGGCATTCACAATCAGGGTCAAGCGGACGCTCGTCGAAGGCATATTCGGCGTTGCGGAAAATCAGCGGCCCACCCGATGTGAAAACCATTCCGGTGCGGGCGTTACGGGTCGGCAGAACGCAATCGAACATATCGATGCCATATGACACCGCCATGAGGATATCTTCTGGATAACCCACACCCATCAAGTAACGCGGCCGGTCTTCGGGCAGAAATTGCACCGTATGTCCCAGAATGTCTTCCATCTCCTTTTTTGATTCTCCCACCGCCAGGCCGCCGACGGCATAGCCGGGGAATTCCAGAGACGTAATCTGCTCCACCGAAATTTTCCGCAGGTCGGGATAGGTCGAACCCTGCACGATGCCGAACAACGCGGTGCCGGAAGGATGCTCGGTTTCGCACCGGTCAAAATGAAGCTTGCCCCTCTTTGCCCAGCTAAAAGTCCGTTCAACACCAACCAGAGCCCGATCTTTATCCGACGGATATGGGACACACTGGTCAAATGACATGATGATATCGGCGCCGATGTCTCGTTGTATCTCGATCACGCGCTCGGCATTAAAGCGATGGGCGGAACCGTCAAGATGCGATTTGAAAGTCACACCGTCATCATCAATTTTGAGCAACTCCCGAAGCGAAAAAACCTGATAGCCGCCGCTGTCGGTCAGGGTTGGCCTGTTCCAGCCGTTGAAGGCGGCCAGCCCGCCCATTTGCTTTATTAACTTCTCGCCGGGGCGGAGATAAAGATGATATGTATTGCCCAAAATGATTTCGGTCCCGCATTGTTCAAGGTCATCGGCGGTGAGAGCCTTGACCGCACCGGCCGTGCCGACGGGCATGAAGGCCGGGGTATTGAACAAACCATGCGGAGTCTGAACCTTCCCGCGCCGGGCGTCATGATCCGCGGCATTCAATTCAAAACGGAACGGGGGCATGGCTTATTTCTTTTTGGCGGCTTCACCGTAACGGGCCAGCAATTTATTGAGCCCGCCGCGATATTCGCGGGCGCCGGGACAATATACCAGCGGCTTGATCTTATCGAGATCGGGACGGCCGTTCTTATCGAGATATTCTTCTCCGGCGTGCATGGCCACAATTTCGGAAATAAACATTTCATGCGAGCCCAACCGCAAAGAATGCCGAATTTCGCATTCGAGATTAATCGGGCATTCGGCGATCATCGGAGACGAGACAAGACTCCCCTTGACGGCGGTCAGTCCCAGCTCGGCGAATTTATCGATATCGCGTCCGGAATGAGTCCCGCAGTAATCGGTCGCCTGCAGTTGTGCTTCACCAGTCAGGTTAACAACAAAATTCCCGGCCTTCTTGATAATTTTGTGCGAGTGTCTCTCGGGCGTGACGGATATCGACAGCATGGGCGGTTTGGAACAAACAATCCCGATCCAGCTTAAGGTGATGATATTCGGGACCCCCTTATCGGTCATACACGACACCATCGCCGCCGGAAGCGGAAACAGCCAGGTGTCGGGTTTGAGCATGGTTTTTTTCATGGTATCACCCTAAAATAATATTTCCAGTGCTTCTTCGAGCGTTTTAACACCGTGTATTTTGAGCCGTTTGGCTTCGACGTTTTCCATGTTTTGAGCGGGCAAAATCATTTTTTTAAAACCGAGTTTGGAAACCTCGGCGGCCCTCCGGTCGGCCAGTCCGATCGTTCGGACTTCGCCCGACAGCCCCACTTCGCCGCACAGAACCAGATGCGAATCCACCGCAATATCACGAAGCGATGAAATAATCGAAGCCATCACGGCCAAATCTATGGCCGGATCATTTAATTTCAGACCGCCGGCCACGGACACGAAGACGTCATTCTGGCCCATCGGTATACCGAGACGCTTTTCCAGAATCGCCAAAAGAAGCGCCAGACGTTTATTGTCGATGCCGCCGGCGACGCGTTGCGGCATACCGTATGACGCCGCTGAAACCAGCGCCTGAATTTCCACCAGGATGGGCCGATTGCCCTCGCATGAGGCCGCGATAACCGACCCGCTGTGACGCTCGCCGGACAGGTCCGATAAAAAAAGCGACGAGGGATTGGGCACCTCGGTCAGGCCCGATGACGACATTTCGAAAACGCCCAGCTCCAGCGTGGAACCGTAACGGTTCTTTATCGGTCGCAACAGACGGTACAAATGGCGGCTGTCACCCTCACAGGATAAAACGACATCGACCATGTGCTCGAGAACCTTCGGCCCTGCAACAAGACCCTCTTTGGTAACGTGACCGATCAGAAACAGAGCGAAATTATCTTTGTGGGCCTTCTCGATAAGCCGTCCCGCCGACTCGCGAATCTGGCCGACCGTCCCCGGCGGCGACTGGAACCCGGCGCTGGATATGGTCTGTATGGAATCGACGATGACGACGTTGGCACCGTCGGAATCGATTAAAGACATAATTTCTTCGAGGTCGGTAGTATTGGCAAATCCGATATTTTCGGCCCTGATTTTAACCCTCATCGAACGCTTTTTAATCTGGTTCAGTGATTCTTCGCCGGTGATGTATAACACCCGGCAACCGGCTTTCGAATAGGCCCCGGCCGCCTGCAAAACCAGCGTCGATTTGCCTATTCCCGGCTCCCCGGCCAGAAGAATCGAACTGCCCGGCAACATCCCCCCGCCGAGAACCCGGTCGAGTTCGGTGATACCGGACTTGATACCGAGCATACGGTTATCATCGATATCAGCCAGCCGGATCGGGCGCGCTTCATCGCGCTTTACGGCCGTGGATTTTCTGGTGATAATTCTTTCTTCGGTCAGGCTGTTCCATTCCTGACACTGGGAACACTGCCCCTGCCAACGAGGATACATCGCCCCGCAGTTGGTGCAAACAAAAGCCGTTTTGATTTTCTTGTCCATGAATGTCAACCGATCCGTATCGGCCCCTCGGCGCGTCCGTTGATGAACTGGTCGACAATGGCATTGCCGGAATTTTTTATCTGTTCCGGTGTGCCTTCGTACTCGATAATCCCATCATAAAGCATGACTATCCGTTGCGCTGTCTTGTAAGCCGCCCGCATGTCATGCGTCACCGAAATGGACGTGATATCCAACCTGCTGTGCAATTCCAGAATTAAATCGTTGATCATGTCGGCCGTAATCGGGTCCAACCCGGTAGTGGGTTCGTCATAGAGGACGATATCGGGGTTGGTCGCAATGGCCCGCGCCAGACCGATCCGCTTGCGCATTCCGCCGGACAAACTCGACGGGTACAAATCATTGGTGCCGCCCATGCCGACCATATCAAGCTTTTCGTTGACGATTGCGGTAATTTCTTTCTCCGATAGCCCGAAACTTTCTTTCAGGCCAAGACCGACATTTTCCGCCACCGTCAGCGAATCCAGCAAAGCCGCCGACTGAAACAGCATCCCGATCCGTTTGCGGACCTCGGCCATGCGTTTGCCGGTGATTTCCCCCCAGACTTCGCCTAAAACTTCCACCCTGCCGGAGTCGGGTGGTATCAGGCCATTGATATGTTTCAGCAGAACCGACTTGCCGCACCCGGAGCGGCCGATAATGACCAGCGATTCACCCCGTTTTACTTCCAAATTAACGCCACAAAGGACTTTCTTTTCGCCGAAAGACTTTTGTAAATTTTCAATGTGAATAATTGTTTCCACACCTATACCCGAAACAGAATGGTGGCGATGATATAGTCGGAAACAAGAATCATCACCGCCGAAATGACGACGGCTTCGGTCGTGGCGCGGCCGACCCCGCGGGCGCCGCCCCCGGCGAAAAAGCCCTCACGACAGCCGACGACCCCGATGATTGTCCCGAATACCAGCGATTTAATCATCCCGGCAAACAGGTCGGACATGGAAAAAGAATTCTTGACGCCGTTGAAAAAGGTTTCATGCGACATATCGACGAATAATACCGAGACAACCAATGCGCCGCCGATCGCGACCAGGTTGGCGATCATGGTCAAAACCGGCAGCATGATCATGCACGCCAGAACCCGGGGCATGATCAGATACCGGGCCGGTGATATACCCATCGAATCGAGGGCGTCGATTTGCTCGGTTACGCGCATGGTCCCGACTTCGGCGGCGATCCCGGCCGCCACCCGCCCCCCGACCACCAGTGCCGTCAGCACCGGCGCCAGTTCGATTACGACCGCCTTGCCGACCGCGGCGCCCAGATAGCGAAGCGGCGCCCCGATAAATTTAAACTGGTAGGCCGCCTGCCAGGCGGACACGGCACCGACGAAGACCGATGTGATGGCTACCAGAGGAAGCGATTTGTTCCCGATCATGAACAACTGATCAACGATCAATCCCAGGGACCGGGGAATGGCTTTGAAATAGTAAAATGTTTTGCCCAGGACGATGAAGGTACTGCCAAGGCGCGAAACAAAATTTATGGCCCGTCGGCCTATCAGGCTAAATCCGTTTGCCATGATGCACTACGACTTTTTATCCCTAAAAAGGTGTATCTTTCTCCATATATTGATGGGCCAGATTTTCGAATCGGGCGAAATCTTTGATGAAGGCCAGGTCAACTTTGCCGGTCGGACCGTTGCGCTGCTTGGCCACAATGATCTCGGCGCGACCTTCGACTTCCATACGCTTGGGGTCATCACGCTCCAGATGCGACAGATAAAACTCCGGTCGATAGACGAACATGACAACGTCGGCATCCTGCTCGATGGCCCCCGATTCGCGCAGGTCGGACAGCTGGGGACGCTTGTCACCGCCGCGCGTCTCAACCATGCGGGACAGCTGTGAACAGGCTACAACCGGAATACTCAATTCCTTGGCCAGACCCTTGATCGAGCGCGAAATCATAGCCATTTCCTGCTGACGGTTTTCCGCCCAGCCGGAAGTATTGATAAGCTGTATATAGTCGATGACGATCAACCCGATATTGTGCTGGGCTTTGAGCCGGCGGGCTTTGGCCCGCATTTCGAGTGTCGTCAGCGTCGGGGAATCGTCGATATAAATTTCAGCCTCACGAAGCGGATCCCCGGCGATAGACAGCTTTTGCCATTCGGAATCCTTGAGCCTGTTGGTGCGAAGCAAATGCTGGCTGATTCTCGCCCGTCCGCAAAGCAAACGCAGGGCCAGTTGTTCCTTGGACATTTCAATCGAAAAGACGCCGACTCCGACTTTTTTCTCGATGGCGATATGCTCGGCAATATTCAAAGCAAACGCGGTTTTCCCCATTGACGGCCGTCCCGCCACGACGATAAAGTCGCCATTGTGCAACCCGGCGGTAATTTCGTCGAGTTTGGCAAAACCGGTTTCAAGACCTGCCAGACCGCCTTTGGTTTCCTGAAAGCGTTCAATCTGGTCGAAAGTATGGGGTATAAGCTCGCCGAGGGAACGGAACCCCTGGCGCAGGCGGCTTTCGGAAATGGCAAAGATGCTGCGCTCGGCCTGATCCAGAATCTCACCGACTTCGTTTTCCATCGCATAGCAGTTTTTGGCAATTTCGCCGGAAGCGGCGATCAAACTGCGCAAAGTGGCCTTTTCTAAAACTATATTGGCATATGAAATAACATTGGCCGAAGTTACGACGGCATCCACCAGCTCAATCAGGTATGATCTTCCCCCGATTTTATCCAGCTGGTCAAGCTTGGAAAGTTCGTCGGCGACGGTGGTAATATCGCATGGTTCCCCCTTTTCATACAAACGCAACATGGCCTGAAAAATACTCTGGTGCTTTTTGGCATAGAAATATTCGTACGAATCAAGGTACTCTATCACGGCGCTGATTGATTCGGCATCTTTTAGAATGGAGCCCAGCACCGCTTGCTCGGCGTCGATCGATTGCGGCGGCTCATGGCGTACGATTGCCTTATCTTTATCGGTTTTAACCGGCATGGACCGCCTCGGCCATTATTTCATCATACTTCGCACGGAGCATCTGCACGTCTTCCCAGGTGTCGCGTTTGTAATTGGGAAAACGCAACAGCGCCGCCGGATGGTAGGTCACTAAAAACGGAATGCCGTTGAAATCGTGCCAATGTTTGCGCAATTTGCCCAGCGGGGTGCTGGTCTGGAGCAGCCCCTGTGCGGAAATTCTTCCCAGGGCACAAATCACTTTTGGTTTTATTATTCGGATTTGTTCCAGCAGGTAAGGCATGCATTGCATCATTTCGTCGGGTTGGGGGTCGCGATTGTTGGGCGGACGGCATTTCAGGATATTGGCGATATACACTTCTTCCCTTTTAAAATGAATGGCCTCCAGAATCTTGTCCAGCAATTGTCCGGCCCGGCCGACGAACGGTTCACCCTTTAGGTCTTCATCACGACCCGGCGCTTCACCAATGAACATGACGCCCGCCTTCGGGTTACCCACACCATAAACGAAATTGGTCCGGGTCGCGCCCAGGGGACATGACTGACAATGGCAGATGGCTTTTTCATGGGCGCCCAAGGAACGGAATTTTGTTTTTTGGCCATTGGCGAGAAGGGTTTTTTTCAACATAACTATATTATTCATATCAAGGGTTAAATCCGAATCGCCCAGTTCCATCTGGCATCTGACCGCCCGCTTCAAAAGGCCAAGGGTGCGGCTGTCAATTTGATCGGATATCAATTTCATAGATTAGCGATCCGTTCAATAATAAGATAAGCCAGTTCGGCCTTGGTCATGCGGGGGAGTTTTTCCGCCCGGCCGGACTTGCCTATCAACGTTACGATATTGGCCTCATTGCCAAAGGGGTCGATATCTTCAAGGCTGTTTAAGATTATCATATCCATGTTCTTATCTTTGAGTTTGGCGCGGGCGTTTTTGAGACCATTCTCGGTTTCCAGCGCGAAACCGATAATCTTTTGTTCCGTCTTCTTCCTCAAAGACTTCAATATATCTATTGTTGCGGTTAATTCAAGTTTTAAGGTTGCGCTGGTTTTTTTTATTTTTCGTGGTGACGGCTTCGTCATCGTGAAATCAGCCGGGGCGGCGGCCATAATCAATATATCAGCTTTGGCAAAATGCCTTTTGACTTCATTATACATATGCTCCGTTGTCTCAACCGGCACATATCGTTTAACCGTCGGGGGTTTAAGAGCGGTCGGGCCGGAAATTAAAACAACGTCGGCCCCGGCGTCAACGGCGGCCTTGGCCAGAGCGTAGCCCATTTTGCCCGAAGAATGATTGGAAATATAACGCACCGGGTCGATGGCTTCGCGGCAGGGCCCGGCGGTTACGACTACTTTTTTATTTGTCAGAGGCTTTTTTTTTTGGAAGAAAGACTTGATGGAAGAAAAAATTTCATCCGGTTCGGCCATGCGGCCCAACCCGACCGTCTCGCAGGCCAGTTCCCCCTCACCGGGGTTTATGAAGCGATACCCAAGAGCCTTAAGCTTGTCGATGTTGCCCTGGGTTATGGGGTTAAGATACATATTGGTATTCATGGCCGGGGCAATCATAACCGGTTTTTTGGTGGCGCAAATGACGGTTGAAAGCAAATCATCACAAATGCCGGAAGCTATTTTGGCGATGAAGTTGGCTGTCGCCGGGGCGATTACAATCAGGTCCGGCCATTCGGCCATATCGATATGATGGGTGCCGACAAATCTGTCCGCTGGAAACATATCCGATGCCACCGGGTTCTGACTGACCGTTTCAATCGTCAGCGGTGTAATGAATTTGGCCGAATTGGTGGTCATAATAGCCCGCACATCGGCCCCGGCCTTTTTGAGCATGCGAATGAGTATGGGAACCTTGTAAGCCGCGATGCCGCCGGTCAAACCAATAGTTATCTTTTTGCCGTTTAGCACCCTATCCAATTCAGATGAATTAAAAATTTAATGCAAATAACCGTCGTCGTCGGCAAACAAGTAGGCCGGTTGTTTGAGCGAATCCGGGACGCCGAGTTCTCTGAATATGACCGCCCCGACAATCAGCTTAATCTGTCTCAAATCAATCGGCGCGGCCCCGACAACACAACCCCGTTCCAGGATCATCTCCATGTCCGTTTCGTTTAATATGCCAAGAAATTGAAGCTGCAGCAAATAACCGAATGCCTGGGGAGAAAAATGCTGTCGTTCCTTTAGCGACAGAACCCTAAGGGAGTCGCCCGGTTTCAGCAATTCCACCAGTGGCTGCATTTCGGTCTGTATATGATCGATTACCCAGGAATAGGCATAACTAATTTCGGAATCGGTAAATCCCTGACTGCGCAAGTCGGCGGAAATATCGTCAAAAGACTCTACCTGTCCCTGCGTGTCACGGATATGGGCCATGATTTGAACTACGATTTCGAGAAGTCTGTCGCCCATAGTTTCCTCTTTGAATTCGTTTTCCATAATCTAATGGTAAATCCTGAAGAGAGCAAGCTCTTTCACGGTTTAACCAAATAAATTAATGTTTAAAGTGCCGTATGCCGGTAAATACCATAGCCACACCGGCTTTATTGGCGGCATCAATGGCATCCTGGTCACCTTTAGACCCGCCCGGCTGGATTATGGCGGTAACCCCGGCGCGAGTGGCCACTTCTACCCCATCGGGCATCGGGAAAAAGGCGTCGGAAGCGAGGACGGCACCTTTGGCGCGCTCTCCGGCGCGCTTTACAGCCAGCTCGGAGGCGTCAACGCGCGATGTCTGACCCATGCCGATTCCGACCGTGGCGTTGCCTTTGGCAATCAGGATAGCATTCGATTTAACATGCTTGACCATTTTCCAGGCAAACAGAAGTGATTTTAATTCTTCCGCAGTCGGCTGTCTTTCCGTAACCACTTTCAATTCTTCCACTTTGATCTCATGGTCATCGGCCGACTGATACAGCAAACCGCCACGAACAAACTTGGCAACCATTTCATGACCGGGACGACCCTTCATTATATCGGGCAAAGACAAAAGCCGCCGAGCCTTCTTTTTCTTCATCATCTCCAGCGCTTCAGGGATATAACCGGGAGCCACAATACATTCGACAAAATGCGTTTCGTGCAGAAGCATCGCGCAATCCATATCGACCGGACGGTTAAGTCCTATAATCGAACCGAAAGCCGATAGCGGGTCCGATGCCAGAGCATCGCGATAAGCTTCGGTAATGGTCTTGCCCGTCGCCGCTCCGCATGGGTTGGCATGTTTGATAACACATGCGAACGGCTCTTTGAAATCCAGAATCATATCCAGACATGCATCGAGGTCCGAAATATTGTTGAATGATAATTCTTTGCCGGCCAGAATTTCGGCATTCGCCAGTGTCGGACCGGTATAAGCCGGATCGGCATAAAAGGCGGCTTTTTGATGCGGGTTCTCGCCGTAACGCATGCCCGATTTGAGAACATAGGAAAAACCCAACGTCGTGGGCAGATCAGATTCGACCGGTTCTTTTGCCGCCGATTTAAAATAATGGGCGATGGCGCTGTCATATTTAAAGGTCATGGCAAAGGCCTTTCCAGCCAGTATTTTGCGCGTGGCCAGACACAGGCAGCCGTCGTTCTGGTTCATTTCTTCGATAATCGACTGATAATCGGCCGGATTGGTCACGACCGCGACGCCTTCGAAATTTTTGGCCGACGCCCTCACCATAGTCGGTCCCCCGATGTCGATATTTTCTATAATGTCCTTTTCCGATGATTCCGGATTGGCGACCGTCTGCTCAAACGGATACAGGTTGACCACGACCATATCGATCAGTTTATATTCATGATGAGTCAGTTCGGCTTCATCGGAATCATTGCCGCGACGGGCCAGTATTCCGGCGTGGACTTTGGGATGCAAAGTCTTGACCCGGCCGCCGAGAATTTCCGGCGCCCCGGTAAAGGTCGAAACCGAAATAGCTTGCACCCCGGCTTTGCGTAAAGCGGCCAAAGTCCCGCCGGTGGAGATAATCTCCACCCCGAATTTACTCAACGATTTCGCCAGTTCGACCAGACCGGATTTATCGGACACCGAGACGAGCGCCCGCTTGATTTTTATTTTATCGCTCATGATTTTTTCCCTGTCAGTTTACGGGCGGCCTCGGCGTAGCGGGCTACCGATTTTTGGACGATTTCTTCGGGCAAGTTCGGCCCGGGGGGAGTTTTATCCCAATCCAGATTATTCAAGTAATCACGGATTATTTGCTTATCGAACGACGGCTGACCTTTGCCCGGGACATACTGATCGGCCGGCCAGAACCGCGAGGAATCGGGTGAAAGGACTTCATCGATTAAAATGAATTTATCCCCGAGATAGCCAAATTCGAATTTGGTGTCGGCGATAATTATGCCCTTTGTCAGGGCGTAATCGGCCGCCTTTTTGTAAATGGCGATGGCTTTGTCCCGGCACAATCGGGCCGTTTCGGGCCCGATTATTTCGACCATTTGTTCATAAGATATATTTTCATCGTGTCCTTCGGCGGCTTTGGTCGAGGGCGTGAAAATGGGCTCGGGCAGTTTGCCCGATTCTTTCAGGTCAGGGGCAAAATCAAAACCGTGAACCCTATTTCCCCCGCTCTTTCGCGCAACCAATAGCTCTTTCCACAACGACCCGGAAATATAACCGCGCACGATGGCCTCGATGTCCACCCGCTTAGCCTTATGCACCAGCATGGTGCGACCATCGAGCATTTCCCGGTACTTATGCAGCGGTTCGGGCATTTGGCTCACATCAGCCGTGATCAAATGCGAATCGATGACATCTTTCAAAAAATCAAACCAGAAAAGAGACATCTGGGTTAATATCCGGCCCTTGCCCGGAAGACCGTTGGGGAGGATCACATCGAAGGCGCTGACCCGGTCGGTCGAGACAATCAGAAGCTTATCGTCCAGGTCATAAACATCGCGCACCTTGCCCCTTGCAAATAAAGGATATTCGGATATTTCCGTTTTCAATAATGTTTTTTCGGTTTCAAGCATATTTCCCTCTTATCAGTTTATCCAGTGCCAAAGGATATATTTCATGTTCAACCTCCAGTACCCGGGCCGCCAGTGAATCGGGCGTATCATCGGGCCGAACCGGAACCTTCTTTTGTTCGAGAATTCTGCCGTTGTCATAAATTTCATCGACCAGATGCACTGTAGCGCCGGACTCCGCATCACCGGCGGCAATAACGGCTTCATGCACATGATGACCATACATCCCTTTACCGCCGTATCTGGGCAATAGCGCCGGATGGATATTGGTAATCCGGTTGCGAAACTTTTTAATTACAGGCGGCGGCAGAAGTTTCAGATACCCGGCCAGGGCGATAAAATCAACCCGATAGTTTTCCAGAATAGCCATCAGGTCGGCGTGTGCATCTTCCTTCGACGCATAATTTTTAACTTTATAGACAAAGGTATCAATCCCGGCCTTGAGTGCCCGTTGCAGACCATAAGCATCGCCATTATTGGAAACGACCAAAACGACATCACCATAGAGCCGCCCGGTGCGGGAGGCGTCAATTAGCGACTGAAGATTGCTTCCGCCACCCGAAATAAAGACTGCAATTCTGGCCTTTGAATTCATTTTTTTGCCGTTTTTTTGTTTATCCCCGGTCAGGGTCTAAATTTCCCATTCCGAGGCCCTCCGCAAGGATATAGTTTAACGATGACGGCTTCATAGTCAACAACGAAATCCGAATCCGCCGAATTTTTTAAAAAGGTCCAAATAACCGGGGCCCCTTGCATAAACAAAAAAGCCGCGCAAGTTGTTTTGCGCGGCTAAGTTGCGTAGCAAGTATAATAGTCTCTGCCAAAAATCACAAAAACGGCAGGAATTTATCAATTTCATGATTACTGACGTGAATACGATATTCGTCCCATTCCACTTTTTTGTTGGCAATGATTTTTTCAAAAAGGTTATCGCCTAAAGCTTCCCTGACCAGGTCCGATTTTTCCATAATTTTTATGGCATTTTCCAGTGAATCCGGTAGCGAATCGATATTTAAGGCGGCCCGTTTCTTTTCATCCATGGAGAAAATGTTTTCTTCAATGGGTGCCGGAAGTTCATAATTTTCTTCAATACCTTTCAATCCGGCCGAAAGCATGCAGGTAAAAGCCAGATATGGATTGCAGGCGGGGTCGGCAGAGCGCAGTTCGACCCGCACCGATTTCTCGCGGCCGATGTCAAACATCGGCACCCGGACCAGGCTGGAGCGATTGCGACGGCCCCATGAAATATAAACCGGCGCTTCATACCCGGCAACGAGACGTTTGTATGAGTTCACCCATTGATTGGTTATAAGAGTAAACTCCTTGACATGCCTTAACAGGCCGGCTAGAAAACTCTTTCCTATAGCGGAGAGTTGATAGGGGTCATCACGGTCGAAAAAGAGATTGCGTTCACCCTTGAACAGCGACATATGCGTATGCATTCCAGAGCCGTTTTCGCCATAAATAGGCTTGGGCATAAACGATGCATAAATATTGTTCTGCATGGCGATTTCTTTGACGACCAGCTTATAAATCTGTGTAAAATCGCTCATGACCAGTGCTTCCTGATATTTCAAGTCGATTTCCTGCTGGCTGGGGGCGACCTCGTGATGCGAACACTCAACCGGAATTCCCATCATTTCCAAAGCGGTAGTTGTTTTCTTGCGGACAATGGTCCCGATATCGACCGAGGTATAATCAAAATAGCCACCAGTATCGAGAACTTTAGGTTCCCGATCGTTTTCAAAATAGAAATATTCGAGTTCCGGACCCAGATAATAGGTCCAGCCTCTATCTTCCACCCGCTTCAAAGCTCTTTTAAAGACATAACGGGGGTCGCCGTCATACGGAGAGCCATCAGGTAACTGTATATCGCAGAACATGATAGCCGTCTTTTCGCCATTAAACTCCCAGGGTATAATCCGAAAAGTCCGGAGGTCGGGAACCGCCACCAAATCGGATTCCTCGATGCGAACAAAGCCTTCAATAGACGATCCATCAAAGCCCTGTCCCTGATTCAAAACCTGTTCTATTTCGCTACGAGTGATCGACATGCCTTTCAGGCGACCGAGTATGTCGGTGAAATTCAGGCGGACATAGCGGACATTTTGTTCGCTAATAATTTGAAGAACATCTTCTTTAGTTTTGGTCACTTTAAAAACCTCCTAAAATAAACCACATATTAATATTCGGATCGGAATCTGATAAATAAACCATACGTATTAATTTTATAAAAATTAAGGATAACCATTCAAAAGATTAGGTGCTTGTCACAAAAATGTCTATTAAAACTTTTTGCATGGGGTAATTTAGTCAAAAAATCAAATTTCGGTGCTTTTTTTGACCCAAACCTTGACCGTATTAATCCGCTGGCCGTCGATATCGACTATTTCAAAAATGATGTCGTTCCAGTGGATTTTTGTCCCGGCCGAGGGGACCGAACCGACCAAGTCGTATATCAGCCCGCCGATGGTTTCGAACTCGTCGTTATCGTAGTCAAGGCCAAACTCTTCAAGAAGCTTCTCAACCGACACGGCGGCATCGACTTGCAGCGAATTATCGGGTAGCTTCATAATCGGTAGAGGTTCGGTGTCATATTCATCCTGAATTTCTCCGACGATTTCTTCAAGGATATCTTCCAGAGTTACCAGTCCGGAGGTCCCGCCATATTCGTCAATGACGATGGCGATATGGATTTTGTTGGCCTTAAAGTCCGCCAGTAAATCGCTGATTATTTTACTTTCCGGGACAAAATACGGCTGGCGCATGAAATTGGTGACATCAAAAGAACCGCTTTGACTGCGCGGATCATGGAAAATGTCTTTTATATATAGAATGCCGATTATCCGGTCGGGAGTTTCGTCATAAACGGGGTAACGGGAATAGCCGACTTCGCGGGCCCGGGAACGAATATCTTCGAAGGTTGCCGTTTTAGGAATGCCAACGATATCCATGCGGGGCACCATGACTTCGCGCACTTCGGTAACATCCAGTTGAAATATCTGGCCGATCATTTCTTTTTCATCTTCTTCGACAATCGGCTCCCCCGCTCCGGTCTGGTCGGCCAGCGCCTCGATGGCGCGCTCGACGATATCTTCTTTCTGCTCTTCGGTGATACGGGCGTTGGGATCCATGACGAATAATTTGTCGTAGTACATCAGAAGCGGCCGGAAGACAAAATAGCTGAACGCCAGAAGGGGAAGATAGCGAATCGTGGTCTGGTCGACCTGTCGAATGGGTCGGCGCCGCGGAAGATATTCAAAAAAGAGCACGTGAAAAATCCACACGATTAGAAGCACCAGAAACGTGGTCGCCGCGGGGTTTATTTCAAATTCATAAATAATCTGCTGTCCGATCAAAATGGCGAAAAAGGACAGAAGCACCAGGGCAAAGGACTTGACCAGCATCGACAGGCGCAAAATCCGGCGCTGGTTTTCGAAAAGCATGGTCAGGTTTCGCCGCGTAAACGGTGACAGCCGGGACGAGAATTCTTCGATTTCGTCCGGTTCCAAGTACAAGGCCGAAGAGTACAGCCCGAACTTGTACCCGGCGTAATAGATACCGATAATGCATGCTATATATATCAGTGTCAGCATCGATTCAATTTCCTCATGTAATACTCTTCGCGCCGCCGCATGACCGCCCCGTCCTTGTCACCGGCGTGATCATAACCCAGCAGATGAAGCAGTCCGTGACAGCACAGGCGGAGCAACTCCGATTGAATCGTGCCGCCGAAAACCTGTAAATTTTTTTGGGCGGTATCGGTGGAGATATAAATTTCGCCGAGGAGGGCATCGGGGCCGAAGCTATCGTCGAAATTGAACGATAAGACATCGGTCGGCCCGATTCGGTTTCGGTATTTGCGGTTAAGGGCCGCCAGACGGCGGTCACCAGTAAAAATAATATTCACGGTACTGCCCGGCGGGTCTTCTTCCTCTTCTATCAATCGGACCAGCCGGGCGATTTTCTTTCGCGGGATGCGCCGCTTGGATTCGGATATTATGTTAAGTTTCACACCTTCTCTTCTTTTTTCGGGTACACCACCCGCTGGTGAAAAACGCCGATTAATATTTGAACGAATGATTCGCGAATATTGGCCAGATCTTTAAGCGTCAGAGGACAATCCTCGAATTCACCCGATTGGAACCGGTCGTTAATAATATTCTGCACGAGATTACGGATACGGGCCGGTTTGGGGTCGGTAAGGGTTCGACTGGCGGCTTCGACCGAGTCGGCCAACATAACCGTGGCCGTTTCACGCGTGCGCGGCTTGGGGCCGGGATAGCGGAAATTTTCATCGGATGGCTCTTCATCCCCCTGCTCTTTGGCCTTGTTGTAAAAATAAGTCATAACCATTGTCCCGTGGTGTTCCTCGATAAAATTGAGGACTTCATCCGGCAGATCGGCTTCTTCTCCGAGCAGGCGGCCTTTTTTGACATGCGACGATAATATAATGGCCGAAACACTCGGCGTCAGGCTGTCGTGCTTGGATTTGATACCCAGCTGATTTTCGACGAAATACTCCGGAATCTCCATTTTCCCGATGTCGTGATAATATGCCCCCACTCGTGCCAGCAGGGGATTGGCGTCAATGGCTTTGGCGGCGGCCTCGGCCAGATTTCCAACTAGAATGGAATGATGATACGTTCCCGGGGCTTCCATGGCCAGACGTTTGAGCAAAGGATTATTCAGGTCCGATAATTCCAGCAACGTCAGATCGGTTGTGAATCCGAACAGCGACTCGAAAAACGGCACAATACCCATAGCCAAGAGCGGCGATACTACGGCGACAAACAGCCCCTGCCCCATCAGGCCGGTGATATCCTCGGCCGGTGATAATTTAAACGACTCAAAAAGCAGAATCAGGATAACGTATGACAGGGCGAGATAAATTGACGTTCTGAAAAACTCGGTTCGATGCCGGACACGTCGTGTGGAATACGAGGCCACCATACCGGTGAATATTGTGACAATCGCCAGCGAAAAATTAAAGCGATGCAGAATACCCAGAATTATGGCCAGTATGATGGTTCCGAAGATGCCGATACGGGCGTTGAAAAGAATCGTTAAAAGAATCGGCAATATGGCCAGCGGATATATATAGAAAGATAACTCCATATTAATTTCGACGATCCGGGAAATGTATATCAATGCCAGACTGACGCCGTAGACAAAAAATATCGCCAGCAGTTTCGGATTGGACCCGAAAATCAGGGGATGAAAGTTATATAGATAAGCATAGAGAAATCCGAAAATCGCCAGCATCAAAGCAAAACGGGCCAGTGAAGGAATGAACGGAATATACCAGCCATCTTCACGGTAGCGTGATTCCTGCTGGCGGAAAATTACTTTCAAAGCCCGCTCCTGTTTTTCTTCGACCCTGGCCCCGGCCTGCACGATGACGTCGCCGGCATTAATGACTTCGCTTACCTGCGGGATTTCGGCCATGGCTTCTTCACGGCGAGACTGCATTTCCACTATATTCAAAGACAGGTTGGGGACGATGAATCGCCGCCCCAGGTCATAGCACAGATCAACGTCTATCGAATCGGACAGCGATCTCTGGCGCAGGGCCAGCCGGAAAGTGCGGTTGGCCCGGTATGTATCAGGAAGTTTGTCACGTACCAGGTAGATTTCACGGTCATCCATTTTTATCACAACCGAACGGTTTTTGGTCGCGGGCAGAAGCTCCAGATCCGGGATAACTCCATAATAATAAATGGATTCTTCCAGTATTTCCCGGATGATCCTTTCAATCAGATTCAAGTCGGAATCAAACAAGAGCCGTCGGATAACCGCAGTATCGATCGCGGGATATGCCTTGGCCACGCTGTTTGTCGCGACGCTAATCAGGCTGTCCACTTGACGGGAATCGAAATTTTGTCCGGTCAGGGATTTATTAAAGGACGCTGACCGGCGTTTTATCAGGGCCATGAATTGAGTAAACTGGGCCATGGCTGAATCGGCCACGTTCTTATCATATTCAATAATAATAGGAACGGCGTCGGCTGCATCCTGGCGTTCCTCGCGCAATTCGGCGTCCGATTTGTAAACGGTAACCTGGAATGGGGCGATGATGTCATCGACGGCAATCTCGCCTTTGCGGGGATAATCCAGTGGATAAAATGTTTCATCGGCCGGATATAAAAACGACAGGAGACCGGCGGCCAAAAGTAACATCAAAATCTTATAAAATTTGCTGCGCGGACCGGCATCAATCACCTGCCGCGATTCGGCCTTGATTTTCAAATAACGTTTGAGCAGCCTCTTCAGGCGCAAAAGAATCCTATACATAGGCGGGGATTATTAATCCCCCGACTCCTTTCGCAGGTCCCTCTCGTAGCCCTCATAGGCCCGGATAATTTTCTGGACGAGAGGATGACGCACAACGTCCCTGTCACTCAAGTAAATAAATACAATGCCTTCAATATTGACCAGGATTTTTTGAATGACTATCAATCCCGATTTTTTATCCTTGGCCAAATCGATCTGCGTAATATCACCGGTAATCACCGCCTTAGAGCCATTACCCAGGCGCGTTAAAAACATCTTCATCTGACCGGGAGTGGTATTCTGGGCTTCATCGAGAATGACAAAAGTTTTATCGAGCGTCCGCCCCCGCATGAACGCCAGCGGGACGATTTCGATAACGCCAAGTTCAATATATTTCTGGATTTTTTCTGGAGGCAGCATGTTGTGCAAGGCATCATAAACAGGTCGCAGATAGGGGTCGACTTTGGCGCGGATATCCCCGGGCAAAAAGCCCAGTGACTCGCCGGCCTCCACCGCCGGACGGACAAGAACGATGCGATTGACGCGTTTATCCTTGAGAGCGTTGACCGCTTCACCCACCGCCAGGTAGGTCTTGCCGGTTCCGGCCGGGCCGATGGAAAAAACGATATCGTTTTGGGCGATAGCGTCGAGATAGTTGCGTTGTCCGATGGTCTTCGGTTTTATAAACGGTTTGCTCAAACCGGCCAAGTGATTATTATCCCCGATAGCCTGCGCCGGACCGATACCGTTTTCCATAATCAGTTCTATGGCGTAGTTTAAATACTGCTCGTTGATATACTCCCCCTGACGGACCCGGGCCAACAAGTCACTGAACAGGTGGGAGACCTTTTTGACCAGCGCCTCTTCGCCCTCGATTATGACCTTATCTCCGCGAACGACTATGCTCAACGGGAAGGCTTTCTCAATTGTTCGCAGGTTTTTGTCGTTTTGGCCGAAAATCAGACGCGGGTCAATGTCGCCCAAACTAAATGTTTCTGTAACCTTATTGTTCAATATATTCTGTCCCACCTAAGATTTGGAACCGGTAATGGTCAATCCCAGTTCCGCCAGTTGTTCGGGGTCCAGATCCGAGGGAGCTCCGTCCATGAGTGATTGGGCCGACGCCGTTTTGGGAAACGCGATGACGTCGCGGATGCTGTCCGACCCGGTCATCTGCAATACAATGCGATCCATACCCAAAGCGATTCCACCATGCGGAGGGGCGCCGTATTCCAATGCCCGCAACAGGAAACCGAACATTTTTTCGGCACGTTCGTCGGACATACCCAGAATATTCAATATTTTCTGCTGGATGTCGCGGCGATATACACGGATGCTGCCCGAACCCAATTCCATGCCGTTCAAAACGAGGTCGTACTGATCGGCCCGGATACGTCGCAACGGATGATTGAGATCACTTATGGGTAGATCCGTTTTTTCATCAAGCCAGACCAGTTCTTCCTCGACCGGCATGGATACGATATTATGCATGGCGTCGAGCCGATTTTCTTCCTGATTATATTCGAAAAGCGGAAAATGAGTGACCCATAAAAACTTCCACTGGTTTTTCTGGATTAAATTATGTTTTTTCCCCAGATGCAACCGTAACTGCCCGAGTATTGTTTCCGTCTTTAATTTTTTATCGGATATAATAAATACGGCATCACCGATTTGAGCTTCCGCTTTCTGACAGATTTTATCTTTGATTGACTCCCCGATGAATTTCAAAATGGGCGATTTGTCGCCTTCTCCCTGACGCAGAATATAGGCCAGTCCACCGGCGCCGAGATTTTTGGCCATCTCCGTCAGTTCATCTATCTGTTTTCGGGAATAGTCGGCGCCACCCTTCAAACAGATGGCTTTGATCACACCGCCGGTTTTAACCGCTTCAGAAAATACTTTGAAATCGGATGAAGCCGCAATCTCGGTTATATCGACCAGTTCCATACCGAAACGCAAATCGGGCTTATCTATCCCCCAGCGATTCATGGCCGCGTGATAATCAACGCGTGGAAATGGTGATTCGATATCGATTCCCAGCACTTTTTTGAAAATGTAAGGCATGAGTCCTTCCCCGATCGCAAATACGTCGTCGCGCGTGACAAAGGACATTTCCAGGTCGATTTGAGTATGTTCCGGCTGGCGGTCGGCGCGGAGGTCTTCGTCGCGGAGGCAGCGAGCCAGCTGGAAATAACGATCAAACCCGGAAATCATGAGAATCTGTTTCAGCAATTGCGGCGACTGGGGCAAAGCATAAAATTTACCCTTCTGCACCCGGCTGGGCACGACATAATCGCGAGCCCCTTCCGGCGTCGAACGCATCAGCATGGGGGTTTCGATTTCATAGAAATTTTTGGACGATAAGTACTCGCGCACCGCCATGCAGGCTTCATGACGTATTCTTATTTTTTCCTGAAGCGGCCGGCGGCGCAAATCGAGGTAGCGATATTCCAGTTTGAGGACTTCGGAAGCATCGGGATTATCGACGATTTCAAAGGGCGGAGTTTTGGATTCCGACAGAATATAAAACTTGTCGACGGCCACCTCTATTTCTCCGGTAGTCATTTTTGCATTTAACGTTCCTTCGGGGCGTTTTTGCACCACTCCCGAAACCGCCACGACATATTCGTGCCGGGCCTTGGTCGCCGTTTCAAAACAACTCTTCTCGACCTTTTGCGGATTGAGAACCGCCTGCGTCAGGCCATAACGGTCCCGGACGTCAACAAACAATAAGCCACCAAGATTACGGTACTCCTGGACCCAACCGTTCAGGATAACCCTCTGGCCAACATCGGCGGCGGTCAGTTGGCCACAAGTATGGGTTCGTTTTAGGTCACTGAATGCAGGCAACAACTATCCCCTAACATTTTATCGTTTATACATTTAGTCGGCATAATAGCGGCCGGACTAAACTGATTGCGTTTCACTGGCGCTCGAAAGTAAATAAATAGCCCGCGAAAGTCAATAGGAACAAACCGGCGCGGCCTGAGATTTCAGGTTATGGAAAACGTATAATAGAACTTGACAGTTACCGAATGGGGTTTTTAATTCGTTCAGTTTTAAAAGGTTGCGTCCGATAGATAAAAAATAATGAGTATTTGGAGATATTTCAGAGAGGACTTAATTGTGCTCGACTTTAAAGTTGAGCAGGAGCCGGAACCGGAGGATTCTTCTTCCGAAAAATGGAAGGAGCGCAATAAAGAACGTATTCTTTCCGGGTTGGTTGATATTTTAGAAAAATCGGATTTGACCGGCAACCGTTGCAAGCTCCTGAATGACTTCATCAACCGGGAGCGTAAAGCTACCACGGCCATCGGGCAGGGTATTGCCGTTCCTCATATTCGTTCCATGCAGGCCAAGGAATTTGTGTTAGCTTTTGCCCGCAATCATGATGGTTACTATTTTAATGCCCTCGATGAAGAACCGGTAAAACTATTTTTTGCCATGGCGGCGCCACCATATGATGATAACCTCTACCTGCGGGTTTTCAAGGAACTTTCTATGAATCTCCAGCACGATTATTTCCGCCAGGAACTTCTCGAAGTGGAGGAGCCCTATGACGTTATCAGGGCCTTCCGAAATATGGAATAATCGCCGGCGATAACATTGTCTTTACATAAACTCATCACTTTTATAAATCTTTCCTCGCCTTCAAAATGTTGACAATAAACGCGAAGACCCGTATCTTTATAATGTAGGGAGTATCAAAAATTTTTTCGCGGGGAGTAAAGTCATGCGTATATTCATTTTATTTTTTGCCGGCCTGCTTGTCGCATTGATTGGATGCGGCGAGAAAGTCTCGAATCCCAACCCGGCCGATAACCGCACCCCGACAACAGCCGAAATACCAGACGTCGCCAAGGACATGCTCGATAACTATCTTAACGAAAACGACGAGGCCGCGGCCTATGCCTGGTGGTCTAATCTTGATTCCAATGCCGTCGATATTGCCTGCCACAGTGAGGCCTTTGCCATAACGTTTCTCTGGGGTGATCTGTTCGGTACGGGCTCATCCGCGACTGTCATCACCGACTGGTCGGGGACCTTGAATATCAATGCGGTCGGATCTATCAGGGTCAGACATATTATCGATTTTGAAGACGGTCAGGATTCGGTCCTGATAACCGACGTGCCTACCGTCTCGGCCTGGGTATCGGCGACAAACATGGATCTGGATGGTTTGAGTTTTATCGTCACCGCTAGAACCGATGTCCAGTATTTTATGGCCCCCGTTTTGACTTTTGAGACCGCGCCGATAACGTTACATTTTAATTTATTCGACTTGATTCAGCTTGACACCTTCTACATGGCCGATAATCGCAATGGGGTCGCCGTGCATTCGCGCCGCATCTGGCAAAACAGCTGTCCGGGCGGAACCATCACCGGTCAATGGATTAAATACGACAATACCGGAGATACCGGTTTTATTTACGGTTACTGGTTGAATTACAATGGCGACACGCTCGGTATCATGTCCGGAACTTTTGGCGGCCCGGCCACTAATGATACACCCTGGCGGCAATTTCGAGGGTCGGTGTCCGGGCTGTATCTGGACGTTGTTTTGTTCGAATTCAATGGCTTTTGGTATTACGATGACGCCCGTGAGTGCGCCGTATGCGGCCAGGGTCACGGCCGGTTCTGGGGGAAGTTTATTGACTTGATGAACAGCCGCCGCGGCCTAATTGCCGGGCAGTTCGGAGATTACTCCTTGCCGCCGAATGATGTGATCTTGCCGCTGACCGGTTACTGGCAATATCATTGCCCCTGGGCAACATATGAGTTGTTTGATTATTAAAAATGCAGGCACATTAAAGCCCCGCAACAAAGCGGGGCTTTTTTATTTCATAAAGTGATTGCGCAAATTGACAATTGTACCTTCATTGAGTCTCTTGAATGAATAAAAAAGGATAATCAAATGACCCGTTTAAAAGTTCCGGAATTTTCCATTGCCGAAAGTCAGACCTTTCTAAAACAAACCGATAGAACAATGGCCCAGCTTATCGACAACGTCAAATTGTTTGCCATACCCAAGAAACCTCTCAATTTCGAAACTTTCGTTTCGATTATCACCGGCCAGATGCTCTCCGGCAAGGCCGCCCGAACGATATTTATGCGCGTCAAGGCATTAACGGGCGACGGGACAATCACCCCGGCCAAACTGCATCGCGTGACCGACGAACAGCTTCGCGCGGCCGGGATGTCATGGGCCAAAAT